>NZ_CP095053.1:1941935-2581653 GCF_022921095.1 Hymenobacter aerilatus
CCGAGGGTGAGGCGCACTTCCGCTGCCCCAACGACCGGGGCTGCCCGCCCCAACTCAAAGCCAAACTGGAGCACTTTGTGTCGCGCAAGGCCTTGGATATTGACGGTTTGGGCGCCGAAACTGTGGGCCGCTTCTTTGACCTGGGGCTGGTGACGGACGCCGCGAGCCTATACGACCTGCCCGGCAAGGCCGCCGAACTCGCTCAGCTCGAGCGCATGGGTGAAAAATCGGTGCAGCGCCTGGTAGCGGGTCTGGAGGCCAGCAAGCAGGTGCCATTCGATCGAGTGTTGTTTGGTTTGGGCATTCGCTATGTGGGCGAAACCGTAGCCGAGAAGCTGGCCGCGCACTACCGCACGGTGAAGGCGCTGGAAGCTGCTACGGCCGAGACGCTGGCCGCCGTGCCAGAGGTAGGCGGCGTCATTGCCGTATCGGTAGCGGCGTGGTTTCAGGAGCCGCAGAATCGCGAGATGGTGGAGCGTTTGCGGGCAGCGGGCGTGCAACTAGCCCTCACCGGCGAGGCCCCTAAGGCTCAGAGCGACCGACTAGCCGGACAAACCTTCGTGCTGTCGGGTGTGTTTGAGCAGCACAGCCGCGAGGAGTTGCAACAGCTCATCCAGCAGCACGGCGGCAAGGTAACGGGCAGCATCAGCAAGAAGCTGAGCTACCTGGTAGCCGGCGACAAGATGGGTCCCGCCAAGCGCGAAAAGGCCACGGAGCTGAAGGTGCCAATTATTTCGGAAACCGATCTGCTAGCCATGCTCCCGGATGCCACTACCCTCCCCGACTCCGAGGCTGAAGCTGCCGCCGATTCTGCTCTGGACGACCTCACTGCGCCTACCCCACCACAAGGAGGTCAGGCCTCGTTATTTTCGTAGAGATGCATGTAGTATGTCTTATCGTTGCTGACGTTGGGGCTATCCAGAAAGTCGACAGAACGTCCTGCTGAGCGGAGTCGAAGCTTCTCGCGTGCTAACGGTGAGATACTATCTTTCGTCACCACGCGAGATGCTTCGACTCCGCTCAGCAGGACGTTCGGACAATTCCCCTGTTCCGCTTCACAAACGCCTTTTCCTACCCACCATGTCTCGTTTCCTATTACTGACTTTTGCCGGCGCACTCGCCTTCACACAGCTTTCCTGCTCCTCTAATACCTCCGTCACGCCCACCGAAACCGCCGCGCTGCTGCAAAAGCCCGATGTGGTGCTGCTAGACGTACGCACGCCCGAGGAGTACGCCGACGGCCACCTAGCCGGTGCCCGCAATATCGACTTCAAAGCGTCGGACTTCAACGACCGAATTGCCCAGCTCGACAAGTCCAAAACCTACGTGCTGTACTGTGCTTCTGGCAACCGCAGCGGCAAAACGGCTAAGCTTATGGCAGAAAATGGCTTTACTAAGGTAGACAATGCTGGTGGTTTCAAGGATTTGAAAGCAGCTGGTTTGCCCACAGAATAGCCGGATGAACTATCCTTTCTGCATACGCTGTGGCTGGGTGTTGGCGCTGACTTTCGCCAGCTGCTACCCAGGCCTAGCACAGACGCCTACCCCGGCTCGCGACACCTCGTTCACGGTGTACAGCGCCCTGGCCAAAGCCCGCAAAACGGACCCATCCATCACGCTGGCCCGGCCGGCGGTGCCGACAATTATTCGCTCGCGGATGAACGTGCCATACTGCACGGCCAGTGGGCGGGCGTTGCAGCTCGATGTGTTTTACCCCAAAGCCCGGCGCCAGGGCGGCTACCCGGCCGTGCTGCTGATTCATGGGGGCGGGTGGCGCTCCGGCGACCGGAGTCAGCACGTGCCCATGGCCCAACAGCTGGCGGCCCGCGGCTTCGTGGCCGTCACGGCCGAGTACCGGCTGAGTACCGAAGCGCCCTACCCCGCCGCCGTGCAGGATCTGAAAGCGGCCGTACGGTGGATGCGGGCCAATGCGCGGACGTACCGCATAAATCCTAAGCAGATTGCTACGTGGGGCTTCTCGGCAGGTGGTCAGTTGGCGGCGCTTGTC
The DNA here is from genome assembly GCF_022921095.1 of Hymenobacter aerilatus. Lineage (NCBI taxonomy): Bacteria > Pseudomonadati > Bacteroidota > Cytophagia > Cytophagales > Hymenobacteraceae > Hymenobacter > Hymenobacter aerilatus. The sequence continues at coordinate 1,943,944 of NZ_CP095053.1, forward strand.
GGCACTACCAATGAGGAAACTCGTTTCGACTCGTTGGCCTGCAACATAGGCTACTCCAGCCAAGTGCAGGCCATTGTAGACGTAGACGGCATTCTGGCCTTCATTCATCCCGAATCGGGTGAGGGCGACGACCGGAAAAGCACTTCAGCGGCCACGTATTGGTTTGGCAGCCCCAAAACCGAGCGGCCCGATTTGTGGCGCCAGGCCTCAGCCCTGACGTACGTGGGGCCACACACGCCGCCTACCCTGTTCCTGAACAGCTCCGTAGACCGCATGCACGCCGGCCGCGACGACATGATGCGGCAGCTCAGCCAGTTCAATATCTACCACGAGGTACACACCTTCCCCGACGCGCCGCACCCGTTTCCGTTGTTCAACCCCTGGTTTTCGCCTACCCTGGACTACACGGTGGCCTTTCTGAATAAGGTGTTCAGCCGGAAATAGCACATAACAATAGCACGTCCTGCTGAGCTTGTCGAAGTATCTCGCTTGTATCGTTGAATGATTGTGGGCGAGATGCTTCGACAAGCTCAGCAGGACGTGCTATGATACGTTTATTTAACACGAATACTTAAAAGCTGTTCACCATGCTGTTATGCAGGGTGCGTGGGCTCCAGTAGCCACTGGCAATAATGCGACGAATGGTAAACAGCGGGTCTTGCTGGTCGCGCTTTTCGGCCAGAGCGAAGGCTGCCACAAACCCGCGCTTCTTCAGCTCCGGAATAGCTTCGGGGTTCCACAGGCCGAAGGGGTAGGCGAAATACGTAATCTTCTGCCCTGTGATTTCCTCTAGGGTTTTGGTCGGCTTTTCGATCTGCGTCACCCAATCCTGACCCTGGTATTTCTTCACGTTATGATGGTCCCAAGTGTGCGAACCGATAACGTTGCCTTCGTCGGCTAGCTGTTTCACTTGGGCTTTGCTCATGTACTTGGGACGGCCCAGGCTCACGGTCATCACAAAATACACGGCCTTGAAACCATGCTTTTCCAGCTCGGGGCGGGCTACGGTGAACTGGTCGAGGTCCGTGTCGTCGAAGGTGAGCATGATGGGCTTGGGGGGTAGCGGCGCGCCCGTGGCAAGGTAGGCGTAGAGCTGATCAGGTAGGATGGTGTGGTAGCCCGAGTCGGCCAGCATCTGCATCTGCTTCTTGAACGCATCTACCGGCACGATGTAATCCTTAGCCGATTTGGAGTCGCGCGGACGCCAGTCGCGGATCTGATGGTAGCACAGAATAGGCACTTGCGGCCGGGCGTAAATCTCCGCCGCACTGGCCATAGCGGCCACCGGAATGCTGGCCGGCGTGGGGGGAGCCGGGGCTTCCACAGGCACTGCTACAGTGACCGAATCGGTAGCCGAAGCAGCGGGAACATCAGTTTCAGAAGCAGTAGCAGATTTGATATCGCAGGCAGGCAGCGCGGCCAATGAGGCCAGCCCAGCGGCCAGCAAAGCAGTACGAAATAGATACATAGTCACCTGAGAGTACTAGGCTCTCAGAAAATGGGTATTTTTGAAAATAATTAGCGGATAACGTTGCTCCAGCTGCACATACCTATACATTGTACTTTCGCTGGAGTAGCTCCATTGCAAATCAACTGCTTTCTTTCTCATGAATCAACTCCGTGGTACGGGTGTCGCACTCGTCACGCCTTTTTTGCCTACTGCAAACCATGCCGTGGACTACCCCGCGCTGCGCCGTCTAATTGACTTTACCCTGGATGGAGGCGTTGATTATCTGGTAATTAACGGCACCACGGCCGAATCTCCTACCCTCTCTGCGGAGGAGCGAGCAGAAATTTTGCGCGTAGCGCAAGAACAAGTAGCGGGTCGCGTGCCGCTGGTTTTTGGCCTGGGTGGCAACCACACGGAAGCCGTAGTTCATGCCCTGCGCACCACAGACCTTACCGGCGTAGTAGCCATACTGTCGGCCTCGCCCTACTACAACCGGCCTTCGCAGGCTGGTATTGTGGCGCACTACCAAGCCCTAGCCGATGCCTCGCCCCTACCCCTCATCCTGTATAATGTGCCTGGCCGCACGGGCTCCAACCTCACGGCTGCCACTACCCTGCACCTGGCCCAGCACCCCAATATCATCGGCATCAAAGAAGCCAGCGGCAACCTGGAGCAGTGCATTGCCATTGCCGCCGGTAAGCCCGATGACTTTCTGCTGATTTCGGGCGACGACATGATGACGACTTCGCTCGTCAGCTTTGGCGCTGTAGGTATCATTTCGGTGCTGGCTAACGCCTTCCCCCGTGCTTTCTCCGACATGACTCGCCACGCCCTAGCCGGCAACTTCGCCCAGGCCAGCCAGCTGCTGTATGATTTCGTGCCGCTGAACCCGCTGATGTACGAGGAAGGCAACCCCGTGGGCGTGAAAACGGCTCTGGCAGCCCAGGGCCTGTGCTCAGCCACCGTGCGCCTACCCTTAATAGAAGCATCGGAGAGCCTACAGGAGCGTATTACCCTGCTGACGCAGAAAATGCAAGCAGTAGCTGCAGAGTAGACAAAAACGCATTTTTAGTACTAGTGGGCAAAACAGCTGTCATCCTGAGCGGAGCGAAGGACCTTCTCACGTTTGCAAGACAAGCGCACTAACGACTCGTTCTACCGTGAGAAGGTCCTTCGCTCTGCTCAGGATGACACACGTTTTAGATCGTCCACAAAATCAGTGAAATACGTTAAAATGCGAGCTAATCCGTGGTCTACCAGCCACTAGCCAGCACATCGGCTATATGTAAGGTCTTGATGGGGCTTTTCTCGCGGCGGATGTAAGCGTCGAGGTGCATCAGGCAGCTGGTATCGGTGCTAATAAGGTAGTCGGCGCCGGTGGCCAGGGCGTGCTCTACCTTCTGCTCGGCCATGGCCACGGAAATTGCCTGAAACTTGACGGCAAATGTGCCCCCAAACCCACAGCAGGTTTCAGCCTCGGCCATTTCCAGGCGCGTGAGGCCCTGCACATTATCCAGTAGCTGGCGCGGCGCTTCCTTTATACCACATTCCCGCAGAGCCGAGCAGGAGTCGTGGTAGGTGTACTGGCCGGGTAGGGCGGCACCGGGGATGGTATTGATACCCAGTACGTCTACCAAAAACTCCGTCAGCTCGAATACGCGCCGTTGCAGGCCGTAGTGCTGGGTTTGCCGAGGCGTGCCGTCGAATAGCTCGGCGTAGGTATTGCGCACCATGCCCACGCACGAAGCCGATGGGCTGACCACGTAGCGGCCCGGCTCGTTGGGAAAATCCTTCAGAAACTTGGTAGCCACCTCGCAGCTTTCGGCCTTGAAGCCCGCGTTGTAGGCCGGCTGCCCGCAGCAGGTTTGGTTGCTATTGTAGTGCACCTCGCAGCCCACGGCCTCTAGCACCTTCACCATATTCATTGCCGTGGCAGGAAACAGTTGGTCAACGAAGCAAGGAATGAACAGGTCGACGGCGGTGGGGGTAGGCATGGGGTAGAATGCAAACGAAGGAGGGGTAGGCCGGACGGGATGCCAGCCATGGACCAAAAGCAATATGGTCTGGCAAAGGTAGGCGTCCTTTCCAGAAAAAGCTTCCTACCCTATTCAACCCATATATACCTTAGTGCCTTACCGCGCCAGCAAATCAGCAATCAGCGGCTTCAGCTCGGGGTCGTCGGGGCGCAGGGCGTCGGCGTAGCGCACGATACCGTATTTGTCGAGCAGCACATAGCGCGGAATACTGTTGACGGTGAAGCGTTTCAGGAAGCCAGCCGTGGTAGGGCTGACGAAATGATACTGCTCCCGCACACCCGCTAAAAACTCCTTACTGGCCTGCTGCCACGCCTGCTTGTCCTTATCAATAGAAAGCTGGATAACCACTACTGGTTTCCCTTGGTAATGTCGATGCAACGCTGCCGTGGCAGGCATTTCCATGATACAGGGCGCGCACCAGCTAGCCCACAGATCGAGGTAGATAACTTTACCCCGGTGCCGGGCCAGCAGCGCGGCCAGGGTCTGGCGGGAACCGTCGGGGGCTACGAGGGTGTCGGTAGTTGCCATTTGCTGGTTGGGCATCACCAGCGTGAATTGGTCCTGGTGGGTGAGGCTGCGTACGAAACGGCTTTCTGGCATTACCCAGGTGCGGTAGTCTTTGAGTTGCGTCCCGATGGGGCGGTGCATAAACTGCGCTTCTTCCAGCAATGCGTAGCATACCCACTCTCGCTCTAAACCAGTGTATTCCTGCTTGGCTACGGCATACTGCACACTGGTAGAAGCCGGTCGATTTTGCAGCATCGTTAGGTAGGCAGCCATTCTGTCTAACGTTTCCAACCGTTTCGGCGACGCCGTTGGCGGTAGCAGTTGCATACTCCTCAAAAGCCGCAGCTGCGCCCGCACCGAGTCCTGATAAACAGCTGGAAACGAAGTTACCAAATTCAATTTCAGCGTATCCCGCATCAGCCGTACACTGCGTGGAATGAAGGGCTGGGTATTATATAGATTATGGTACCAGACACCCCCGAGCAGGTAGGCAACTTTTTGCAAACGCAATTCCCTCTCCAGTGCCTCCGCCATAGCTGGCCGGATGCCCGGTGTAGTGCGCACCGCCACTCTGAGGCTGTCGCCGGTAAGGCGTAGGCGCTGCCAGTGCGCCATAAATTCTTCCAGCGTGGCGGGCATCTCTAGCGTCGTTTTATCGTCCAGAAAAGCCCAATTACTCAAGCTGAATGAACTGCGCCAGAGTTGTTCGAAAAAGCGCAACTCTGCCGGGTAGCGGCCAGTAAAGTCGTACGTTACGGCGGCTTCATTGTGACGAATCGTAATAACATCACCGGGCAATACCAACAGCGCGGGCTGCTCTACCAGGTTATGTATTTCCCGGGCGAAATGAACAGTTGTTGGCAAGTAGGAGTTCTCGTCAAACTGGATGCGCAAGGTGTCGCCGGGCTTCACCGGACCACCTTTGTCTTTGTGTAGAATGTTACGGTAATGAGGCCAGATTTTATCCGTTGCGCTGTTGTTAATCAATAGCGCTTCCCGCCGCTGGGCGTAGCTGCTAGTACTGACTAACAAAGCACATACTACAGCAAGCAATAGAATCCGATACATCAGCATAGCACGCTAGGTAGTTGTGAATCAATTCAATACCTCACAACTAACGACTATTACCTGACAATCAATATAGCCTACTTAAAATACTTGCCTGGCCGCTATTTGAGCTTCTCGGAAGGCCTGCATATCCAGTTCCAACGCTTCGCCCTGGGCTTGCAGGTAGGCTACCAAGTGCTCGGTGGGCATGTTACCGGTTAGCTCGTCGGTGGCCATGGGGCAGCCGCCGTAGCCGCCCAGCGCCCCATCGAAGCGGCGGCAGCCGGCGTGGTAGGCGGCGGCTACTTTCTCTTGCCAGGCATCAGGCGTGGTGTGCAGGTGCGCCCCGAAGGTGATGTCGGGGAAAGCCGGAATCAGGGTTTCAAACAAGGGCGTGATAGTAGCTGCCGTACTCACCCCAATGGTATCCGACAGGGCCACGATGCGCACGCCCAGTACTGCCAGCTTACGCGTGAACTCTGCCACAATATCAGGGTGCCACGCCTCGCCGTAGGGGTTGCCAAAGCCCATCGACAGGTATACGACCAGCGTTTTAGCTGTTCGCTCACACAGCGCCTGCATCTGCACTACCTCTTCCAGCGCCTCGGCAATGGTTTTGTTGGTATTGCGCCGCTGGAAGGTTTCGGATAGAGAAAGCGGAAAACCGAGGTAGGCAATTTCGGCGAAGCTGGCCGCCGTTTCGGCCCCGCGCAGGTTGGCCACAATAGCGAGCAGCTCGGTGGGCGAGTTGCCGGTATCGAGGCCAGCCAACACCTCGGCCGTGTCGCGCAGCTGCGGAATAGCCTTGGCTGACACAAAGCTGCCGAAGTCCAGGGCCGTGAAGCCTACCCGCAGCAACTGGTTGAGGTAGGCCGTTTTAGTGGCTGTGGGGATGAAGTCGGCTAGGCCTTGCATGGCGTCGCGGGGGCATTCGATAAGCTGCATAAGGAAGGGAAGAAGCGGTGCAAATAGCGGTATACGCCATTGCTCTTTTTGGGTGAACTTACTTACTCATTTCGTAACAACTCCAAACCGCCCACCTCTTACATCAAACACAACCAGTTGTTCCGCAAACGGCTCGTTTCCAAGCATTCCACTCATACCCGACGTTTGCATCAGCAACTGCTGCCACCAACTCATCCCTTCTATATAGGTGACTGTTTGCAAGGGTAGCGCGGCACCCCCAAGCTGCAGCCGAGCCGCCGTGGCAGTGGTATACGACGTGAGCGTACTACCCCAGGAGTTGACGTTAATGGTCTGAACGGCGGCGGCGGGCTCGGCCATTTTGTGCCATTCCGACTTGGAAGTAAGCAAGGCAAACGCGCTGCTGCCCGAATCGAAAAGCAGTTGCCGATCCTTGCCCGCTATAGCCGCCTCTACCAGTAACCGGCGACTTTTGAACGACAGGGGCACGAAGGCCGCTTGGCGCGCGAGGCTGTCAGGTACCACGTTACTCAGCGTAAAACGGTGGTGGGCGTAATCAAGCACCAAGGCACGACCTTCCAAAACATCGGTTCCCAGCGTACCAATGACAAATGGGGTAGCGCTATCGGGTAGCTGGGCAGTTCCATAAGGTAGTACCCGCATCTCACGCGCTTGCACCTGACCTTGACCTAGCGCAAAATGGACGTTTTGCGCGGATGTGGTAGCCGGTTGGATAGCAGTGCGCATAGCAGGATACTGCCTTTGTAGGGCCACCATCGGCTTGGCGTATAGTATCGAATATGGAGCGCCGGTATCAAATTGCAGGTAGCATGTGCGCGGGCAGCCAGGTAGGGTTACAGGCACGAGCAATGCGGCATGCGGCGTAATCCGGCCAGCGCTGGTATCAGCCAGCCACGAGAACGTACAGGTGGCTGGTAGCTTCGTCACGACCAGTTGATTAACGGGTGGCTCGAACTTCTTACGAGCGTAGAAATAGCCGCCTACGGCAGAGAGTAGGAGCAGCAGCAGTACGGCGAGAAGCACTTTGGTAAGCGGACGCATACGGTATGGGGCTGAGGTGATTTTCTGATTCGAACCTACTAGCCTTGCCCGTTCACGCTTGTGTCATTTCTACGTCATTGTGCCGCCATAGCCTACAACCACCTGTTATTCAACAACAACACTCATACTCTATACCGATAGATATTCAAATTCCCCAGCTGCAATTGTCGGGCGTAATACCCAACGGTTAGCACATTCAGCGTATAGGTCAGCACCAACGCTCCTATGAAAACGCTTGGCACTACCCCACGGAAGTAGGAAGCGGCTACCACCTGCGCCAGCGCCAGCAGCAAATACAAAAAGAAGCATCCTACCTGCCACAGCACTTGAAACCCTACCACCCGCCGGCCTATTTCTGCGACGTGTTCCGTGTCGTGTCGGCGGGAACGCCACAGCAGCAGTGGCACCAGAATATTGAGCAGCGGGAAAAGCAGCAAGCTCAGCGCACTCAGATTAAGCAATTGCAAAAACTGCGGATCGGCCCGAATTGAGGTAGCTCTTGGCACCTCAGTAGCCGCGGAGGATTCCACTGGCGCGGGCTCTTCGTGGAAGCTTTCCAGCGGCACTTGCAGGGCGGCGGCCAGCGCCTGTATGGTGTGGCCGCGTGGTACCGTTTCGCCCTGCTCCACCCGTTGGATTGTACGCAGGCTTACGCCCGACTCTTCGGCTAGCACTTCCTGCGAGTAACCTTTGCTTTTGCGGAGAGCGACGATGCGAACAGGAGAAAACATAAGAGCGCCAACGGAGATAGAATGAGCAGCAACCAATGATACAGTATTATTCTCGCTCATTGCACAAGTTGGGCCTCGACTATCTTAAAAGCCCATTGCTGACGGCTTTTTTCTACCTCGATGCTGCACGAACTACCTCTATCATCCTAGTGTTTGGTATAGAAATCAACTACTGCCTATGTTTTTTCGCCTTCGTGCTCCTTTCTATTTTGCTTTACTAACCTTTTTTCTTGCGGCCTGCGGTAAGCAACAAACCCTGCAAGGCATCTTCAACCAGCCTCGCACCCCGCACGAAGCCTACGCTCGGCAACTGCATCAAACTCGCCTCGACGAAACAGCCCTGGGCCGCGACTGGCTGCAAGCCGCCGACCAAGCCCTGCGCGACTCGTTGGTCGTGACGCTACCTTTCCAGGAATCTGGCGTTTTTCGGGCCGATAAAGCCACGGCAGCCGGGTACCGCTACGCCGTGCGCGCTGGCGAAACCATCCGCGTGACGCTCACGCTGAGCCCTGGCACCGATGCCCGCGTGTTTCTGGATGCGTTTGAGTTAAATCCGGAGCGCCCTACCCCCCAGCCCATCACCTCGGCCGATACTACAGCGCTTACGTTCAGCTACGACGTGAAAGACGACCGCCAGCACCTGCTGCGTGTACAGCCCGAGCTGCTGCGCGACGGCCGCTACACTGTGCGCATCCAGCGGGCGCCTTCGCTGGGGTTCCCGGTGCAGGGTAAGAACGATGTGGCCGTGGGCAGCTTCTGGGGCGCCGACCGCGACGGGGGCAAGCGCCGCCACGAGGGCATCGACATCTTTGCCAAGCGCGGCACGCCCGCTGTGGCTGCCGTGGATGGCTACGTGACGCGCACCGGCGTAACCAACCTGGGCGGCAACGTAGTGTGGTTGGCAGATACCGAGCACGGCCAACACCTGTACTACGCCCACCTCGATAAACAGCTCGTGCAACCCGGCCAGCAGGTGCGCCAGGGCGATACGCTGGGCTTGGTAGGCAACACCGGCAACGCTCGTACCACGCCGCCTCACCTTCATTTTGGCGTGTACCGCGGGGGACGTGGCGCCGTGGACCCCTACCCCTTCATCCGGCGGGCCGACGCTACCCCGGCTGCTCCGCGTACCAAGGCCGAGCGCCTGGGGGAGTGGGTGCGCGTGCAGGACAAAAGCACTGATTTGCAATACAGTCCCGCTCGCAAAGCTGGCCAGATTGCGGCCCTACCCCGCCATACACCGCTGCTAGTGGTAGGTAGCCAAACCGATTGGTACCGCGTGCAGCGCCCCGACGGGCAAATGGGCTACGTAGCGGCCCGCGCCGTGGTGCCTGCTACCACGCCGCTGCGCCGCGAGAGCCTCTCCCGCCCCACCGACCTTCTTGCTACCCCCCTCCCTTCTGCCCCTATGCTCGATACCCTGCCCGCACAATCCAAGGTGGCTGTGCTGGGCGAGTTTGGTAGCTTTCAACTGGTGCGTGCCGCCAGTGGCAGCCTGGGCTGGCTCACAAAAGCACCGGCTTCCTAATATTGGTCTTAACACGCCGTAGGGTTCACTTACGATTAATCCCTCATAAACCCTGCTAACTTCATCTTTCACTCATGCACCGTACTCTACCTTCGAGCCGGTGATTGGAGTACAGCGCGGCATATTCTCTCCGGAGGGTATGCCGCGTTTGCGTTGGCGGCACTGGAGTTTAATTGTAATTACAATGCAAAAGCCGCCCCGCAGTATATGCGGGGCGGCTTTTGCGTGTTGGGTATTGCTACTACTTACTCAGCAATGATAACTGCCTTACCTAGGGTTTTGGCGTAAGCGATGCGCCGCTCACGGCCGGTATTAGAGGTGTAATCGAAACCTACGGCTTTGGTATCGGCTTTCACGGCGCGCCAGTTCTCGGCGTCTACGTTAGCGGGTTGGGTTGCGGTACGAGGCACGGCTGGCTGCGTAAACCGGTCGTCGGCAAAGAAGGTGTTCATGGCCTGCAGAATAGCAATTTCCTTGGCGCGGGTAGTAGCTGCCTGCGGATCTTCCAGATTGCGGGCTTCAATGAGCGCAATCGCCGGAATCATCTCCTTGCGCAACGTGTCGCCGGTGCTGGTTAGGATGATGAAGCGAGCCTGCGCATTCAAAATTTTTGCGCCCTGCAATTGTAGAATAAAGTTATCCTTGGTTTTGGCGCTGGAGAAATAATGCGTGGCGCGCACCGTATTTAAGATGCTGCGGGTGGTGAGGCGGTTGCTTTCCGTAGGTGGCGAATACGCTTTGTCGGCATTCTTGGAATTTCCTACCTCGCGCTCGGTATTGATGCAGGAAGTAACCTGGAACAACAAAGCAGCGGCGACACCAGAGAGGAGAAGTTTTTTCATTGCGCGGCCGTGGCCAATTAAAATCAATGCGGCAAGATACGCGGCTGACTTACTTCGCAAGCCAACCCACCGCGCCCGACCGCGAATTTTATACCAGAAATGACCGTCGGGTACGTTCTTTTCTGCCTTTCTTATACGCACCAGGTAATGTTAAGGTCACACGCGTAGGGCATGCTCACAACCAGCTCAACTCCAATCCGAGCGTCCAGCGAGGCAACTCGGGGTAGTACGCTTGAGTGCTGGGAGTAAAGGTATCGGCCAAACGGTAGCGGCCCACCAGCGCAAAGCGTCCAATACCGGCGCGGGCGCCCACACCATAGGACCAGCGCCGCACGTACTCCAGTCCCCGCACCGATACGCGCTGCCGACGGGCCCCATTCGGGCCGGGGCGGTCCTCGTAGAAGTGCGTGCTACCCATCACCCAGCCTCCCCAGCCCCCCACGTCTACGTAGCGCCCAATGGCGTTGCCGCGCCGGCCGTAGTTGATGCGCACAAAGCCCTCGGCCTGCGCCTGGTGCAGCGCTAGGTACTCGCGGTGGTGTTGCGCGGGGGTGGGCAATACCTTCTGGTCGTTCTGGCGCAGGTAGTACGCTAGGCGGCTATAGCGCAGGTCGGCACCCAGGGCCAGCGTTTGGCTGAGGCGCCACTTGTTGCGCAAGCCCAGAAATAGCTCCGCTGAGCGGCCATACTCCACCTCGGCGCCCGTCCCGGCCGAGGGGCCCACTACGGCCGCATAGCCCAGGTAGAAATGATTGTAGAAGGCTCGGTTGGGGCCGTAGTTTTCATAGGTAGTGTCATTGGCGACGTTGGCGCGCAGCAGCACCCGTTGCGCCCGAGCGGCGGGTAGCCACCCGGCCAGCAGCCCCCCCACCAATGCTATCCTTTTGATTATCCGCATCATGGCGCAGCAGTGTACGTTTGCGTGGAGCCCCGATAGTGCACGCGCAGCACATCGCCGGGCTGCAACAGGCGCAGGGGCATTTCCAGCACCGCCCGTTGGGTCACGTCGCGCACCTCATAGCGGCGCAGCACGCCTTGACGGTTGGCAATGTGCCAGTAGAGGTAGCGCGGCGGTTCTGCGGGCACGGGCTCTTCCTCGGCCGGCGCCTCAGGGGTAGGCACGGTCGACTCTTTGCCCAGAGCGGGCACCTCATTGGGGCGGACAGCGGGTGTCACGGCCCGCACCGAGTCGGCATAGAGCGGCAGCGTGCGGGCAGGCACGGTAGCGGCGGCCACCCGAACCACCACGGCCACCATCGTATCGCGCCGCACAAAATCGAAGGTAGGCGTGGGGGCCGCTGGCGGACTGGCCGGCGCGAGCAACACCGCAATCTGTGGGCGCCCGTAGCCGTGGGCATAATCATAGTACGGATACAACTCCCCTGCTTTCTCCAGCTTCCTGAACACCTCCATGGCCGTGAGTTGGCGCTGCTGCTGCCATAAGCAAGCCGCCAGTCCTACCATCAGCGGACTGGCAAAGGAGGTGCCCTCGATGCGCTCGTAGCCGCCGGGCGCGGCCACCAAGGCCGTGCTGAATGCCGCCACGTTGGGCTTCAGCCGCCGCCCAGCCCCAGGACCGTAGCTACTGAAGTCGCTGTGCAAATAGGTATCGGGGTCAAGGCCACCCACGGTCAGCACCGAGTCGCCGTCGGCGGGTGTGCCAATGGTGCGCCAGTCCTCGTCTTCCCCATCGTTGCCGGCGGCATTCACTACCAGAATGCCTTTGCGCACCGCCATTTCGGCCGCCCGGGCAATCAGGCTGGTGCGGCCGTTCATCTGCTCCGGAAAGTAGCGCCGCTTGGTATAGCCCAGCGAAGAGTTGATGATGTCGGCGCCCTGGCGGTCGGCCCACTCAGCGGCAGCCAGCCAGGCTTCTTCCTCGGCATACCGCTCCCGAAACATCTGCTCGGTGCGCGCCAACAGGAATTCGGCGCCGGACGCCAGGCCCAGGTAGCTACCATCGGGGAGGGCACCTGCCACGCACGACAGCACCTCACCGCCGTGGTTGGCACCATGGTACACATTAGGTTGACGTTTGATGAAATCATACGTGGCCACAATGCGCTGCCCGCTACGCAGGTGCTCAAACGCCGGGTGGCGGTCTACCCCATTAAAGCCCGCATCGAAGATGGCAATGCGCAGGCCCCGGCCGTCGAGGTGGGCCTGGCGGAGCTGCACCGCGCCCAGGCTTTCCGTCTGGCGGCGGGCCAGCTGGCGGTTGGTGGTCGATATTTGCATAGAGGCCCCTCCCAGTGCTGCACGAGTTGCTAGTTGCACCTGGTGCTCCGGCAATGGTAGTACGCTGCGCACGCCCGGCAACCGGTGCAGAGCCTGCACCTGCGCTGGCGTAGCCCAGCAGACCGCCCCGTTCAGCCAGCGGCTCACCATAGTTACCGAGTCGGAGGTAGCAGCCAGGGCATGCAGGTAGACCGGGCGCACGGGGTAGTCGGTGCTATCGGCTAGGGGCAGCTGCTGGCGTACGCGCCGAGCCAGTGCCGCGGGCGTAAAATAGGCCTTGGGGTTGAACTCCACGCCTTTCTTGTCGCGCAGCTGTACCCAGTAGCGGGTAGTAGAAGGCTGCGCCTGGCCTAGCCGGGGTAGTAGCGCGCCTACCCCTAGCAACAGCTGGCAGCACAAAAAGTAAATGCGGTTACTCACAAAATATAAATGCCGAAACGAAAACGAGGCCTAAGGTACAATGTGAACAGCAGACCCGCTACTCGATGCTTGTTTGCCGGTAGCAGCAAATGGCTGCTCTGCGGATATTCAATTTTCCTACTATTATTGCCGGCCAGTGCCTACCGACCAAAGTTCTTCTTTCTAGGAATAGCACAACTTCTCATCCAGCCAAAGCTTTTTTCGTATAAAGCAACAACGTCGGAAAGCGTAACGGCAGCCGGCTCCATTCTTTGTTTATCCTTTTGAATAGTACCTACATGACCTCCCCTCTTTCCCGCTTGGCCCTCACGGCGCTTCTGGGCGGCAGCTTATTGGCTGCCCCCGGCTGTAACAAAAAAGAAATTGCTGCCTTGCAGCAGCAAAACCAGGATCTGACCCGCTCGCGCGAGCAATTACAGGCCGAAAAGGAGGCACTGGCACAGGAGAAAGCTCGTTCGGAAGAAGAATTGCGCTCCAACTTGCTCAATAAAAATCAGCAGGTGAGCCAACTCAACGAGAACCTAGGCATGACGCAGCAGCAGCTGAAGGAGCGCGAGGCCCGTATTGCGGAGTTGCAGCGCGTGCTGGACGAGCAGCAGCAGCGGGTGCAAAGCCTGCGCCAGCGCGTAGCCGACGCCCTACTGGGCTTCAACGCCAATGATTTGCAGGTGCAGCTCAAGAACGGCAAAGTATACGTGTCGCTTTCGGAGCAATTGCTGTTCAAATCAGGCTCTACCAAGGTAGACCCCAAAGGCCAAGACGCCCTCAAGAAGCTGGCAACGGCACTGCAAGGCAACAAAGACGTGAACGTATTGGTGGAAGGCCACACCGACGATGTGCCGATTGCCCGCGGTACTGCTGGCATGCAAGACAACTGGGACCTGAGCGTACTGCGCGCCACCGAAATCACCCGCCTGCTCACCACCAACGGCCTCAACCCCGACCAGGTAACGCCCTCCGGCCGCTCGAAATATTTGCCGATTGTGGCCAATAATTCTCCTCAAAACCGCGCCCTCAACCGTCGTACCGACATCATCCTGACCCCAAAACTGGATGAGTTGTTCCAGATTCTGGAACAGAACTAAGGTAGCGAGTCTCGAATAACATAAGACGGCTGTCATCCTGAGCAGAGCGAAGGACCTTATCACGTGTGAACGATAAACATAACAACGTCTTGTTCTACCGTGAGAAGGTCCTTCGCTGTGTTCAGGATGACATCCGCTTTTTATTTAACGCTCACCACTTTATAACCTCACAACTTCACCACTTCTTACAGCCCATATTTGCTGATAAGGTAGATGAGGGCGGCCATGCTGGCGCCGCCTAGTTCCAGCTCGCGTCGGTTTACCTTGTCGAAGGTGTCGGCGGCGGTGTGGTGGATGTCGAAGTAGCGCTGGTCGTCACAGTCGTAGCCAATGAGGGCTTTCACCTGGCCTTTTAGCGGGCCAATATCGGTGCCGCCGTGGCCTGGGCCGATTTCTTGGCTATGGTAGGGCGCAAACAACGGGGCCCATTGCTGCATTTTGGCCAGGGTAGCGGGGTCAGCTTCCACGCCGAAACCACGGGGTGTGAACCCACCCCCATCCGACTCCATGGCCGCTACGTGCTTTTCGTTGGCGGCTTTGGCTAGCTCGGCGTATTTCAGGCCGCCGCGGGTGCCATTTTCCTCGTTCATGAAGAACACGGCGCGCACCGTGCGCTCGGGGCGCAGACCGGTGGCTTTCAACAGGCGCAACACTTCCATGCTCTGCACAATGCCGGTGCCGTCGTCGTGGGCACCTTCGCCTAGGTCCCATGAGTCGAGGTGGCCGCCCACGCTGATGATTTCGTCGGGATACTTCGAGCCTTTCAGCTCGCCTATTACATTGTAGCTTTTCACCTCAGGCAGTTGCTGGCAGCTCATTTCCAGCTCGAAGGTGAGGGTAGGGTTGGCTTTGAGCAGCTGGCTGAGCCGGTCGGCGCCGTTGGTGCTGAGGGCGGCGGCGGGCACTTTGGTTACTTTCTCATCGTAGCTCATGGTGCCCGTGTGCGGGTAGTCGTCGTGGGCCATGGACAGGCTGCGTACCAGGGCACCCACGGCGCCGCGCTTAGCCGCCTCAATGGCCCCGCGCCGGCGCTGGTCACCGGCGTCGCCGTAGGCCCTACCCGTCTCGATGAAGGTAGGGTTCATGGGGCGGTTGAAGAAGATGAACTTGCCCTTCACCTGGTTGTCGGGTAGGGCGGCAAGCTGGTCCCAGCTGGTTACTTCTACCACGCCGGCCTTCAGCTTGCCTTTGGTAGCTACCGAGCCACCCAGGGCGCACACGTTGAACTTGACAGCTTTGCTACCAGCCTTGGCTTCGGCCTTTTCCTTGGCTCCGCGCACCCAGTGCGGCACCATCACCTCCTGCAAATACACCCGGTCGAAGCCGGCTTTTTCCATGGCGGCTTTGCCCCACTCCACGGCCTTTTGGGCTTCCGGCGAGCCGCTAAGGCGGCCGCCTACCTGGCTGGTAAGCTGCCGGAGATTCTCGTAGCTCTGCCCGCGCAGCAGGGCTTCGTCGTAGAGTGTCCGGATAGCCATCGAGTCGATTTTGGAGGCAGATTGGGCCTGGGCAGCAGGGGCCAGCGCGGCCGCCAGGGCCACGGCTGCTACCCCGCGAGAAAGAAAGCGCATGTAGGGAGGAGTATGGTAGAAAATCAAAAAAGCGGACAGAACGAAGTCGCAATATAGAAAGCCCGCTCAGCGGAAGAAACGCAACAGCTTTATTTCGCGCCGGCGCCGTAGTGCTGCACAGCTACCGTGCCGGGGGCGCCGGTGCGGGGCAGCTTCACCTCAAACAGATAATCATACTCGCTGTCAGCTATTTCCTGAAACGGGCGCGTCACCTGCAATTCGTCCAGCAAGGGCAAAATCGTATTGGAGTGCCCTACCACTACCACCGTTTTGCCGGCGTATTCCTGCCGGATCTGCTCGGCCAATCCGCGCTGGTTGCGTGCGCTATACACAATGGGTGGCAGCCGCAAGGCCGTGGCCAGTGGGGCCACCGTGCTACGGGTGCGGCGGGTATCTGTCGTGAAAATGGCCGTGATGGGGCGGCTTTCCAGCAGCTCGCGCAGGGCCACGGCGCGCTGCTCGCCGGCCGGCGTCAGGGTCGGGTCTGGCAGATTGGGGGTCGGGTCCTTTTCTCCGTGGCGCACGATGTACACCGTGGTAACGCTGGCTTGGCTGGGATTGGCCGAGCGCGTGCCGCCGCAGCCGGTCAGGAACAAAAAGCCAAGAATGAGAAGTAGAAACGTACGCATGGCGGATAGCAGTAGGAGCGCCCTGTAAGCGCCTGTGAGAATGTGTGTGAATAGGCTGCCAGACGGAGAAGCCGATGTGATACATAGACCCTTCAGGCATAACCACGGCGTAAAGTCGGTTTCAAGATAAAGCAGAAGATGCACATACGGCCCCTCCGGCGTCTTTCCGGAAACTCGGAAACACGCCGGAGGGGCCGTTTACTGGCTGCGCTCCGTACTTAGCAGCCTGCGGACACGGTACCTGGCAGCTGCTGGTACCGTGCCCCGTGCCTAGGATTATTTCACCTTCAGCAAGCGGAAGCTTTGGGACGTTTGGCCCGTTGTCAACCGCACCAGATATATGCCTTCTGTCAGGTTTTGGCTATCCACCGGAAACTGGTAGTTCTTGCCCGCTTCGGCGGTACCGGCGGCAATGCGCTGGAGCAGCCGGCCGGTTACATCATATAGTTCAAGCACATAGCTCTCCGTTTGGGCCTGCTGGAATTCAATGACTGCTTCCTCCGTGAAGGGGTTCGGGTAGATGCTGAGTTGCTTGCTCATGCCCCCTACCTCGTCCGTGAGGTGCTGGGCGCTGCTCTTGGCAGTAGCTACTAGCTTAGCCGAGTTACCATCTAGAGGGCAGCCCATATTGTTGAGCTTATCAAGCTTATCCGCTAGCGCGTTTGCTGCTTTTTTATCCCTGCTCAAGAAGGCCGCATTCACGTCCGCCATAAGCTGCTGCGTATTGTTCCGGTAGGGGGCACTGTAGGCTACTGCATTGGTGCAACTATTCAACAGCGCCGCCACCGATTGCCGGCCCAGGTTATAGTTGCCACCTCCACCGGACTTTAGCACCTCCAGCAACGTTTTGCTTTTAAGTTCGGCTGGGGCTTTCTGAAATACACTTCCGTAGAGGGTAGTGGGTGTATAGCACCCCCACCGGGTAGGGTGATTTTTCCAGTAGCCCAGCCCGCAGCCCTGGGCCACAGCATTGTCGCTGACGGTCACTGACACCGCTGTAGAAGTGGTTGCCAGCCCTTTGTCGTCGGTGGCTACGGCCGTGAGGGCATACGTACCGACCCCTACCCCAGTCCAGCTATAAGTATACGGGGCGGTCAGCACTTCGCCCAGCTTGGTAGCGCCCGCAAAGAATTCTACTTTGGCGACACGCCCATCGGCGTCGGCAGCTTCGGCCGTGAGGCTGATGGTAGCAGGAGCACCAAAACTGGCATTGGCCGCCGGCGAAGTGAGGCGAACGGTAGGCGCTTCGTTGGTCCGAATGGTGATGGTGTAGTCCTCCGCCTCGCCATAGTTCATCGACGACGATGACTGCTCACCCGTAATCTGGGGGCTGTAGCTGCTGCGTACCCGCATGCGCGTGGTGCCCAGGCGCGCCGTAGCCGGAATGGCAATGGTGGCCGCAAAGGGAGACGTGGAGGAGGTAGGCGAGCCGTACACAAACTCTCCTTCGTCATCAAAATCCTTGTCTTGGTTGTAATCTATCCACACGCCAAAATACATGGGGTAGTTGGCCGCCTGCATCTGCATAGCGTAGCTTTCACCGCGGGTAACGGTAGTAGTCAGCACACCGGTTGGAGGATAGATGGTGTAGCCATTGGCCGTGCCACCTCCACAGCCCGAATTAGCATTTGCCAACGTGCTGAAGCTAAAATTGTTGATGAGCGTCGCGAAATTGGTACAGCCATCGGTGTATGTGGGTTGCTCGTAGTCTTTTGTGGAAATGGAGTAGACCCCCAGGGAAGCATAGTCGGAGTTGGCGCCGAGTGCTCCCACTGTGCCGTCAATGGTTAGGTAGTAGGTGCCAGCCGGCCATGTGCCCTCCACTGTGGCCGAGAGCGTGGCTGGGTCGGCGGTGGCCACTACGGTGCCGGCTGCGTCGCGTAGGGTCAGCAGTACGTCCAGGTTAGGGTGGGCAGGATCGGGACGGACGCTGAGAGCCAGGCGGCCGCCAGCGTGTTTGATGGAGAAGACATCTACATCCGTTGAGGTGGATATAACGCCCTGGTTGGCCTCTCCCGACACCAACCCGCCTGCGCCTACCACCAGCGGGGTAGCCGAGGCCAGGTCGTTGCCGTGGTCATCGGCCCGGTAGCCAAAGCCATTCATCGTACTGATTTTCAGTAAGTCATCCTCCACATTATTGGCGTAGGGATACTCGCCCTTGCTCCACTGTGCCACCGGCACGTAATAGCCCACTCCCATGATAGGAGCCCAGGACTGCTGACCCGCAAAATATCCTTCGTCGGGGTTAGTGCGGCCATCGTGCCCCAGGTACAACGTGTGGCCGCCCTCGTGCGAGCCGGCTTCACCGGCGCCCTTCACGCCCCCATTGAAGACCCAGCAAGGAGTTTCGCCGTAGGTAGTGCCACCCCAGGTGAAGGACCCTATATAGGCTACGCCCCCGGCACCAGGGTAGAAGTAGGTAGTGGGCGTGAAAATAACCCGCATCCGCTGGCTTGGCGACGCTTGGTTGAAGACGGCCTCACTCGTGGTTACATTCAGAGCAAAGGGGCGGTAGTCCTCACTGACCAGCTTCCATACCTCGATCATCTCCCGTTCCGACAGCGTAGCGGGGGCTGCCTCAATGGGGTTGCCGTTGTTAAAATTGTAATTCCACAGTGTATTCGTCACCGTCTGCCCATCAAAATCGAGGTAGAGCACTGCGCCAGCTCCCGGCAGACTCTCGAGGGCCGGCACGGTGGCGGCCACCGTTGCGCTAGTAGCCACTTGCGTGTTTGCGGGAGCAGTGGGCTGGCGGTCTTGGTAGCCCACACACAGCACTTTGTCGATGTTTTCCTCTGTCAGGTAGACCGAGCCATCGGCAGTAGAGGAAAACCGGTAGTATTTCTTCTCGTCGCGCAGAATCACCGAGCCTGTGGCCTCCCAGTCCGATACCTTCAGGTAAAACGAACTGTGCTTGGTGCCTGCTACTTCGCCAAAGAACAACTCGGCGGCTCCCTGCCGCTTGTTTTCCGTTAAAGTAAGCGCCAAGTCCTTGCCTGCAGGCACCGCTTGCCGCACCGCTGTGCCTACCCCCTTGGCGCTGGGCGTTGCAGCTTGCGGGTGCTTTTTATACTGCGCGACCACTTCCCGGAGCTTACCCAGGTAAAGCGGTTTCTGCCCATAGGCCGGCACCAGCAGCCCCCCAGACAGAAGCAAAATCAAGAAACAGTAGATGTTTTTCATAAGATGTGGAATGAAGTGGAAAGGATAGATCGTATGGCTTATTGTGCCTGAGAACAGGTGACGCGCCGCATCACACCGCTTCTCCGACAATTGGCAGTGCTTATTTCCGGAGCAGTGTGACCTGAATTTCTGAGCCCAGCCCTGTGGAAAGCGCAGCGGCGTTGGTGTCCTGCCCGCTTGCTACTGGCGTAAAGAGATTGGGCGAACGTATAATCAGGCGCTTTGTGGTCAGCTCGTACGTAGCAACCCACACCATATCCTGCTGTGCCAGGGTAAGAAAGTGTCCGCGCGTTTTGTAAGACAAAACAGCACAAGGCTGCTTAGCACCCTCTGCGTGCACGGCTAGGGTAGCAGCGCTAAAGGTGACCGTAGTACCAGGCCGGATAGCCTGGCATAGCGTAGCAATGCCAAGCGGAGTAACCGATTGATCGGTAATCACCCACTCGCCTTCCAGTGTAGCCCTCACCGCCTTGTTTTGCTCAGGGTGCTGCGCTTGTACGCACCCCACGCAGCATAGCGCCATAACGAGCACCTGCACACCAACCATCGTCACGAATAGCTTCATAAGGCACTACTCTCTCCTTACTAGATGATACACAGCTTGACCCTAGCCAGCCGCTTCTATTTTCCTACTATTTCGCAATCCTAGCCTACCTGGTCAGAGACAGGTAATTGGTTTACACGCTGGATATTAGTCTCTAACTATCGCGCAGATACCGATGCAGCACAAAGCAGAACCGGTACGGCGTAAATAGACCGTATACTAAAATTATTACTCTATTATTCAAAATTAAATTAGAATATTTATACAATAAGGTAAAGGTTACATTTGCCTTATTTCATGTGTAACGCCCTACGCAGATCAAGGCTGAACTTTTGCTGTTGATATACGCGCGTCATTGCCCGCAAACAAACTTCGCCCCTTCTCTCTTACCTTGACACACTGTAGCGCAGCTTGCCTACCCTCCCCATCGCCTATACTTCCTTGACTGCACCCGCCATTCACGTCCGTAACCTGACCAAACGCTACCAGGACCGCGCCGTGGTGCAGGATATTTCCTTTGCCCTAGCACCGGGCGAAACGCTGGTGCTGCTGGGCCCCAGCGGCTGCGGCAAAACCACGCTGCTCAAGATGCTCAACCGCCTCATCGAGCCCGACGGTGGCATCATCGAAATCAACGGCCACGACATCCGGCAGCAGAATCCCGCCGAGTTGCGGCGCGGCCTGGGCTACGTGATTCAGCAGGTAGGGCTGCTGCCGCACTACACTGTGGCCGAAAACGTAGCTGTGGTGCCCAAGCTACTCCAGCACCGCCCCAAGCAGATTGCCCAGCGTACTACGGAGCTGCTCACGCGCCTGCACCTGCCACCCGCGCAGTACGCTGGGCAGTACCCGCGCCAGCTTTCGGGCGGGCAGCAGCAGCGCGTAGGCATTGCCCGCGCCCTGGCCGCCGATCCGCCCATTGTGCTCATGGATGAGCCCTTCGGCGCCCTCGACCCTATCACCCGCGCCGCCATCCGGCAGGATTTTCGGGAGCTGGATGAGCTACGCCGCAAAACCATTGTGCTCGTAACCCACGACGTACAGGAAGCCTTCGAGTTGGCCGACCGTATAGCCCTGCTCAACCAAGGGCAGATTCAGCAGATGGGTACGCCGCGGGAGCTACTGTTCCATCCAGCCAATGACTTCGTGCGCCAGTTTTTCGCCGCCGAGCGCCTGGCTTTGCAGCTACGCGTGCTGCAACTGGCCGATGTGTTGCCGTTTCTGCCAATGTTTCCGGAAACACTGAATGCGCCTACCCTACCTGTTTCCGCTCCGGTGCAGGAGGCTCTGGAGTTGCTTAGCGGCGCGCCCGGCAGCCAGCTACGCATTGCCGAGACGAGTACGGCGGTAGATTTGGCGGGACTGATGGCGGGATTTGAACGGGCCTTGGCAGCGGCGGCGGCCTAACTTAGGTTGCTAAAATATTTAGTGCGCTGTACCTTAGCTAAAAATACTTACTTGTTTCCGTATGGCCACCCGTAAGAAAAGCCCTACCACCTTCGTACCCGATGCCCCCCACGCAACGGATTCAGATGCTACGGAAGTGCTAGATATAGATACAGAACTAGCGCCCGCACCTACCTCCGACCTCGATGCCTCGCTGTGTGCCACGTGCGGAGAGCCGCTGGTCTGGCACGAAGAAGCGTGCAGCGCGACTGCTCCCGCCGCAGCTCCCGAGAGTCGGCCTACCCGCTTCACCCTGGACGCCCCGCCGGAAGCCGACCCCGGCCTGACGCCACGCCCGTTTGCCTATGCGCTGGGCCAAACCGTGCAGCCTACCCCCGACGCGCCCGTGCACACCATCGTCTGGCGTGGCCAGGTGAAAGCCCGGCACCCGCGCCTGGGACTAATCCACCGCGTAAACGTCTACCGGCTCGACAACGGCTATTGGGACTGTTACTACGAAACCGACCTGCGGGCCGCGTAAGTTGCCGTTTTTACGCCAAGTTGCCCCGCTACGAGGCTATTTCTCGGAGCTACTGGTAGTCACCCGCTACCCTACCCGGCTTCCTTCATCACCTACAACAGCCCCGTGCATATCCTCTCCGACCTATTCTCCTTCTGGCACGAGCAGGCGGCCAAACTCGGCCAGCAGACCATCCAGCACATTGGCCTCACGGCGGCGGCGCTGCTGCTGGGCGTGCTGGTGGGCGTACCCGCGGGGCTGGCAGTGGCACGGCGGCCGCGGTGGGCGGGGCCGGTGCTGGGTTTTGCGGGCGTGTTGCAGACCATCCCGAGCATTGCGCTGCTGGGCTTTTTGATTCCGTTGATGGGCATTGGCTATAGGCCGGCCATCTTCGCGCTATTTTTGTACTCGTTGCTGCCCATTGTGCGCAACACGGTGGAGGGCGTGCGTGGTGTAGATGCCAGCGTGGTAGAAGCCGCCCGCGGGCTGGGCTTCACCAATTGGCAGATTCTGCGGCGCGTGGAGCTGCCGCTGGCCTTGCCCGTGCTGTTTGCAGGCATCCGAACGGCCACGGTGATAAACGTGGGCGTGGCCACGCTAGCGGCCTACGTGGCGGCGGGTGGTCTGGGCGAGTTCATCTTTGGTGGTATCGCGCTCAACAATCCAGTTATGATTCTGGCCGGCGCCATTCCGGCGGCTGGGTTGGCAGTGGCCTTTGATGTGGCACTGGCGGGTGTGCAGCGCCTTAGTGCCCGTCAGCTCACGCGGGTAGGCACGGCCCTGCTGGTGGCGTTGCCGCTGCTGGGTGGCCTCTACCTCCTACCCCGCGCCAGTGCCCGGCTGCGGGCTGGCTTCAGCCCCGAGTTTGTGGGGCGGGCCGATGGACTGCCGGGCTTGGCTACCACCTACGATTTGCACCCCAGCAACGTAATTCTGGCCCCGGCCCTGGTGTATGAAGCCGCCCGCGCCGGCGAAGTCGACCTCATCGACGGCTACTCCACCGACGGCCGCATCAAGGCCTACGACCTGCGCGTGCTCCACGACGACAAGCAGGCCTTTCCGCCCTACTACGCCGCGCCCGTAGTGCGCCCGCAAGTGCTAGCGGCCCACCCCGAGCTAGGGCCGGTGCTAGCCAAACTCACTGGCCAGATCAACGATTCGGTGATGACCGACCTGAACTATCAGGTTGATTTCCTGCACAAAGAACCCCGCGCCGTGGCTGAAGCTTTCCTGCGGCAGCGTGGTCTGTGGGCGGCACCTCGCCCTACCCCTGCCACGGCACCTACCATTACGCTGGGCTCCAAGATTTTTGCCGAGCAGTACATTCTAGTCGAGCTATACGCGGCGCTCATTCGGGCCAATACTAATTTGAACGTAGCCTCCAAAACCGGTTTGGGTGGTACCAGTATTTGCTTTGAAGCCTTGCGGCGCGGCGAAATTGACCTGTACCCTGAGTACACCGGCACGGGCCTGCTGGTACTGCTGCAACCCTCCGCCGCTGTGCTAGACTCGCTCGGTGGCAACCCGCAGGCTGTGTACGACTACGTGCAGCAAGGTTTCCGACGTCGCTACAACTTAGAGTGGCTGGCGCCGCTGGGCTTCAACAACGCCTATGCCCTACTCATGCGGCGCAAGCAGGCCACCGACTTAGGCATTGCCTCCATTTCGCAGTTGGGCGCCTACTTACGGCAGTAAGAGAACTATCAGCTCGCGGAGGCGTCAGCTTTGCGGTAACGCATTTCTTTTTATTTTACTGAAACAATGTTGCATATATTTGTTGTATAGTTATTCACTCCCCTCTTATTTTTCGTTATGTCTTCTGACACGCTTTTTGATGCACTAATTGTTGGTGGCAGCGTAGCCGGTCTCAGTGCCGCGCTGATGCTGGGCCGTTCACGTCGCCGCGTGCTGGTACTGGATGCCGGCCGCCCGGCAAATCGGCAGACGCCCCACTCCCACAGCTTTTTCACCCGCGACGGGGCTACCCCGCAGCAGCTGCTTGCCATTGCCCGCGAGCAACTCCTACCCTACACCACTGTACAGCTTCGCACGGCTACTGTCACGCACATCACCCCTGATGGCCCCTATTTCAGCCTGAGCACTGAGGATGGGCAGACTTTCCAGGGACGTAAGCTTCTGCTTGCCACAGGCATCCGCGACGAAATGCCCGCACTACCGGGCTTTGCTGACTGCTGGGGCATCTCGGTGCTACACTGCCCCTATTGCCACGGCTACGAGGTACATAATCAACCGCTGGGCGTGCTCGGAAACGGCGACATGGGCTTTCATTTTGCCCGTATGATTCAGCATTGGTCCGCTGATCTACGCGTGTTCACCAATGGACCTTCTACTTTCACTGTAGAGCAGGCCCAGCAGTTGCAAGCGCATGCTGTCCGCATTATCGAAACACCCTTAGCGGCGCTGGAGCACGAGGCGGGTCAGCTGCGCTACCTGCGCTTGACTACCGGTGAACAGGTGCCACTTACGGCCTTGTTTGCCCACGTGCCTTTTTCGCTGCCGCTCGATTTCAATGCACAACTTGGTTGCGAACTCACGGAGAACGGGCACCTGCGCACGAATGAGATGGGCGCTACTACGGTGCCCGGCGTATTTGCGGCGGGCGACCTTACCACGCCGATGCGGCAGATATCCGTTGCCAGCGCTCAGGGTGGCATGACAGGTGGTGCTCTAGACCGGGAACTGATAGCGGCAGATTTCTAACGCTGCTTCTTTGCGGCAGCCAACACGAGGTGGTAGTGGTCAACTTTCCTTAGCGTAGCCAGTATCACTACCATACTCACTGGCTACGCATATGCTCGATTTTATCCGCAACACGTTTCAGGCGCCGCCGTCGGCTCCACGCGCATCTTCCCTTGCCCCCGACCATACAAAAGGCCCGTTTGAGCCTAAGCAGCAGTCTGATAGCTTTATGACGCGGGTGCTGCTAGTGGTGGGCACGGTACTGTGCGTGGGGCTGCTGCTGTGGTTTCTGTGGGCCAGCATGTCTATCCTGCTGCTGGGCTTCGGCTCGGTACTGTTTGCGGTGCTACTGCGGGCCATCGGCCGCTTGTTTTGCCGTATTTCCGATAAAATTCCGCAGAAATTGGCCGTTACACTGGCCTTGCTACTCATCATCGGGCTTATTGCCGGGTTTGTATTGTTGGCGGCACCACGTATTTCGGCGCAGGCCAGTACGCTGTCGTCCGATCTGCCAACAGCCATCAATAAACTGGAAAGTCAACTGGACCAGACGCAATGGGGGCACTACATCATTGATAAGATTCGCTCCGATGCGTCGGCGCCCAATCTCAGCCGCATGACGGGCTATGTGGGCAGCTTTCTGGGCATTGTGGCCAACACCGTGGTACTACTGATTGCGGGCTTCTTTCTGGCCCTCGATCCGGGTTTGTACGTCAACGGCTTCACGCGCTTGTTTCCTGTAGCCCGCCGGCAGCGTGCCCGCGAGGTGGTAGGCCGTGTGGTAGCGCAGTTGGAAGGCTGGCTGTTGGGGCAATTTATTGCCATGCTGGCCGTAGGCATTCTCACTTGGGCGGGCCTGATGCTGCTGGGCATTCCGCTGGCGCTGGTGCTGGGCGTGCTGGCCTTTATATTGGACTTTGTGCCCTTTATCGGCCCCATTGTGGCGGCCGTGCCGGGGGTGCTGCTAGCAGTACTGCAAGGCCCCGAGATGATGCTGTATGTGGGCCTGATCTACCTGGGCGTGCAGCAAATAGAAAGCTACGTAGTGGTACCGCTGGTGCAGCAGCGCACCGTATCGGTGCCGCCGGTGCTAGTGCTGCTAGGCGCGCTGTTGGGCGGTGTGCTGGGTGGCTTGCCCGGTACCATCATTGCCATGCCTGCTCTCGTCACATTCATGACTTTAGTTCAAGAACTCTACATCAAGGATGCCCTGGGCGACCATTCATCAACAGATGAAAGCAAATAGCCCCAGCCGAGGCCGCTTCTACAGAGCGTCGGTTGGGGTTACGGGCAGTCTTAACTGCTACTCCTTGATCAGCTTTTGCTGCGTTACGCGTCCATCCGTCAGCACTTGCAGGAGGTAGAGCCCCGGTTGCAGGGCCGGGAGGTTACGCAATATGCAGGCGGCTTCGGCTAGCTCATCGGGCGTGAAGACGTGTTGGTAGACCTGTCGCCCGTCGGCGGACAGTAAGCAGACATGGCCGGCGGTGGCTGTGGTGGGCAGTTGCAGCCGCAGCGTTTCGCGGAAGGGATTGGGAGCGGCTTGGATCTGGCTACTCATATTTTGCATGGCCACAGCCGTTACCGGCGAGTAGGCGCTGGCGCCGTCGCGGTCGAGCTGGTGCAGGCGATAGTACACCACATCCGCCGCGGTAGGGCGGTGCAGGTAGGAATAGCTGGTGCCGGTGGTTTTGGTGCCGGCGGCCGCTACGCGCCCTACTGGCACAAAGGTGCGGCCATCGGTACTGGTTTCCACCACGAAAGCGGCCGAGTTTTGCTCGCTGGCCGTGTGCCATTGCAAGCGCACGGCCCCGTTGCCCTCTACGCTACCCTGAAAGGAGGTAAGCTGCACGGGCAACACCTTCACTGAGCGGCTATTGTAGGCCACAAACGCCACGTCACTATCACCCGACAACCGGATTTTGAACTTGGCTATGGCACTGTAGTTATCCTTCGTGATGCCGAACCTGCTGAGCTCGGCGC
Source organism: Hymenobacter aerilatus (assembly GCF_022921095.1). NCBI lineage: Bacteria > Pseudomonadati > Bacteroidota > Cytophagia > Cytophagales > Hymenobacteraceae > Hymenobacter > Hymenobacter aerilatus. The sequence continues at coordinate 1,970,333 of NZ_CP095053.1, forward strand.
TCCAGAGCCGGATGGGACGGTCCGTTTTGGTGAAGCCTAGCAGCAGCGTCCGGGGATTTTGAGAAGCTTCGTAAAAATCTGCTACCCAATTTCCTACCGCCGGAAAACCTGTATTGTAGGTTACATCCACCGTATTGCCAATCAGCACGTCGTTGGCATCGTAGAAGCCGTAGGTGTCCGCCAGGTTGGCGTTTGGCGAAGCAATCTGCGTAACCAGAATATCCGGTATGCCATCATTCAGGGCAGCTAGCTGCACTTCGCGCACGACGAAGTCAATATTTCCAGCGGGCAGGTTGGCAATACCCGTTCCGATATCCAGGCCATTTGGCCCGTCGGTGAGGTAGGAGGCCAGCGCATCGCTGGGGGGCGGGTTGCTGGGGCCGTTGTCTACCCCGTCATATAGCTGCCCCAGGCCTACTTTGGTGTTGCTGGTGGGGTTGCCAATGGCTACAACGGGCAATGCCTGAAACTGAGCGGAGGTGATTTCCAGGCCCCTATCGCGCAACAGCTGGTCGTTGACGCCCGTGGAGTAGCGCACACCATTGGCCGTGAACGACAGCAGGTAGTGGGAGTTTTCGGGTTTAGTCGGATTGATAGCCCCAACCCCACTTTGCCAGAAACCATCATACGTTGTTACGATTTCTGTTACGTAGTTGATGCTGGTTGTTTGAGCCGCCGCCGGCATGGCACACATTCCCAGCAGAACACTTATCGTAAATAGTTTAGTCATGTAATTTGTAGGTTCGTACGAAGGCAAACGGCGCCGCCCTCGCTTCTTTTATTCTTTCTTAAATACAAATCGAGCCCTGCATCTCCACACCAAAAAATCGGCTTTATCTATTTGAGACAAAGGTAGAGAGGGTGCTTATTTTTATACATATAAAAAATATGATATATTCAACATCCTAACGACATTTGAGTAAGTTTATCCTTTTAGAAAACTTCTTTTTCCAGATTTGGTACTATTTGACTCACGTGGGGCTGCTGCTCGTCTCTTGCGCTTCATCTTTCCTTCAGGCAGTCTTGTGTAGGTTGCCAGCCTGAACTTCCCTCTTACCTGTCTGCCTGTATCCTATGTATGTCCTGATTGTTGAAGACGAAAAAAGCCTGCACCAGGAGGTGCGTCAGTTCCTGACGCAGTCGCAGTATATCTGCGACTCGGCCCGCACCTATGCCGAGGCTTCGGAGAAGATTTTTGTAAACAGCTACGATTTTATACTGCTCGACCTGGGCCTACCCGGCGGCGACGGCCTGGACTTGCTGCGCGAGGCCAAGGAAAACGAAAACCAGGAGGCGGCCTTCATCATCCTCACGGCCCGCGGCGCCATCGACGACCGAATTAAAGGCCTCGACCTGGGCGCCGACGACTACCTACCCAAGCCGTTCTCCCTGATGGAGTTGCAGAGCCGAATGCAGGCTATCACGCGGCGCAAGTTTGGGCTGAAGCGTCAGGAAGTGGATTTTGGCAACGGTTTTCACCTGGATGTGACGGGGCGCACGCTGCACTACCAGGGCCAGGAGGTGACGCTTACCAAGAAGGAGTTCGACCTGCTGCACTACCTACTGCTGCACAAAAACCGCGTGCTCACGCGCTTGCAGCTAGGCGAACACCTATGGGGTAACGTGCTGGAAGACGATTCCGACTCCAACTACATCGATGTGCACATCAAGAACGTCCGCAAAAAGCTCGGCCAGTTCGCCCCCACTGATTTTCTGGAAACCGTGCGCGGTATCGGCTACCGCATCACAGAGGGAGGTTAAACATTAAACAATGCTGTCATCCTGAGCAGCGGGAAGGACCTTATGCCTGCAGAACGACTAGCGTACCAACGACTCGTTCTGCGGGCATAAGGTCCTTCCCGCTGCTCAGGATGCCAGGGTTTTAGCAATAGCAGGAACATGCGGTTAGAAGCAAAGCTGGTTTTATTTAATGCCCTCTCGAAGCTGCTGCTGGTCCTGCTGGGCGTGGTAGCCCTACCCCCTATCGTCAGCCGGGTGTCCATAGCCCACACCGACCAGCGCCTGCGCGAGAAACAAGGGGAGCTACTGGATCTGATCCGGCGCGACGGCATATCGGCCTTTGTGCGGCAGGAGCAGAACGCCGAGGCCTACGCCGATTATAACATCCTGAAACAAGAGTACATCAGCCTCACGCCCCTACCCGACACTACCCCTGAGGAGCCCGTGCGGATGCTGGAGGAGCAGCGCCAGGTAGACAATGAGATTGAGGACTTTCGGATTCTGAGCCACGTGTTTCGGCGCGACGGGCGGGCCTATCGGCTGGAAATTGGGAGCAGTCTGGCTACGGTGGAATTGCTTACCTACACGCTGCGCCACCTGGCCTTATGGGTGCTGGTGATTGGGGCCCTGCTGACGGTGTTTACCGACGCGGCGTTTGCGCACTACCTGCTGCGGCCTTTAGGTAGGCTGATTGCCCAGAAGCTACAGGCTGTGAACCACCCCTCAGCTTTTCCGTTTGAGCCGCTGGCTACCACTACCGCCGACTTCCGCCGACTCGACGACAGCCTCAACGGCATGATGCACAAGATACAGGGGGCCTTTGCCAAGGAGCGGGAGTTTATGTCGAACGTGTCGCATGAGCTGCTGACGCCGGTGAGCATCCTGCAAACGCGCTTCGAGAACATGCTCCAAGACCCGCGCTTGAGCCATGCCCACTCGCTAAAACTGGTGGAGTCGCAGAAAACGCTCTACCGCCTGCGCAACACGGTGAAGACGCTGCTGCTTATCGCCAACATCGAAAACGAGCAGTACCTCCGCAACGAAACCGTATCGCTGGCCACCGTGCTGGCCGACGTGACCAACGAGTTGGAAGACCGCCTGGCCCAGCGCGAACTGAAGCTGCTGGTGGAGCTGCACCCCGATTACGTGCTCACTAACGCCAACCGCACGCTGCTGTTTACCCTGCTGTTCAATTTGCTCAGCAACGCCATCAAGTACAACCGCGAGGAGGGCAGCATTACCGTTACGGGCCAGCTTCTACCCAGTGGCGGCTACCGCCTGGGCGTGCACGACACCGGCCCCGGTATTGCGGCAGAGAATATTCCGCATCTGTTCGACCGATTCCGGCGCTTTCACAAGGGCGCCGCGGCGCCGGAGGGCTACGGCTTGGGCCTGCCCATCGCCAAAACCATTGCCGATTTTCACGGTGCCGACCTACGGGTGGAGTCTACTGTGGGCAAGGGTACCACCTTTATTCTGGAATTTGCCTGAGGGTAGCCTATACCCACTTAGCACTGCTACGCGTGCATCAACCGTTTCTACAAAAGACGCTCTGAGTTGCATCAGAGCGTCTTTTTTGTACCATGCGGCGCGGGCAGCAACTGGTTTCACGCAGGCTTCATGTTGTGGCGCGTAGCTTTCGGGCACAGATTTTTTCTCAGGCTATGAAGAAGCTGCTGCTCTTGCTACTAGCGGTGCTACTCGGGCTGGTTGGCGTGCTATGGTACCAGCAAGCAACGCATCACCGCCTCCCCGTCAGCACCGTCATTCCCATCATTCATAAATCAGACAACCCTGCTTTCGAGCATAAGCGCGTGCAAGCCGTGCACACGGCTATTCTGCACCACCGGCCGCAACAGTTACTGTAGCCACCGGCCCGCGCCCACTTTGCAGACAGGAAAAGCCTCGCCCTTTGGGCGGGGCCTTTTTTTGCGCTTTGCTTTCAAACGAAAGCATCCCCTACCTTACGACCTACACTGTGCGTTGCTGGCTTTAGTTGAAAGTTGAGTTTCAGAGGTGAAACCCAAAAAGGCCATTGCAGCGCAAGGGAACGTTATGCTGCTATAGCAGTTGCTTTGGCAGCATAAGCAGTCACATGAGGAGCATGGGTATACATGTGTGCCACTGCGGCCGCCTGACCAGCAGCGCGGGCAGCGGCTACGGCAGCTGGGTGGCTAGCAGCCCGTGCTGCCGCGTGCGCGCCAAACGCGGCCTTCCGGCAGGACATCATGCTGGCCTGCCCTTGCACCCAAGCCCGCAACGTAGCCAATGCCTCGTGGGGACGCATATCGTGGGGGCACTCCTTCTCAAATAAAGGTAGTACCCCCTCCGCGCAAGCAGCCGCTTCCAGCGCCAGCGCATGGTGAACAGACAAAGCAGGGTTTTTAAATGGCGGTTTAGAGAGGCTATGCATACGCGTAAGCACCTTATGAGTATCAGCTCGATTAGCCCACTGAGAAGGCTCCCCACAAGAATAATAGAGTTAAAATCGCTTGATACAGCATTCGCCAAGTCACCAGTTTACTAATTGTATCACCCTTTTACCCAACACTCTTGTTATGCCGCGGTCAGCGCAAACGTTTGGACCAACTGCCATTGCTGCCCATCGTGGCAAAACAGCTGTAAGGCTTCTATCTGAAACGTGGCCGCGTAGCTGCGTGCCGCAAACAGTGCTTGCAGTTCAGCGACCTGCTCGGGGGGTAGGTCGCGGGTGGTGAGGGTGATGTGGGGCGTGAAGGGCCTGGTCTCACGGGGAACTTCTGGTAGCTGCGCCGCGCACCACGTCTGCAAATCTGCGTGCAAGGCTCGTACCTCCGCATCGTCTGACACGCGTACGAACAGGGTGCGGTTGCCAAACCACGCGAAGTCCCGCACCCCTACCCTGCAAGGCTGTTGGGTGGCCGCAAAGGCAGCCAAGGCCTGCCGCGCCTTCTGCTCAAAATTCGGAGATTGACGCAGGGGCGGAATTAGGGTGATGTGCGGGGGTAGTCGCACGGCGTTGCGACTGCCTGTGCGCTGGTGCACCTCCTGCTTCAATGCCCACACCTCCGATAGTGCGGGCTCAGGCAGCAGCAGTGCCACCAGATACAGCGGTTTGGTGGGCGGCATAGCAGTGGGACTATCCTACTCCGGGCGCGGATCGGTGGGAGTAGCGCTACCGATGTAGGGCGTGTGCGGGTGGGTAGGCCGGCGCGGGGGCTGGTCGCCCAACGTCAGGTCCCAGCTCTCGTTCAGCTGGCTCAGGCCGTAATGAGCAGTGAGGTCGAACTGGCAGGGCACTACGGAAATGTAGTTGTTGGCCAGTGCCCATTCGTCGGTATCCTCGCCCTGGTCCTCATTCACAAAGTTGCCAATCAGCCAGTAGTAGGGCCGGCGGTGCGGATCGTGGCGCAGGTCGAACTCTTCTTGCCACTTGGCGCGGGCCTGGCGGCACAGGCGCGTGCCTAAAATAGACTGCTCCTGCTTTTTGGGAATGTTGATGTTCAGGGCCGTACCCGCCGGAATACCATGCTCTAGCGCCTGCCGGGTAAGGTGCTCTACCCACTCCTCCACGTGCGAGAAATCGGCCTCGTGGCCGTAGTCGCAGAGCGAGAAGCCGATAGCAGGCAGTCCTTCAATAGCTGCCTCAATAGCCGCCGACATGGTACCCGAGTACAGCACATTCACGGAGGAATTGGAGCCGTGGTTGATGCCCGACACTACTAGGTCGGGGTTGCGGTCTTTCAACACCATGTGCTTGGCCAGCTTCACGCAGTCGGCGGGCGTGCCAGAGCACTCGTACGCCTCCACACCCTCCTCGGCAAACACGCGGCTAGGGTCGAGGCGCAGCGGGTGACCGATGGTGATGGCGTGACCCATGCCCGACTGCGGCGAATCGGGTGCTACTACTACCACTTCGCCTAGGCGACGCATGACGCGCACCAGTACAGCAATGCCAGGGGCCGTAATGCCGTCGTCGTTGGAAATTAGAATAAGTGGTTGGCGGGCAGAAGCGTCGGGCACGATTAGAGGGATTTTGGGTGAGAAAAGCTTGGTTAAAGGTACGCAAGTCGGCCGCCTTCGGTCGTAAAGTTTTGGTTACGTCGAATTCCACCCAACGCCGAAGCGCCCGTTGTCGTAAGTCGGACATGCTTCCTATAAATATCTTCATCTCCCGGATAGAGCAGCTGCGGGTTGCCCTGCTACCGCTGGCGCTAATGGCTGGATTGACCGCCTGCGACTCCTCTACCTCTACTCCCCGCACGCCCGTGGCTTCCAGTGGGGCTACACCCTTTGCTGGCGACTCCCGCGCCACCGACCCCGATGCGGCCGCGCAGCGCATTGCGCAAACACCCAATATGCCCGACTCGCTCCACCTGATCAGCCCTGGTCAAGCGGGCCGCCTGCGGGTGAGGATGTCCGAAAAGCTGCTCCTGGCCCGCGTGCCCGCCGACCAGCTGCGCAAACTCACGCGTACCGTAGGCGACAGCACCTACCCGGCCTATGAATTGCGCGATGCGCAGGAGCCCACGGCCCCGCCTACCCTGCTAGAAATGGCCGGCACCCCGCAGCGTGGCTTCTATCTACGGCGCATCATCATCACCGATCCGCAGTACCGCACCGGCGAAGGGGTGGGCGTTGGCTCGCCCTTTGGCGCTGCCCGCCAACTCTTTGGCTTCTCGCGGGTGCGCACTACCCCTGATGGTTTTGCGGCTATATCGCGCCAGACACGCATGGCCTGGCTGTTGGATGAAAATTCCCTACCCGCCGACCACAGCAACGACATGCCCTCCGCCGAAATCCCTACCGCTACCCGTATTAAAGGGGTAGTAGTGTATTGAAGTAAGGGCGACTGAATAAAAAAACGGCTGTTATCCTGAGCACAGCGAAGGACAACAGCCGTTTTTTTATTCAGTCGCTCGTTTAGCGTCCGAAGTCGTCTTGTACGCGGACGATGTCGTCTTCATCGGAGGGTTGCTGGGGGTCGGTGTGCTGCCAGATTTCGGCAATGATACCCCAGTCGTCGAGGCCGATGAGACGGTGCCGCTCGCCTTGTTTCAAAGTAATCTGCTCACCGGGCGCGTAGCTTTTCAGTTCGCCTTCCTCGTCGGTATCGCTGGTGATAACACCTACGGTTCCGCGCACTACACGCCAGATTTCGGCGCGGCGGTGGTGGTACTGCCACGACAAACGCTGGTGAGGCGCTACCAGCAGGATTTTTGGGCTGAGCTTGCCCGAGATACGTAGGCTATCCACCGACAACCCATCGAAATAGGTATCGGCAAAGGCCTGCGCCTGCTCCTCATCCAATACAAAGAAGCCGCCCCACGGACGTGTATCGTCCCGACGATCTACTGTGAAGCCCTGCTGCTGCAGGCGCTCGGCTACTTCGGCAAAAAGCTCGGTTTTAGCAGCGGTAGTTTCCATAAAAAGAGAAAAGGGTAAAAGAACCAGAGTAAGCTAACAAACTAAACTACGGTACGCGCCGGATCGACGACTCCCGGATAAGCAGGGAGGGCGGCAACTGAACCTGCGTGGTACGCCCCTGCTCGTCGCCCCCTTCTAGGGCAGTCAGGAGCGTGCTGATGACGTTTTCGGCCATCACTTCCATAGGCTGCGCAATAACGGTAATTGTGGGTGAATACAGCCGAAACAGGTCCGAATCGTCGAAGGATATCAGGGCAATGTCTTCCGGAATGCGCAGTCCCAGGCGGCTAATAGCCTCCAGCCCGTACACGCTCAGGTAGTTGGTAGAGAACAGAATAGCATCGCACAGCGGGTTGGCGCGCAAAAACTCATGGATGCGCTGAATCATTTGCTCGCGCTCCAACTTAAATTCCACCTCCAGCACCAACTCTGGCAAGGCATGTGCTTGCATAGCCTGCGCATAGCCCTGTTGCCGACCCAGCATCTGAGTTTGCCCGGAGGCGATAGTTACAAAAGCCACCGTCAAAAATCCCTGACTCAGCAAGTGCTGCGTGGCTTGGTAGGTGCCAGCGGCGCCATCTACCACCACGGCATTCACCAGCACGCCTGGCAGCAGGCGGTCGAACAGCACCACCGGCTTGCCATTACGCACCAGCGTGCCAATTTCTTCTTCTACCCCATTGGGTGGAGCCACCACGTAGCCATCCACGTGCCGCTCCTGAAACATAGTAAGCAGGTCGCGGGTCTTGGCGGTGTCGTTGTTGGTGCTACAATAGATAATGCGGTAGCCGCGCTCCAGCGCTTTCTTTTCGATGAGGCCAGCCACCGTGGCAAAAAACGAGTTGGCAATGTCCTCCACAATCAGCCCAATAACGTGGGTTTTACCTGTGCGCAGGCTTTTGGCTAGCTGGTTGGGCTTATACCCCACCTCTTCTACGTAGGCCAACACTTTCTCGGCCAGCGCGTCGCTGATGCGGTTTCCTTTTGCCTTCCCGTTGAGCACCAACGACACCGTGGCAATCGATACATCCAGGTGCTGCGCAATGTCGCGGATCAGGGTTTTCTTTTTCAAGTAATTAAGGTCTTGGAATAGTAAAGGCTTGGGTGATATGCTGGTAGTCCCTGAATATAAGTCAAGACTCTAAGCATCTCCGTTCATACACTTCTTTTGGGCAGTTGGGATGATACCAAATTTTTTATTGGGCGGCGAATCTATAATAAGTCCAGCGTGCTACCAGCTCCAAGCCCTAATGCTATGGGTAGGAAAGCTAGAGTGAAGCCTGGAATTGCAGCATTTCGTCGCCTGAATCTAATGAAGCATCTGCCTATGCTCCTTATTGCCGCTGATGCCCTCAGGCATTATATAATCGGCTTAGAAAGTGAGTTTTTGCGCGAGGTGATAGTGCGGCAAGCTGCAGGGCACCTAGCGAAACAACCGGGTAGCTACCTACCGAAAATGGGTATGCATTTTTTCGCATGCGAAGGGTTTGAAAATAGAGAAGGATAGGAAAGTAATGTGTGCGAGTGCACCCTGCGCCATACGGGCATGTCAGCTTCAGCTGCTATAGTATATCTCCACGACTCTAGAAACACTAGCTTACTAAGCAAATATGCTAAAAGCTTTTAGCAGTTGTTTGGTAGATCAAAATAAATGCTTGATATTTTCGCTCACAAATCACTTTGCTTGCTTATATGCATGCAAAGTGATTTGTTTCTGCTGCTTCAGACCTACGCTCAAGTTCAGCCTTTTCCTTTGCGCCAGCTACCTATTATATAGAGCATTACAGCTGTCCTTTCTACCCTCCCTAAGCATCCGGCCTAGGGAGCCAGTAGTTTTCCCACGCGCTAAGCTTCTTCCTTCTGCTTCTCTTTACATCCTCTTCGACACTTATAATAGCTAAAACGTTTAAGTATCTTCCGAAAACGATTTCTATATTTATAATTGTACTAACTGTTCTCGCCAGTTCTACTTTCATTTTCATTTCCATTCTTTCACCAACCCCTACCTTATGACCTCTTCTTTATCTGTTAAACATTTGTGCAGAGTACCGTTGCTGGCGCTTGGCATTGCCACAGCTGTACCACTCACGCAGGCTACGGCCAACAGCCGGGTAGCAGCCACTTTCCGCCGCGTAGATGTAACCGTGCAGGGCGTAGTTACAGACGATAAAGGCAATCCCCTTCCTGGCGCTACAGTGGTATTGAAAGGTGCTACGGGTGTAGGAGCTTCTTCCGACTCGGAAGGTCGCTTCTCTCTGACCGTACCCACCGGCAATGAAACGCTGGTTATTTCATCCATTGGGTATGTGGCACAGGAAGTTGCCATTGGTGGTCGTACTTCGCTCACAATTAAGCTAGTGACGGATAACAAGGCACTGGATGAGGTAGTGGTGGTGGGGTACGGTACGCAAAAGCGCTCTGATATCACGGGTGCTGTAGGTAGCGTGAAAGGCAGCGAGTTGGTAGAGCGTCCTGTAGTGAACGTCGCACAAGGCCTGCAGGGTAAGGTAGCAGGTGTAGATGTCTCCTTGAACTCAGGGCAGCCAGGTGGCTCGCCTACCATCCGGGTGCGGGGCTACTCGTCTATTACGGCTGGAAACACGCCGCTGTATGTAGTAGATGGCGTATTCTGGGAACAGGGAATCACTACGCTTAACCCCAATGACATTGAGAGTATTGAGGTGCTGAAAGATGCTTCAGCCACAGCCATCTATGGAGCACGTGGTAGTAGCGGGGTTATTCTCATCACGACGAAGCGCGGCCGTAAAGGCGGACAGGTATCCTACGATAACTACGTGAGCATAAGCCAAATGGCACGCAAGCTCGATGTTCTTACTACTAGTGAGTTCTTAGCCATGGAAGACCTAGGCTATCAGAACGTGCAGAAGTACGATCCAGCAGGTTGGGCTCGTGGTGCTTACGCCAATAGAGACCCACGCATCAAACGTCGTGCTCTAGCTAATCCTAACGACCCCAAGCGTTTGTTCGACGAAAATCTTAACCCACTTTACGATGTAGATTGGCAAAAAGAAACTACCCAAACGGGAGTCGCACAAAGCCACAACTTATCGTTCTCAGGTGGCGGTGACCAGACTACCTACGGGCTCTTCCTCAATTATACCAACGCCGAGGGTATCATTCGTGAAACTTACCAGAAACGCTATTCAGGACGTTTAACGGTAGACAACCAGGTAAAAAGCTGGCTGAAAGTAGGCGCGACGTTGAACTACAGCAACATCGAAGATAAAGTTGGCAATAACTTCGTAGGAGGTAATAATATTCCGCGGATGATGATTGAGATGATTCCTATCATCCCAATTCAATACCCGAACGGCGTATATGGCAAACGTCAAGATTACCCGGATATGGAGGGTGGCGACAATCCTGTAGCCATCACCCGTGAAGATGTGAATTTGACGCGTAACCAAGTGTTTGCGGGTAACGCCTATGCCAATTTCACTTTCTCACCTAGTTTAAGCTTCCGCTCGGTATTAGGCGCCAACATTAGTTCGCAGCTCAACCCTACCTCTTCGACCAACTTGATTCAGTTGCGGGCAGGCACCCAAAACTTAGCTGGCTTTACGGCTTTTGACGGCAAGAGTATACAATGGCAGAACTACTTGACGTACACCAAGGTATTCGCGCAAGACCACTCAGTTAATGTAGTAGGGGGAGTAGATGCTCAACGCTACCGATCATTACAGGATTACACGGAGATACGTGGCATTAGTGACAACGCTTATAGCTACTACAACTTAGGGGCGGGGGCGACTCCTCAGGTACCGACCTCTAACTTTGACGCGAATCAATTCTTATCGTTCTTCGGACGAGCCAACTATGGCTATAAGGATCGTTACTTGCTCACGGCTACATTTCGTGCAGACGGTGCGTCGCGCTTCGGCCCTGGTAGAAAATGGGGATATTTCCCATCAGCAGCAGCGGCTTGGCGCATTTCGCAAGAGCCCTTCTTAGCTGATAATTCTACGATTTCTGACTTAAAGCTGCGCTTCGGCTACGGACAGACTGGTAATAGCAACTTTGCCAACTATCAGTCGCAAGCCCGCCTGGGTACTAACAGCTACATTTTCAATGGTGTGCGGGTAGGCGGTACCACAATCAGCACGCTCGGCAACCCCGATCTAGCCTGGGAGCGCGCCAGTCAGTATGATTTAGGTCTGAATTTAGGCTTGTGGCAGAACCGCATAACATTTGAGGCAGACTTATACTCGCGTACGACTACTGACTTGATTTTGGCTGCGCCCGTGCCACGTACTAGTGGTTTTGCTAGTATTACCCGTAACGTGGGCAGTATTCGTAATCAAGGCTTAGAATTGTCGCTGAATACGGTGAACGTGAGCGGCAAGGACTTTAACTGGTCGACCGGCTTTAACATTTCCTTCCTCAAAAACCGGGTAGTGGCACTTGGGCCAGCGGGCGACGACATCTACCCTGGTCCTAACTTCCTGAACGAAACCAACGTGCTGCGCATTGGGCAGCCAGTAGGCTCGCTCTTTGGCTTGGTACGTGCAGGCACCTGGGGCACCGACGAGGCTGACGAAGCCCGGCGGTACAATAAACTACCTGGCGACCTCAAGTTTGTGGATCAAAACAACGACGGTCAGATCAACGACCGCGACCGAGTAATTATCGGTAAGAGCATCCCAACGGGCTTTGGTTCCTTCATCAACAACTTCTCCTACAAAGGAATTGACTTGCTGTTTGACGTGCAGTTCACCTACGGCAACGACGTAATGAATCTCACCCACCACTCGGCCCTAGACCGCACCGATCAAGCCAACAGCTACACTCGCGCCTATACGGAAGCCTGGACGCCTGACAACCAGAACACGATGATTGCTCAGGTGCGTCCTTCCTACGTGTACTATGATTCGCGCATCGACTCTTATAAGGTAGAAGATGGCTCATTCATTCGGGGGCGCAACGCGGTACTTGGGTACACGTTCCCAGGTGCTTTGGTAGAGCGTATCAAGCTTTCTCGCCTGCGGGTATACGTATCGGCCCAGAATTTCTTCCTGATTACCAAATACAAGGGTTACGATCCTGAAACGTCGACGTACGGCAACGCCTTTGCACAAGGCATTCAATTCTTCGACTATCCGAAAGCACGCACGTTCACGGCGGGCCTCAACGTAACTCTATAACCTACTACCTAGCTTTTATGCTTTCGTCAATTCGCTTTCGTTCTCAAGCCGCAGCGCTCTGCGCAGGCTTACTGCTGGCCACTACCGGCTGCAATGATTTTTTGGAGGAAGACAACCGCTCGACGCTCACCAGCGCCAACTACTTTACCAATGCTACGCAGGCGCAGTCGTTCGTCGACGGTCTATACAACCGTCTGCGCATTATGAACACAGATGTAGGCTATGGCGAGTCTATCTGGATAGGTCTAGAGCTAATGGCTTTGCATGCCACTACTCTTGGGCAGAGCTTCAACAACAGCCAGCTCATCAACCAGAATATCGACCCGGCTAACCCATATTTTTCTAATATGTGGAATCTTGCCTACAATAGCATTGCCGCAGCTAACCTGGCGATAGAACGCATTCCAAACGTTTCAATGGATGAAACGCAGAAAAAGGCGTTGCTGGGTCAAGCATACTTCATTCGGGCATTTCAATACTACCATCTGGTGCGCTTATATGGCGACGTGCCTTTGATTACGACACCTGTTGACGGGACCAGCCCTAGTCTATATCCCAGCCGCACGCCGCAGGCCGATGTATATAATCTTATTATTGCCGATTTGCAGGCGGCCGAGCAGGCAGGTCTGCCTGCAGTAGACCGCACGGGGCGCATCTCACAAGGAGCTGTAAAAGCACTGCTATCGAGTGTTTACTTGACTACGGCCGGTTACCCTTTGCAGATAAAGGCTAACTACCAAAAGGCCGCCGACAAAGCCGCCGAGCTGATTGATGCGAATCAGTATCCATTGTTTAGCAATTATATCTCGCTACACAACAACGCCGACAAAAACCAGGGCGAATTTATTTTGCAGGCCCAATACGCTTTCGGCATTGCTACCAATGCCATCAGCGCACAGGTGATTCCGTACTTCGTAGGTATCTCGAGATACAACGATGAGTTTGGAGCCCTTATCCCGACACCTGGCTTCTACAACACCCACGAACAAGGTGATTTGCGTGCACAGGAACAGCAATTTTATTTCTCAAAGTATCCATCCATCAAAACTCCTGGCCAAACCGTCAATTTTGGTACACAGGCTTTGTACAAATACTTCCAAGTTGAAAGTGCTTTAGGCAATGGGGTAGGCGACGAAAACTGGACCTTGCTGCGCATGCCAGAAGTGATGCTGATCTATGCGGAAGCTATTAATGAGGCAAGTGCTGCTACGCCTAAGGCATACGAGCAAATCAATAAGATCCGGGCACGGGCTAAGCTACCCGCGTTGAGCGGCCTAAGCCAAGCTCAATTCCGTGAGGCCGTATGGAAAGAGCGCTACCACGAGTTGGCGTATGAGAACAAAGCGTATTTTGATATTCAACGCACCCGCCAGACTTACGATGTAGCCAATAACCGTTTCGTGAACGTGGTAGGCTTTAAAGGCGAGGTAGGACCGGCTTTCCAGGAGAAATATCTCCTGTGGGGTATTCCCTCGGCTGAAATCAACAACAATAAAAACCTCACTCAGAACCCTGGGTGGTAATCGGTAAATAGGACGTCATGGCCGGGTGTGCGGCACTGGTGGGTGGTGGTTCTGGGAATTTCTGTCACTCTGCTACCCCACCCGGCCTGACGTTCTTTTTTTGTGCCTCTGCATGAATGTGGCACCACCAATTGTGCTTTTTTCATCCACTCTTAAAAGCAACCATTTGATAGATACCTCTACTTTATTACGCTGACTGTTTTATCAACTATCGTATGCCAGGACTTTCGCTGAGCTTACTTCTCTCTCTAGTAACTTCTTCCGCTACATTAACTGCCCTACCGACGCCTACCCTCCTACCCCAGCAGGTAGCCGCTACACGGGACTCTGTGACGAAAAAGGGCTATACGTTGATCTTTATTTCGAAGGATCCGGCCCTGAACCCGACTACCAAGCAGCGCATGATAGACGCGTTTTATACCGTCTATCCGAAGGAGGCCAAGCGGTTCAACCCCAACACGCTCAAGAAAGTCACCTTCATCGTCGACCCGGAGTACAAGGGCGTGGCAGCTACGCACAACGGTATTGTGCGCTACAGCCCTACCTGGCTAAAGGAGCACCCCGAGGACATCGACGTGGTGACGCACGAGGTGATGCACATTGTGCAGGGCTACCCTGGCGGTTCGCTAGGCTGGCTCACGGAAGGTATTGCCGATTACACGCGCTACGCCCTTGGCATCAACAATCAGGCTGGCAATTGGAAACTACCTGACTACAAAGAAGGACAGAGCTACACCAACAGCTACCGCATTACAGCCCGGTTTCTGGCGTGGTTGGAACAAAACGGCTACCCCAAAATCGTGAACGAGATGGATGCCGCCTTGCGTGCCCACGCCTACACACCGGAGCTGTGGCAGCAGAAAACCGGCAAAACGCTGGACGAGTTGTGGGCCGCCTACACCGCCAATCCCGCAGCCGTGAAGCTGGTGTATAAGTAAATCATGCGTCGAATTTAGCTAATCAAGACCGTCATGCTGAGCTTGTCGAAGCATCTCTACAGCTTCGCCTAGTAGTAATCAATTACTCGCGGTAGAGATGCTTCGACAAGCTCAGCATGACGGTCTTTACATACCCTTTTGTTACCCTACTCTTTCCCTAACCGAATGCCTAAACTCTTTCCTGTTCTTTCTGCTTTGCTGCTGACGACGGCCCCTACCCTAGCGCAGGGGCCGGTGGCAACGAAAGACTACGCCCAGTGGGTAAACCCTATTATGGGCACCGACTCCAAGCCGAGCTTGTCGAACGGTAACACCTACCCGGCCATTGCCCTCCCTTGGGGCATGAACTTCTGGATGCCGCAGACCGGCCCCATGGGCAACGGCTGGGCCTACCAGTACTCGGCTGATAAAATCCGGGGCTTCAAGCAGACACACCAGCCTTCGCCCTGGATGAACGACTACGGGCAGTTTGCCATCATGCCCATCACCGGCAAGCGGGTGTTTGATGAGAATGCGCGCGCTAGTTGGTACTCGCACAAGGCTGAGGTAGCTGAGCCCAACTACTACAAGGTGTACCTGGCCGACCACGACGTAACGACGGAAATTGCACCCACTGAGCGGGCTGCTCGTTTCCGCTTTACCTTCCCCAAAACCGATAGCGCTTACGTGGTGATTGACGCTTTGGATAAGGGCTCGATGGTGAAAATCCTGCCCCAACAGCGCAAAATCATTGGCTACACCACCCGCAACAGCGGCGGCGTACCCAAGAACTTCAAAAACTACTTTGTTATTGAGTTCGACCACGACTTCACCAGCACGGCCGTGTTCAAGGACAAGGAGCTGGCTGCGGGAGTGATGGAAGCTACCGTGAACCACGCCGGCGCAACCGTGGGCTTCAAGACGCGCAAGGGCGAGCAGGTGAATGCCCGCGTGGCCTCGTCGTTTATCAGCCCAGAACAGGCTGAGCTGAACCTGAAGGAAATCGGCGACCAGAACCTGGAGACCGTGCGCCAGAAGGGCCGCGAGGCGTGGAATAAGACCCTAGGTCGTATTGATATCGAAGGCGGCACTGCCGACCAGAAGCGTACCTTCTACTCGTGCTTATATCGCGCCCTGTTGTTTCCGCGCAAACTCTATGAGCTGGACGCCAATGGCAAGGTGATGCATTACAGCCCTTTCAACGGGGAGGTGCTGCCCGGCTACATGTATACTGATACAGGTTTCTGGGACACGTTCCGGGCTTTGTTCCCCTTCCTGAACCTGCTCTACCCCGAACAAAACGCGGAGATGCAGCAGGGTCTGGCCAACGACTATAAAGAAGGCGGCTGGCTGCCGGAGTGGGCTAGCCCCGGTCTGCGCAACGTGATGGTGGGCAACAACTCGGCCTCCGTAGTGGCCGATGCCTACCTGAAAGGCATCCGAGGACAGGACATGGAGGTGCTCTACGAGGCGCTTATTCATGGCGCTAACAACGAAGGCCCCCTGGACGCCGTGGGCCGCAGGGGTGTGCAGTACTACAACAAGCTCGGCTACGTGCCCTACGATGTAAAAATCAAGGAAAACGCGGCCCGTACGCTGGAGTATGCCTACGACGACTTCACGATTTCGCAGTTGGCCAAGGCCCTGGGTAAGCCCAAGAAAGAAGTGAACCTCTACGCCAAGCGCAGCCAGAACTACCGCAACCTGTTCGACAAGCAGGTAGGACTGATGCGCGGCAAGAACCAAGACGGCAGCTGGGCACCCAACTTCAGCCCCTTCAAGTGGGGCGATGCCTTCACGGAGGGCAACAGCCTGCACTACACGTGGTCGGTATTCCACGATGTGGCGGGCCTAATGGACCTAATGGGCGGTAAGCAGAAGTTTGTGCAGACGTTGGATACTGTATTTGCCCTACCCCCCGTGTTCGACGATTCGTACTACGGCGGTACCATTCACGAAATCAGAGAGATGCAGATTGCGGGCATGGGTAACTATGCCCACGGCAACCAGCCCATTCAGCATATGATCTACCTCTACAACTATGCTGGCCAGCCCTGGAAGGCGCAGTACTGGCTGCGTGAGGTGATGAACCGCCTCTACCTACCCACCTCCGATGGCTACTGCGGCGATGAGGACAACGGCCAGACCTCGGCCTGGTATGTGTTTACGGCCCTGGGCTTCTACCCCGTGTGTCCCGGCACCGACCAGTACGTGCTCGGCGCCCCGCTGTTCCCGAAAGCTACCCTGCACCTGCCCTCCGGCAAAGACATCGTGCTGAATGCCCCCAAGAACTCCGATGAGAACCGCTACGTGAACCAGCTGACGATGAACGGCAAGGCCTACGACAAAAACTGGCTGAGCCACGAGGAGCTGCTGAAAGGCGCTACGCTGGATTTCGACATGACGTCGACGCCCAACAAAACCCGAGGCACTAGCAAGGACGCCGCGCCGTTCTCTATGTCGAAGTATAAGTAATTCGTTGATTTGAAACGAAGAACGTCATGCTCTATCTGGCGTCCGCTTGTCGAAGCATCTTTACCTTGAGTAATTATTTACTATCAGTGGAGATGCTTCGACAAGCGGACGCCAGATAGAGCATGACGTTCTTTAAGAAAATAGTAGCTCATTAAACGCGTTACAAGTGACGCGCTCTTGTTACCCACCATTCCCATGAACCGCAGAAATTTCCTTCACGGCTTTTCCCTTCTGACCACCAGCGTTTTCTTCAACCAGTACTCGTTTGCCGGCACCGCGCCCAAGTTTCCGGTTGTGCGGCCCGCGGCCGATAAGCGTCGTTTCCGCAGCAAATCCGTGGAAGCAGCTATTACCGAGTTTCAGAAGAAGGTGAAAGACGAGGAGTTGGGCTGGCTGTTCAACAACTGCTTCCCAAGCACCCTGGACACCACCGTGACCCACGGCACCCGCGACGGGCGTCCTGATACCTACGTCATCACCGGCGACATCGACGCCATGTGGCTGCGTGACTCCTCGGCCCAGGTGTGGCCCTACCTCCAGTTAGTAGGCAAAGATGCCGAGCTGCGCCAGCTGATTGCCGGTGTGATTAACCGCCAGACCAGCTACATTCTGAAGGACCCGTATGCCAACGCCTTCTACGACGACGCGAACAAGGTAGGCGAGTGGAAAACCGACAAGACCAAAATGCTGCCCGGCGTGCACGAGCGCAAGTGGGAAATCGACTCGCTGTGCTACCCCATTCGCCTGGGCTACCACTATTGGAAGACCACCAAGGACACCAAGCCCTTCGACCAGCAGTGGCAGCAGGCCATCAAAACGGTGCTGCAAACGTTCCGGGCGCAGCAGCGCAAGGATGCCCTTGGCCCCTACTCTTTCCAGCGTGAAACCGCCAACGCGACCGACACGCAACCCATGAAGGGCTACGGCTACCCCATCAAGCCGGTAGGCCTGATCTGCTCCGCGTTCCGCCCCAGCGACGACGCCACGCTGTACTCCTTCCTGGTGCCCAGCAATTTCTTTGCGGCGGTGAGCCTACGCCAAGCCGCCGAGATGATGACTGCCTTGGCCAAAGACCAGAAGACAGCCGGTGAGCTTACCGCGCTGGCCACCGAGGTAGAGGCAGCCCTGAAGCAGCACGCCATCGTGAACCACCCGAAATACGGCAAAATCTACGCCTACGAGGTAGACGGTTTCGGCAGCCAGGTGCTGATGGACGACGCCAACGTACCCAGCCTGATTGCCCTACCCTACCTGGGCGCCGTACCCGTGTCGGACCCCGTGTACCAGAACACCCGCAAGATGCTGCTCTCCGAGGATAACCCCTTCTATTTCAAGGGCACGGCTGGTGCAGGCATTGGCGGGCCACACGTGGGCCAGGACATGATCTGGCCTATTGGTCTCGTTACACAGGGCCTCACCAGCACCAGCGACGCCGAAATCAAGCAGTGCATTCAGACGCTGAAATCCACTCATGGCAGCACCGGCTTCATGCACGAGTCGTTCAACAAGGACAACCCGGCCAAGTTCACCCGCTCGTGGTTTGCTTGGGCTAATACCATTTTTGGGGAGTTTTTGTGGAAGACCTATAAGGAGAAGCCACAGCTGCTAGCATAGCTTTTTCGACTTCCTACGCAACGCGCTGTCTGGCTTACGTAAGCCGGGCAGCGCGTTGTTTGTTTTCATAACCAGTTGCCCTTTCTGTCATTCTGAGCTTGCGAAGAAGCTTTTCACGTAAGGACGAGGGGCGTTTATGCTAGTCGTTTCACGTGAGAAGGTCCTTCGCAAGCTCAGCATGACAGATTGCATAGTGCTGATGCTTGCGTTCAATAGAGAATCTGGCAAAAGCACAGCGCCCGGCGGCAGTTCTCCGTACAACCTGCGCCGCTAGCTTGGCTTTCCTACCCCTGATTCTACTTTCTTTCTGCATGGCTTCTGCGAACGACCCTACCCTACACTCCTGGATTGACATTCCGCCCACCAGCGACTTTCCCATTCAAAACCTACCCTTTGGCATTTTCGAAACCGAGGAACGAGGTGCCCGCGTGGGCGTGGCCATCGGGGGCTACGTACTCGACTTATACGCCGTGAGTCAGTGGGGTTTCTTTGACGATCTGGATCTAAAAGGGCAACCAAAAGTGTTTCGACGCAGGTCGCTGAACGCGTTTATTCGGCTGGGCCGCCCGGCCTGGCGGGCCGTGCGCGAGCGGGTGAGCGAGCTGCTGCGCCACGACAACACCGTGCTGCAAAGCCCTGAGGTGATGCGCGACTGCCTGCTGCGCCAAACGGAAGTGCAGCTGTTGCCCCCGGTCAAGCCGTGCCACTTTGTGCGCTTTACCAGCCGCCTCGCATCGGCCCCTACCCTCCCCGCCAATGAACCAGACCCTACCCCCGCGGGCAGCTACGGGCCGGCTGGTAGCCTGCTGGCCGCAAGCACGCGCATCCGTCGCCCCGCCCGCACCTATCTGCTCGATGTAGACGACACCCTGCGCGGCCCCGTGCAGCGCCTCGACTTTGAAGTGCAGCTAGGTTTTGTGGGCGGTCAGGACACGGCCCTGGGTACAGCACTCCCCGTAGAGGAGGCCGAAGAAACGCTGTTTGGTCTGACACTGGTACTGGGCTGGTACGCCCACGACTTATGCCGGGGCTCGGCGCCGGCGCCTTTGCTGGACCGCAGCTTTGGAAGCAGCCTCTCGGCTTGGGTGGTGACACTGGACGCGCTGGAGCCTTTCCGGGTGGCCGGGACGCCACAGCTACCGGAGCCAGAACCGCATTTGCGCCAAAACGGCCAGCACCATGTGGCCGTGCAGCTGGAGGTGGCCCTGCAACCCGCCAACGGCCCCGAAACAGTTATAGCCACTCCCACCACTCGCAGCCTGTATTGGAGCGTAGACCAGCAGCTTGCCTACCTCACCAGCAGTGGTACCCCGCTACACGCCGGCGACTTGTATACTAGCGGTACCGTGGCCGACGGCAGCCTCTACCAACTCACCGCCAGCGGCACACAGCCTTTGGTCCTCAACGACAGCACCATGCGCTTGTACCTGGAAACGGACGACCAGGTACGCCTCAGCGGCTACTGCGAACAGGAAGGCGTACGCCTGGGATTCGGCGAGGTAACGGGCGTGATAGAATAGAGGCAGAAGATGCCTGCGTTGTATTATGCTGCGCCTCACCCAAAGGCAGCCTTTCTTTGTGTGGCCGTACCCTGCGCCTAGGAGAAAACACAGCCCAATAAGATTGTTTGGTGTGCTGTATAGGCAGCTTCGGTTTTACTGCGTATTTCACGCGGAACTACGAAACAGGCATCCGCATAAATACCCATTTACTCCGCGATTATCCGCAGTTTCACAACCCTATCCGTGCACACGCTGGTACTAGTAAGCACAGCAACTAGCCGTGCTTGCACGGCAGCGGCATGTCTATATACCATCGTTTTTATCCTCTCCACCCTTCTACCCCAAAACCAACGCCTATGCTCGCCATGGAATATCGCGGCCCCAAGAGGGTCCGAGCCGTTCAGAAACCAATGCCCGAAATCAAGCATCCGGAGGATGCCATTGTGCGCGTTACCCGCTCTTGCATCTGCGGCTCCGATTTGCACCTTTACAACGGCAACGTGCCCGATACCCGCGTAGGCTCCACCTTTGGCCACGAGTTTGTGGGCGAGGTAGTGGAAATAGGTTCTGATGTCACCAACATCAAGGTAGGCGACAACGTCATTGTGCCCTTCAACGTGGCGTGTGGCCGGTGCTACTTCTGCAAGCAGGGCATGTTTGGCAACTGCCATCAGTCCAACTCGATGGCGACGGCCGTAGGCGCCATTTTTGGCTACTCGCACACGGCAGGTGGTTTCGATGGTGGCCAGGCCGAGTACGCCCGCGTGCCCTACGCCAACGTAGGCCCTACCGTCATTCCGCCCGGCATGGACCTGGACGATGCCGTGCTGCTCACGGATGTGGTGCCCACTGGCTACCAAGCCGCTGAAATGGCAGGCATTCAAAAGGGCGACACAGTGCTGGTATTCGGTGCCGGGCCAGTAGGCATTATGGCAGCCCGGTGCGCCTGGCTGTTTGGTGCCGGCCGCGTGATTGTGCTCGATAAGGAAGACTACCGCCTGGAATTTGTGCGCAACTATGCGCCATGCGAGGCCTACAACTTCGAGGAAATCGGCGACCCGGTCTTGTTCATTAAGAAGATTACAGATTGGCTGGGTGCCGACTGCGTGATTGACGCCGTTGGGGCCGAGGCCGCTGGCAACGCCTTACAAACTATCACGGGCCGCAAAACGCTGTTGCAGGCGGGTTCGGCTACGGCACTGCACTGGGCTATTAATGCCGTGAAGAAAGGCGGCGTGGTGTCTATTGTAGGAGTGTATGGTCCTACTGACAACCTAGTGCCCATTGGCAATGCTATGAACAAGGGCCTGACCATTCGGGGTAATCAGACTTCGGTGAAGCGTCTGCTCCCACGTCTCATCGACCACGTGCAGAGTGGCCGGCTCAATCCGAAGGCCATCATCACCCACCGCTTGCCGATGGAAGAAGTGGCCGACGGCTACCGCTTGTTTTCCGCTAAGCTGGACAACTGCATCAAGCCGATTCTGCTGCCCCCAACTGTCACCCGCTAACTTCCTGTCGTCATGCAAACCAAGAAAATAGACTACACGCAAATCAATGGCTGGGGTGTAGATGCCGATCCGGAAAATGACCCTACCTACCCCATGCAGCACCGCGAGGATGCTCCTCCGCGGGACATCTTCTACGACCGACCAACCCAGCAACCTGTGGACGTAGAAGTATTGCATTCTAATGAGCGCCCCGATGTAACGGCCGTGTTTGGTACCACCCTCCCACCAAGCGGCCTGAGCGGTGCCATTCGGCGCTTTGCTTTCAAGTACAGCGAAAATGAATACAAGCACTGGCTCCCACTAATCTTTGCCGACCGCGTAGACGTGGTAGAAGGTGTCTTGAAAGACTTAGCCCACGGACACGTTCCCAACATCTTCGCTGAGAAGGGCTACCCAATGGAATGGAAATACAACCGCACGGCCTTCGTGACCAAAATGGCCACTATTGCTGCCATTACGGTTGGAACTGTCCTCCTGCTCAACTCCGGTAAGGACAAAAAGAAAGCTAAATACGCTCGCGGGTACCGCGGGAAGTAGAGAGCCTCTACGCAAAGCGCCCCATCAAGCAGCGAGTTTCACTTACTGCTTGATGGGGCGCTTTGCGTAGAGTCCCTACCGGCATCCTACCTACCAACCTATTTGGTTATTTCCTACCCTCCACAATCTTCTCCACAATCTCGGGGTCGAGCAAGGTAGTGGTGTCACCCAGGTTGCTGGTGTCGCCCTCGGCCACTTTGCGCAGGATGCGACGCATGATTTTGCCCGAGCGTGTTTTGGGTAGACCCTCCACGAACTGAATTTTGTCGGGCTTGGCAATGCGGCCGATTTCAGCCACGATGGTTTCGATGATGCTGGCTTCTACGTGTTTGCGGCTGATTTCGTCGTCGCAGGCGCCGTCGCGGCAAATCACGTAGGCGTAGATACCCTGCCCCTTTACATCGTGTGGGTAGCCCACTACTGCCGATTCTACCACCGTATTATTTTGGTTGATGGCATTCTCAATTTCGGCCGTGCCGAAGCGGTGACCTGATACGTTAATCACATCATCCACGCGGCCCTGGATGCGGTAGAGTCCGTCGGGCTCGCGCCGGGCACCGTCGCCAGTAAAGTAATAGCCGGGATACACGCCGAAGTAGGTTTGCTTGGCCCGCTCATGGTCGCCGTAGGTGGTACGGATGATGCCCGGCCACGGCGCTTTAATGGCGAGGTAGCCCTCCACGTCGTTACCCTCAACCTCTTGGCCTTCCTGGTTGAGCAGCACGGGCTGCACACCGGGCAGGGGTAGGCCGGCTCGGGCCGGTACGCTGGGCGTGATGTTGGCCATAGCCGAAATCATGATGCCGCCGGTTTCGGTCTGCCACCACGTATCTACAATGGGGCAGCGGCCCTTGCCGATGTGCGTGTGGTACCAGTGCCAGGCTTCCTCGTTGATGGGCTCGCCCACCGAGCCCAGCACCCGCAACGAGTCGAGGGAGTAGGCCAATACGTGGTTGATGTCGTGGGCCATGAGAGAGCGGATGGCCGTAGGCGACGTGTAGAATACATTCACGCCGTGCTTGTCAATCACCTCCCAATAGCGACCAGGGCTGGGGTAGGTAGGCACACCCTCAAACATAAGGGTAGTAGCACCCGACAGCAGCGGCCCGTAGAGCAAGTAGGTGTGGCCCGTTACCCAACCAATATCAGCCGAGCACCAGTACACGTCGTTTTCTTCCACCTGAAACACGTTGCGGAAGGTGTAATCGGCCCACACCATGTAGCCGGCGGTAGTGTGCACTACGCCCTTGGGCTTGCCGGTGCTGCCGGAAGTATAGAGAATAAACAGCATGTCCTCGGCGTCCATTTCCTCGGCGGGGCAGGTTTTCTCTACCTCCTGCACCTCGTCGTGGTACCACACGTCGCGGCCGTCTTTCATGTGCACGGGCCAGCCCAGGTGCTCCACCACAATCACGCCGCGCACGGAGGGGCAGTGTTCCAGAGCCTCGTCTACCACGCGCTTCACCGGAATCTGCTTGGCGCCGCGCTCCAAACCATCGGCCGTAATTACTACGGTAGCCTGGGCGTCATTCACGCGGTCGGCAATGGCATTGGCTGAGAAGCCAGCGAAAATAACAGAGTGTACTGCTCCAATACGAGCGCATGCCAGTGTGGCAATGGCCAGCTGCGGAATCATGGGCATGTAGAGACACACCCGGTCCCCCTTCTCTACCCCGTTGTTGTGCAGCACGTTGGCAAACTTACACACCTCCTGGTGCAGCTCGCGGTAGGTGTAGCGAATCTGGCGGGTTTTGGGGTCGTTGGGCTCCCAAATGAGGGCCAGCTTGTTGCCGCGCGTGCTCAAGTGGCGGTCGAGGCAGTTCTCGGTGATGTTGAGTTTAGCACCTTCAAACCATTTGTTGTGGCCTTCTACCAGGTCGGCTGTCAGCACGTTGTCCCATTTGCGGCGCCAGGTGAAAGGCTCGGCTACATCGGCCCAGTACTGCTCGGGGTTTTCCACGCTGCGGCGGTAGGCATACTGGTACTCTTCGGTGGTCCGGATGCGAGGATGGTCGGTGGGCATGGGTAAGGAATTAAGAATTAGAGATTGAAAAGTAAAGACTGAGGTTGGACGCTACGAAGCGATAAAAACCAACGTGGGGTAGCGTAAACTACAAAAAACGTGGGAGCAGGGCCTACGCAGCCAGCAGCGCCTGCACCTGTTCCATGAGCTGACGGGTGCTGAAGGGCTTGGGTATATAGAGGTCGGCACCAGCGGCGTAGCCCTTCTGCAAGTCGGCCTCCCGGCTCTTGGCCGACAAGAAAATAACCTTGGTCTGCTGGCGGTCGGGGCGCTGCTTCACGTGCTGACACACCTGATACCCATCCACATCGGGCATCATAATATCCAGTAGAATCAGGTCGAATGAGGTGCGGTCTACGGCTTCCAGGGCCTCGGTACCGTTGCGGGCAATGCTGACCC
The DNA here is from genome assembly GCF_022921095.1 of Hymenobacter aerilatus. Taxonomy (NCBI): domain Bacteria; kingdom Pseudomonadati; phylum Bacteroidota; class Cytophagia; order Cytophagales; family Hymenobacteraceae; genus Hymenobacter; species Hymenobacter aerilatus. Next base: position 1,995,142 of record NZ_CP095053.1, read on the forward strand.
GATAGCCGTTTTTGCGCATCAGAAATTCCAGCGACATCACGATGTTCGGTTCATCATCAACCAGTAAAATGTGGGCTTCTTTCATAGCCAAAGTAGGTGTTGAGAGCGGCGGGTGTTACAAATTATGCGTGGGCTGCTCCTGCGCGTGCAGCGGCAGGGTTAGCAGGAAGCTGGCGCCTTGCTCCGGCGCGCTTTCCACCCAAATACGTCCCTGGTGCAGCTCCACAATGTTACGGGTGATGGCCAGGCCCAGCCCCGAGCCCTCCGGTTTGCGCATGGTTTGGTGTTGGGCCTGGTAAAACTTGTCAAAAATCAGTTGATGGTAGGCCGGGTCGATGCCCTTACCGTTGTCAGTAACGTGCAGGTGCAGCTGCCCGGCGCGTACCTCTGCTCCTACCCTGATGCGCCCGGACCCATCGGCGGGGCAGGCTTTCACGGCGTTGGAGAGCAGATTCACCAGCACCTGCATCAGCCGGTCGCGGTCGGCGGGTAGGGTAGGTAAGTCGGGGGCTACGGCTACCACCAGCTGAATGTGGCGGGCCTGCGCCAGTTGCTCCACCGCTGCCACTGCCTCGGCTACTAGCTCGGCTACCGCCACGGGGGCCGCCGTCAGCGTAGCCTTGCCCGACTCATACTTTTCCAGGTCCAGCACCAACGTAATCAGCCGGCTCAGTCGCTCCGATTCCTTGGTGATGGTGTGCAGGAAACGCAGGCGCTCCTCCTCGTCCAATTCAGGATTATCAGACAGGATTTCCGACAACGCCCGGATGCTGGTGAGTGGGGTGCGCAGTTCGTGCGTCACCGTGTAGAGAAACTCATCTTTGCGCTCGTCTAGGGCTTGCAACTGCTCGTAAGCGGCCTGCAAATCGGTGGTGAGGCGCTGCAACTCCTGCTGCTGACGGCGCAGCTGGCGGTTGGCGGCCAGCAACTGCTGACTTTCGCGCAGAATGCCTACCACATTATCAAACCGCAGCTCCTCTACCCCATGGCCGAAGACAACAGCAGACGCGCCGAGGCTGGTCCGATGCTGCCGGCCAGTAGCTTTTCGGCGTAGGCCAAGAGGCGCGGGTCGGCATCGGCGGGGGCTATGGGCTCGGGGGGCAGGGCGTCGGGGAAGCGCGTGGCGAAGGCCTGCAACGCCTGCACGGTGCGCTTCTTGCCTAGAAAACCGCGCAGCAAGGCCCGCACCGACAGCACTGGGGCAGCGCCGCGCCACTCGGCGCTGGCGGCCGGCCGGGGCCGGAACGCGTCCACAAACTCCTCGGCCTGGCGCAGTTCCAGCCCCGTGGGCACGCGCCCCAGCACCGACACACCCACGTACAGCCCCACGTTGCAGAACCAGCTCCAAAACAGCGCGTGCGATAGATAATCGAGGCCCGTGAGGCCAAATAGCGCAAACGGCCGCAAGACCCCTACTCCGAACAAGCCGTGGTCCATAATGGAAGCGGGTAGCAGGCCGGGCGCTATCATAGTAGGCAGCACCAGCGTGAAAAACCACACCGCGAAGCCGCCCAGGATCCCTGCTGTGGCGCCTTGGCTGGTGCCGCCTTTCCAGTACAGTCCGCCTAGTACCACCGGCACAAACTGCGCCACCGCCGCAAACGATACCAGCCCGATGTTCACCAACGACAGCAAATGCCCTACTGTGGCGTAGTAGCCGTAGGCCAGCAGCAGCACCAGCACCACCGCCAGCCGGCGGCTTTGCAGGGCTACCTGCCCCAGGTAAGCAAACCACCGCGCCGACTCGCCCCGGGCGGCCGGCATTCGCACCAATAGCGGCATTAGCAGGTGGTTGCTCATCATCACGCTCAGGGCAATAGTCTCTACGATAATCATGCTGCTGGCCGCCGACAGCCCGCCCAGGTACACCAGCAGCGCCAGCCAGCGGTGCCCCGCACCCAGGGGTAGGGCCAGCACAAAGGTGTCGGCATCGAGCTGCGAGCCGTAGCGCAGCACCCCCCCAAAGGCAATGGGCAGCACAAACACATTGATAATGATGAGGTAGAGCGGAAACAGCCACATGGCTTTGCGCAGGTGGTCCTCGTTCACATTCTCCACCACCGACACCTGAAACTGCCGTGGCAGCAGCAGTACGGCCGCCATGCCCAGCAGCAGTAGCGTAAGCCACTGCGCGCCGCCAATACCGGTGGTATGCAGCGTAAAGAGCTTTTGCAGGGCCGGCACGGCCGCGGCGCGGTCAAACACATCGGCAAAGCCATCGAACAGGCCGTAGGTAACCAGCAGGCCAGCGGCCAGAAACGCCACTAATTTCACTAGACTTTCCAGGGCCACAGCCAGCACCATACCCTCGTGGCGCTCGGTGGCTTCCACTGAACGCACGCCGAAGATGATGGTGAAAAAGGCTAGCATACCAGTGGTAATCAGGGCGGTATTGTCGTCCAACCCACCCATATCCGCCTCGCCGGCCATTACTTCAAATGACGTAGCTATTGCCTTGATCTGCAATGATATATAGGGAATAACACCCAGCACGCACACCACTGTGGCCAGGGCGCCCAGGGCGGCGCTTTTACCGTAGCGGGCCGAGATGAAATCGGCAATGGAGGTGAGACGCTGGGTGCGACAGATGCGGATAATCTTACGCAGCACCAGCCACCACGCCGGCGCCAACAGGGTAGGCCCCAAGTAGATACCCACAAACTCCAGCCCGAAGTGCGCTGCCCTTCCTACCGAGCCGTAGTACGTCCAGGCGGTGCAGTACACGGCCATGCTCAGGGCATACACGTAGGGGTTGCTCACCAAGCTCCGTCGCGCCGCCGAGCGTCGCTCCGCTGCGTAGGCTACCCCAAACAGCAACGCCAGGTAGCCAAAGGAAAAGCCGATGAGCAGGAGTTTAGACAAGGTGAAATTGTAAAGTGGTGAAATGGTGAATGCAAAGCGTCTGTCATCCTGAGCTTGCGAAGGACCTTCTCACGGCTAAACGACAGAAGTATCAACGACTTGTTGTACTGTGAGAAAGTCCTTCGCAAGCTCAGGATGACAGATATTCTTTTTCCATTAACTACTTCACTTTCGAACTAGCCAGCCCGTGAGCAGCACGATGCTGAGCCAGAGCAGCAGCAGGTACAGGTAGAGCACCGGAATGCCTCCTACCCTACCCTCACGGTCGAAAACGGCCAGCAGGGGAAAGTTGAGGAGCACGGCAAACAGGCCACTGACAAACAGCAGCCGCTGTCCCCGCCGCTGCTCGGCGGCTTCGGATGAGTCGGGCATGGATGGGAATGGGTTAGCTAATGAACCTCCAAGGTAGGAACACAACGTATTGTATTTCGGCGGCGGCGTCACTGTTTTCAGTTGCTGAGGTTGTGTAGACTACCGCAGGTCGTTCAACGAGAAGATGCTGCGCAGTGCGTCCCTACCCCACTGGCCGCGCAAAAAAGTCCGCCGACCCAACGACCCGACGGACTTTTTGTTTCAGACTCAATTCACTCAGCCACTTACTCGTCCATCAGGCGCACATTGCGCACATCCTTCATGTAGATCATGCCCACAAAAAAACAAATCAGGGCTATAGCTATCGGGTAGATGAGCCCCAGCAGGCTGCTGTGCTCCTTGGCAAACGTGCCCTCGGGCTGGGCAGCAGCCCACACGCCAATGGAGGTAGCCACCAGCGGCACAAAGCCCCCGAAGATACCATTGCCAATGTGGTAAGGCACTGACAGGGAAGTATAGCGCACTTTGGTCGGGAACAGCTCCACGAGGTAGGCAGCAATGGGTCCGTACACCATCGTCACGAACACAACCAGGCAGAAAATCAAAGCCGTCATGGCGGGAACGTTGGGCGTCAGGGCTTTCATGACGGCGGGCACAGCTTTGCCAGCGGCATCCACGGTAGCAGGCGTAATCTCGGTGAGCGGCCCGGCAAACGCCTTGATGCCGTAGAACAGCGGCGCCGTGAATAAGGCCCCGCAAATCATACCCGTCATGATAATGCGCTTGCGGCCGATGCGGTCTGAGAGCGAGCCGAAATACACAAACAGCGGCGTAGCCAGCAGCATAGACACCACCATGATAATGCTCGAGTCAACGATGTCGAGCTTGAGGGTCGAGTTCATGAAGGTGAACACCTGAAACTGGCTGGTGTAGAAGATGACGCCCTGGCCCATGGTCACGCCAAACAGGGCAATAAGTACCAGGCGGCGGTTTACGGGGTTCACAAAAGAGTCGCGCAGAGGGCTTTTGCTGGTGGTGCCGGTGGCCTTGGCCTTGGCAAACAGCGGCGACTCGTGCAGCTTGCGACGGATGTAGTACGAGGCAATTACCAGGAAGCCCGACAGCAGAAACGGAATGCGCCAGCCCCACTCTTTAAAGGCATCTTCGCCCACAATCTTACGGGTAATCAAGAGCACCGAGATACTCAGAATCAGGCCACCGGTGGCCGTAATCTGGATGAAGCTGGTGTAGTAGCCGCGCTGCTTATCAGGCGCATACTCGGCCACGTAGGTAGTGGCGCCGCCATACTCGCCGCCCAGCGCCAGCCCTTGCAACAAGCGCAGAATAACCACCACTACCGGCGCCGCAATGCCAATGGTATCGTAGCTGGGAATGAGGCCGGTAACGAAAGTAGCCCCGCCCATAATCAGCAGCGTGACCAGGAAGGTGTACTTGCGCCCGATCATGTCGCCGAGGCGCCCGAAGAACATGGCCCCAAACGGCCGCACCACAAAGCCGGCCCCAAACACGGCCAGGGCACCCAGCAGCGTATCCTCAATCTTGCCCGCGTGCCCAAATAGCACTGGTCCGATAATGGCCGCCAACGAGCCAAAAATGTAGAAATCGTACCACTCAATCACCGTTCCGACCGAAGAAGCGGTAATTACCTGCCAAATGGTCTTCGTTGAAACGGTATTGTTGTCGTGGGCAATGGGGGCATCGGCGACGGCGCCGTACCCAGGATTTACGCTGTGTTCCATTGAAAAAGGGGAATTTTAGTGGAAGAAAAAAGCGATGAACGCCCTGGCAAACAAGCCGCAGCTATTCTGTTTCGCACTGGATTGCAAGCACATACACTTGTCCTTCAGCGCTGATAAGCAATTATCGGGTAGGCGACGGTGCCGCTATAAATCAGAGGTAGGAAGCAGACTTTATAGAGCTACCTGGGTCTGAAGCGTAATCTCCGGGCGATACTTTACATCGTTCACGTTGGTGAAGTCGGGCCGGGCGCGGTAATTGAGCGTGAACTTGGCGTTGTGCCCGTCGATGTAGAAGTTGGCTCCCGCATCGAAGATGTTGACATTTTTCTGCTCGCCGTTGCTTCTGCGCAGTCCTTCGTAGCCGGCCAACAGGTGCGCGGCGTAGGGTTGCAACCGCAGCTTGGGACCCAGCAGGTTTTTGGGTAGTAGATAGCCTGCCTGCACGTAGCCTACGTTGCCGGTACCGGAGTGCGGCACGGCATTTCCACGGCGCGCATCGGTACCCCACCCCGGATTGGCGGCCCCAATAAACCGTACGTGATTGGGGCCCATGTTGTAGTTGTAGTATACCCCATACACGGTGAGGGCGGTACCAGCGTCTTTATTGATGGGCGTATCAAAAAACACATCGGCCGAGAACAGCGCAATATCGTGCTTGGTGGTGGCAATGGTGGTGGGGGTAGCAATCTGCGCGGCGGTAGCCACGTTGTCGGTACCTCTCGATACCATACCGTTGTGGTTGTAGAAAAAGCCCGCTCCAATGTTAAAGACGCGCTTCGCCCCGAGGTAAGTGCCGACATTGAAGGGTAGCAGGTTGGCCTCCTGGTCCAGAAACTCCCAGCTAAAATATCCCTGGTAGATGTGATGGGTACCCTGCGGGTTGTATTGGGCCGTGTTCGTACCCGTGTTGATAGCTGCCGTACCCGTACCCGAGGTTACGCCCAGCCCCAACGGTGTGCTGAGTGCGCCCGTCTGGTTGGTAAGCATCGACTCGTTTACCGACAGCACGTAGTCGAGCTTGCCGATACGCCCTTTGCCATACACCCCAATGCCGCGCACAAACTGGTCGATGGCTTCGATGGTGGGCCAGTTCGTGAGGGGGGCATCCAGCGTGAGAAAGTTAATGGTGCTGGAGCGCGTCATGCGGGAGAGGCCGTTTTGGTAGTGCATGCCAGCTCCCAGGTTCAGGTACTTGTTGACCTTATACTCCACCACGGCTTCGTGCACGAAAAGCTGCGGCTTCTTGCCGTCGGTAGTAGGTGCCAGCCCTCCACTCACAGCCGTCTGGTTGTTGATACCGATATGCGTGTATACCAGAAAGCGCGGATTCAACTGCGAAAGCACAATCAGGCGGGACCGACGAATGGCAAAGTCCAGCTGGTCGGCTTGCGGCTTGTTGGGCGCGCGCAGCGTACCCGTGTTGTTCTCCGTGTAGCGCGTCCAGATCTGATGCCAGGTGATAAACCGCAGATACTTGGTACCATCCGGTGAGAGGTTCACCTTCATACCCTGCCCATACGGTACCGTTTCGGTGGGAATGGTAGCTGGGGCGGCCACCACTGGGGTCGGTTCGGCCGGGGGCGGAACTGGCCGGTCGGGTGGGGGCGGGACGGTAACTTGGGCGGTGGCTCCGGTGGCAGCCACCAAAGCAGTTAGGGCCAGTGCGTAGCGAACGTTTCGCATAGAGAAAGAGGAGGGTGGGAGGTAGACACGCAGGGTGAAGAGCAGACACCAAAAGGCTTGGCGAAGTCTTCCGCTGTTTGGTCTAACCAAGTAGAAAAATCCTTCTACCGAATCCACACAGGTGCTATCGTTCTGCTAACCCTATAGCTTCACCCCTGCTTAAACCGCTCCCACCGAATCATCATATACTTATCACCCAGTTCTGTGACTACCAGGCCCGCGCCCTGTACGTTGGCCGGATTCTGAAAGAAGTCCGCCAATTCTTTCTGATTTAGAATTTTATAGGTAGGATGATAGTCTGTCTGGCGAGGCGCTTTCACGCCGTATTTCTTCACCCAGTTCATCACGCTCACGTGGCTGACACCCAGCAGACGCTCGATTTCGCGGTAGCTCACCCCCTCTATATAGAGTTGCAAGGCCTTGATGACGTAGTAAGAGTTTATCTCCTTCCCTACCTTGGCCACAGTATAGTGGTAGCCACACTGCTTGCATTTAAACCGCTGTCTACCATCGATAACCCCACTTTTAGTGGCCTCGGGAGAATTGCACTTGGGGCAGACTAGGGCTGACATACTACTGGGTGGGTTGGTAAGCTATAACTATTTAGTAAAGATATATCATTTGAGCAAGTATTAGCTAACAGCTTGCTACAAACACCCTGTCTGTGAAGAGAATATACGGGGCGCGGCGGCTGGGTTGCCGCCTGATCTTCCGCTATTACCCTCTCTGCCTAGTCTTGCTTCCCGGATTTCGATAAACGCTACCCCCGTAAAATTCACCCTTTAGAGTATGACCGGCGTACAAGGAGAAGTTTTCATTAACCCATTCCGCCCATGTCTTCCTCTGATACCACTTCCGACTTGTCGCAGCTCATCCGCTATTCCCTTACCATTGATAACCTAAGCGACGAGCAGTCGGTGGGCCGCGCCCGTGCTGCCCTAACGGGTCTGACGCTCATCGTAGACCAGATTGAGGCGGGCACGCCGGGGCGGGCGGAGGTAGCCACCATGCACGCTGAGACGCCGGGCACGGATGATATTCGGCTGGCGCTTCGCGCGGAAGGCTTCGAGTTGCTGGATATATCCCGGCAAGTAGGGTAGCCACGCTTTACCCAGCGGCCAGCGGCAGTCGAGGCTTGCCGGAAATATGGAGCGTAGAATGCTCCTTGTATAACCACCATACCTACGCAGGGGCTGGTCGGCGGCGCTGACGCTGGTTTGCCTGCTGCTGTTTAGCTACTTCAAGAGTCGGCTGACTGGTCAGCCAACCGCGTGGGGCATTCTCAAAATGGCAGGTACCGGAGCGCTGGCGGCAGCAGCGGCCTTTGGGGTGGCTCGACAGTTCAGCTAAAAGTATTGGTTATTTTCTACGTATACTTACGTACAGTGGAGCTTGCTAGCGTCTGCGTCAGTGGAAAGCTTCATACCTTGCCGGCTCAACGGGTTGCGTCTTGCTAGTAAAGCAACTCAGCAATACCCCTCATCGTTGTAAGCTCATGCATTTAAATCACATTGTGTACATCAGCCGGGCTGTGCGGCCGCTCACTGACCAGGATTTGCACGAACTTCTGGAGCAATGCCGCCGTGACAACAATAAGAACCATATCACCGGTATTCTCTTTTACAGCCACGGCAACATTGCTCAATTGTTTGAGGGTGAACCAGAAGCAACTGAGGCACTGTTCAGCCGCATCAAGCGCGATGGGCGCCACTCGCACGTGCAAAAGCTGGTAGATAAACCCATCGATGTGCGGAGCTTTCCGGACTGGCACATGGCCTTTCACCCGTTGGAAAGCGCAGGATTCTCGCAGTTGCAAGGCTTTTTGCTACCCGACCGCGTACCGGCCCCACCCGATACCCTCACCATTGCCGATGCTATGCTTATAGAGCTGGTGCGCCTGGCTGTTTTTGGCCCGCCTAACACGCCAGCTTTCCCGGCTATGCCGCGCCCTACCTCCGCCTAGCTGAACCTTTATAGTCCTAATCTGCTTATCTGACGTACTTACTCTACTTTTCGCCACTCCTACCCTGCTCTTTTTATGCGTGAACAACACCTTCACGCCCTGCTGCACCATTTACCCGCCGGCGTTGCAACCTTAGAGGGTTCCGACCTGCGGTATGGGTATCTGAATAAGGCGATGCAGGAATTGCTGGGTAAGAGTGTGGCGGAAGGCCAGTGCGTGACCGACCATCCCGGCGTACTCCCTCCCGATCTGGTGGACGTACTGCACCAGGTCTATCGTACGGGGACAGCGTACGTTGCCAAGGCCTGCTCCTTGCCTCTACCCGCCCACAATGGTCAGGAAGCCGTATCGCGCTGCTACGATCTGGTACTAGAGCCCGTGTACGATGATGAGCAGGAGATTACGGGGTTGGTACTGTTCGCCGTGGATGTGACCACCCAGGAAGAAGCCCGGCAACGCGCGCACACCCTGGCCATGGAAACCCGCCGCCTTGATGCCCGCCTGCGTGTACTGACGGAAACCGTGCCCCAGATTACGTTTTCTCTGGATGCGGCGGGCATCTACGAGTACGTAAGTCCGCAGTGGTACTACTTCACTGGTCAGCCACCCACTGCTGATTTGAACGCCATTTGGCCGCTGCTGATCCACCCCGATGACCGGCTGCGGGTGCTCTACCAGGGCGACACAGCCCGCAAGACAGGTACTGGCTGGAGCTATGAGTATCGCTTGCGCCGCCACGATGGGCAATACCGCTGGATGCTGAGCCGCGCGTTGCCTGAGCTACACGCCCCCGACCGGCCCGTGTTCTGGCACGGCGCCCTTACCGAAGTACACGACCAGCGCGAGCTATCTGATGCCCTGCGCCGGGGTGAGGCCGAGTTGCGCTTCCTCGCCGATAGTATTCCGGAGCTGATTTGGACAGCCACCGCCGAGGGCTTCATCGACTATTACAATCATTATACGGGTGAGTATTCGGGCCTGACCAAGGAGGAGTTGGGGCCTACCGGGTGGGTGAATTTGCTGGAGCCGCGCAAGCAGGCCGAGGCAGCCCGACAGTGGGTGCAAAGCGTGGCTACCGGTGAGCCATTCGAGGGCTTATTCAGAATGCGTCGCCACGATGGACAGTACCGCTGGCACATTATCCGGGCGCGGCAACTGACCGACGAGCGAGGCCCGCGCTGGTTTGGCGCCTGCACCGATGTAGACGACCAGCACCGCCTGCGCGAGGTACTCCAAGTGCAATACGATGAGCTGGCCCGCACCAACCGCGACTTGGACACGTTCGTCTACACGGCTTCGCACGATCTGAAACAGCCGCTCTTCAACCTGCGCGGCTTGTTTGAGGAGCTGCGCCGTAGCGCTACGTTCAACGACCCGGAGGAGGAGCAGCTCATCTCGATGGTGGATGACTCCTTGCATCAGCTCGACAGTACGTTACAAGAGCTGGCGGCCACAGTACAAGACCAGCGCGGCCTCTCGGCCCCGGCCGAACAGTTAGACCTACGTCACATCACGGAGGATGTGCTGCTGGGCCTGCGCGCTCAGATTCAGGCTTCTGGGGCTACCGTGCATGTAGAGGTAGCCGAGGCCCCTACCTTGCTCTACGGCCGGGCCAACCTGCGCTCGGTGCTGCACAATCTGCTCAGCAATGCCCTCAAGTTTGCGCACCCCGAGCGGCTGCCAGTCATCACACTGCGCAGCTATTTATCGGCGGCTGACCATCCTGTACTAATGGTGCAGGACAATGGCCTTGGCATGCGCGTTCCGAAAGCCTCTTCCACTGCTTTCCAACCTTTCACCCGGCAGCATCCACAGGTAGGGGGCTCGGGCGTAGGGCTCTATCTGGTGCAGCGCATTCTCACTTCCCGCGGCGGACGCCTGGAAGTTGCCAGCACCATCGGCGAGGGTACTACCTTCACGCTGCATTGGTTTGAGGCCTAGCGGCCCGTACGCCGCTTGTCGCGGTCTTCAGTGCTACCCTACCCCTACCCCCAGCGGGTGACGACTGGCTGCTAATTGCGCACGGCAATCAAAAGTCCTAGCTCTTTGTAGCGCATATTGAAGCGCTTGGCAATGGTGGCATTGGTGAGGGAGCCCCGGTAGATATACACCCCCGAGCGGAAATGCTCGTTGCTGAACAGCACTTCGTTGATGCCGCCGTTCTGGCTGATTTCCTGCATAATGGGTGTGAAGATGTTGCTCAGCGCATTGGTGGCCGTGCGTGGCACCCGCGAGGCAATATTGGGCACACAGTAGTGAATCACGTCGTATTTACGGAACACCGGCTTGTTGTGCGTGGTGACTTCCGAAGTTTCAAAGCAACCGCCCTGGTCAATGCTCACATCAATAACCACCGAGCCGGGCGCCATCGTCGCAATCATGCTCTCGGGCACCATAAACGGCACGCGCCCTTCCTCGGCGTTGAGGGCTCCAATCACCACGTCGGCGCGGCGAATTTGCTGGCTGAGGGCAAACGTATCGAGGGTGCTGGTGTAGAGCTGCGTACCCAGGTTTTCCTTCAAGCGACGCAGCTTATAAAGATGGTTGTCGAACACTTTCACCTCGGCACCCAGACCGGTAGCGGCACGGGCTGCATACTCAGCTACGGTACCGGCGCCCAAAATCACCACCTGCGACGGCGGCACGCCTGTAATGCCGCCTAGAATTACACCCTTGCCCTCATTGGAGCGTGCCAAATACTCGGCCGCCACCAGCATCACGGTAGAGCCCGCAATTTCGGACATGGCCCGCACTACCGGCCGCGCCCCGAGGGGTCCTTGATCAACTCGAAGCTGATGGCATTGATTTTCTTACGCAGCAACGCCGTGATATACTCCGCCGACAACGACCCAAACTGCAAGGCCGAAATCAGCGTCTGGCCGTGGCGCAGCAGTTCCACTTCTTCCAGGGTAGGCGGGGCTACCTTCAGCACAATATCCGCTTCGTATACTTCTTTGGCCGAGTAGGCAATGGTGCCGCCCGCCTCGGAGTAGTCGTGGTCGGAGTACTTGCTGGGCTCACCGGCCCCACTCTCAATCATCACGTCATGGCCGCCTTCTACTAAGTGCTTCACGGCCTCGGGCGTGAGGCAAATGCGATTTTCTTGCAACGACGACTCCCGGGGCAAGCCAATGAAGAGCTTGCGGCGGCGGGTTTCGATGGCCAGCATCGACTCCTGCGTGAAGTAGGCGCGGCTCGCAGCCAGCGACTCAAATCCGGGGGGAACGGCTTCGGGCATTTGTTTTTAATTAAAAATTAAGAATTAAGAGTTAAAAATTTGTTTGCTGCCATTCCATCCTTATTCTTCCAGATGGTTGTAGACGGCTTTTAATTTTTAATTCTTAATTTTTAATTCTCGGGAAGAGGGTCCGGTAACGGTAAGGGTAAGGAGAAGATGATCTGTCGGCAGCAATTCGGCTACGCGGCTCGGCCATTCTATCAGGCAAAGATAACCCGAATCGAAGTATTCCTGTGCGCCCATGTGTACAGCTTCCTGCGGGTCGTTGAGGCGGTAGAAATCGAAGTGGTAGATGGGCTGATTCTGGGCGTCGCGGTATTCGTTGACCAACGAGAAGGTAGGCGAACTGACCTCCTCTGCCGGCACGCCCAGACTTTCGCACAACGCCTTGATGAAGGTGGTTTTGCCCGCTCCCATCTCCCCCTCAAAGCATAGGACAGTGGCCGTGCCCAGATGCTGGCGCAGCGCGGCCGCCGCTTCGGGTAGGGCCGCCAGCGAAGAAATAACGATGGGGTGTTCTTGTGCCATGGCGAAAACTAAAAGTGGCGCAAGTTCCGAAAGTTTTGGCGGAGTAGAAATGCCAAGGACGTTGCACCTCAGTGCGACCAAGGAGGGAAATTTCACGTGCCTCCACCAATTTCCGACGGTGTTACAGCCTACCAATGCACGCGCAACTTCTTCACACGGCCAATGGAATGTGCAACGAATAGTTTATCGTAGCTTTCATACCTCCTCCACACTACGCCTGTTCTATGCGCAAACCCTACCCCCTGCTGCTACTGTTAGTACCCGTACTGGCTTGCTCTCAACTGCCTACCAGTACCACTGCCACCACCTACTACCCCGGCCGGGGCAACGCCTGGAAAACCCGCGCCCCTGCGGAAGTAGGCATGAACGCGGCCCGGCTGGAAGAAGCCGTCGAGTTCGCCAAAACCCAGGAAACCACCCAGATTGCGTCGGATTTTAGTAATCAGGCCGAAATCTTTGGGACGCCGCTGGGGCCGCTACCGCCCGGCCGCGCTGCCACCAATGGCCTGGTTCTGCGCCATGGCTACATTGTGGCCGAGTGGGGCAACACCCAGCGCCCCGATCCTACCTACAGCGTGGCCAAAAGCATGCTCTCCACGGTGCTGGGCATTACGCTGGATAAAGGAATGATTAAGGACATCCACGACCCGGTGGCGCAGTACGTGCCCGACGGCGGCTACGCATCGGCGCACAACCAGCCCATCACCTGGGAGCAGCACGCCCGCCAAACCAGCGAGTGGGAAGGCGAGTTATGGGGCAAAAACGCCGATTTTATCGGGCACGAGGCCTTTGGCAAGGGTGAGCGGAAGCCCCGCACACTGCAAGCGCCCGGCACCTATTGGGAATACAACGATGTGCGCATCAACCGCTTCTCACTCTCCTTGCTCACGCTCTGGCAAAAGCCCCTACCCCAGGTGGTGAAGGAGCAGATTATGGACCCCATCGGCGCGTCGGACACGTGGCAGTATCTGCCTTATTTCAACTCGATGGCCGTAATACATGGTCGGCCCCTACCCTCGGTGAGCGGCGGCACGCGCTGGGGCGCGGGCCTGTGGATCAGTGCCCGCGACGAGGCCCGTTTTGGTTACCTCATGCTGCGCCAGGGCCAGTGGGGCACCCGCCAGATCGTGTCGCGCGACTGGGTGCGCCAGGCCACTACCCGCGGCCCCATCGGCCCTGACTACGGCTACCTTTGGTGGCTGAATACCGAGCAAAAAGCCTGGCCCCACGCCCCGGCTACCAGCTTTGCGGCCCTGGGTGCCGGCTCTAATACCATCTGGATTGACCCCGAGCACGACATCGTGCTTGTGTGGCGCTGGCACAATGGGAATCCGGATGAGCTGATTAAGCGGGTGCTGGCAGCGGTAGAAAAGTGAGGTAGTAGTTTCTCATCTGTCATCCTGAGCAGCGCGAAGAACCTTCTCACGCGTAAACGAGTCGTTGGTACGCTTATCGTTCTCATGTGATAGGGTCCTTCGCAAGCGGACGCCAGATAGAGGATGACAGGGCTGGTTCTCATATTCTAGCTAACTCCCAATTACCTGCATCGTACCTTCGCAGTAAGTACCCCATCACCCCCAACTACCCGCACAATGCAAGTTTCCCGCATGGCCGGCAGCCTTATCGGCTCCGAAATCATCAAGATCGGCAACGAAGTAAACGATATGATTCGCAAGGGGGAGCAGATTTGCAACCTCACCATTGGCGACTTCACCCCCAGCATCTTCCCTATTCCGGAGCAGCTGCGCGATGCTATTACGGACGCCTACGCGGCCGGCCACACCAACTACCCACCCGCCAACGGCACGTTGGATCTGCGCACCGCTGCCGCCGACTTCTTGCACCAGCGTCTGCATCTGGACTACTCACCCAACGATTTGCTGGTGGCTGGCGGCTCGCGGCCGCTCATCTACGCCACCTACTTGGCCCTGGTAGACCCTGGCGACAAAGTAGTGTTTCCTACTCCTTCCTGGAACAACAACCACTACTGCCACCTCTCCGGCGCCGAGGCAATAGCAGTGGAAACCCTACCCGAAAACAACTTTATGCCTACCGCCGCCGAGCTGGCCCCGCACCTGTCGGGCGCTACCTTGCTGGCGCTTTGCTCCCCGCTGAACCCCACGGGCACCATGTTCACCCGCGACGGCCTGCTGGAAATCTGCGACCTGGTAGTAGCCGAAAACCAGCGGCGCCAACCCGGCGAGAAGCCGCTCTACCTGCTCTACGACCAGATTTACTGGATGCTGACCTTCGGTGACGCTCAGCACTTCGACCCAGTGAGCCTGCGCCCCGAGCTGCGCGACTACACTCTCTACATCGATGGCATCTCGAAGTGCCTGGCTGCCACCGGCGTGCGCGTGGGCTATGCCTTTGGGCCAGCAGTGGTAATTGACAAGATGAAGGCTATCCTGGGCCACGTAGGCGCCTGGGCCCCCAAAGCGGAGCAAATGGCCACCGCCGCCTACCTCGCCAACGACGCGGCCGTGGATGCCTTTATTCCCGCATTCAAAGACAAGCTTCAGCAGAGCCTACAGGCCCTGTACAACGGCTTACAGGCGCTGAAAGCGCAGGGCTACCCCGTAGATGCCATTGTGCCGATGGGTGCTATCTACCTCACGGCCAAGCTCGACGTATTAGGCAAAACCACGCCGGATGGGCAGCAGCTCAGCACGACGAAAGAATTGACTTCCTACCTAATCAGCGAGGCACGCTTGGCGCTGGTACCATTCAGCGCGTTTGGCACCAACGAGACGGACCCGTGGTTCCGCATGTCGGTAGGCGGGGCCTCGCTGGAGTCAATTGAGGCGGCATTGCCGCGGCTGCGCGCCGCCTTGGATGCACTTCAATAAGAAGCGCTCTGACGCTTTCCGGCCCGGTGCCGGCGGACTTCTCCCCTAGCGGAGCGCCGCCTGCACCGGGCCAATTTCGTTTTATGGACGATTAGCTGTATAATAGGGTGGGATTATACTTTTATCAATAAAAACATACATAAGTTGTATGATTTTACTTTTTAATAGCATAGTCTTGTAATTCCGTTGCGTTGCAAAGTAGCAGTTACTGCCTTGTATTTGCTCACTTTCCGGATCGGCTCTGCGCTGCGTTCTGCTCTACCTGATTTTATTGCAATACCCGTGCTTTATTCCATTACCCGAACACCATCTCTTTCATGCGTCACTACGTTGGGCGGCTATTGGTAAAACGTTTCCTCGCGAGCTTGTTTGTACTGGGCTGGGTAGCTTCTGTGCCGCAGGTACATGCCCAAACTGCCCCTACCCTCATGGGCCTTGTGCGCGATGCCAGCGGGCAGCCGCTGGAGTATGCCACCGTGACGCTGCACCGCGCCGCCGACTCGGTGGCCGTTAAGACTGAGTTCTGCGATGCGCAGGGGCGCTTTGCCCTACCCGCGGCACTTGCGGGGAACTACCTGATTTCGGCGGCCCTTGTAGGATACAACCGCGTATGGAGCGAACCGGTGACTGCAATCGGGCAGTCTCAGACCCTAAGCCCGCTCGTGCTCCAGGCCAGCGCGGCCGCCACCTTGCATGAGGTGAAAGTAGAAGCGCGCCGCCCTCTGTATGAGCGCGAGGCCGACCGCACCATTGTGAATGTGGAGGGTAGCACGCTGAGTGCCGGCGCTACCTCGCTGGATGTGCTGGGCCGTGCCCCCGGCGTGACGGTAGATGGCGCCGACAACCTCTCGTTGCGTGGTCGCCAGGGCTTGCTAGTACTTATCGATGGCAAGCGTGTGCCCCTGAGCGGCACCGAGCTGGCTGACTACCTGCGCGCCCTACCCGCCGAGCAGCTTGCCAGTATTGAGTTGCTGAGCAATCCGCCCGCTAAGTTTGATGCGCAGGGTGGCGCCGGCATTATTGCCATTCGCCTGAAAAAGGACCAGCGCTTGGGTACCAACGGCACTGCCAACATCAGTTACGGGCGTGGGCGCTACGGTAAGTTTACCACGGGCCTTGCCCTGAACCACCGGCGCAAAAACCTCAATGTATTTGGAAACTACACCTACACCGACCGGCGTAATTTCCTGGACTTGGACTTTTACCGCCAGTTTACCAGCAACGACAACGCGTGGTTGGGTTCTAGTGAGCAGTTCAACCGCACTACCAGCCATTTGCAGTCGCATAGCTGGAAAGCAGGGTTAGACTACAATCTATCGGATCGTACCTTGCTAGGTGTAAGCGTGAGCGGGCTACTGAGCGAGGCGCCTAGCTTTGGTGATAACCAAACGTTTATTTATGGTGAAACCTCTGATTCCCGCTATCGCTTGACCGGCCAGTACCGCTCTACCACCGACCAGATGGTACAACGCCCTAACCTCGCTGGCAACCTCAACCTACGCCACGTATTTGCTGACTCTACCAACGCCCCGGAACTAACCGCCGACCTGGACGTAGCCCGCTACACCACCGACCGCCTACTGGCCCTGACAACCGTGTACGAGTTGCCCGATGCTCCTACCAGCGTACTGCACGGCGACCAGCAAAACTACGTTACCATTCAGTCGGCGAAGGTTGATTACAGCCGCCTCCTACCCTACCGCACCCGTCTAGAAACCGGTGCCAAGGTCACCTACATCAGCTCCGACAACGATGCCGTATTTACGAATACGGTAGAGGAGCAAACTACTCTGGATACTGAAAAAACCAACCGCTTCCGCTACAACGAAAACGTGAATGCGGCTTATATTAGTTTGCAGCGCGCTACAGCGCGCACTACTACCCAGTTGGGCCTGCGAGCTGAGCAGACGAATACGCTGAGCCGGCAGTCGGTGGGCAACGAGCGGTACGAGTGGCACTACTTTCAGCTGTTCCCAAACCTGTCGGTGAAGCGGACGCTCTCGGAGCAGCACGCGCTGGCCCTCTCGCTCAGCCGCCGCCTCGACCGCCCCAGCTACGGGCAGCTCAACCCGCTACGCGTGTACTTTGATGCTACGTCGTACCAGTCGGGCAACCCGGCGTTGCGGCCCCAGACCAGCTACGACCTGGAGCTGACGCATACCTTTCACGAGAAGTATACCAGTACCCTGGGATACGCCCGCACCAGCAATCTGATTCAGAATGTAGTGCAGCCTGCCCCCGAAGGCGGCCGCACAGTGGTGAACCAGTTTACTAACTTAGGCAAGCTGCACTTCTTCTCGCTTACGCTCACGGCCCCCGTAGAAATCAGCAGGAGCTGGACCATGTACAACAACTTGGTGCTATTCTATGGCCGTTACTTAGGCAGTCTGGCCGGCACCGCCCTCGACCGGGGCCGCCCGGCCTTCACGTTCAACACCAACCAGAGCTTCAGTTTTGGGCGCGGCTGGTCGGCAGATGTAACGGGCCTGTACCAGTCGCGGGAGGTAGCGGCGTTCGAGGTAGTGCGCCGACGCGGGCAGGTCACGGCTGGCGTGCAGAAGTCTCTGTGGGACAAACAGGCCACGTTGCGCCTGAATGTGTCGGACGTTTTCTACACCACGCCCATCCGCTCTACCTCCACCTACGACAACTTTCGGGAAACCTTCTACAACCGTTTTGACAGTCGCGTCGCTACCCTGGCTTTTACGTACCGCTTTGGGGGTAGCAAAGTCACGGCCGCCCGCAAACGTACGGTAGGGGCCGACGCGGAACTGCGCCGCACAGGAGGCTTCTAAGGATGAAAGCCTGATCGGCACAACTACTCGCACGGCTTTGCGTGTAAGGGAGGACGTACACGTAACTCCTCCCCTCCATGCTCCTCGACACCAAATTGCCCGTTGGCTATATCCTCAAGCGCATATGGCCCGATGTCATTCGGGTGCTGATTATTTCCGTTTCTTTTCAGCTCCTGAAGTATTTTCTCGGCGACTATCTCCCCCAGATTCCACTGCAACTGCCTACCATTCTGGGCAGCTTGATTTCGCTGCTGCTGGCCTTCAATCTCAACCAGTCGTACGACCGGTGGTGGGAGGCACGCAAGATGTGGGGCGCCATCGTGAACGACTCGCGGATGCTGGTGCTGCAGATCCTGCACTTCGTGCCCAACGACTTACTGCGCAGCCCTACCCTTGGCTCACCCCTACACGCCTTTGCCTATCGCCAGATAGCCTGGTGCTACAGTCTGGGGCAGTCTTTGCGCGGCCTGGATGCATTGGAGGGTCTCGATACGTTTCTCTCGGAGCAGGATCTGGCTTACCTGCGAAAACACAGTAACAAACCTGTCGGAATTTTGGCTTTGCACACAGCGCACACCAAAGAACTCTATCAAAAGGAAATAATCAATGCTTTCCAGCAAGTGCAGCTCGACAATACCGTAGTGCGCTACACCGAGTCGATGGGCGGCGCCGAACGAATCAAAAACACCGTATTCCCGGCCAGCTACCGCCAGTTGATCTACCTTCTGATTTATCTATTTCTGATTACGCTGTCATTGGGTCTGGTGGAAACCATAGGTTTTTGGGAAATTCCTATGCTAATGACCATTGCAGTTGCCTTTCTGCTGCTCGAGCGCACGGCCCGTTATCTGCAGGATCCTTTCAGCAACAAACCCACCGACACGCCCATGACAGCCGTAGCCCGCACCATTGAAATCAATCTACGACAACTGCTGGAAGAGCACAAAGACGATATTCCCACGCCAGTAGTCTCAAACACGTTTTATCTGATGTAATCAGCCTAACGCGTTTATTAAGTACAAGGGCCGATTCTGTAGAGGATCGGCCCTTGTATTTATTGCCACATCTATACTTTGCAGAACACTCTCGCAGGATCATCCTGTTTAAGCTAAATTGATAGCTGAGCACCCTCCCTATCGAGCAGAAAAACGAAATTCGAATCTTCGTGTATTGCTAACATCCTCACATTGGGTAACATAAGCACCACTTGCATAGATTGAATACGAAATAGGTCGTACTTATGGCAAGATGCTATAATGGCAATCGATACGAACTGACTGTCGTAAATTAAATTTATACTTATAAACAGCTTATAAACAATTATTTACAAAACAAACAGCGATAAAATCAACTTAACATTGAGGTAATACAAAAGAAAAAACTTCTGTAAAAAGTAGACTTTTTTAGCATTATCGCCTTAATTAGCAACATCTATTGAAATACTGTCAAACGAATAATGAAGCTTTGATGAGCAAAATCATACTCTTGCTTTCACTACTAGCACTTCCATTTACAAGTCGCAGTTTGTGTATGTAAGCGTAGCATATCGCTGGTGAAAGCCACGCATAAACGGCTTCCAGCTATTGCCGTTTCAGGAGTGGCAATAACCATATTTCACTGGTTCAAGGAAGTCATTTCCTGTATTCACCACATAGGCTTATACAACTCTGCTGGCCGTAGTACCGAGGTAGCAGATTGCACAAGCTGCTTACGCGTTACTTCTCCCTTTTTCATGAGGCAGAGCTACGAAAGCAAGCTATTAGCTCTTCACAGGATCAGCCAGCCGTTCCCTGACTAGTCAGGACTACAGCCTGTTTTCTACTGAAAGCAGCTACACCCGGATTTTAGAAGTAGCGATGCGCTACAAACGAACTTCAATCACCTACTTAATTCCTAATTCCAACTCTGCATGAAGAAAACACTACTTCTCAGCTTTGTTTTGATGCTGGCGCTGCTAACGCAGGCGTGGGCACAGAACAGAACTGTAACAGGACGAGTGACGGACGTTACCACTGGCGAAGCGTTGCCGGGCGTAACCGTTCGCCTCAAAGGCACAGCCACAGCGGCCCCTACGGATGCAACTGGCAGCTACAGCATTGATGTTCCAGCCGGCGAAGCAACGCTGGTATTCACCTTCATTGGCTATATCAATAAAGAAGTTTCGGTTGGCAACCAATCTGCGCTGAATGTAGCGCTGACTGGCGACACCCAGAACCTGGATGAAGTAGTAGTGGTAGCATACGGTACGGCCGACCCTGCTACGTATACCGGTTCCGTGGCTAAAATCGGAGCCGAGAAACTGTCGCAGCGTCCCGTAACGAACGTTACGAACGCCATTGCCGGCCAAGCTGCAGGTGTACAGGTTGCTGGTGGCTCCGGTCAGCCAGGAGATGGTCCCGATATCCGTATTCGAGGCTTTAGCTCTGTGAACTACTCAAATTCTCCGCTATATGTAGTAGATGGGGTGCCCTACACGGCAGGACTGTCTAATTTAAATACGGAAGACATTGCGAGCATCTCTATTTTGAAAGATGCCGCCTCCACTGCTCTTTATGGCTCGCGCGCTACGAACGGGGTAGTAATGATTACCACCAAGCGCGGCAAGAAAGACCGAGTACAGGTGAACGTGCGGGCATTGCAAGGCGTTTCTTCTCGGGCAATTCCGGAGTACAGCCGCGTGAATGCGCAGCAGTATTACCCCATGATGTGGGAAGCTTACCGCAACAGCCTTGTTAGTGGAACTGTTACCCGCGAGCAGGCCAATCAGCGCGCTACCAACACGATCAAAAGCCTGCTGGGCTACAACCCCTTCAATGTGCCCGACAACCAGATTGTAGGCACAGATGGCACTCTGAACCCCAACGCACAGCTGCTGTGGGGTGATGATCTGAACTGGGAAAAAGCGCTGAGCCGGACCGGCTCCCGCTCTGACTACACGGCCAGCTTCAACGGCGGCTCGGAGAAAAGCGACTACTACGTTTCGCTGGGCTACCTGAACGAGAAAGGCTACGTGATCAAGTCGGACTTCGAGCGTTTTTCCGGCCGTCTGAACGTGAATACCAACCTAACCAAATGGTTCAAGGCTGGCGCAAACATAAATTACACGCTCACCAACTCCAACCAGGCTAACACCGGCAGTGCTACGGGCTTTGTAAATCCGTTCTTCTTCAGCCGCGGCATTGGTCCCATCTACCCTGTGCACCAGCACGACCCCACAACGGGAGCGTATGTATTGGATGCCAATGGCCAAAAAATATATGACATCGGCGGCTCCTCTCCTACCATGACCCGTCCGGTGTATCCTGGCCGTCATATCGTAGCTGAAACCGAGTGGAACAACTACCTCTACCGTCGCAATGTACTGGGTGGTAGAACCTACGGGGAAATCACCTTCCTGAAAGACTTCAAATTCACGGGCAACTTTGCGATAGATATTACCAACTACGAGGAGCAGACCTACGAAAATACGGTAGTAGGCGACGGTGCCCCCGCTGGCCGCGCTGGTCGGACGATCTACAACCTGACGAGCTACACTGCCAACCAGCTGCTGAACTATAACAAGACGTTTGGCGGAGTACACACCGTGGAAGCACTGGTGGGCCACGAGAACTACAGCCGAAACTATGACTATCTAACTGGTTCTAAATCGGGTGAGGTAGTGCCGAATAACACGGAGCTGCAGAACTTCAACACCATCAACAACTTCAATACCTACCTGCAGGAGCACCGGATTGAGTCCTTCTTTGGTCGGGCAAACTATACATTTGATGACCGCTATACAGTATCTGGTTCGTACCGGCGGGACGGTTCCTCACGTTTTTATAAGGATGTACGTTGGGGTAGCTTCTGGTCTGTAGGCGGCTCCTGGCGTCTAGACAAGGAGAAGTTTTTCACGATGCCTACTTGGGCTGACATGGTGAAGCTACGCGCTTCTTATGGACAGGTAGGAAACGAAAACCTGAATAATTCAGACGGGAATAACTTCTACGCTTGGCAGGCGCTCTATACTCTGGGTCAGAACAACGCCGCAGAACCAGGCTTCTCGCAAGCAACTCTAGGCAACAGAAACCTAGTGTGGGAAAAGAACAACAGCTTCGATGCCGGGCTTGAGTTTGCTTTGTTCCAGAACCGCTTGAATGGCTCGATTGAGTATTTCAACCGGACATCGAAAGACCTGTTGTTTGAAGTGCAGTTGCCACTTTCCAGTGGGGTAGCCAACCGCATCGAGAACGTAGGAGCAATGTATAACCGAGGTATTGAGCTTCGCCTAGCCGGAGACATCATTAAAACCAGTACCTTCAACTGGAATCTGGATGTAAACTGGACCACCTATAAAAACGAGATTACGCGCCTACCCTATGAAGAGCTGGTATCGGGTACCAAGAAGCTGAAAAAAGGCCGGAGCCTGCAGGAATTCTGGCTGCGTGAATACTACGGTGTTGACCCGGATAATGGCGACGCGCTGTACCGCGCTATCTCGTATAACGAGAGCAACAGCAAAATCATTGGTGGCGATACTGTGACCTCAAGCGCCAACAATGCCCGCTACCACTACGCTGGCACGGCCATTCCAAAGTTCTCGGGTGGTATCACCAATACGTTCACATACAAAGGCTTCACTCTGTCGGCCCTGCTGACCTACTCCGTAGGTGGCAAGTTCTACGATAGCCAGTACGCCAGTTTGATGAACCATGGCAGCTACGGTGATGCCATGCACACAGACATGCTGAACCGCTGGCAGAACCCTGGTGACATCACTAATGTGCCTCGCATGCAAGTGGGCAACACCGTGAACTTAGCTGCGGCTTCAGATCGTTGGCTAACCGATGCCTCCTACCTCAATTTCCGGTCAGTGTCGTTGGGCTACAACCTGCCTGCCCCCCTTATGACCCGCCTCAAGCTGCGTAACGTGAACATTTTCGCTACCGGCGAGAACTTGGCGCTGATTACCAAGCGCAAAGGCATGAACGTGGCGCAGGCTTTCTCCGGTACTACGTCGGCCGTGTACCTGCCCGCCCGTGTACTTTCGCTGGGGATGAACCTCTCTTTGTAGTAACTACTTAGTAATGAAAAAGACGATATATAGCGCTTTCTTAGCTAGCGCCTTAGTGTTTTCCTCCTGCGATAAGGATTATCTAGATACGGCACCTACTAGTGCCGTAACCGAGGAAGACGTTCTTACCAATACGAAGAACGCTATGGCGGCCTTGAACGGTATCCACCGGATACTGTATTTGCAGCATAACAGCAGCCAAAACCAGGGCGGAGAAGGGTCGATGAAAATTATGATGGATGCCCTAGGAGAAGACTGGGTGCAGACATTGGGTACCAGCTGGTGGGCTTCTGAGCACAACTGGATTTCGCACCGCAATGCGGCCTCGACATCTTCTTACAACCATGCCTGGTACTATTTCTATTACCGCATCATCTCCAATGCTAACATGCTCATCAACGGGCTGGAGAATGCAACCGGACCCGAAGCGGACAAGAAAATGGTGATTGGTGAGGCCTTGGTATACCGTGCCTGGGCGCACTTCCAACTGGTGCAAGTGTTTGGGGAACGGTACGATGCCAGCAAGGACAATACCCAGCTAGGCGTGCCGCTAATGACTACGAACACCACAGAGGGCCAGCCCCGAGCCACTGTGAAAGATGTGTACGCCCAGGTGAACAAGGATCTGGACGATGCTATCACGACGCTGACCGGCCTGGGTGCTCGCCCTGCCAAATCCCACTTCAATGCAGCCGTAGCCAAAGGCATCAAAGCCCGGGTAGCCCTGGCGCAGCAAAACTGGGCGGATGCCGCGAAGTTTGCGCAGGAAGCCATTCAGCAGAGCGGCGCCACCCTGATGAGCCGGACGCAGTACACGAGCGGCTTCAACAATGTGGATAACCCGGAGTGGATATGGGGTAGCAAGATGCAGGCCGACCAGACCAACTACTTCTACTCGTTCTTCGCCTACATGTCGGCCAACTTTAACTCGACCGCTATCCGGCAGAATCCAAAGAAAATCAACTCGGTTCTCTACGACCAGCTGCCCACTACCGACGTTCGCCGGCAGTTGTGGGACCCAGCGGGTACCAGTATTCCGGCTCCTGCCAACGGTGTGAAAGCAAAGTATGGCCAGAAGAAGTTTCTGGTAGCTGATCCCAGCCTGAGCATCGGCGACGTACCACACATGCGTTTGGCTGAGTTGTACCTGATCTTGGCAGAGGCGCAAGCCCGGCAGAACAATGCCGCTGCTGCCGCTACCCTGTTCACGCTTGTGAGTGCCCGCGACCCACAATACGTGCGCTCTACCAAGACGGGCCAGGCGCTGGTAGACGAAATTCTTACCCAACGCCGGGTAGAGCTGTGGGGCGAAGGTTTCCGCTTCCTGGACCTCAAGCGCACCAACAGCCCACTAAACCGGACAGGCGCAAACCACCTCGAGCAGTTTGCCTGGGCAATTCGCGTAGGCAACCTCAGAGTGGAGCCCGGCGCGAAGGAATGGCAGTTCCTGTTCCCGCAGTCTGAAATCAACGTAAACAAAGCCATTGTGCAGAACCCACTGTAGAGGTTCTACCTTTCTGCTGACAAAGAAATTCACACAATATGGTTAGCCGTTTGGCTTGAAAAGGCGAAGGCCGTTGCACGAATCGTGCAACGGCCTTTTTCGTTGTGTGGCTTACTTAGCTCCTACCTTATCGTTCAGTGCGGCCCGGTATAGCTGCGGATTGTTCTCCGCGTATCCCACAAATCTTCGTATCTCTTTACCCCTACTGTCAGCTAGAATAACTAGAGGAATAGCGCTGAAATTGAATTTTTGCTGCACCGATTCGATCTGCTCTTTGTCGACGATGAGTTGCTGCCATCCCATCTGCTCCTGGCCCAACGCCTTCTGCCAGCTTTCTGGTTGCTCATCGATGGAAACACTAACCAAGTTCACACCTCGGTCTTTATACTCGGTGTAGAGTTCTTTCAACTGGGGTATCTCTTGGCGGCACGGGCCGCACCAGCTGGCCCAAAACACGAGCATGTTTACCTTGGCACCGTTGTCCATCATCCATCCTTGCTGCTTGTCAGGTTTCGCAAAGGACATATTGGGGTAGGGCTGATCCGGATCTACCCTATTTGCTAGATATTGTTTGACTTTCGCACCAAAAGCGGATGCCTGCACGTCTGGGGTGAACAGCGCTAGAATCTCGCGTAGCTCCTGCTCGGAATATTGTTCTTTCGCGTTATATATCTCCTTTATAAGGTAGTAAGAGTAAGGGTTCGCTCTGATTTTATTTGTAAAAAACTTGATTCTAGCTGCCCGTTTTTCTCCTTCACTGTTACCTAACCAACCAAAATCTGCCCTATTCAGACTGTACATAAGGCTGGTTTCTTTACTACCATATACCCTTATTTTATCACCTTGCAGATCACCTCCTAATTTTGTACGCCCTTTTTCTAAGAAAAAGGCTGTGTGGTAGTATTTTAAGCTATCCGCGCCTTTTGTGTAGTTATAAAACGCTAGCATCCGATACCCTAGCCTTTTGTAATACTGCTCCCTATCTGTGGAGTCATATGGTATATCGTTGGTGTAATGAATAGATACCATACTAGGCGTGAATGCAGAATCCGGTTTCAACTTAAAAATAAAGTGCCCATCCTTGCACTCCGTCGAATCAAGCAAAATGTCGTATTGGTAGGCGTCGGCTAAGTATACTTTACCATCCGGCATGTTCTTGATATTGCCTTCGACGATAATTTCGTTAGCAGGTTTTTCTTTGGCGCAAGCACACAAGCAAGCGAGCAGGCTAATTTTCATAAACGAATTTCTCATGAGCTAATAGGGTAGTTGGTTGATTTATAGAATACTAAACGGTAATAACTGAATATACAATATACTATTTCTCATATAATGAAAAGCGCCGCGTCAGCACCAACAGAATCTTACTGTCGGTGCTGACGCGGCGCTACGCATTGCTGCTACTCTTCCCTACCCTTTCGCTGTGAGGGTGATGTAGGGGATGATACACTCCTCCAGCGAGATGCCCCCGTGCTGGAATGTGTCCTTGTAGTAATTCACGTAGTAGTTGTAGTTGTTGGGGTAGGCGAAGAAGTAGTCGCCCACAGTGAAGACGTAGGCAGTGCTCACGTTTTCGCGGGGTAGGAAAATGCGCTCGGGCTTGCGCACCACGTATACGTCGCGGGAATCGTCGAAGCCCAGGTTTTTGCCGTGCTTATAGCGCAGGTTGGTGTTCGTATTCCGGTCGCCCACAATCTTGTAGGGGCGCTTCACGCGGATGGTGCCATGGTCGGTGGTGATGATGAGCTTGCCCTTTTTCTCGGCAATGGTTTGCAGCATCTCATACAGCGGCGAGTGCAGAAACCACGAGCGGGTAATGCTCCGGTACGCCGACTCGTCGGCGGCCAGCTCCCGAATCATGGCCATGTCGGTGCGGGCGTGGGAGAGCATGTCCACGAAGTTGTAGACGATGACGTTGAGCTTGTAGTTGTTGTGCAGGTTAGCCATTTTGCCCAACAAGTCCTTGCCGGCCTGCAAGTTGGTTACCTTGTTGTAGCTGTGCTTGTGCTTCTGGTTGGCGCGCTGGAAGTTGATTTCCATGAACTCCGCCTCGTGCAGGTTTTTGCCCTCGTCGTCGTCGTCGTTCACCCACAGGTTGGGGTATTTCTTCTGAATCTCACCCGGCATCATGCCCGAGAAGATGGCGTTGCGTGCGTAGGCCGTGGTGGTGGGGAGGATGGAATAGTACATCTCCTCCGAATCCACGGTGAACAAATCGGCTATGATGGGCTCCAGAATCTTCCACTGGTCGTAGCGCAGGTTGTCGATGAGCACAAAGTATACGGGCGTATCGCCGGTTTCCTTTAGCAGCGGAAACACGCGCTCCTTGAAGAGCTGGTGCGACATGAGCGGGGCGTCCTCATCGTCGCCGTTCACCCAATCCTCGTAGTTCTCGGTGATGAAGCGGCCGAAGTACGTGTTAGCCTCGTCCTTCTGCATGTTGAACACATCGGCCATGCTCTTGCCTTCCGTCTCGTCAATCTCCAACTCCCAATATGCCAATTTCTTATATACATCGGCCCATTCCGAGGGCGAGAGCCGGTCGCCAAGCTGCATGCCCAGCTGGCGGAAATCACGCTGGTAGCTGCTGTTCGTTTTCTCCGACACTAGGCGCTTATTATCCAGCACCTTCTTCACCGACAGCAAAATCTGGTTGGGGTTCACGGGCTTGATAAGGTAATCGGCAATCTTGCTGCCGATGGCCTCTTCCATAATATGCTCCTCCTCGCTCTTGGTAATCATCACTACCGGCACGGTCGGCTTTATCGCCTTGATTTCGGTGAGGGTTTCGAGGCCGGTGAGGCCGGGCATATTCTCATCCAAAAATACTAGATCGTAGGTTTTCTCCTGGATTTCCTCAATGGCATCCGCACCGGAATTCACGCCGGTCACGTCGTAGCCTTTTTCCTTAAGAAAGAGAATGTGGGGTTTGAGCAAGTCGATTTCGTCGTCGGCCCAGAGAATAGAGTATTGCATAGGGGTCTTAGAATGGCAGCGCAAACTATTGCTTTGCGCCTTGTTGAACGAACTGGTGCAGCCTTGCATTGTCGCGCAGTCGCGAGAAATGCCTTCTGGCAAGCCAGCAGCTACCGTTTCGTGAGTAGCTTTACCGTTAATTCGGCAGTTTGGGTTGTAAGAAAATTAAGGCAAGCCTATATTCTTCTACCCTATTATCAACCCGGGAAAACCGAAAATAGTTAGCAACCAGTGCAAAGTAGTAGCGTTGAGCTTTTACAAATGCCCCGCACCGCCAACACCAATAGTAGCTATACAGCACGAACTTGAAGCTTGGCGCTACGCCCTACTATGAATAAGAAAAAAATTTTCAACGACCCTGTATATGGCTTTGTGACCATTCCTACGGAGCTGCTGTTTGACCTGATTGAGCATCCGTACTTCCAGCGGTTGCGGCGGATTCAGCAGTTAGGTCTCACCAGCTTCGTGTATCCGGGGGCGCTACATACGCGCTTTCACCACGCGCTGGGTGCCATGCACCTCATGTCGTTGGCGTTGCGCTCGTTGAAGGACAAGGGTGTAAAGATTTCGGCCAAGGAAGGAGAGGCGGCCATGATTGCCATCCTGCTGCACGACATCGGCCACGGCCCGCTCTCACACGCGCTGGAACACAGTATTTTTGATGGAGTGCCGCACGAGCAGCTTTCGTTGTACTTGATGCAACGGCTGAATACGGAGTTTGACGGGCGGCTCGACCTTGCCATTCAGATTTTTCAGGGTTCTTACCCCCGCCCGTTCTTTCACCAACTGGTAAGCAGCCAGCTGGATATGGACCGCCTCGACTACCTCAACCGCGACTCCTTCTACACGGGCGTACAGGAGGGTAGGCCCGGCGCCGACCGCCTCATCAAAATGCTGACGGTAGTGGACGAAAAGCTGGTGCTGGAAGAGAAAGCCGTGTATAGCATCGAGAACTTTCTGGTGAGCCGCCGCCTGATGTATTGGCAAGTGTATCTGCACAAAACCGTCACGTCGGCTGAGCAGATGGTGATTCGGATTGTGCAGCGTGCCCGCGACCTGGCCCGCTCCGGGCAGGAGGTAGGCGCGTCGTCGTGCCTGCAGTATTTCCTGAGTCGGCCGGTGAGCATCCGCGAGTTCGAGGCCGACGACAGCATCTTGCAGCGCTTCGTGCAGCTCGACGACTACGACATCTGGGGCGCGGTGAAGCAGTGGGCTACTCATCCCGATAAAGTGCTCAGCTACATGGCCAGCAGCATTCTGAACCGTCACCTATTTAAAATAAGTTTGCAAGCTGAACCGTTTGATGAAGACTTCAAGCTGGGGGTGACGGAGTTGATTGCCGAGCATTTCCAGTTACCCACCAACGAGGCTGCGCTACTCATGCTGCACGGCCGCATCAGCAACAACGCCTACGACGCTGTGGGCGAAACCATTGACGTGCTTACCAAGCGCGGCCGTGTGGTAAATGTGGCTGAAGCGTCGGACCTGCCCAATATACGTGCCCTCAGCCAGCGGGTAGAAAAGCACTACCTCTGCTACCCCAAGGAGATTATGTAGTGACTAACAGCTAGTTGCTGAGCTTGCGGTTAACTAGGCCACACTCACAGTAGAAAAAGGGATATTTCTCTAATTTTGTCCGCTATGTTATTTTCCCAGTAGCGCTTGCAGAAGACCCACCCCTAAAATGCGGTGGGTTTGGTTTTTTAAGCCCTTTTCTGTTTTTGCCATGCTTCGCGTTACCCTGGCGATACCCCCTTCCACACCCCCTAAACCGTTACCCGGCCCTAAGAATCATCGCATTTGTAGGATGTGGGGGAATCTCTGTACTTTCTTATCAATATTCAGTTTACCATATACTATATATGATACTATTTACATTATTAGTAGAACTATCCCAAGCCTTGGGTATAGGTCTGCTTCCTCGCTCTGTCCGCTCTTATTCTATACACAACCGTCCCCGCCGCCCTATTCCTGCGGCTTGGGACTATGCGAACTACGCATCTTATGAAGCTGAAGCTGTGGCTGAAGCTCCACAAAATTAACAAGGCTGGGAAAGCCCCAGTCAGCTTACGGATCACTTTATATGGCAAACGTGCAGAGTACAGTAGCGAAATCCGGCTCTTCCCCGACGAATGGGACCAAGCCACTGAAACCATTCTTCCTACTCGGCGCAAGCAAGCGACGGTAGACAAGGACAACGATCTACTCGAAGAACTGAAAGCCGATGCTCGGCAAGCCAAAAACAGTCTACCTAAATCCCAACGAACTGCCCTAAACGTTGCCAAGGAAATGCGGGGCATTATGCCCGATGAAGACGCCACTACGTGTCTACTCGCTGCCTTGGACCGCATCCTAGCGACGCACTATCAACACGCCAATCAAAGTACACTTCAACCGTTTACCCGTGCTGCTGCCTTGCTAAGGAAGTGGCACGGGCCTGGCCACCTGCCCGCGGCTTCTTTTACGGAAGATCGCCGGGACGCCTTTGGCCTGTGGTTAGCGGGGCAAATGGCTTCGTCTTCTGCCAGAACCTACCTCTCGGCGCTTACTGCTATGTGGAACCGTGTCAAAGCTTGGCCGCACACTCGGCGGTCTTTCCGCCCCTTCTTCGGATTGCGCCTCCCGCGCCACAGTGGGCGGAAGCGTACCGTGCTCACGAAAGAACAATTACTGGTGATGCAGGAAGCGGCGTTGCCGCCAAAACAAGCGTTGGCGCGGGATATTTACATGGCGTGTTTTTACCTGCATGGTTCGCGGGTTTCAGCCGTGATGCAGCTCCGCTGGCAGAATGTAGATTTCACGAAAGGCGAAGTCAAGTACAAAGCCATGAAAAGCGGCCCCGAAAAGACCATCGCGCTCAAAGGTCCATTGTTACCCCTTCTACTGCGCTATCATCATTCAAGCGCGGCAGGCAATGACTTGATCTTCCCGATTCTGCCACCTGATTTTTTCTCTTTGACGCTGAACCAGCGCCACGTCCAAAACCGGGCTGCGAACGTGCGGATTCTACGGAGGCTGTACACGCTTTGCAAAAATTTGGGGTTGCCTGAACATGTCCACCCGCACACAGCCCGGCACACAATGGCCGTGTTAACAGTAGAGGCCAACAACGGAGATATACGGGCAGCGCAGCATGTGTTGGGACATTCCACCTATCGCCAAACCGAAACCTACTTGCGCAAGATGCTGCCAGAGCAGATAAACGACGCAGCCGCAAACGTCTACGATAGCTTTTAAACTATGATATATGCACTACTATCTACACCACTATACCCGCGGCCTCCACCTCCCTCACTCTTGGTATGAACCACCCGACCGACCACCGACGGAACAAGAACTACGCTGGCGTCTACGTCCTCCCTTTGATGGCTATGCCGTAGACTGTTGGAACCGCCTTGTACGACTTGATTACACCGACGGAAGAGGGCGTAAACGCCGAATCCACCACATCAGAAAGCAGCGCAAGAACGGCTCAATAGGGTTCCTGTTATTCAAAGACGGACGCCGGTACTGGATGCCAGCTAGGGCCTTGCGTCGGCATCTAGTGAAGGTGCAGGTGGTGCAGGAGTAATACAAAAGCCCCTATCGTATGACAGGGGCTTTCTTGTGCGCTAGGAGGGACTCGAACCCCCACCCGTAAAGACCGGTTTCTAAGACCGGCGCGGCTACCATTACGCCACTAGCGCAAAAGGGTGCTAGACGGGAACCGAACCCGTAACTCCCGCTGCACAGGCGGGCGCTCTTCCAGTTGAGCTACTAGCACAGTTGCCGGACGTGGGGTCGAACCACGATAAACACCTTCAAAGGGTGTCGTCCTGCCATTAGACGATCCGGCAATGTATGGGTCTTTCCCCATCTGTCAGCAGTAGCTTTTATTTCTCGGAAAGCCCACTGTAAGAAAACCACGTCGGGTAGGCAAGATTCGAACTTGCGTGCCTCCGCTTCCAAGGCGGATGAGATAAACCTGACTCCTCTACTACCCGATGAAAAACAAAAAACCCGACCTTGTTGGGCCGGGTGCGTCGCGATGAAGTACTTCTACTTATTAGGCAACAGGCATCCGGCCCAGGCTAGTGGGGAGTTGATGCTGCGGCTGTAGAGCGAAGAATTTCATAACGCACAAATATACGCATCCTATTATATAAGTTGCATGCGTTGGCAACTTTATTTTACAAAGCAAAACACCCCGGCCGGTTGGGTCGGGGTGTCTGTGATAAAAGGGTGAGGCTTGCGCACAACACCCGGAGGACTACTACCCCGGCTATGGTGCCGGCTCGCAACCCCAACCCACAGCCCCTACTAACCTCCCATGTTGCAACATAGGGCTTCGGTAGGCTATAGATTGTTAAAAGTAGAGAGGCTGGTAGGCACGCTTTTGCGGAGTAGCCCTACTTATTCGCGCCACTGTTTGACATTCATGGCAACCTCTCTATACCTGTATAGAACACTACCGTCTGTAGTGTCTTGATGATGGTATAGGGCAAGTCCAAACCCCTACATGGCGGATAACGACCTGTCCGAAAACGAAGCCCCGCGTTTGCCGTTGATCAGGCGGCCTGTGCATTTAATGAGTAAACGGCTCGATGCCGACCTTACCCAAATATACGAAGAAAACCATCTATCAGCCTGGTAGATAGCCTACTATTTACGGCACCAATACACAAAGCCGAAACGTTGATGCCTCCTCATAGGGCTTCCATTTCTACTGTGATGTCGTGTGGACTAACCAACGCACCACCGAAATACAGTCCATGCGTTAAGCCGTAGCTCGGTAGCTTGCCCGGCGCATCTTCAAACTTCGCGGCTATTACCTTATTCGTCTCATGCTCGCGCACCGTAAAGGAGAAGCACGGCGCGGCAAACTCGGTGTGGTAGTTAATCCGGCAGTCTACCCGCTGGCCTATCTTCACCTGTGCCACCACTGGGAAGCGCATCTGTTTATCCCAATTCCGTTGGCCGTTCACGTAGACGTAGGCGAGTAGCTCAATACACTGTGCAGACTTGGACCAACGCCACCCGAACCGAGCGGAGTTCTTATGCGGGCCTGAAAAGCCAAAGGAGATGCCGAACAGCTTGTTTACGTCGTCGGCATTATAGGCTTGGCTTTCGTACTCGCAGCTTGGGGTAAAGATGACGCTTCTACCTATAGAAGCCTTACCGCACCAGGGCCAATTGAAAGAGCCGTCGTCGTGCTTGCCTTTCTTTACGGTGTAGCTTCTCATACCCGCTTCTTATACTTTACATACGTAATCACATACCCCAGCCCTGCCAATCCAAAGCAGATAGCCGGGAAGATGGCACTCCCTAGTTCTTTGTATTTAATATAGTCGTTGGCGGCTATCACACCGGTTACTACACCCATTAAAGAGAGTAGGCAGATAGCCCATTTAGCCTCAGAAGGAAAGTGTTTCATACAACAGAAGGGTTTAGAATGCCAGTAGAAGAGAGGTGAATCTTGCGCACGTTGGCCGGCTGCCCAATGCGCCACGGCGAACGACGGTAGCCTACAGCGGCGGACTTGGGGAAGCGGGCTATACTCACGCTGTTGTTCTGATTACCCCCTAAAATGTGCAGATGCGTAGCGTCCTCGCCGACGTAGAACCCAACGTGCCCGCCCCCTACTCGGGTGAAGACTACTACGTCTCCCAGCATGGGTTCCGGAACCGGGTTGCCCCACTTGAGCCATTGCTTAGCCCGTAGCAGAATGGGCACTAGGTTGTAGTCCGCCCGCTCGACTACCACGCCCACGAATAGCCCGCACCAAGGGATTTCGTCGGCTGTGTATTCGCGCTGCATCCCCAACTCTTTCGCCCACTTTAGGATTTCCAGGCTGTGCAGCGGGCCTACTATTTCGCGGGTGCCGAATAGCTTTAAAGCCTCAACCAGCACCTTCGGGGCGTTTTCACGCAGCAAGTAGCTGTAGCGGTTCGGTAGTGTAATCATGCTGTTGTATCGTTTTTCTTCTTGCCATACCCAGCCCAGCCTAGTAGTCTTTCCCGACTCGGTAGCCAAGCGATAACCGGCGCTAAGAAGTACCAGCCAACCAGAGCACCCCCTACGACTAGTGCCCAAAAGGCATACACCTTCCAGCCCGCAGCCTCTTTAGTGGTGACCGTATTTCCGTCTCCTACAATGCCATTCTTACCGGCCGTACTGAGTTGGTTGCTATCCCCTACTGCTGTAGGAGCCTTGACCTTTCCTATGCTAGTCGTCGTGGCCCCCTCTCCTACGGCGGCGGCGGCTTTCTTACCGGCTACACTGGCAGAGGACGAACCAGAACCCGTACTAATGCTGATGCTGCCGTAGTTCTTTTTCGGCAGGATGATGTTGCCCGCTGGCGTAACGGTGGGCTTGTCGCGCCCGGTTACGGCACTAATAATACCTCCTACTGCCGTGCGCGGCGGTGGGGTAACGGTTATGCGGGCGGTGTCTCCTTTGGCGGGTCGTGGCAGGTCATAGGTCGTAGATACCGGGGCTTTCTTTGCCTTTTGTAGTGCACGTTTTTCTGCACTACAACTACTAAGGAGTAAGCAGAAAGAGAGTAGGTAGGCTAGGTATTTCATATGGTTAAGCCTTTGCGGCGGCTTCGATAAATAGTGTAGGCAAGTAGGTTTCGCTTCCAGGTTGGCAGGCGCTTAGCTCTGTGTATGATGTAGAGCATTCGCTCAATGTGGTCCAAATCTTTAAAGAGGCGCGGGCGGCGGAAAATGTAGGTCTGTATCCATAGCCACCAATCGTAAGATTGAATCTTCGGGATAGCCCACAGCCAAAACACTGTAAGCGCCACAGTCACAGCAAGCCAAAACAACCCGAATCCTAGCCATTTATAGAGCGTTTCCATACTCAAAAGATACGAAAACTCAACCACTAAAACAAGTTTAATCCGTTGATTATCAAATATTTATCTCATATTTTCTTCGCCGCCAACCGATACATTATTCGGCCCGTTCAGCGTAGTATTTTCCGTGTTAATTTGCGTTTCGGGCGGGCTGTTAGCCTTTACGGCTCTATAGGTACCCAGCCCGACCAGAGCAACCAGCAAGGCGGCTATGGCATCAATTACCCGTATCTGGTCTTCACTAAATTTAACCGGCCCCGAAGTGAAGAAGAACCCCTGTATCAGAATGCCTATAAAGAGAGGAATCAACAGATAGGTAAGCGTCCGGCGGCTGTTTAACTCCCGTGGGGTGCGCGGGTCGCCTAACGGAGCCACTGTATTGAGTAGTAGTCGAGTAAGCGAGTTCGGCGGGCGGGTCATGCCCCACACCACCGTAAAGCCTAACCACACAGCTATAAACCCCGCCCCTAACAGGATAGCATACACCGTCCCATGCGGGCCAAATAAGACAGAAGGCAAATGGTCTTGCAGGTTCATTCGATAGCGTCCGACAGAGCCGGGGTGAAAATGGAGTAGAGTTGACAGTCCGCCACGACATGGTAGGAATGTTCTTCGTGCGGGGCTAAATCTGCCCTGTCGCCTGGCTTCATCAGCCGGTAGGCTTCCCCCTGGGTTTGCTGCCACCACAAGAGTTCACCAATCTGCAACTCGACCTGCACGGCTTGCGGTACACTAAACCGGGGAGAGTGCGCCCCGCACATACCCCGAAGTGAAGTGCAGCTATGCCCGGCTGGGGCCAGAAGCCTTGCCAACATAAAGCCCACCGACCCCGCCAAGGGTTGGTATTGAAACCCGCCCGGCAACACCAATGGGCGGTCCTCTCCATCTACTGTGAGTGGGAGGACCGCCCCAACGGCGGCGGCGACACGCAAGGCTTCTAACTTGGTATTGCTGAATGCCTCATAGGCTTCTAGCTGCTGTGCCATCATGGAGATTTGGTCGCAAAGGCCCGTACTTGTGTGCCAAATTCTAACAGTGCTTTTTCCACGTCGTGCATTCGCCCGGCCAATGCGTGATTGGAATGGGTGAAGGGTGCCACGATTTCGTTCATCTCCCGGTAGGCATTGTTGGCCGTTTCGGTTAGCTTTCGCCGGTCTTCCCGTTCGGCTTCTAACTGCTTGGACAGGCTTTCTAAGTTGAGCTGATTGGTAATGGCCTGCGCAGACATTTGCGCCTGTGCGTGGGTTTCGTTGGCGCGTATTTCTTGCGCGTGCTTTTCGCTGGCTTCCGCCAGGGCCTTTTCGTAGGCTTCTTTGGCGGGAGCGGCTGCGGCTTTCACGGCGGTTTCGACGGCGGAAGCCACGTTGGCTACTTTGGTATAGGAGTAGTAGACAACGGCTACCAGCATGACCCCTAGCACGATTACAATAGTGTAGAGTAAGTTGACCAGCGCCCCGTAGTCGCGTAGCAGGTCGGTGGTTTGCCCGCTCTGCTTCTGCATGGCCTGGGCAACCGCCGCTACAGTAGCGGGGTCTGGGGTAGCTTGTAGGAGTAGAGTTAGCAGCACAGGATAGGTGGGGTGCGTAAGAGAGGTAAGAGATTAGCGGTTGGTCAGTGGTCCGAGCTTAATGCCTTGTTGTGCCCACCGCTGTAGGTGAATGTTCTTCCACAGGGTTTCCATTGCCCGGCTGGCGGTTCCATTGGGCAGGTCGCCTACGAGGTAGGTATTATCATCAATCGGAATGATGTTGGTGCGCCACGGCTGGTTTTGGGTGCCGTAGTCGAATCCTGCCAGATCATGCCGGCCGTTGATGGCAAAGTGGTAGTAAGAGTGGTTCACGCACAGCAGATTGTTGCGGGTGCGGTTGTTGTAGAAAGCACTGGCCGGGGCGTTGGTGGAGTTGGAAATACTTGCCCCTGCGTTGTAGTCGTAGGTAGAAGCTGGCCGGGGTGAACCGTCAGGCAGCAGATTGGCGCACACCACAACGTTATCGTGGTAGTCGTTGTCATGCCCGCCGCTGTTGTTCAGACTGCCGTTGCGAATACCTAAAAATGTATTGCCGTATGCCTCTGTGAAAGCGGCTGCCGTAGCAGCGTTGGCCTGCTTGTCCTTGTCTCCGTCTGTCGTAATGCCAGAACCAGAGGCCCCGTAGCTTTGATCAACTATATTATTGCGAACAATAGCGGGGCTAGCCGCCGTGCCGGAGCTGTTGTGGATATTGAAGTTATCCTCGGCGGTGGTGTCGGGCAGGTGATTCTGAATGAAATTATCTTCAATCAACATGCCCGGCCGGCTCACCTGCCCATCGAACTGCACCCCGTTGGATTTCTCACTGGGCTTGGTGCCGTTCTTGAAGCGACCGTCTATATCGTAGAGGATGGTTTTGCTGACCGTGAGGGTACTAGCCCGTGCGGTATCATCGGGCTGTTGGGCCAAAATCATGGTCCCAAATGATTGAAACTGACAGTTCTCTACTGTCAATAGGCGGGGGCGGAAGGCGTTTACTGCTTTGCCATGCGTCACACCATCAACCGTGGGCGGCAACCCCCACCCAAACACATTGCGAATACGCACCTCGCAATACCCTCTGTTTAAGAATGCATCGGAGGCAGACACTACATGCCCCCCAATAATATCTACCAATCCATTCTGAGCCGTGATTTCAACCGCTGGCTTGTTCGATACACCCGACCCTGCGCTAATCGTGTAGGTGCCTGGCTGACTGATGACGATAGGCGGGCCTAGCTCATTCAATGCCGGCCGCGGCTGCCGAGGGAGTAGAATACCCGACGTATCCAGCGTTACGTAGTAAGGGTTTGGAATAAAGACCGCGTACCCTTGGAATTTCTTATTGGCGTAGATACCCGCATCTGAACGAGCGGTATTCACTAGCCCTTTTAGGCGGCGAACAATGCCTTGGCAGTTTGGCCCCAGCGCCCGCCAATCGGCTTCGCTCATGCCGATTCCTTTGCCAGCGTCGGCTATAGCATTCGGGAACCGTGATTTTAGATTGCTATAGACCATGTTAGATGAGAATGATTTCGTAGTTGTCTAGGTTCTGCTCACTTCCATCAAAAGCGGTATAGGTGACACCACCCGGTGTTACCGGAGGTTGCCCTCCTCCTTTCACCAGTACATCCAATAGCCCGATAATCCGGTCCCGTACCTGGCCTTTCTCCCAACTTGTGATTCTGAGCGTAGCGGGTTGATTGACCAAGGCACCCGATTCCAACGGGCTCACGTTGGCCGAATACCCGGCGTAGGAGACCGATAGTTGGCCGTCTACTGCCTTGATGATGAGCCGTTGGTTGCGGTCGGTAATGCGGGGGACGGGGTTGTCGTAGCTCTGCTGTAGTAAGAGGGTATTGTTGGCCCAAATCTCACTTTTGGCAGGCGGTGGGGAGAAGTTGCTTTTGGTGTAGAATCTTGCCAACACCTTGCCGTTCACGTCGCACACTTGGTAGTACTGCCCACCAGAATTGCTGTCCTGAATATTGCCGTCGTTGCCGCTGTTGCGGTCGAAGGTGACAATAGCTTCTACACTCCAAGTAGATGAGTTGATAGGCCCAATGTCGCCAATGTGTTCCGCGTTGGTGCGCGAGAAGATGAGGCGTGATTTACCAGCGAACTTATCTGGGTTGAGGGTCCCTAATTCAACATAGAAGTTGCTGGACTCCGGTATGCTGCTAGTCCACCGGCTGGGCTCTGCTAGCATATCCACACCCTCTCGTTTGGGCTTGTTGAACCCAAGCCCATTCTGAATGCTGAACGTCCGAGCCTTCCGAGGATAGATAGAAAGTAAGCCGGTAATCTTCCACCGCATCGTGCCGGACGGCCCCCCTTCGGACGAATGGTAGATATATCCTACATCTGGGTTGGTGGGGTCAATAGCCACGCCAAACATTAAGACGTTCCCGGCCATGCCAGGGTAGCCGATTCGCTGGCCCGCCTCGTTGGCTTCGCGCTGGCTGACGCCGAATGTGAATAGGAATTGCCCGCGCTGATAGTGCACGTTAAAGAAGTTGTATTGCGCGTCGTCGGCCCCTTCGCCTGGATTATTGTAGATAATGAGTGGTCCCAGCGTCCGAACAACGCCGTTGTTGTGGCCGTTCTGGTTGCCGTTTTGGTCAATGGCTCTATTCCCATTGGGATAGGCGCCATTTCGAGGATAGGGGCCTTTGTAGAACTTCCCCGTTCCGTAAGCAGCTTTCCACGCGGCGGTTGTCTGCCCGGCTGGGACACCTACAAGACGAGGGCCGGTGGTGCCGTATTCCTGCCCGTCTTGGGAGCGTTGCACAAGCCCCGATTGAAAGACCGGGCGCGTGCCGTCCTCTGTTTTGATGTAGGTATCCGTCGGCGGGAACCCTGAAAAGTCGGCGGGGTCGTTGGCGGTAATCCCGGTGTAGGAGTCAATCTGCGTGGAGAA
Source organism: Hymenobacter aerilatus (assembly GCF_022921095.1). Classification (NCBI taxonomy): domain Bacteria; kingdom Pseudomonadati; phylum Bacteroidota; class Cytophagia; order Cytophagales; family Hymenobacteraceae; genus Hymenobacter; species Hymenobacter aerilatus. Next base: position 2,033,930 of record NZ_CP095053.1, read on the forward strand.
GCCCCACGTTGGGTTCCCCGTTAGCGGGTCGGACGTAAGCGACTCTTTAAAGTACCGAATAGTACCTGGCAGTGGGCTTAGTGCGCTCTGAGCAAAATAAAGGCTGCCATCAGCGCCTAGTGTTTTACGTTCGGAGATGGTTTTAACCAGCACTAGACCAGCATCCGTCAACTCATACAGTCCTTTCGTGCTGGCATCAGCATAGTAGCGCGCCGTACCGTAGGTTCTACCTGACGGGAAGGTTACGACGTTCGCGAGGATAGTCCCCAGTTCAATATTTTGGCGGCGGTTGTGCAGCCCGAACAGTAAAGCAGGAGCCTTAGCCCCCCAATTGCGGTGCAGCTTGGCCGGCGCGCCCGGTTTAGTATAGTCTGGCTTAAACTCTTTCCAGGTGTTGAACACCCTAGTTGGGTCGTTCAAGTCTACGCCACCACTATAGCTGTTCCCTTGGTAGGCTATTTCATCAAGTTTAGTTCGGGTAGCTGACAGATACTCTATCCGGTTGTTGCCACAGTCTCCAACCCACAGTGTACCATCCGATCTGCCGAGCAGAAACCCTTCGTGTACGCTGCCCGATACATCAGAAAAGTAGTACCGCCCATCTATTACGAGCGAAAAAGCCTGTTGCCCGCCGACCGTGCCGTGTACCCATTGGGTAGTACCGTTGCTGTCCACTGCCCGAACTTGTTGCTTGCTGCCGGCTTCTTCAAACACCAACAAGCCTAGTAGCATCGTTAGAGCTACCACGTCTGTTACCGATACCGTGGCCAGCGCGCCCGACGGGGTTCCATCGGCGGCTAGGCTTACTCTGGTTAGAACATCTCCTTGGTTAATCCACAGGTGGTCGTTTTGATCAAACAGGAGTTCTTTGGGAGAGGTAAACGAGACTGTCTTGAGCACAACCCCGGTTAACTTATTCGCTACCACATATTGGTTTTTAGCCGCGTACGAGGCTACTTGAAAATTGCCGGTCCTCTGTACTGCTAGACCGGTAATGAAGTTAGTAGGGTCGTCGGTCGTCAGCAGAAAGGCTGCGCTTTCGTCCGTATTGGAGTGGTTCGGGCGGTACGTGCTACCAGAAGTAAACGAGTATGATTGGTTGGTCGTCGTATCGTAAGCTGCTACCCAGGTTCTATTAGGATGTTGGTCGCCTAATCTATCCCAGCGGGTATAGTATACCCTCGTGCCATCCGTGCAGATGTAATCAGAACCAGTACCCGACCCATAGTAAAACGGGAACACATCATAGGCGGCCTGTACATTGTTTATTGGAACCTTCACCAACGGCGAAGGGCCTTCCACGTACTCTTTAACCAACCAGTAGTACCCGTTGGCTTCTACCATGCCCCGGTAAAACCGGTAGCCTCTATGGTGTAATTCGGGGGCTACCTTACCGTAGGAAGAATTGCCGAGTATACCATCATACTCTGCTTTCAGGCTGTGTGTGATGCCTTCTTGCGTGTACTGTGCGTCGGCTGCTAGGGCAACATCATTCGTTAGTCCATCCCACAAGGCAGCGGCATTCAGCCCTTTCACGGCGGCGGCGGGGCCAATATCGCGCACCATCTTGCCGTTCAGGCTGATGCTTTCGGCTACAGCCCCGGCTTTTGGGAGTGGATACGTTCCTACCGGTCGTTGAGGAATGGCAATCGTTTTTACTTCGTCACTACCTGCTACTTTGTAGGACATGGTGGTGGCGTCGTCGGGGAAGGGCCACGACTGCACGAGGTTGCCGTTCTCGTCAACTGATTCTGTTACGTTGGCCGGAGGCGCGAAAGGAGTTGCCATAGCTTACTTGTAAGAGACGAGGATAGTGCCGGTGGTCGGGTCAACCGTGGCAACTGGTTTGGCTATTGGAGCGGAAAGCGTAGGCGCAGGTGCAGCTACTTGCGAGAAGGTGTAGGTCAGTACTCCACTGTTGCCGTTGGCCGCGTCGTAGAACTTGTCAGCATCCGGCGTAAACACTTGCTCGTAGGTGGCGTTCTTGTTGCCATTGTAGGAGCCAGCGGGGCCGGATGGCGTACCGGGGAGCACTTGCCCGTTGGCATCCAGAAAACGAAGTTTCATATTGCCGTAGGAGTCTTTCGGATAGGTAGCCTTCACCTCCTTAAAAACTCCCGGCTTCACGGCTAGCTTTGTTTTTTCGCGGCTCTTGACCTTCTGCGAAGTAGCCAGTAACGTTGTCTTTCCGTCGTAGCCAATGCCTTCAAACTTCCACCCGGCGCTACGGTCTTCGAGACCAGGACGGGCTTCTAGCTCAATCGCAGCCAACGTTGCACTAGTAGGTGCTGCCGTCGGCGCGTCCACTGACAAGGCCAGTTCTAGAATGGCATTGATATGCTGCGCTATTTTAGGCGCTATTTCTTCTCTGGTTGCCATCGTTCTTAAGAATAAGAGACTGTGTAAGAAATTCCGCTCGGGGCGGTAAACTGGCCCGTGCTGGCATCGACGGTGGGGGCCTGTGTGGTCGGTGGGTCAACCGGTGGCTCTACTACCCCATACCGACGCTCGTACTCTGCCAGTAGAAAAGACAGGTTCCCAGCCTCTTGCACTGGGCTAAGAGACTGGTAGTCGTTGTCGGCGAGGGTGGTGAGTAGGGCCATCTGGGTGTTGTGGTGTTAGGGGTAGCCGCCTGCGGGTGGCAGGCGGCTTGGGGGTGTATGGCAGCTGTAGCAGTACTATTATATTTGCCCTATTTCATCATTTTTATTCGTGTAATGTCTCATTCTGTTCTGCCTATCGAGCACGCGACTCCTATAGGTGCACCATTAACAGGCAAGCTAGACTACATAAATGCCTTGCGGGGCTGGGCTATTTTAGCTGTCATGTTCATTCACAACGGACTGTACGGAGGTGATTTGAACTACTACAGTGGGTCGATGACCAACAGAACGTTATCCTGCGCGCCAAAACGATAGGCGGCGCTTGTGCGCAGCTTCAGCACGAAATTGTAAGGCGTAGCAAGCTGCGGGTACGTACCTGTGTTGCTAAACGTAGTAACGCCAGCGGGAAAAACAAGTAGATCTGCATCCGGCTCTGCCTGCTCTGGGTACTGGTTGGTGTTCTGCGAATCGGTGACCTGTATATAGATCGTCGTGTCCTGCGCGAAAGGCTTGTCGACTGTGTAGGTCAGGTGCACGACCTGCTTGCCATTCGCAGGCGCGTCTTTGTAGCCGGTCACATTCACGACTGGCAGATTTGCTGAACTACCACCGCTCGGGCCAACCGTGAACGCGCCTTGGCCTGTTACCGCGTCAACTTTCACCGCCGAGTCGCTGACGCTTATAATTTTCCAACCCGCCTCGTACGAGACTGCGCGCTTGTTTTTCACAACGTTGGCATATAGTACGAAGCTGGATGTGTTTGCGGGCACGGAAACCGTCACCACACCACCGTCCTTGTTGGCATCTTGGAAGGTGCTGCCACCAGCGATTCCACTGTCGTAGAATTGCACCTGGAGCGAGTAGGCTTGTGCGTAGGCCGGTGTTGTCAGAACCGATACATCGACCAGCGTTTTTGTGTCGTCTTCGTCGTGTCCAGACCAGCGCATACCTGTTGTAGCGCCCGTTGTGCCGGGCGGTTGGCTCGTTACTGGGCCACTGCCCATCGCGCCATTCTGCGAAACTAAGTACTCTCCTTGCACGTCTGCCAGTGTGGTGCTGAGTGTTACGGATGCGTTGCTTACGCTCACGAGCCTCCAACCAACCGTGAACGCAGCACCGCGTTTGCGCTTGAGCGAGTTGGCGAATCCTGTTGCGCTAGTGGCGCCAGCTGGCACGACGAATGTGTATACGCCACCGTCCTTGTTGGCATCTTGGAAGGTGCTGCCACCAGCGATTCCACTGTCGTAGAATTGCATGGAATAGGTCGTGCTTTCCGCCACAGCGGCTGACAGCAGGCCGCGCAGGGTGAGCTGCACATTTTCTGTGGTTTCGTTGGCACCAACGAACGTAGCACGCGCCACAGCGGTACTGTTGGCCGGTGGCAGATACGGCACCTCGATCAGTTCCGGCCGCCCCGCAGCCACCAAACTACCGTGGCGCGGTAATACGCCATTGGTGCCAACAGATAGCAGAAACTCCTGCGTATAGCCGCCGAACGCGCTAACACTGCTATCTACGCCGCGATATGCCACTCCTTCGTTCGTTTGGTACTTATCGTAGATTAGTAGATCGCGACCGTTGAACTGGTAGATGGAATTGCCTTCCAATCCTTGCCCTAACGCAGTCAAGTTTCCGGTTCCGGTGTTGTAGCCAGAGAAAGGCGACGACGATGTAACACGCACGAGATACTTCGTAATTTCGTCCTTGAAAAACAGGTGGTATACCCCATTGCGTAGCACAATATGCGGGTCGATAATATTTTCTGGGATGGCCGAACCAGTAATCTCGATTGGCGTTCCAGTGGTTGGATTATCCGAAAACAGGCCACTTACCGGAATCACAACCGGCTTAAACAACATATTTACATTGTTGTCCTGGTTCGGATTATCCACCGTCGAAATAGCGCAGATAATATAATCCTGGCCGCTTATGGTAATAATCTTAGGACTCCACGTAGTCGCTTTCGGATTGTCGCTTACCGTCAGCAGCTTGAGAAAGGTGAAGTCCTTGCCATTGGTAGCAGTGGCAAGGGCAACGGTTGGCGAGTTATTGTAATATTCATGGTAGGTGCTGTTCGGGTCGCGGATCAGGCGTGTGTGTACCATGCGCTGCACTCCATTCCTTTCCACGACGTAAGGGTCGCGCAGACTTCTTCCGTCCATTTCTGCGCCAGCGGTGTACGTTGCCTCTGGTATGTGGCGCATACTGCCCAGGTTGCCGGCGAACATGCGGAATTTTTCAGGTACTGGGTCGAACGAATAGTAGACTAGCGCGTCGGTCGGAAAATTAGCGGCGATGCCTTGTGGCCCAGTAACTACTGCCTGCACCGTGACATTCCGCACTGGCGAAATCTTCTGCGTACCGGCTGCGTCCGTAACCGTGCTGCGCAATTCATAACCACCTGCGGCAAGCGCCGTGGTAAATCCAGTATACGTAGCGCCTTGCGTTGGCCCGCCAATTGTCTGTACGACTTGTGTGTTCGTGTTTTTCGCGGTTATGATATGCGTGTAGGGGGCCGTACCACCACTGGCAGTGCTAGTCCAAGCTACTTGCTGTCCTTCTGAGGCAATGGCAGGTGAGGTGCGCTGGAAAGCAACCGTAAGGCCACCACCACCTCCCCACGGCTCTAGCACCAGATTCGTATTAATAACAGGAGTTCTAGTAGCCATACTTAGGAAGCATTCGGAATGAAGACGGAGAGAACATAGGCCACCCATTTCCCGGCGTTCGTCCCAGACGAGGGCGTTGCCGTGGCATAGAGGATGGTACCGGGGTTGAGCTGCAAGGCAGTGGTAGGGAGTTCGGCCGTGAGCTTGTTGAGGAGTCCCAATAGAATCGAGGTGGACACGCTTTTTGAGTACACATCACTCCCCCCGGCTGTCGTGCCGATTTTCAGCGTAATCGAGCCCAGCAACGAGGCGGGCGGCATCTCACTCAGTAGAAAAATCACGTTCACCGGCATCACCTTCCGGTTGAGCCCGGTGGTATCCGTGAGCGGGTCGAGTGCTACTGAGGTGCTGCCCACATTTTGCGCAATACGGGCAGGTTGGTTAATTCCTCCTAGCACCTGTTCAAACCGAGGGTAGGCGGTTTTGCCCGTTGCAGAAGCATCGGCTACCGGTCCTTTAATTTGCCCAGTGGCCGTGTCGCCTTCGCGTAGCAGGCGCTTGTTTACGTCGGTTTGCAGCGCCGGAACAGTCGTCGTGACAATCGTATCAACCCTTCCCTTCTGCGTATCAATAGCCGACTGTACCGCGGGGACAGTGGTACTTACCAGCGTGTCTACTCTTGCTTTTTGCGTGTCTACAGCACTCTGCACTGTACTGGTAGCCGTGGTAAGGGCCGAAGTCGTAGCCAGCGTAGGCAGCGTGTTTTGTACACTTGTTAGCCCGTCGGCCGTGGTATTGAGCTTGGTGCTGATAGCCTGTACGGTAGTGGCGTTGGCTTTTGCGGCGAGGTCAGCCACGTCGGCTTTTTGCAGTAGTTGGCTCAGTACGCTGGTAAGCTGATTCTTTACCAAAAGCACATCCGCCGCGGTGGCTTTGTCGCTTTTTAGGTTGGCGTCCATCTCGTTCACCAACTGAACAAGCGAGGCTGCTACGTGGTCGCCCCCTAGAATGGTGGCTACTAATTGCCCCATCTCTACCATCATTTGGTTTGCCGCTAGTAAGCGCTGGTAGAGGTCTTGGTTGGTGGCAAGTTGCTGCAATAGCGTAGTTCGCAGCCCCTCATTCGTCATTTCGGGGGCTACAGAAGGCAGGGTGCCGGATTGCGTAAGTGACTGCCCGAGTACGGGGGCTACTTGTGCCGCTATTTTCTTTTCTAGGAACGGTCTCATACGCCAGCTTCTAGGTAACGACGCCACTTCCACACGGTCTGCCCATCACTTGTTACCGGTCGGGAAGGGGTACACCGGTATTGAAATTCGTCCCCTGGGGAGGTGTAGTCGTCGGTGAATTCTGTATCGTAATAGGCTTCGTCGGTTTCCACGAACGGCCCGCCGGCCGACGCGTAATCGGCAATCACTTGATTGGCTTTGGCCGTGGTCAGGTCGTAGGGGTCGAAGGAATCAGCCGGGGTGCCATTACCGCCTTCACTACGCCGGTCAATCACATTGAGGCCCGCCGGATAAGTAATACCGGTGATGTCGCACTCGTCGGTGCTACCCTCTAAAATCAGCGTGCCGTAGCCATTGGTGCTGCCAGTCGCATAGGTGTAGTTCGCTAGCAGCGAGTTGCGTACAATCAGGATAGCCCCCGCCTGCACCTCAAGCGTGCCGTTCTGACTGCGCACCTTCTCTACTAGCGCTGCCTGGCTTTCGTCTGTTGTCTGGTAGAGGGATACGATTTTATACGCGCCAAACGCTGTGAAATTTAGCAGCCGATTGTCCGCCCCAGCGAGGCCAACGGTTGAGGTCTGGTTGACGAAAATAGCCCCCAACCCATCAAACCATGCCCCGTTGTTGGAGATAAATCCATCTGGTAAATAGGTCAGGCGCGCCCGACTAAGAATCGGGTTGGTAATCGAATTGGCCAGCATCGGCGCCGAGAGGCTGTCGCTGAGCTGTACTTGGTAGGAGCTACGATTGACGACGCGGAAGAACGCCGCCAACCGCGGGTCTTGGCTATCCACGAACGGGTTGTCTTCTCCGACGGGTTCCCCGGAGGTGCCCGTTAGCGCGGCTTGTTGCTCCGGTGTGATCTGCGTCGCATCAAACAGCAACTCCCACAAAGCCCCAGCTACTGGCAGAGCGGTACGATTCCCAGCCGACCTGCTTTTGAAGGCTTTTAATCCTGAGAATACAACATCATCCTTTTTAACTGTAATGGTACTACCATCGGTGGGGAAGGCATACAGGTTCGCCCCGAAGGTATCCGTGGGCAGGATGAACCGACGCGTAAGGGTCGCCCGGCTGTCTTGGTCGGGGTCGGTGGTAACGGCGGAATAGGCTCCGTTGTAGCTGTACAGCGCGCCTTTGAAGTAGTATTCGAAGTCGGGTCCGGCTCCGACATCAGCCCCTCGCGTGAAGGGCTTGATGGCAATTTGGCTAAGGGTAACGGTGTTGAGGTCGGTGGTAGCCTTTTGGGTCATTGCCCCGTCTGTGTTCTGCCCAGGGCTTGGGTACAACAACCCACCGTCGCCAGTCCCACTTGCGCCGGGAGGACCAGCCGGACCTTGTGGCCCTGCGGGGCCTTGTGGCCCGGTTGCGCCGGTATCGCCTTTCGGGCCAGTTGCGCCTTGTACCCCTGTCGCACCCGTGTCTCCTTTAGGGCCAGCGGGGCCAGCGACGCCCTGAATACCTTGCGCGCCTGTATCGCCTTTGGGGCCAGTAGCCCCGGCAGGGCCTTGGCTACCCGTGTCACCTTTGGGTCCGGTTAAGCCTTGTACCCCCTGCGCACCGGTAGCACCCTGTGCACCAGTGTCCCCTTTGGGGCCGGTAGCGCCTTGTGCGCCCGTATCTCCCTTTAACCCTTGGGGGCCGGGTACTCCTTGCTCGCCTTTCGGGCCGCGTACAAGCCCTACGTCATTAAATTCAGCACCTGACCATACGTGCAGGTGCCCGTCGTCCTGCGTAATGTAGCCGTCGCCTGCGTTACTTGGCCCTAGCGTAGTCGGCAAGGCAGCGGCGTTGGCCACACTGCCTTTGATGGTTACCGAAGTGCCATCTTCCCCAGCGGGGCCAATCGGGCCTTGCTCGCCGGGTTCGCCTTGCGCTCCTTGTGGCCCTGCTATTCCCTGTGGGCCAATGGGTCCTTGGATGCCCTGTGGTCCTTGCGGGCCGACTTCGCCTTGCGGGCCTTGTGTACCTGCACCACCACCAGCAGAAAGAACCCAGCCAGCGGGAGACGCTACGTTTGCCAGCGAGACAAGAAGCAAGTCAACTGCTTGTCCGGCATTGACGCTATCCGACAGTACCCGAACAACGGTAACGTTCTCTTTGATCTGGTCAGCTTTAGAAGCCAGGGCGTATAGTTCGGCACGGTTGGCTACGACCCGGCGACCACCGCGCAAGAAGTTGCTGTCAACAAACGCGTTGTTTGGGTTATTATGCTGGTATTCGTCAGACTTCTTAACTGCCATGACCTATTTAAATTCTAAGGTGGAGTTTGTGAAAGCCTGTGTGGCGTTAGACACGATGTAGGCCATCGTGACGGCGGCTCCCAGCTCATTTTGACCGCTCAGGCGGCGTACTTCACGAAAAGCTCCCCGGATGCTGTCCACTCCATCCTGTAGGATTTGGGCTACATCATCATTACCTGCATTGTCTTCCCACGCATAGACCGTGTACAATCCAGTTCCTGCCATTACTCCACCGATGGTGCGGCTACGCCCATCTTGCAGGCGCTCATTGCCCAGGTTTAGGAGTTGTGCGAACGTTGGATTTTGGGTGGAGAGGTAGCCGAAGGTGCTGGCAAACAGCCCGCTATAGGTTACATCATCAAAAAAGGCGTTGCCCTTCGTATCCAGCCCACTGAGCAGGAAAACGCGGGTAACGCCTTTGGTAATGGTAAACGCGGTTGTGCTAGCGGATAAGGTGCCATCGTTGGCTTCTGCGCTGGCTAATACTGTGTTGCCAGTTACATCACGGAACGTCAAGCTATTGGCTTGAACATTTCCTGAATTACTGGTAGACCACGTAACCGATTTGAATCCTTGCGGGAACTGTGTGCCTACTTTGTAGGTAGCACTGTCAGCGCCTTGTACGCGAAGCGAGTTGTTGAAAGACGGAGCTTGAAACAACTCTAACTTGAGTCGCCACAGGTCTTCTGAGGTAACATTTGTATAAGTAGTACCAGCTTGGATACCGCCGTCGGATACGGTGGGGGTAATAGTGAAAGGCGTTGCTTCTCCACCTCCTACTACCACCGGCACCCACCGCGCCGCTACCTTTCCTCCTGAAAACGAGCCATCCTGAAAGACCGAGAGTGGTCCGGTGGCGTCACGTTGCAGCCGGTAGATTGCCGCTGGAGATTCAACGTAACAGGTGGTATTTAGGCACAATAGGTCTGTTGCCAGTGCCGTGCGTCCGGCTTCATCTGGCACCGCTTTCAGTAGGTCGCGGCGGTTGTTTGGCCCAGCTAAGTAGGCTCCGACGAACTGCAATAACAGCCCTGGGCTTACCTTAAGTGACTTGAAAGCGCCGTTGGCTTGCTGCTGTTCAAATTCGTAATTCCCAGCCAGCAACTGCGCAATAGTGGTGGCTGCGTCTAGGTCGCGTATGTAAACTCCCTGTGCTTCTGGCATGGGGCGAAACTACCCGCACAGCCTGTTGGTCTTGCCCTAGAAAGACCGCAAGTTGTTGGCTAGTCCACTGGTATCCGGTATCGCCCGTCGGCCGTTACCCGCCGATCGCCTGTGCTGCTTAGTCGAGTGAAGAGGGTGGTAGGCTGCCCGAACCGACCACTACCTAGTTTTCGCAGCGCAATAGAAGCCTCGGCCTCGTGCTCATCCAGCGCATACCCTACCACGACATACTTGCCGTCGGCGTCAAACACCGCATCCACTACCAGCCCAATACCCCACTGCCAGAGTGTACGACCTCGCAGCGTTCCTGTTAACACTTCCCCCGGAAACGTTCGTAGTTCCAACCGGTCTAAGGCAGCGGTTTCCAACAGGCCCGCCGCCCGACGAGTACCGGGTCTACTCCAACTCGTCGTGGCCCGCCCATCGGCTAAGGTCAACGCATGGCGCCACGCCTGCACGTCCATGCCGCGAACCGGCGCGAAATTACCATTGTCAAACTGGAACCGAGGCAGATCATCATGCACGAGTTCTACGGTGGGCAGTAGTAAAAACCCGTTCTCGTTTACCGCAAACTGGGTTTCCGTGTCCTCAAAGAAGACTTCGTTGGGCCGGATTTGCAGCCCAATTTCGTAAATCGTGATAATCGGATATTGCCCATTACCCGTAACCGGGACGGGTTCTAGCGTGCCATTATCGAGTAGTTGGGGAGGGAGTAAACGAACGCGAATGGTATCGGCTACTAAGCCAAAGGGAATAAACTGCTCTACTGTTACCTCTTTGTCTTCGCTGGAAAAAGAGAACGTCAGGTAAGGTAATACTGGGGCGCCTCCATCCAAGACTTCAAACCGCAACCGCACGAAGTTAGGTTTGGGTTTCGGCTGCCCATCCACTTCCACGGGGGCTTCTACTTTTGCCCGTAACCGGAGCACCGTACGCGCCTCGTTTGGGTCCGGCTGGTGGGGCATGGGGGGCGAGAGCAACCCCGCCGAAGCAGGTGCCCGGTAGGCGTCAGCATACAAGGCAAGCGCGTACTGCCCGGCCTTACCTGACGACACGCGCCGCACTCCGGCAAAGAAGAAATTTCCTGTGCTTACCGCGTCTTCGACTGTCCAGTTAATTGGTTGGGTATTGGTCGGGTTCCACAGTTGAAACGTGCCATTTTCTAACTGATTTTCGACAAATTGCCTTTGCACGGTGGCTTGCACCACTTTGGCAGAGCCGACGATACTCACGGATTGGTTCTCATCCAGCCAGTACGCGGAAAACTCGTCTTCCTCTTGGGGAGGCACGACGTGGCGGGGCAACGGCCTATCTGGAAGCGGGGCGGGAAGGCCATTCGGGTGAAAGGCGCGAAAATCATATTCTTGTTCGACTTCGTTCAGGCTCACAATCCACCACGCGCCCATTCTTTGCACCAGTAGACAATTACTCCGGCGTAGAATGCTATTGAGCACCGTCCGGCAATCAACCGTCTTCCCCTGCTCGTAGTACGCTGTGCGCCAGCCCCACGTCTCGGCTAGGGGGTCGGCGTCTTCGCCCATCAGCACGTCGCGTAGGTTGTCGGCGTTGTATAACGGAAGGTTTACGTCACACCGAGACAAACAGTGCAGTACCGTCGCCAGCAGCGGCCGGCGTCCGAGCATATCCTCCCCGATGTGATTTAAAAACTCTGTATCGGCTAACGCTCCTAGCCCATCGTTGGCGTCAAAGCTAACTTCCTGGCCTATGCCTAATAGTGGTTCTTGGTAGGTGCTTGGGTCCACGAAGCCTCTGAATACCAGAATATCCGCCCGGTAGACACTAACACGGTGGAAGCGGTCGTGCTTGGTGACAATATCCACGAACTGCCGCACTTGGCTGGTTCTGAGCCGCAGGGTCACACCCGAGCCAATGGCTTCGGGTAAGATGCCATCGGGCGAACTGCCGGTTTCAGCGTAGGAGCGTTGCGCTGGGCTCGCTGCCCCGCATACGCTCGTTACCCCACCCGCCCAATCCTGTTGTTCTATTTCAACTCGTAAGGAAGTACTGAACAGGTCATCCGCTTCCAGTCGCCACCGCACCCGGTAGCGGTCCTCAATGGTAAACTTGGCTTCAATACTTCTACCGGCCGCATCTTGAACGCGCACAGTATGCTGCCCGGCCGGGAGGTTATCAAACTGCCCGGTGGTATTTGTTTCACCTGTACTTTCTTCTGTAAACGACAACGGCAACGCGGGCGAATCGGCTTCTACCCACACGTCGCCTAGTCGCTCCAGTACTGAATCAATATCGGTTTTGATGAGGTTGAGTAGACGCAGTTCCCCGGCTGTGCTAGGCGTTGTGGCAATCGTATCTTCAACCCGTAGTCTGTAATTCCCGTCGTGATAGAGCCGCCGATACGTGATACCATCAGGCAGGTAATACGCGTCTACGATTTCTGTGGTAGGACGCGAGTAGGCGGCTGGGTAGGCCGGGTCGGTTTGGTAGGCAACGTCGTAGGCGTCACGGGTAGCGAAATCATAGGCGGTGCCCCTGGCAACGTAAATCGTGCGGCCGTTTTCGCCGCGGTCATCCGTTATAAACTCTTCAAAAAGGAAGTATTTGAGCCACTTGGCAGGCTCTCGCGTCGGGTCGGCCGGCTGGTTGTCGGTTTCACCCGGTCCAAAAATCCGAACTTCCTCCGAAATCACTTGGCAGGTGGCCGCGTCCTGCACCGCGCACCGATATCTTCCAGCCGGGGCTTTCTTGAACACGAACTGATACACGCCTTCTGTTGGAATGGAATACGTGTAATTCGGCGTGTCTCCTACTTGCCCGACGACATAGCTTACCCCGGCAACCGTTATAGAAAAACTAGCCGGTCCGTTGCTGGTAGAGGCGGTAAAGAATAAACTACCGAAAGCAGGATCATCCGTCGTATTCGTCCCGAACGTTTCTAGACGCAGGTCACAGACGCCCGCTATGGGACAACTACCGTGGTTAGGGTTGTCAATGCGTTCTGCCTGCCCGCCTTGGCTGTAGCGCAGCACGTAGGTCGAGCCTTCGCAGTATTCGTCTAAGACCGTGTTGTCTTCAATCTGGTGCGTTTCCAGTTGGAAGCTATCCACTACCTCTGTTTCCGAGGCATGAATAACAGGATTGTAGTAGATGCGGGTAACGCGGTACTGCCCCGGCGCGGTCTCGACGCTGGTAGAGGTGAGCAACCGCCGCTCGTAGACAGGAAAGGCCATGCTGCGAAGCTAACAGAGGAGGCTAGGGGTTCGGGGAAGGCCCGGCGCAACTTGTTGGCTAGTGGTTGTGTATATTGGCGGTATGAAAAATATTCTACTTTTAGCGTGTATCTTATCAAATACATATGCTATTGGGCAAACTACGTCTGCGACGCCATTCAAAGGGGCTACCGTTATCAGTGTACCATTCACTGGGTCTGCTGGGCAATCTTTACAGCGCATCGCAAAAGTATTTGTGCAGCAAGGATTTGGTATTGAGCGAATGGATACGACGCTAGGCTATTTTGACACCGCCCCACGAGCCTACGGGCAGTTGTCGCCAGCCGTGTTTCTATACCATGTCGTTGCTAAAAACACGGTAGAAATTACAGGGCAATATCAAGTAAAGGTTGGACTGCAAACCATCAGTTCACCGATGCAGTGGACAAAAAGTAATCTGACACAAGACAAGCAATGTTTTTTGCGGGCACAGGAAGTAGCCGAATCCTACTCCCCTACCCTGCAATACAGCACGCGTTAGGCTTTGCGTAGAGTCCTATATTGATCGACTCGCAGCAGCTTTGTAAGCACGGACGACGCATCATCACTTGATTTTAAATCAACTTCTACTTTCAATGCTTGTGATTTAGGGAAATCCGCTGGTTTGGGGGCCGCTACTGCGGCGGGCCCTGTCCCCGCCGAACCAGCTCCGGTAATAGAACCGAGTTGCCCAGCAGCTTGCTTGCCTACTGCCGAAACGACCCCCCCAAGGGCTACAAGCCCTATGCCAGCGGCAATAGCTGCGATACCGCCCGCGGCGCCAGATTTAAACAGGTTATCTAGGGCAAGCTTGGCAATACCAATCGCAATGAGTTGCTGCCCGAAGGTTTTCATAAAATCTCCAATAGCGGAGATGATAGACCCAAAGACAAACTGCAAGCCATCACCAATTGTAGCACTACCCGTAACGATAGCGCCAAACGCTTCCCCAATCGAGTCTGCAATACCTGAGAGCGCAGAAGCTACCCCGAACTTAAAGGTTTCGACTAGGGCTTGTTGTTCAGTCAGACGCTTAAACTTATCCGTTAAGGACTCTACGCCCTCTCCTACTTCGCTTATATTGCGCAGATACACCCCCGTCCCATCAGCAGACTCCACAAAGCCGACGGTGGTGGGGTCAATACCTTGCGCCCTTAGATTGGCAAGCGACGCGCTTACAGCGGCGATCTTAGCCCCTGTGTAATCGAAAGTTGCTCCGAAATCGACACTTCCTTGCGCCGCTTCAGCAAGGGCTTTGTTAAGTGTTATCGTTTCGTTGGTGAGCGCTAAGCCTTCCCCGCCGCCTCGCATACTTGCGAAATTCAACCGGACAGGCAAGTCAAGCGGCTGGCTTTTATAGTCCCCAAGGATATTCTGAATATCTCTATCCAATGTATCCTTGACCGTACGGGGCATCCGTAGCCCTTCAAAAATCTTCCCGCCATCTAGCTGATCGAATCCGGTATCAAGCGATTGACGGAGCGTAACAAGTTGCTGCGTGAACGAGGCAAAGGCCCTGTTCGCGCTGGTGACGCCCACCTTCGCGAGTCGAGACAGCCCGGTTTCCAGGATGGCAATGCGCTTGGTGGTTTCCTCAACGCCTTCTGATACGATTCCAAGCTTCACTTGTCCGTCCAACCCACGCAGGTTGTCGCGTAGTTGCTTAAAGGCTCGTTCTACTTCGCTTAGGGCTTTCTTAGCGGTGTTTGGAAGTTGCTTGAATTCTGCTATTTGAGCGCGTAGGCGTTTAATCAACGCATCATCAGCCGTCAGGTCTTTCCCTGCTAGCTTGTCGTTGTAGCGTTGTTCTAAGGCGGCTTTAAGTTGTTCTTCTAGTTCTTTGAGTGTAACCAGCGCTTTCCCGGTTTTATCAGCAGCCCCTTTTACGGCATTCAACCCAGTAGTGGCAGCGGCTCCTAATCCCAAAAAGCCTTTGGTTAAGCCTCCTATTGCTGGATTGATGACGCTGCTAATTTGCACCCCTGCACTACTGAAGTCTCCTAGCGTACGGCGCAAGTCGGTGACGACGTTCTTTTGCTCGTCAAACGCCTTGGTAGCGTTTACCAACTCCTTTTGAAACGTTACGATGTCATCCGTTTGGTCGGAGTAGAAAGCCCGCCCACCGCTGGTGACGAATACTTTGCCGGTTCTATTATAAATCTCTTGGCGTTCCCGTAGTGTGCGCAGTACTTTTTCGCGTTTTTGCAGTTCCTCTGTTTCGCTTTCAATAGATTGCCGGGCAGAACTTACCGTTAACTGCTGTTGCGCGGCAATGAACTCACGGGTGCGCTTCGTATTAAGCGAAAGCGTCTTCCCGTACGCATCTATCTCTCCGCGGGCACTAGGAATGGCCGTCGTGACTTTTTGGATGATGGTCTCTAGCTCTGCTTGCTCCCCGGCCGTGAGTGCAGTTTTGCTTTGCAGTTCCTCGTAGCGGGCAAGCAGTGGCTCAACCGAAGTCGTAAGTTCTTGAGTGGCTGTCTTCTGGTCCTGATACGACCGTAGCGTGCGTTCGCTGCTGTTGGACAGATAAACCAAGCCCGCCGCGAGTGCGGCTACGGCAGCTACTGCTAAGCCAATAGGGCCAGTAGCAACGGTCACAGCGGCACCTAATGCTTCTAATCCAACAATGAGTGCGCCGCCTGGGGCTAATAAAGAAATAATACTACCCAATCCAAATGCCAGTGGCCCAATAGCTGCCACCAACCCACCGACCACCAACACCGTTTTCGCGGCGGCTGGCGACATGTTATTCAGTGCTCCCGTAATGGCTCCTACCGTCGCAGAGAAGCCTTTTAAGAGGGGAAGCAGTTGATTGCCAACTGTTATTCCTAATTCGGTCAGACGGTTTTTCGCTATCTGTATCTGGCTCGCAGTTGTTTCGTAGCGTTGCCCGGCTTCTTTGGCAAGGGCGGTATTGTCGGAGAATGCTTTACCCGATAACTCAATTGCCCGACGGGCCACGTCGCCCGACCCTGCCAAACGCAACAGCGAGTCGGATACGCGAATATCATTTAGCTCTAAATCTGCTAGGGTTTTAAGCGTAGAGCCGCCCTGGTCTTTAATTCGCCCTAACCCCTCGGTGAAGTCTACGATGGCGCCGGCCGCGTTGGTGCGGAAGCTCTTGGCGAATGCATCGGCACTCACGCCCGCTACCTTGGCGAACTTATTCAGATCACTACCCCCGTTCTCAACCGCTAATTGAATGCGTTTGAAGACCGTGCTTAACGCAGTACCTCCGGCTTCGGCATTGATGCCTAAGCTACTCAGTGCCGTGCCAAACGCCAGAATATCGGCTTCTGTTAGATTAATCTGCTTACCTGCCCCGGCTAAGCGTCCAGCGATTTCAACAATCTCTGATTCAGTGGTTGCAAAGTTGTTCCCCAATGCGACTACCGCGGAGCCCAGGTTACTAAACTGGGTTTGGGGGAGCTGGGTAATATTAGCCAGTCGGGCTAACGCCGTGGCGGCTTGATCGGAACTGAGGTTCGTGCTGTTGCCAAGATCAATCATGGTCTTGGTGAAATCCAGCACGTTCTCGCGTTTGATGCCAAGTTGCCCGGCGGCTTCTGCTACTTTGGCTATCTCAGTGGCTGCGGCTGGTATTTCCGTGGCTAGTTGTCGGATGCCGGCGCTCAGACGAGCATACTCGGATTCTGTTTGCGCGGCACTTAACCCAGTAGTATCAAGTGTTTTCTTTACCCCGGCAAAAGCCGATTCAAAATCTACTGCCGCCTTGCCCGCCAGCCCAAAGGCTAAGGTAATGGGCGCACTAATTCCAATCGAAGCCGCCTGCCCTACGTCTTTTAAGCCATCCCCTAACCGACCAACCCCATCTTTCAGCCCTTTGGCCGCTGCGTCACCTGCTTTAAAGGCCGCAATCAACTTGCCGTTGATGGTATCCGCGGCATTGCCCGCACCGGCGGCTAATCCTTTGAATCCATTCCCGGCCGTTGCCGCAGCGCCCCCGACGTTCTTCGCGGCTTCCGCTGCTAGAGTGGACGAGCTTACCCAGCGCCCGTTGGCATCGCGCATCTTGCCCTGTGCATCAATGTAGCGCCCCATTGCCTTATCGGCTTCATTCAGCCCTCCAGCTACACGGGAACCAATAGTAGCAGCGGCCGTGCCGACGCCCGATAAGGAGCCTGCCGCGTCTGTCGCTGCTTTGTTGGCCGTGCTGGCAAAGCTTTGTACGCGGGTAGCGGCTACATTCAACCCAGACTCTAGCCCGCTTAAATCGGCACCAATGGCAACATTCAGGGCTCCTAAATCCATTTAGGTAGTGGTAGGGCGTTTAAAGTAATTCATAGCCGCCATGCGCTTTAAAAACGCATCGTTGCTTTCTGTTTTCTCTGAAGTAGCCCGGTCGGTCGGCAAGGGCCATAGCATTGCGCCTTGTATTTCTTTGCCGGTTTTGGTCTTCGTGCCGTTGGCTTGAAACACCCACGCCCCCAACTCTCGGAGGCGACGAATTTCCTGCTCTTGCTTGTTTTGATACCCAAGCACCGCGTGCTCGTAGTCGGGCCACGTCATGCGCCAAAACTCCCAGGGCCGGAGGCCGGCTTGCGCAGCGTACGCCATAACGCCCCTCCATGTAGGAGGGGCGCTGGGCGCTACTTCTGTTCCTTCGGCCCCTTCGCTTTTCCCGGTGCCGTGGTGGCTAGGTCGCGAGCGGTTTGGAAGAATTTGGCAATTTCTTCGGGGGTGGTTTGAGCTGCTTCGTCCACCCAGAACGACACTTTCTTAGGTGTGTACTCAAAGGGCAAATCGTGTAGTTCCGCGCCAGCCGCCAAAGCGGAATGCACTAAGTCTACAATCAGTACCGAGTCTTTTAGACCGCCTGCCCCGGTTAGTTCACTGACCGCCTCTTGGTAACCGGAAAGTTCTACACCCCGGTTCTCACAAAAGATTCTGGACTGAAGTGTCCCCCAATGGTAGGGGCGTTGCTCCCCGCCAATCAGCATCGAGCCTTCCCCGCGAATTGCTAGATGTACCATACTACGCAGTGATTAAGCCATAAGGGCCGTTACCCGTGAAGTCAGCCGTCCAGGTAACAGTGCCCGTTTCGGGCTTGCTCAGGGCAAGGTTAGACAAGTAGGCTTTACCGCCGTAGCGTTCGCCCTGTTCGCCGCCAAGGGTGAATTCAAAGTCTACCTCCGTGCCGTCTACCAAGGTAGAAAGCATGTCTTTGTAGGAGATGTTGGCCGCTTCTTCAGCAGTAGGGAAGACGCGGGCAATAGCGCCAATAGAACCGGACCAGCTCCGTTCGCCAGGGGAGCCTTGCGCCCACCCGCCCGAAGAAGAACAAGTAGCCGGGTCAATTGTACGGGCAACCGTAACATCCATTGATTGGGCGCACCCTACTACGGTATCTCCGATGTAGGTTACCACATCTGTGGCGTTGATGATAGAAGCCATTCGCTAGGGGTATAAGGAGTGAGAAATGTTTAAGAGACAGCCCGGTAACGCCCCGTTGGGGCCGCGTACACGGGTGGTAGCGGTTGTAGGTAAGTGCCACCGTGGTAGTACACCGACCAGCGGTAGCGGAGTAGTCGTCGAACCGCTCGCAGTTCGCCGTTATCCTCGCGTAATTCAGAGCCTAGCAGCGTAATACCACGCCCGCACTGCCAGCCCGCAGGCATGGGCAAGGCTACGTTATCGAGTCGATTGGTAATCTGATCGGCTAGTTCGTCGGCTGGTTCGCTCGAGAGCTGGTCGGCTGGGAATTGGGTAATCACATCGATTAGGGCCGTGCACTCCCAGGCCCTGCAACCAGTGGAACCAGCAGTAGGGGCGAAGGTGGGCTGTTGCAGAAAGACGTAGTGCTCCCGTAGTTCTGAATCGGGGTGCTCGTACACCTTGATATCCACACCATCGTACACCAGCGGCGGAACCGTTAGCGTCGTGTAGAGGGTAGGAATAAGGTGTTTAAGCGGGTTCATTTCAGGTTAGCGCGAGACTTTAGATTGTCTAGAAAGCGTTGCCGGTTAGCTTCGTACGCCGGGAAAAGGAAAGGCTGTGCGCGTTGCCGCGTCGTGCCCAGCTCCACGAAAGGCGCATAACTCACGTTTGTTCCGACCACCCCCGACAGGCCGTTGGAACTGATTTCAGTGTGGATACTTGACCGGAGTCTACCCGTATCCACGGGGGCTAATTCTTTGGCGTCGGATTCAATGAGAAGGAGCGTTTCCGCTACGACTTCTCGCGCCGCCGCTCGGGTAGAGGGGAGTAAGAGTTTGATCTTGTTGAGCAGCCCGTTTAACTGCTGACCATCTACACCGACTTGTAGGTTACTGGCCACTGTCAATGCACGTTAACACGTCGTATTCCTTGCGTCCGTCGGGTAAGACGGCTACCACGTTCAGCGTCCGGCCATTCTGGGTGCGTATTCTATCCTTGGTCGTAAAATGAGCCTCATAGCGGGCTGTTACTTCGTACATGGTGGTTCCCAAGGGTTGCCCTAACCGAACTGCTTCTGACCCACGCAAGGCCCGTAGCTTCACCCACCATTGAGTTTCTACGCCAGGACCTACCGGCTTTTGCCCGCCCCGCCCGTCGTCTACGCTGGCAGGCCGGCCGATCTTGGTTACCCGTTCGTTCAGGTCGCCTGCGTTGATGCGTCCCATTAGAACAGCACGTTGGTTAGGCGTAACTCCGCCAGCTTCACCCGGTAGGAGACGGGCAGTTCTGACGCCACCGAGCCTACTTGTGTGGTTTCGCGGTTGCGGTACCACTCAGCAGCCAGTTCCAGAATAGCCGTTTTTACCACGGCTGGGCACCGCTCGGCAGCATCCGTGGGCAGATCAACGGTTACCGTGTAGGTCTGCGCAAAAGCTCCGTAAGCACCATTTAGGGGGAGTTCCCGGTTGATGCTGATGCCTTTCCGGTATTCTTCCAGGTTCCAGTTCTCAAGCGCTTCTAGCGTGGTAAAGAAGCCACGTACACTCACCACCGTAGCACCTTGCGGTAGCTCGTAGGGTTCGCCTAGCTCGTAGGTGATTTCTACGCGTTGCCCTCCGGCAAAGAACCGTCCCGTATAGGCTTCCACCTTTTCGCGGGCACCTTGCAGGCAGATTGCTAGAATACCATTCTCACTCTCCCCATCTACCCGCACCCACGCCTTGAGGTCCGATAGTCCGACGGGCTCTACAAGCGGGGCTGGCGAATAGATGGGGACAGTGGTAGGCATCGGTTACTTGGTTTCCTTGACGGGGTTGGCGTCTTTGGTTTCGCGGTCCTCAAAGGGCTTGGGCTTCGCAATTCTGGTAGTCTCCGTTTTGGGTTTTGCCGCAGGGGCTTCCTCTTCTTCGCCTACTTCTTTTGCTAGCCCTGCCTTTACCAGCAGGTTTGCGCGGGCCTCGCTCGTTTCGAAGCGAGTGCCTCGGCGCATGAACCCCTCATCACCAGAAAAGGGGCTCAAGGCTTCGAGTTTCTTCATGTTAAGCAGCTTTCTGGATCAGTGGTTTGGCCGTGGCGAAGCTGCCTTTCACGAAGGCTTTAGGGTAGCCCACTTTCAGCGCAATGCGCTTTTCAATCACGATCAGCAGCAAGTTGTGGCGGGCGTCATCTTCGTTCTGGTCGTAGATGCGAACGCTTAGCGCGGTGCGGTCGAAGAGTTGAGCACCCAGGGCGAAGTCGCCAATCAGGAACTCGCCTACGGGCATTACCGTGTTTTCCACGATACGCACCCCCGAAATAGCGGGCAGGGTCGTGCCGAACAGGGCAGCGGGGACGAGGTAGTGGCCGTCTTCGCCTTTTTCCAAATCCATGTTGGCCACGTCAATCGGGCTCAGGATGATGAGGGTAGGCAGGAAGTGTTCTACCGAGAGTTGGGCAACAGCAGCGCGTAGTACGTCGAACTCGTTGGGGAACTCGGCTTTCACACCCCCACCTGTAAAGGCAGATGCTTGGGTGTAGATGCCTTCTAGGTTGTTGCCCAGACCATCACCAAACAGGATTTGGTCGTCTTCTACGAACTCAATGTCTGCTACACCTTCTTGCTGAATCGTGGACATGAGCAATGGAATATCGTCCACCGTTTCTTCCGTGATTTTGAAGGTGTTGGCAATTTTCTTGGCGTCCAGACGCTTCGTGATGAAGCCCAGATCAGACGAAGGTTTCAAGCCGCCTTCCCCTACCATACCTGCGCCACGATTGCGCGAAGCCGTGTGTTGCAGGTAAGTAGCCGAACCCGTAGACATCTGGCCTACGTTCATGAAGGCACGAATATGACCACGACGTCGGGGCTCGGTTACAATGCCAGGCAGTTGCGTTACCGAAGCAGGGCCGCCCAGGGTGGTCACGTTAGCCGTGGTAATCGTGGCGGCGGCCTTGGCGTTCAACTCAATCGTTACTGAGTTTTTAGAGCCGGGCTTTACGGCTTTGATTTCCGGGGCCTTGTCGTTGAAAGCTTTCCATGCTTCAGCCAAACCTTCGTTATGATCGAAGGGGGCGTTCATGGCGTTTCGCTTCATTTTGGCTTCCAAGCCATCTACGCGCTCGTTGTTTTCTTTCGCGGCTTTTTCAGCAGCGCTCTTGGCTTCTTCGGCTAACGTTTTAGCTTCCGTAGCGGCGGCTTTCACGTCGGATACAGCAGCCTCGGCAGCTTGCTTGCCAGCTAGTTCAGCGGCGGTTTTCGCCTCTGCTTTGAGGCGCTCAGCGGCCTCTTTTACTTCTTGTTCCATTAGAGGAATGATTAAATGAGTTGTAGAAAGGAGGTTAGTGCCTTCTCGCCGCTCGGCTCCTCAGACTCGGAAGTGGCTATTGCCGGCTTCACGGGTTCGCTGGGGAGTGAAATCAGTCCTTTGTAGGCGGTTTGTATAGCCTCTAGCTCATCAGCTAGTTGGTATCCTAAGTCATCCGAAATAGTGCCGTGGCGCAGAGCTTTAACCAGCTTACCCTCCCGGTCTTGAATGCGCGCAAGGGTTAGATCAAGCCCTGCTTTGGTATCGCACTTAATGCCAATCAAGGGGGTAAAGCGGTTGGCGCCCCATGTAACAGCCGAAAATTCACTCACTGCCAACTCGGTTAGGTATTGAATACCCGCCTCGTCTTTATGGCTTTTCATGATGCGGTAGCCAAACGAATGCTCAAAGAGGTCTAGCTCGTAAAGCGCTAGTGCATCGTCCCCATCCTTACTGCCGAGCGCGAGTTGCGAAGACACAACGGCCCCAACAGTATCCTGCCCTAATTCGATAGGCTTACCAATGATGGTGCGTGTTTCGTGTTGACGCAGGTGCTTTATGCGGTTTGCGCCAGTAGGGCCGTTCTCAGCAAATGTTTTTGTAAAGGCGCCAGGCATCGTTACATCCCCATCGCTATCCACGTTATTAAACGCAGCGCCATAGAACTGCACAATGCCCTTTCGGCCATCAATGTCTTTCAGCAGTACCGGCCCGGCGTAGGCGTAAGAGTATCCCTGTGTGAGCATGAAGCAAACCTACCCTACCCCACCCCCTGCTATGTAACCACAGAAGCGCAAAGTGTTGGCTAGTCACACCTAGACACAAAAAAGCCCGCACGAGGCGGGCTAATTAGCACTTAGTCCAGAAAGCAGGAAGCGGTAGTAGGTTCTACCGGAAAAGCGTGTAGGTCTGTGTTATCCCATCTTCCCAGCCTAGATCGTAGCCAGGACAACGGCATAAGGTGCGGGGTGGGCGGCTGCTGGTGAGGAGGAGTAGCTTTAGCTTTTGGGGCGGTAACCGAGCGAACATCTACAGCGGATTATCTGAGCAGCGGGAAGCATTGGGTCGCCGGGGTAACGGGCAGCATACCCGCCCACTAGGAACGTATCGTTCATGCCGACCGTCTGTCTGTCCGCTGCAATGTGGTCGGCGCGGGTACGGCTGTCTTTGGTGGCTATCCAAAACTTGTCCAACGCTACCCCAGTAGCCTGTGCTCCAAAGAAGCTGCCAGCATTACTGGCGGCTACTACCTCCGTACGAATGATGGTAGTCGCCCGTGCCTTGCTGATGGTAGCAATATGCTGACGTAAGGTTTTAGCTCCTTCGGCTACGCTCTGCCCTTCTGCGACTACCTGGCTTAAGACCTTGCGTACCTGCTCCCTGGTTGTCTCCACCATGCCCGAGAGACGTTGAGCGCCTTCCGTGCTGATGAAGTTCTTTAGTCTGCTGAGCCAGCCCGTTCGCACTTCCGTAGGCGGTGCGGCCTTGATGGACTTCTGCGTGGTGAGCTGATCGTAGGCTTCCTTAGCAAAGTAGTCGCCAGCTTTCTCATAGACGACTTCCAAGGCTTGCTGTAGTCCGTTCTTTGTGATAACGGCCGCGGCTAGCTCCGGGCTACCACTGGCCTCCCACATAGCAACAGCTTGCGCGCCTTGTTGGATGAGGGCACGACGAATGCTCGCCTCGTAGCGGTTCTCGTAGCGGGCGCGGGCGGCTTCGGTCTGGTCGTAGGTGGGCATTAGGAATAGTGGTTGCGCCAGTCGTAAGGCTTTTCTTCACGCTGCACAGGTGCGCCCTTTATGTAATTAACCATCGCTTCAACATCTAAGCCGCCCCAAAGTAGGCTCAGTTCTTTACTGATTAATGACCCTACTTTATTATTCTGTTGACTATCTTTTTTGGGCTCTTCCATTGCTACAAGTTACGTATTACAGGACTGTTAGTAAAGCAGCTCGACAGATAGCTTCGGGAGCGGTTGCAGAAAGCACGTCCTGAGTAGACTCGTATTCTTTGAACCGACGAAAGCTTATCTTGAAGCCTAGTTCTCCACCGTCGGAACCACCTGATATCCAAGCTTGCATCATTTCTAGATAGTGGCTTTTGTTTAGGTGCTCTACTACTTGCCAAGCGTCGGCTATAGAAGTAGAGGGCTGCCACCGATTAGGTATTGTGCCGCCTGAATCGGGGAAACGTTCAGGATGTTTACCCTCTAGAATAAGCCCACCCCGCTCCTTGTGAAACCGGAATGGCTCATTTACAGCGCAAAACTGCCACCCCATTAGGTACTCTGCTACTAGTGCATCTAGTTCTCTCCCTACTGGGGTAGAGTCTATTAGTTCTTTGGTAAGAGTCATGGTTGGCGCTTTTTGAGTTGGGCTAGCTCGTCAGCCATTGCTAGTACTCGGGCGTTGGCTTGTTCAATCTCCCTGTCATGGCGGCTGTTCTGGTAGCCATCTAGTATCATTAGGGCAACAGCAAAAGCCATACAACAGGCTGCCAGGATAGCCAGGCTCTTTACCCATTGCCGTTTGACTTGGTACTCATGCCATAGAGCGTACTGCTCGAGCATATCCAGCGGCTTATCGTGTGGGTTCGTCATCCTTTTGTTCCCTCTTCTAGTGTAGGCTGGTCGGGACATTCGCTGTTTAACACTTCTTTCAGCCGCTGAATATTGGCTTTGAGTGCATCTACTGTAATGGCAAAGATGGCATTCAACGCTTCTCTACCTAGATCATCTTCATTCAACTTGTTGCGACTACCATCATCCCATCCGATGCTAACACACCAAAAGATATCGGGGCCGTTACCCTCCAATACATTAAGGTCGCCTTGCATCATGCCAATCTGAGTTTCAATCTCTTGCTTTGTCATCTTGTCTTATAGTGTAGGTTGAACAACTAAATCTTCTTTCTTCAACAGCACTGTCGCATGAAACGGGTTTGTGCCCAGCGTAGTAGAAGGGCCGAATATTTGAACGAAGTGCCAACCCTGAAACTTGGTATACCCGTTGGCGTCGGCCTTTGCCTTTAGTTCTTCTATCGTTGGCACCTGTCTGATTTCTTTGCTGACGGTGGTAGGCAGCCGATTACGCCACACTACTTCACGTTCATGCCATGCCTTATAGCCTTCCTCGGTTACTTTTACCAGCATGTAGTTATTCAGATTGAACTCTACGTAGTCCTCTGCTAGTCTTTCGGGGGTTAGTCTCTTACTCATGGTGGTGGGGGTTAATTGAATTTACTAGCAAGCCATTCTTTTTCAGCATACATCCCAATAAGTAGGCCCGCGAAAGCCCCGACGATATACCCGTCCTTCCCGAAGGCATTGCCGATAATAGCGCCGCCGCTGGCTGAAACAAGTATGCTTGTAATGCGCTCCTGTGTAGTGCTTTTCATGGTCTTTAGACTTTTCTAATATAGTCTTGTCCCTCTACTAAGGGGGTGCCATTGAGGGGCAGGGCGAATTGTCCGACGTTGCGCAGGTAGTCAGCAGCTGCAAACGCGTTCTTAAGGTCTACTGGTAGTTGCTTGCCAGCGTGTTGCAGTCCTACAATCATATCCCACGTATCATCAATGCGAACGAAGTAGCCGTTGCTGAAATCAACCACCCAGCCGCTTCCGATATAGGTAGTCGTGAATGTGACGGTGCGCGTAGAGCAACTGCCAGTCGTGACAATCTTCGCCACCTCTACCGCTGGTACCGTCTTATCTGGTAAGGCAGTGCAGAGTTGGTCGAACGAGCGCAAGCGTGGGCGGACATCAGCTACTGAATATCCGTTAACCGATTGCGTTTCAACGCCATCTACGTCGGCTATGTATCGTTTACTAAGCTTGAAGTAACGCAAACCAACCAATATGCCGGGGCCGTCGGGTGTTTCCACTTCTAAAGTACCCAGTGGATAGGCTTGCAACAGTTGTAGGGTAGTAGACATGGCTAGTTATGAAGTCTGTGTTTACACTGCCCGCAATGGGTTTTGCAGGGGCCGAACTCGTTTTGACACTCACTCAATGTCTTTGCTGTTGCCGGCCCCACCTGCCCACATGACATACAAGCCAGCGTAAACCGATTGCGTATTGCATGAGTACAGTTAGCCCGCTCGTGTGCGTCGCGTTCTATGACTGAGGCAAAGTTGAGGGATTGGGTAGTAGACATAAGGCAGAGGGGGCTTATAAAAAGTCGTTGTACACACTCAGAAAGAAAAGAACAGCCATAAGGGCCAGCCCCGTAAGAGCGAAGGCTCCTTGCGCCCAGCCCGGCACCCGGCGGCGACTTACCATCTCAACCAAGCCTACCACGATATGCCCACCGTCGAAAGGAAGCAATGGCAGTAGATTCGCCAGTCCTATAGCGGCAGAGATAGCGCCGCTATACAGCATACTTTCCCCTTCTTTCACTTGCTGCATGAAGGTGAACGTGCTAGAAGCCTTCCCGGCGTCGGCTACTTCCAACGAGCTTATGCTTGCAGTGGGATGGGAGAACACGCCTGCTAGCTTGTGTCCGAGCATAGCCAGCAACTTTCCTGTTACACCGATAGTCGCCAGCACAGCTTGCCAATACGGAACATGCTGTTGCACCTGCACATAGTAGGCCACGCACAGGATGCCAAATATGATGCTAGCCAGCGGGCCGGCGGCGGCGACTAGTACCCGTTGATAAGCAGGCGCGGCTTCGTAGTCCTCCTCTCGTGGCTTAACATACCCGCCCAATGGCAAGACACCTAGTCGGAAGGCCGTACCCCGCCACCGAAAGAGCGTAACCCCTGGCCCAAAGCCAATCGAGAACACGTCGGCCCGAATCCGAAAGGCAAGCGCTGCTAGGTAGTGCCCTATCTCATGCACAGTAACTAGTAAGCACAGCACAGCGCAGGATAAAAGAACGTTGGAGAGCATATCGTTTCAGAGAGTGTTGGTAGTAGTAGGTTGTTCCTTTGTGCTTAGGAGAAAGAGAGGGGCCTAGGCTACAACACGATACCGAAACTCGTTTTCCTCTTCCATGAGGCGAGCGTCTTTGTCGGGGCTGTAGTCAGCATTTAATGAGATGCGCGTAAACCACCGGCCAAAGCGGTGCTGCTCTGAACGGGCAGTTGTGCAGTCGGTCAAGGTGTAGCCTAGCCGCTTCAACTCTTCCTGTTCTTGATAAGAGAGGTCGTAGGCGTCATAATAATCTTCGCCCCAGTTGTTCGCAGCCCGTAGTTCAATACCCAAGTCATAGGACAGGATGCTGTTGCGCTCTTGCTGCAACTTGCGGAAGGATGGGAAGCCCATAGTGGTAGGCGCTATAGTGATTCAAACTCAGATTCCAATTCAGCGATTTTAGCAGTCCGACGAGCAATCAGAGATTCTAAAAAAGCCTTTATCTCTGCCTCGTCAGGGTTGCCTTCGGGATTCACATAGGTTATGGATAGCCATTGCTCAACAGGTAGCGACTCATCTACCTTGATGATGCGCAAGTAGTATTCGTTGCGCTGCAACTCTTCCACTTCCGTTTTCAGCCCAGCAATTTCAGCCGTGATAGCTAGACCTCTTTCTATCTTTTCTTGTGTCATACCCAAAGATAATACATACACACTACATATACAATAGATACACACTTGTGATTTATTTCTATCTTCGCAGCAATACCTAGACACATGGCAAAAGACCCGCGCAAAGACCGCCTATACAACCTGACCTTCGATTCTGCGGAAGAGAAAGCCTTCTACATTGAGTACGCCCAACGGGTGCATGGTCTAAAGCTCGCACAGTGGCTTAAGAAGATGATGCGCGATGACCGTCGGCAGAATGATTCCAAGTCCTGACCCCCTCCCCTACTATGTAGTAGTTCTTAAAACATTAACTATCAAAACAATGGCACACTCTATCCTTATCCGAGGCACCAAAGGAGAGCTTGTAGGCTTCTCTGTTGATTGGGAAGACAAAGGCTATATCGTAACCAACACAGTACAGGAAGGCAACCGACCGCAGTTCTATCCAACGGACTTTGTGGCGCGGCTCGATTTCGCATGCGGCCAAGTAGCTGCCTTAACCTTTGTCCCTTATGCTGGAGTTGATTGGAAGGCACACGAACAGCACTCCATTAGCGGGGTTCGTGGCTGGGCACAAGGCTTAGAATGGGCATGGCGTCATAGCCGCAACAAAGACCCAATGATTGCACCCTGGCTGATTCGATAGCCCCTCCCCTCTCTTTTAATCTAACAGAAAGACCGATGAATCAACCCCCTGCTTACACTATCTCTGCCGACGCTAATCAGTATTTACAAGAGTTGGCAGGGCAAAACGGGTTAACACCAGCTTCAGTACTAGAAATACTTGTTCGGCAGGCACACGCTGGGGAGTGGTCGGTTACGCAAGCATTTCTATTCCCAACGAAAGCCGATGACCCTATTGACTTAGACGAACTACTGGGTCTGATTACTACAACCCCTAGTCGGAATGCTTTGCGTCGATTTATTAACCAAATGGACCTTGTTTCGTGGTTGGACCTAGGCAGGCAAGGGCGGCAGCAACTTATGCGTATACCTTACTTCTCAGTAAAGTACTTAGATAATATATCCGCTCTACTTAAAACGAAAGGCGTTACTCTTTAGCCCTACTACTCTCTCTTACTCTTAAAGTACTATTATGGAACTCTTCGATTCTCGTATTACAGCACTACTTGGCCAGCCCTTTGAAGAAGAAGGTAAATGGTGGATGCGCGTAGAAGCAGACACCCCAGAGGGAATACGCAACTTTGAAGTATCAAGAGACACAAAAGAACAGATAGAATCTATAGTGGTCGGGGATAAATTAATTTCTTAACCCAACTGCGGATAATGCTTCCACTCTCTTACCACAGGACCGGCTAGTACTAAACTCCAACACGGCCCGTCGGGCAGCTCGGTAATGGTATGAATGTAATCCGGTGGTATCTCATGGGTGGAACCGGCTTTCCAAGTGATGTTGACGACTACCCCGTCTTGGTAGACGCGCTCGGTGTAGGAGCCTTCCACAATTGTGCTGGTGAAGTGAACCGGATGGTCATGCATCGGACCCGAATCCGGCTCTCGCAGGCAGTGCAGCATAAGCCAACGCCCGTCCGCGATTGGCCCCAACGTGTACTTCGTCAGTGGCCCGAACTGCTCTACTTTCCACGGGTTGACCGGCCAGTGAGGGCCGAGCAAGGGGCGTAGTACCGCTTCGTGTCGGGTGGTGAAGGCTTCTAGGTCAGTCATTACTTCAGTTCTAGTACTTGCCGACGCCCTCTGCCTGCTAGTGATTCCTGTAAGTCTTCCAGGCAGTGCACGGAATGCACGGCTACTTTCACGCCGGCTGGGGTCTTCTCGTCGGCGTGTTGCATCCCAGGCTTCGGCACGAGTTCCAGGTAGTTGCCGCTGGGCAGGGGCGCTGCGTACGTGCGGGTGGGGTAAGGCTGGCGTTCCTCGTTGGTGCGGAAGCGCAGGGCTAAGAGAACGGGTTCAACGGGTTGATATGCCATACTGCAATTATTTTGGGTATTAATGCTTGTTTTCTCTTGCCTCAACTTGGTTACGGCCTATCCTTGTAGTCGTCTACACCCAAGCGGTTGAGCAGCTTCTCGGCGGCTTCGGCACTATCCGTATCAACAGCTTCATTCAAGCCGACGTACTGCGCGGGCACCATGTACTTCGGCCCGTCCCAGTCGGGCTTTACCCCATCCAACCGCTGTTTCTCCACAACAGGTATCCACCACGCTTTATCGAGGTAGATAGCGCGTTGGGCCTTGTCTTCCTGCAACTCGGCAATGTCTGAGGTGG
Organism: Hymenobacter aerilatus; assembly: GCF_022921095.1. Classification (NCBI taxonomy): domain Bacteria; kingdom Pseudomonadati; phylum Bacteroidota; class Cytophagia; order Cytophagales; family Hymenobacteraceae; genus Hymenobacter; species Hymenobacter aerilatus. The sequence continues at coordinate 2,063,460 of NZ_CP095053.1, forward strand.
AGAAGTTGAAGTAGGCTTCGTCGTTGTACTCTTCGCCTAGCCAGCGGTTAAACCCATCACGGATGATGGTTTCCAGCGGAATCACACAGCGGTTGTACAGGGCCTTCCCTGCTTCGCCCATGTTGGAGAACGTGGTCCCTTTACTACCGTTGAGTAATTGGCCGGGGAAGCGGAACAAGTCAGCTACACTGTCCTTGTCGTGGGGGATGGCTTCTAACACCGCCAAATCCACCGGCCCTAACCCTGTGCTCACGTACCGAATATCGCCCGTTACGAGGGGAATATCGCCGGACCGACGACCACCTGAGAAGAACGAGCGGAACCAGCCCTGCAATCTATTTTGCTGTGCGTCGGTCCAGTCGGCATTGTCGGGGCTAGCATCCGTAATCAAACCGGGAGGCCCTGCGTTCTGGTACTGCCGTACTCTGGATTCAATACCTGACTTCGCGGCGGTTACGGGGTCAATGCCGGCGGTAATCGGGCTTAGACCATACCGGTAGTCCCCCGGATTCCAGTACTTGAGGTGTAGCACGTCTTCTACTTCGTAGTTGATGTACCCGCCCCGGCCGTCGGGAATGCGATACCCCGTTACTTCCTGCATTCTGCCCCCGCCCATCACTTCCACAATCGGGGCTTCCAGCGCCCACCACTCGCGCATCTTGCCCCGATTGGGGCCGGACTCCAACCGAATACCGTACACGTAGGCATTCCCGGTGGTGAGTAGATAGCCTTCTAACTCCGTCTTGAGGTCTGCCCAGCTCTGACGAGGATTAGGTCGGTAGAGCGTTTCAGCTAGGGGGTGTTTGGGCAGTAGCTCTGCCGCAGCATCTTCTTCCGTGACCTTGTACACGCCCCATGGAATGGCCTGCGCGACACTCAGGATGTAGTTAATCACCGAGTAGGCGACGTGGTGGTTGGTGTAGCCGTTCTTCACCAGGTCCTGTCCTTTCGCCCCTAACCACTTCGCCGGGGAATCCCCTACCAGTTGATAGCCGGACATGGGGAGCGTTCGCCCAATGCTATCGGTTAAGAGCTTTAGATCAAGCGAGGTGGGTTGCACTTTGCGTAGGCCGAAGGATTGCAGGGCTACTTCTAAGGTTGTGTTCATCTAGTAGACCTTTCGTTCTTTGGTGGGGGCTAATGCCAATTCGGTAATACCCCACACCAGCGCGTCGATGTTGTTGGGGCTTTTCTGTCCTTCGCCGGCGCTCCATCCCGTTTGCTGGGATTCCAGCGCATCCAATCCAGGCAAATGGCGCACCCTGGCTTGCTCGTAGAGCGCCGCAACGGGTTCAGCACGGGTGTACTTGCCTTTGGTAGCGTGCACGGCCTTGTAGCTGATGGTTTTGTTGACCTGCCGCACGTTTACCTCCACCAAATCTCCACCGTTGTTAACCTCGGCTACTACTCGGTCGGCTTGGTACTTGTCATAGAGGAAGCTCACTTTACTCGCCCAGTTTAAGGGAGTGTAGATACCAGTAGCGTCTTCTAAGACGTAGATCAGGTTATCCGATCCGAGCCCGACGACGACAATACCGGTTTCGTCGCTGTCCTCTTTACTCGATACGGCGGGGTCCACGGCAATCACGGTCCGGCGCAAGGTGACGTGCTTCGGGATGCCGGCAATCTGAATCGGCTCAAGCATTTCCCAGCGCCACAGAGCGCCTTTCACGTCGTCGTACTCGAAGTTGCCGTTGATTAGGCGTTGAATCGTGGCTTTACTAGCCGTTGCCAGAATGCCGGCGATGTAATCCGGTACTTCCGGGCTGGGGTTGTCCGCAGGCAGGGCCGGAATGAAGATGTGGCGAGGCTTGGGAATGCCGTCTCTATGGGGGCGGTAGTAGCGTTTGTAAACGTGGCCCTTGTCGGGGTTGAAGGTCTCCAGCATCTTGCGCCGTATACCGTACTCGTGGTTTCGCCGACGACCACAGCGGGTATAGAGAATCTCAATCGCAGAGTAAGCGGTTTCCGCGCTCTCATCTACGGCACATCCGGTTAGCTCAAAGCCCCCGAACCGGGCATAGAGCGGGTCGGAGGGCTTGTAGGCAGTGTCAATCAGAAAGATTTGCGAGCCGTTGGTGAACGTGATGATGTTGAGCTGCTGGTTGTAGGTGTAATCCCGTTCAGACTTGATATCTGATTCAGCAAACACCTTAAACAAGGTCAGTAGCGTGGTTTTCTTGAGGTTCGTAAGCTCGCGACGGCCTAGCCCCCATCCGGTATCTGGATACGCCAGACACATAATGGTAAGCCAGTAGCAGAGTAGGTAGGACTTACCGGAAAAGGCCGAACCACCGTAGCCGATGAACTCGGTTTCATCATCGGTCAAATACCCGTAGGCATCGAACTGCTTTTTCGACGGCGTGAAACGGACATTTGGCATTAGGCAGGGGCTATAATCTGAATCACAGGAACCCCTGGCAGCTTCTCGCCGCCCGTCGTCACATCTACCTTATCACCGTATTTCTTCGGGGCCAACTTGCCCAGTAGCCATTTGCGGCTGTCAATCTTCAACTTGTCTCGAGCAGTGGCCGTGAATCGTTCCCGCTCTACAGTTGAATCCTCCCCTACCTCTACCTCTACCACGTCCCGGCTGGCGTCGTCGGCAATAGCCAGTATCTCATCTGCAATAGCGTCAGCTCGTAACTCGCAGGCGCGCGCGTATTGTTCGCGAAAACTCTCGTGCTCCTCCTGCGCCAACCAACGCATAACGGTGGCAACATGAGGCATCCCAGGTAGTTTACAGGCAGAACGCAACGATAATCCCTCTGCAATTTGCTCGCAGATGTATTCGGCTATCTCCGGCGTGTAGTCACTAGGGCGTCCCATATGACCAAAACTACCCCGCTCCCCTACGCGCCCGACGGCTACCCGGCGCAAACTGTTGGCTAGTCAGCGCGTAACAGCCGCAATGGATAGTATCCCCAGTATACTTTCTCACTGGTAGGCTTGCCGTGGCGTTGCTTATAGCCGGTATGCTGGATGTCTTCTACAACGAACGTCACTACCTTTTCAGCGAGTCGGATATACCCCAGGCTACCGGGTTCGGGGCATACATCGGGGAGCTTGCGACCAGTGCGGAACTGCGGGCGGGTCTTGGCCGTGTGGGTGAAGCGGGCGGGGGCTTCGGGGCGCAGGTCCAAGTACCATCCTCTACTGGTGCTGCGGCCCAACCGACCAGGCTCTAGTTCAATGGCTTGGCCGTGCGTGAGGTTGAGCGTCTTAACCAACGTGTCAGACAACGTGATGACGCCGGTTCGCATGTTCAAGGAAAGAGTAGGAAGTTCGGGGACTTCCACTTCCCGCACGTACTTGGATACCATGTTGGTGCCACGACCAACCATTGTAGCGATCTGGGCAATGGTGTAGCCTTGCTGGCGTAAGGAGACAGCTTCTGCCTTGGGGTCAAAAGAAGCGGCTTGCTGGGGCTGCGGGTGGTGTATACCAGGTACTCCTAGTAGGTTAGAAGGGGTGGGTGGGGTCATAAATTATTGGTTTTCAAACTGTTTTAGCCACATTTTAACCCGCGGCTGGCTTGATTAAACGGTATAAGAATTCCAGCACGACCGAGCATAGTAAGCCGACGATGATACACTGAGGGCAGGTCATAGCTCTATTAGTCTAGTGTTAGTCCTAACTGTTGGGCGGCGGCACGGATAGCGTCATCAAACCACGCCTTTATCATTCCGAAATCATCATTAGGATGCGCTTCTGTATTCAACAACCCTTGTAGTACTTGACGTGTCTGTTCTTGGCGGTGGTCTAGTTCGGCTAAGAGGTCGGGTATGTCTTGGCGGGCGTGGGCAATAAAGAGTTGGTTGGCCTGCGCCTCAGCTAATGGTGGGGCATCGTTTCCGCCCTCGCCAACGCACTTCCCATTATCAACATACACTTCTGCAATGCCGCCCATATAGCCCTCATCTAAAATGTAAGGGCAGTTACAAGGATGCTCGCCATTGTGTAGATGTCCAGACCACCAGGGCTTAGGGGTGGCTGCTTGTTCACGTTTCTTTATCTCTTCTATCCTTTCTTTAGATAGGGGGTGTGGGGTGCTATCGGGCATGACGACGTTTGTTTTTAAGGCGTTTGCGTTCCTGAGCACGTTTGACTCGAAAGCGATGTTCATGGCGGGCAGCTAAATCAATGAAGACCACCGTAAAATCAATCATGTAGGTAAAGGCATCTTGGTCAAATACCTCCAAGTCGCCAGCTACTAGGCAGTCTTCGGGGTGTGGGGTGGGGTGTGACATAGGGAGAGTGCTATTTTAGTTGCTGTTTGCGATCAGCTTTACGACGGCGCTTCTCTTCTGCTTTCGCCAACGCCTCCATGTCTTCTGCCGTCGGCTGATAGCGCGGGCGGGGCTGCATGGCCCGACGCATGGTAGTAGTAAGTGGGGCGTCTACTCCCATTGCGGCCATAGCCGACATTGCCATCATCAATCCTAGTGCTCGTTTCATAATCCTATTCTTCTTTAGGTTGCTTCTTTAACTCCTACCCTTCTCATGGCTTCCTTAAAAGCAGGTACTAGTTCGTCCGGTAGGTCTATGATGGTGTACTTGTTTCCAGAATAGCCAGGGAAGGAGGCTTTGTAGTAGCGGGGCTTGAGCTGGGCAGGGGCGCTCTGGCTTGTGTCGATTTTAAGCCTGTGGTGCGCTTCAATTTCTTTCGGTGGCTCTGTGGTAGGCCCGGCGTCTTTCGTGCGTCCTGTGGCGTAATTCCGGCGCTTGTTGGCGTTCTCTGCTAGGGCGGCGTCTATCTGAGCTTGTACGTAGGCACTAGGCATGGCTCATTTGAATGACCTTTGCGGTTGGCTCGTCGGCCGGTTCATCCGTCGCTATCTGCAAGTCGGTATTGTACTCCCGGCGCACGTAGGGCGACCAACGTTGGCGGAACAAGGCGCGCATCAAGACGCACAGGTCGGTAGCGTTGGTCCAGGCTGGCGGCTTGCGGCTCATGGGACTCATCTTGACGTACTGCATGACCGTGAAGTCTTTCGCGGTCTTGCCGAAGAACTGAAAGCGCAAGGTTTCGCCGCTGAAAGGCGAGAAGCCATACCCGCGCCAATCGAAGACGACGCTGGATTCTCCGATTTCAATAATCGTTACCTTCTCTGCGTTGGGCAGAGCCGTCACGACCAGCGCGGCCAACTCTTCGCCTGTAATGGGGCTCACGTCGGCGCTCATGGCTGGTTCTCTTTCTGTGGGGTGGCAACCGGCGTGTATTCTTCCAATCCTTGAATTATAGCATCCAATGCACCCTGATAAGCAACGACACCTGCTTCCTTTTCTAGCAGGATATTTTTGATTTTTTGCGCTATAGCGGCCGCAGCCATGCAGCACGTAATAGCCTTCGTAGCAATCGATCTAGCAGCGTGTCCCCGCTGTTTGGCTTCTTCTAGTTCTTGAGATAGTCTGTCTCGTTCAGCTACCAACTCTGATTGTGCTTGCCGATGGACTTGCCCGCGCCGACGCTGCTCTGCCATGTGGTATTTCACATTCAAGGCGAGCTGTCGAGTAAGGCGCTGGTTGTAGGGCTGGTTTTCTTCGATGTGCCGCAGAATAACTTCTAACTCATCTGGTCCGATAGGCCCGCCGACAAGCTGGGCTGCTAGTTGTTCGGCTGTTTCTGACGGGTAGGCATGAGGTGTTACTTCCGTTTCCATTGTTCAGCTTATTTACTTTAAAATACAATAAATCAATTACTTATCCAAGATTTATTCTTTCTTTTTTAGGTTCAAAACCTTGTGCCAACGCTCATCATTCCACGCCTTCAAATAGGTAGATTGGTGGCGCAGTTCTTTCTGTATCTGGTCTTGCTGCCACGGTTGTAGGCGGGGCCACAGTCGGACAATCTCATCACTAACAATACTTGGCGCGGTGGTCTGTCGGTCTAGGGCGTAGCGCATGGCGAAGCACAGCACATCGGCTTCAGCATTGCTCAGGTAGGCGGGTGTTTCTTCTGGGAGAGAGGGCATGGCTATTCGTTTTGCTTTTTGATGTGTTCTTGCGCCTCTTTGGGCCACTCGTGTAAGCCCATCCGAGTCTTTAGTTGCCAGTAGCATTTCTGCCCGTGCAGGGTGGTTTGTCCGTGCGTTTTTGTTTTATCACGCTTACAGGCTTTGCTGGCAGCACTCGCTATCTGCCTCATCTGAAGCATACCCCACTCGGCAGGCAGTAACACGGCGTATTCCGCGATGTACGACTCAGCTAGCGGTTTCGGGTCTTTATACCCAGGTAGTGAGGCACCACGTCCGGCACCCGTCAGCATGTCCAACACTGGCGTAGCCTTTGGTTTTGGCGTACGAGCTGATGTCGTTGGTTTTGCAGCAGGCTTTTTGCTGGGCGGCTTCGCTTTAGTTGGGGACGGGATATGCGTTAGCAGGCTTTTTAGAAATGCTACGCGTTGTTTAAGGGTGAGCCCTGCCACTTGCATAGCTAGTTGTGCCGGTGTCAGTTTCGTGTTCACAGAGCCCATGACAGATGTGTAAGTAGATAGGGTTAGAGAAGTAGTAGGGAAGAGCCAGAGAGATGCAGGCTATTCAGCAGCCAGCATGGCTTCGTACAGAGGAGCCGACCGTTCGCCCTTGCTGTAGCGGGTGAGCAATGGGTTTAGAATGAGGGTAAGACCCATCACGCCAGGGATGCCAATAGAAGCGTAGTGCCCACGAATGGTGTTGAGGTGCTTCTCGGCGGCTTCCCAATCAAAGCCAGAAGCATCTACCCCGTTGGCAATGTCTTCTTCGTTGGCGTAGGCATCGTTGGCCTGCTCTTGGGTCAGGTCTTTATCGCCAATCACGACGGCATATTCGTCGCTACCTGTGCTCACTTCTAACAGGCTGATACCGTTGCCGAAGCGGGCCAGAAAGTCGTTGACTACCTTGTTGATAGCCTCAAAGTCTGGGGCGTCTTTCCAGTCCCAAGTATGAACGGCTAGTGGTTTTGTGGGGTGCTGTGTCATGTCTGTAATAGAGTAGTTAAAGGGGGTAGAGGGCTATTTCTCGTTCATAGCCCAGACTGACTTGCTTTTCAACATCCGAAGCACGGCCGGGAAGAGGTGCTGGTAGTCGTTGCTATTCATGCCAGCTTTCTCCCCGACGGTAGCCATGAAATGCACGAGCATAGCTTCATCTTCCTCATCGTCATTGAATAGCCAGTTCTTCACAGCAGGATGAGCGGGAAATACTTCACGCTTGCCCTTGTTGTACTTGTAGGTTACTAGGTCTTGATTTTCCATGATCTTCTAGGTTTAGGAGTGGAGAGAGTAGTAGTAGTAGTAGTTTCTTTACTGAGGGGCCAAAAGGCTAAGCATTAGCCAGTTCAAGCAATACATCAGCATGACAAGGGGCATCTAGGGCGCAGAAGCAAGCAAGGTGTTTGCCGCGTAGGTCGGCTAAGTCAGGCTTTGATAATTCAAGCCACCAACCATAGATATCTACAGCAGTGTGCGGGCTGTTCACCAACCACCATTCGCCAGTATCCGCCGCTTTATCGCCAACTAGATACCAGCAGGCACCAGTCTTGCCGCCCATAGAAGCCCATTTGCCAATTTTGAAGGGATTACCCCACTTGCCAGGCCGGCATACACTCACCACCGGACGGCCGTCGGGCGACTGGGCTTGCAGGTTGAATCCTTTGGTTCTTTTGCGTTGGATGCGAATAGGCTTATTCATCGTCGTAAATTTTTAGAGGTTGTAGGCTAGAAGTCGGCTTCTCTTTGTTCTAAAAAGGGGTTACTTGAAAATGTCACCAAAGCCGCTCAAGTCAGACTTGCTACCCGACCCTTTGAGCATGTCCATCATGGAGTCCATCCATTCTTTGTTCTTCTTGTTCTCGCATTTCTCTATCACGACTTTGGTTTTGCTGGTGATGAACTTCATGGCTTTAATGCGAGCCTCGTCTTCGCTTTCAGCGGGTATTTCCATGCGGATATGCCCGGTCTGGATAGGCTGCGTTTTAGAGGGGAATTCAATGTGGGCTGTAATGATGTAGGTATGCATAGTGGTAGGGGTGAAATGGATTACAGAATATGCGCTACTCCTTGCTCTAAGGCGCGGGCGTAGCAGCGTTGTATCATGGTGGTGGCCTGCTCCCGTTGTTCCATCAGCTCGCGTATCTTTCTATCACACTGGGCTTGCTGGGCGCGGGCCATATCGTAGGCCCGTTGTAGTTCGGTTTGCCGGGTTTCTATCAGATGATTGAGGGGAGTTGCCATCGTTAGAAGGGAGGGTTTTCTATGGGCGTATCGTCGAACGTCGACGCGGGCAAGGGCCGCAGGGTAGCTTGTTCATTCACCACCACCGCCTCAGTGTAGAGGTCGGAAAGCACCCCGCGCCGCATGTTGCAGCCTACCACCACTTCGCCGGTTGCTCCGTTGCGATGCTTGGCAAGGTCAATCAGCATCGTGCCTGCCGTGGGCGTTTGGTCGGCGTACTCGGTGATGTTGTAGTACTCCCCGCGCCACAAAAACACAATCACGTCGGCGTCTTGCTCCAGCGAACCGGACTCGCGCAAGTCGGATAGTTGGGGGCGCTTCTCCCCTCCCCTCGTTTCCACGGCCCGGCTGAGCTGGGATAGAGCAATTACTGGGACACTTAATTCTTTCGCCATCTCCTTCAACCCGCGGCTGATGGAGCCTATTTCCTGTTCCCGGTTGCCTTTGCCGTCGCCGTGCATGAGTTGCAGATAGTCGACGAGAATCATTCCGATGTTGTGCTCTGCTTTCAGGCGGGCGCACTTGGCGCGCAACTGATAGATACTTAGGCCGGGGGTATCGTCAATCAGAATCTTGTCGGTCTTGAGCCGGTGGGCACGTTGGGCTAGGTGGCGTACTTCGTCGACGCCGCCGCGTAGTTGCCCCCGGCGTAAGTCAGAGTTGCTATACCCTTCTACCTCGGCAGATACCATCCGCTGCACGAGTTGGATAGTGGGCATTTCCATGCTAAAAATCGCACTCACTATCCCTTCGTCGACGGCGGCGGTACGGGCGAAGTGTAATAGTGCAGCGGTTTTGCCCATTCCCGGCCGGGCTGCCAGGATGATTAAATCCGACGGCTGCCAGCCACCTGTCGCGTTGTTGAGTTCGGTTAGTCCAGTCGGAACGCCCGTCAAGCCTTGTTGCTGCACGGCCTGTTCCATCTGGGCAAACACTTCGTCGAAAATACTGGCGACCGATTGCACGGCCCGGCTTTCTAGGCTTTGGTGCAACACGTTGATGCGTTGCTGTCCTTCGGCTAAAAGCTCCAGCGGGTCTTTTGTTTCGTCGTAGCCGTGCTGTTGCATGTGCCGACCCGCCTCGATAATCACCCGACGGGCGTACTGCTGTTGTAGAATCCGGCAGTGCGTTTCCAGGTGGGCAACCGAGTTGATTTTCGTGGTCAATCCGGCAACGAACTGGTGGCCTCCTACGCGGTCTAGTGTCCCGTCACTGCGCAGTTGCTGAATCACTGTGAGCATGTCCACGGCCTTATCGGCACGATGCATGGCCTGCATGGATTTGTAAAGCAGCTTGTGTTTGGGGTCGTAGAACACATCTTCCGACGGCAGCAAAGCAAACAGGGTGCGTAGGGCGCTGGCCTCGATTAAGCCGGAACCGAGTACGGCGGCTTCCAACTCAAGGGCCTGGGGTGGTTTGTAGGCGGTGTCATTCATGACCAGCGGGCAGGGTCTGCGGCGGCGGCGGCTCCTAGTGGCGCACTAGTGGCGCGGGTTACCGTCGGGGCGGGGTTGTTGGAATTGCGGTAGGTAGTCTGCTGAACTTCCGCGTCTGGTAAGAGTAGCTTGCGCTTCAATTTGTCATTGTCCAGCCAGCGCTCGATGTAGATTTTCCACTCATCGTTTGTGGCCTCAGCATTTCGTCGACGATTTTCGATTTGCTCGTTCGCACCACGGACAATGCGAAGCAGGTAAAGAGCCTTGTCCACGTAATCGTAACCGATAGCGTTTAGGTGGGCGTAGAACTCTGTGCTGCGAAAAACCGGAGCATCCTCCGGCGTAAACTTCGCGGCCTGTTTCGTCGACTGGGCTTTCGGGTTTTCAACTTGCGAAGCTTTCCCTTGCGCGCCCTGCTTGCTTTGCACTTCTTCTTTAGAAGAATGTAATTGTAATTGTGATTGTAATTGGTTGCCCTTTTCACCAACACCTGTTACCGGATTTTCAACAGGTGTTGAACAGGTGTTGGATTTCTGTTGAAGATCTGTTGCTTTTCTGTTGGCCTCGGCTTCGCGCTTGGCAGCCGAACGACGCCCTGCTTCGGCCTTCTTTTCGCTCAGTTGTTCACGCTTCGCCGCCTCGTCTAGTAGGCGCGGGTTATAGCGATAGGTACCACATTCTGACAGCGGAAACATAGCCAGCAAGGCGGGTCCACTCACAGCCCAATCAGCTGGACTCATTTCACAGAGCCGGCGTACGGTGTCTTCGGCCGCTGGCAGGGTGCCTGGCTGATCTTCGCCCCACGATGTAGCTAGCAAGCCGATATAGGCCCCGCGTTCAGCAAGGCTCATCATCCGCACCGACTTGGAACTAAGCCAGTCAGCGGTATTAAAGGCGAACCAGAAAGGCTTGTTGGATTTCATGGTTGTACCTCCCCTGCCTCAATTGGCATCTTCATAAATGCCATCCAAACCGTCTCCCCATTTTTGCGGGAAGTATGCCCAAACAAGGGTTGCTGGCTGAGTAGCGGCAGGATTTTGCTTAATGGTATTTCGTTCTGATTCCACTTGAAAATCAGCGTACCGTACACGTCTAGCACGCGCATACACTCTTCAAAGCCCGCCTTGATATCATCCTCCCACGTCGGCAACAACCGGCCGTACTTCTTGGCCAACCATGATGTGTTGCCAAGTTTCCGCAAATGGGGTGGGTCAAAGACAACCAACTTGAAAGTGTTGTCGACAAAAGGCATTGCCCGGAAGTCAGAAATTATATCAGGCTGTACTTCCAGTGTGCGGCCGTCGCATAGGATGTGGCTTTCCTTGCGGATATCGGCGTAGGTGACGCTGGGGTTAGTCTTGTCGAACCACATCATTCGACTACCGCAGCACGCGTCTAGGATAAGTTGTTCTTGAATCATAGTTGCCAGAAATAATGAAACCGCCCGCCCTACCCGACACGGTAGAGCTAAGGCGGCCTCGGTAAATGGCTGGCAGGCCATGTTGAAGTCGTTGCACAGGCTGGTGTCGCAGCCTCGTTCAGAACCGCACCCCTGCCAGGGCGACCGTATTCCGATTTGCTATACCCAAAGATACAACTAGTATTACTAAGTAATACTATATCAGACAAAGTATTTTTTGTGACTACTTTTGCAGCCTATGGCAAAGCAGCCCGCCCCTACCCCCGTCCGGCTTTCTCCGGAACTACTCTATAAGTTTGATGTGGTCGCCAAAGCCAGAAGGCGGCGGCGGGGCGAGCTATTGCGTATGCTGGCAGAGGACGCCGTAGAAGCCTATGAAAAGGAACACGGCCCTATTCTTCTTCCTTCCTCTTCTATAGAGAGAGAGAAGGGGTAGAACTGGATTTCTTGCACAGCCCTCGCGCTGGGCAGCTTGTATTCTGACAGGTAGTAGGAGTATCGAGCTTCTGGTCTATTACCTGCCAGGAACGGGCCTCTATTAACTTCCAGTGCCGTTTCTGCATAGCCAGCATCCGAAACACAAGTAAGGGAGCCAGCACCCGTAGGCGCTGGCGAGAGATGGTCTTACACATGGTTGAGTAGGTTAGTAGAGCCAAACCCACCGGCCCCGCGTTCTGACTGTTCTAAGGTTTCGACTTGTTCAAAGGTGACGGTGGGCACCCGTTGGAATTGGATTTGACCGATGCGCTCAAACTTCGGATAGATGTTGCTGTGATCGATGCTTAACTCTTTCTTGTAAACCGGGAAGTCCACCATCCCACGCACAGGTACATCTACTTCTTTGGCCGTCTTCCTAAACCGGGCTTTCCATTCCCCGCGGTAGCCAGCGTCTATCACACCAACGCTATTGCAGAGTGCTAACCCGTATTTACTGATAGAAGAACGTGGGTAGAACAACCCCTGCCAGCCTTCGGGCATCTCCGTTTTGAAGCCTAGACTATACTCTATGTAGTCGTCAGTTACTTCCATGCCCACGGCTATTACATCAAAGCAGGCATCACCCTTATGCGCTTTAACTGGCATCGCGTCGGGGTGCAGTAATTGAATTTTAACGTTGCAAGTCATTAGCGTATAGAAGAAGGTGAGGGAGTCCGGTAGACAGTGGCCAGCCGGTTGTTTTGATCTAGGATTTGCACGGCTTGTTTGCCGGCGAGGTGGGCAGCAAGCCCTTGTTTGTATTCCTCTGAGTTGTGGGGTAGCTTCCAGTAGGGTGTTTTAGCGGGGCCGGTTGACTGGTGTTTTGGCGCTTTGGCTATCTTCTTGATGCCAGGCACTAAAGGAGTACCTGTGCGTTCAATGGGCTTGCCGCGCCGACGGGCACCGCGCTCGGCTCCTTTGCGGTCGAAATAGACTTTGCTTTTTCTGACCTTTGTTTCTGCGGCTCGGCGGTTGACAGCCGTAGCGCTTCGACCAATAGCTAGGGCTACATCTTTGGTTTCTGCGTCGGGATAGTGGGCTTCTAAGTATTGCTGTTCCCACGGTTCCCAGCTTTTGGAGGCGCGCTTGACGCCTAGCTTTTTGGCTCGGTTGGCAATGGCTTCCTGCGTTCTAGTAGGAAGCCGCTCGAGCAAGTCCGGCCACGCGCCTTTTGTATAATGCTCCCGAATTAACTCATCTTCCTTTGCCGTCCATTGGGGTGCTCTGCTAGGGAGTGTGGTCAACTCGGTTCTGGTATTGATGTCATAGTTCTTTTGCAGTCTCATAACTTTTGCGTGGCTAGCGATGGAATTAATGGTGCGCCCTGGCAGGATGGCTAACAGGGCTTCGTTGGAGTGTTTGGCGTAGAATTCAAGTAGTAGCTTATCCTCTGCTTGTGACCACTCCTTACGTTTGGCATCTGTTTTCCCGCGTGGCATGGCTTAGGCGGCTTTAGGAGTAGAGGGGATATAGGCCAGATTGCTCTCGGCCATGTTATTCATATGTTTTAAGCTTGCCTCAATCTGTGCGGGCTTGAGCTGTAGTAGCAGCTCGGCAGCTTGCCCTAGCACTTCTGATAAGGCATTGGTTGAGTCGCTATGCTCGTTCTCAAAGGGGCGCTGCATTTCGACTAGAAAGTCCTCTGACTTTTTGATCAGGTCCGTAATAGACTTCCGGGTTTCACGCTTGACAGGCCCCATTGTTGAGAGTTGTCGAATCGCATGATCGAGGTTTACCAATGAGGAACTGAGTACACCAATTAAGGCCCCGGCGCGCTGGGCTACTTCGGGGTCACGTTCAGTGGGCGGGACAGTGTTGCGCTCAATCATCCTGCGGCGCAACTGTGAGGGGTAATGCGAGGGAATAAGTGGGGCTTGCTTCAACCCAGCAACGGGGGGCATCCCTAGTGTGGTGAGGTTCATAAGGTTATTGTTTCACCCAACACCCGAAGGTGAGTAGGCGGTGTAGGAATTCTTCTTTGAGTTCGTAGGGGTCTTCTTCCGGCCGACCGGGGCGTGTTCTGGCAGCGTATAAAATCTTCGTGGCTTGCTTGCCTTGTCCGAAGTGCTGCCAGAACACGCGCCGTACACACGCATCTTGAGAGGAATGATATGTGCCTTGTAGGTCAGGCATGGAAGGGGTTTCTAAGCCCTCCCTTTCGGCCAAACCAAGACCGGCGGGGCGGGTCGGGCGGCAACACAAGCAGTTCGCCTTTTACTGCGCCTTCTACCTCAAATGCAGCCTTAATCCACTCGTCCTCTCCTTCTTCGTAGGACAGGTTTTCACCAGAGCATTCAGCTAGTAGGTGCTCGTGCATCTTTTCTAGTAGTTCCCTTGGTTGGGGTATGTAGTCTATCCGGCGCTTGCTCATGCTGCTACCCCTCCCTCCTGCTTCGTGAGTTGCTTCTTGCGGCCTCCTACAATCTTGCGGAAGGCGTCGATTTCCTGAAAGCCAGGATAGGCAGCCCACAGGCTATCTACTTCGTCGTTCGTCTCGGCTAGGATGACTTCGCCAATGGCTTGCGGAAGCGTAACCTGTGCCAGCTCGTGCGTCTGGTATTCGGTATCTTTTTGTTCCTCCGTTGGAATGCAGAACAATTGCATGAGGGCTACTTTTAGCGCGTAGGACTGCGCTTTGCCCTCTGCTTTGTTCCGCTATCCATTGCTTCGCCGCGTGCCTCAGACGTGATGAAACTGCCATCCTCACAGAAGAAAGTATAGCGTACGGTTATCGTAACGTGCATCATCTGCCCGCCCGACTTAGTAGGCACTGGCCCGGCGTGGTGGGCTAGTACTGTATTGGTATAGAAGACGCCGTTCTTTGCCAGCGGCTCGTGCAGGGCATTAAAAGCGTCGTCAATACCACGGAAGGAATACCGCTGTTGTTGGTTCTCGCGGTTCTTGCCGATGTGCCCTACTTCGGACATGACAGCGGCAATCTTGGCGTAGATAAGCCCTTGTTTTTCAGTTGCCATGGTATTTTACCAGAGTAGTAGTGGAGGAAGAGACTGTGCCCGTTGGGCGGTCTGGTGTTCTACCTGAGCGTCCTGAGAAGGTGGGGTAGGCTCTAAAAAAGAACCTATCAACCCAGCGAGTAAGGCCCCACCGGCGATGAGACGGAGTAGGCGTTTGGTCTCTTCCCAGCTCCGAGGCCGGCGGGCGGTGCGGGAGAGGCCAGGGCGGTTAGCTTGCATCTTGCTCTCCTTTCTCTGTTGGGGCGGTGGGCGGTACAGGGAGAGGCTGCCAGTGCGAAAACTTATCAATCGGATTGAACCCAGCATTCACAATGCAGCGGTTGGGCCTATCCCACTGGTCTACTGCTTGAAAAGTCCCGGCGTCAATCTTGCCGCTGTCCTTCCACACGAACAACACACGGGCATCGTGCTCAGGCAACCCATCTTCTACCCGTACCCACTTCTCTTCTCTACCTTCTAGTGTAGGAGATGCAGAACGAAGGGCGTGAGCGTGGCCGGCATAGAAGGCAAAACGTAGATGTATAGCACTTGCTCTGTAATCTGTCGTTTCAGCAATCTTGTCAGCATAGGCTTGCGCGACTTCATACAAAGGGTCTTTGTCAGAGTATTCAGCCTCTCCTACTACTGGTACTGTGGTAGCACGAAGACGGCGTATTTCTTCTATAAGAGCTAGGGTAGTGGTAGGGTTGGCGGCGGCTATGTAGGCCGAATTGTCGCGTACCGGTACGCGATGCCACTCCTTGTGATGTTCGCGACCCTTGCCAGCCACAGCATCTTCGTGAATACCTGATAAGATGCCCTTTTCCTGCGCGTCCGGCATAAAGAGGCTTGCGCCGTTGAAGCCCCAGCGAATAGGGCGGAGCACCGTATTCATGTAAGCGCCTACTAATTCCAGCGACTTGTTAAGCGGCCGTATATCCCAATACCACGGCCCCGGCGTTGCAGCCTTTGCTAGTTCTTCTAATTGACTTAACTGTTGCTCGTTCATATCTTTGCTGTTGTGATTGTTTGAAAAAGTCAGCCGGGCAGGGGTCGTGTCCTTGCCCGGCTGATGTGGGTTAAAGGCTAGTAGGGCAACCGCCCGCTACGTGGCGTTTATAGTCCTCTGTGTTGTCGTAGAGCCTACCCCGTCCGTCTTTAGAGGACAGTTCAAGTACTCCTTGCTGCACGGCCTTTCGGTAGGCGTACATGGGGTTAGAGGTGACGGCTACTACCTCTTTGGTCTTGTCGTTGTAATAGGTCTTGGTGTCCATTGGGGTGGGGAGGTTAGGAGGTGACAGCTTCAAGTTCTTTCACTAAGCCCCGTAGGTATTTGAGTAGGGTTTCCACCGACGGGCAGGACTTATATTCTGCCTGCCACGCCTGCCGGGTATCGGCTTCTACTATCCCTTGGTGCTGCAAGTCGACTACCAGCGTACACAGGTAGGTTTGTAGGTGCTCCGCGGCTTCTTCCTGGCTGCAAGGATGCTCGGTCCAACCTTCGCGTGTGGCTTGCAGGTAGTGGGCGACCCAGCCTAGGTCGCGAGCTTTGCGCGGGGCAAGGCCGACAGGGTGCAAAGCGAGGCGTTCGGCGTCGGTGAAGACGTTGCTATAGAGCGCCGTGCGCAGGCGGTGGTAGGCGTTCTGGTTCATCTCCCTACCACGTGCAGGCCACGAACAAGACTACTAGCCCAATCACCCCGCCAATCAGTAGCCCGCCGCCAATCTTCCCAAAAGGGTCTTTTTTGTCTTCTGCACACCGTCGGAGCATTTCTTGTCCGATGAAGTCTTGGTTATAGCGTTCCATAGGACTTAGGAGCGTACAAAAGTGCTTTGGAAGCCGCTACTGTGGTTAGGTCTATGCTGTGGATTTCTGCTAGCACATCAACTACCCGCATTAGGCCATCGTATTCGCTGCCCGGCCCATCGTTGTAATCGCCCCACCCCTCAAAAGCTTGTTCAATAAGAATCACTTGCGCCCGTGAATACCCTATAGCATTCCGTTGCCGCTCTCCTTCCTTATCATTTCTACGCCAAGCAAAAGGGATATCTTGTCCTTCGCTGTCAAACCACGCAAGCCTATGCGGCGCCAGGGTGAACCCCATTGCATCAACTACTAGGTTGCCGACTGCACAAGCATAACAGTTGCCCTTTTCTAAAACGCCTTCGAAATAGGCTTTTACCAGTACTGCGACGCTGTTATTAAACTTATCTTGCTGATTCATATCCTTATTCTTTTACTTAGTGAGTGATTGTATTAAGCCAAGTCCAGTAGCCAGCGGTAGGCTTGTCGTCCGTAGACCAATGTTTCGCAGCCGTACACGGAGCGTTGGCAGAGTTGGCCGTCGGTGTTGATAAGTAGAATCGTGTATCCCATGTCCTTAAGCGACTTGTAGTTGAATCACTTTGCATTCGGGCTCTGGTTCTGCTTCTCCGAAGAGCAAGTCCCAGATTTCTTCTGCCAGGGTCGGGTATTGTGGTTCCAGCCGACGGTAGAGTTTAGGCAGGGCTGGTTCTGGGATAAGGTCAGCCTGCGAAGTAGTCAGTACTGCTTTGGCAAGAGGAACTTCAGCGGGGTTGACAACTCCTTGTGGCTTGGCTGGGATGCCGTGCATCTCAAAGAAGGAGGTAGCAGGAATGCCCGGGTGTTGGGAGGGAGTTAGGAAATTGTTCATCTTTGCAATTGAATTAGAGTGTTGTTTGAATACCCGCTGGACTCGTACCCCAGCGGGTGTTTTGGTTTAGGCTATGCTTCTTCCCAGCCGACAGAGAGGCCCGTATTCCAAGCCCACTGTTCAACCTCCTTGTATTTATCGTCTTCCTTCATGGCTGCCCACTCTTCGTCGGTAATGCCCCAGTCGGCTTCGAGGTCAATCACTTTTTCACGGCCGGACTTGATGCTGGCGCCGGAGTCGCACCATACTTTGATTTTCATCGTTGTAGTTGATTTACAGTGAACTAATCCACAGCCAGTAGCTCTGTACTGCGGTACTTCCTACTCCTACCACAAAGGCAAAAGCAAGAGAGATTGCAAGGCGATGCGTAGGAGTGTTCATAGAAGTAGAAAGGGTTAGAAGAGTGAAGGGATTACGCCGCTTTCATAGCAGCTCGGTTGTTCAGGTAGGACAGTTCTTGGCGCTGCTTCTCGCAGGCTTCCAAGTGAGCCGCCATCTCGTCGGCTTGCTGGGCTTGCCGTTCTAGGGCCACCCGCCGCACGTTGCGCGCCCACCGCCCGAGCCGAACTAGGTCCGTGCAAGCAAGGATGTTGTCTACTCCCGTCGCGTACTCCGCGTGGTTGAACACTGGGCTCGCCATCCAGCGCAGTACTGCTGCTTGGGCGTTGTGGAGTTGTAGGGCGGTGGTATGTGGGGCAGCCGGTTTAGAAGCAGGTGCAGGCTTTCTACTTGCTGGTGTTTTTGCGCAATCAGCGCAACGCACTACCCAATGGGTGCCAGGTGCTGCAAGTGCTCCATGCCGACCGTAATTGCGAATAAGTTGCCCCTTGCCTACTTCTACTTTTACGCTGCACTGATAGTAGATACCGGGGAGGCTGTTTGGTGCTTTTGCCATCTTACAGAGCAATTAGAACGCTGGATACTGCACCGCCCTTCTCTACAATGATGCTATCGAGGTTGAAAGCGCGGCGGCTCAACTCTTGCATCTTTACCCGCCGTGCCGCTGGCTTGCGCAACTCGTCTTGCAGCATCGAGCGAAC
The DNA here is from genome assembly GCF_022921095.1 of Hymenobacter aerilatus. Taxonomy (NCBI): domain Bacteria; kingdom Pseudomonadati; phylum Bacteroidota; class Cytophagia; order Cytophagales; family Hymenobacteraceae; genus Hymenobacter; species Hymenobacter aerilatus. The sequence continues at coordinate 2,081,674 of NZ_CP095053.1, forward strand.
AAGGCCGAGGTAATCAAGACGCTCATAGCTCATGCCTGCACGGTGCGCTGAAATATGAGCAGATAGCTTCTTAAGCGTGCCCGGCGTGGTTGGCAATGACTCAAGCCCGATGGTGTCGTGGTTGGCGGTGGCAGCGGTAGTAGACATGGTAGTGGGGTGTTTTACAGATGACTTGAACAAATATACGTATCTTCTGTAAAGTAGCAAGCGAATATTACAGATTTCTGTAAAATATATTTACAGTGAATCCGCAGGCTTGTAGCGTTTGGTTAATTCAATGGCTCCCTTGCCTGTTACCATTGTCTGCGCTTGCAGGTTGTTCAGGTCGCTACGGTGGCCTAAAACCCGCTGTTTAACCTTGAATAACCCTTTTGTTACCTCCTTTTGGTAGGGCAGGTTGTTCTTCATTAAGTACCCATCCCGACGCAACCAGCGGAATAACGTATTGCGGCCGACCTTCGGGATATTTAAGGTCTTCGCTAATTCTCCGATTGTCAGTAAATCTTCTGAGTCTGACACGAGCTTGGTAAAGGCTACGGCTGGCGCTGCCAACGCAAGCTCGTGTTCTAGCTTCTCCTTTGCTTCCAATTCACTGAGCAGGGCGGCTACAGCTTCCTTGTAGGTAGTGGGCAGCAACGGGCGTGGGGATTGGGCCAACGAACGCAACTTTTGCTCGCACTCAATAAAGTAGCGGCGGGCCTCCTGCCCTTTCGGGGTTTTCTCAACCATCGAAAGTTCCTTAGCCATGCTAAGTGTAATCACAAAGTCCTGAGCCTGACGCCCTCCGGTACTTTCTTCCAAAAATGGAATAAAGTCTACCTTTTCTTGAAAGCCGTATTCTTCGACGCGGCGGTTGAACCAGGTGGTGAAGTTGCTGCTTACTTCTAAGTAGGCGTAGAGCAGGCGGGCCGAAACAACATCACGGCCACCTTCGCTTTTCTGAATTGGGTTTAGGTCTTCCATTGGTTTATGCTGTTATAGAGGGAGAAAGAGTTTCTTCTAAGGGCATGAAGTAAAATTCTTCCCACACCCAATCAGCGCGTTTTGTTCTTGGGTATTCTACCAAAGACACACAGAATCCTAGCCCTGGTAACCACTCTACCTCACGCACGTGATAGGTTTGGCCTATAGTAAGCTTTGGGCACCCAACGGGATTATTATTTACTTTCTGAGCGAACTCAATAGCTTGACCAGTCTTAAATTTTGGTTGCATGTCGCAGATGTTAAGCGTGAATCAAGCCTAATTCAACCAAGTACTTCACCCCTTGTGGCGTAATCATATTCCAGCCGTCGCCACGCGTAGCAAGGCCCGCTTCTACTAACCACGTCCGGTCGGCTTTACTGATTAGGTCGCCGTCCCATGTTACCTGCATAAGTTGCATAAGGCTGGCTTCGATAGGTTTCGCGGTAGCTGAATCGAATTGTGAGGTTGCGTATTTCATGAGGTGAATAATTGAGAATGTTTTTGTTTAAACTGTTGGAAGTACTCAGGAGCCAACTCTTCCATAATTTCCATCTTCAAATTCCAGACTTCTGTAAAGTGTAGACAGAATGATGCCTTGTCGTGCTCCCATTCGTGGTGGTGCTCACTACACAAGACCACGACGTTACGCGGGTTGGCGGCTAGTAGTGGAAACTTCTTTTGCGTCAACACATGGGAGGGTGTCAGATCGTAACGAGTGCCGCAGCACGCGCACGAGTCCTGTGTTTTCTTCACCTCCTTATAGGCTGCCTGCCTCGCTTTCAACACAATGGCACGGCTAGTAGAGATTTGCGCAATCGGCTTACGCTCTTTTACTTGCACGGGCCTTTCTGCCTTAATTCGCTCCCTGTTGTGCGACGCACATAGCCCTAAATCCCGATTCTCAACCTTGTTGGAACCGCACTGGACACAGCACTGCATCACGCGGCCAACTCGGCTTCTAGGTTCACGGCCTCCTTCGCCAAATCTCGTAGCGCGTCCAATACGTTCCAGTCCACAATACGCCCCAGCCGCACATTATTAATATAAATCTTCAAGGCTTGCGGGGTGTAGGTGCCCTTCTCTCGCATTTGGGCTACAATAGCCCCTAATTTGCCGTTTTCCGCTAGTTTTTCCAGTGTTCTGGTCGTGTAGGCTTGCGGAATATCACTACTGAATTCCAGTAGTTCCTTTTTAAACGCCTCTTTCCCAGGCTTCTTTCTATTAGCCATAGTGTATTTTTAATGGTGTAGCTTGTAACTTTACAGGAGTTCCGTAGTTTTGTACTATAAACATCGCTGTTTGCCCGCCTTGGGCAAAAGTAAAGATACTCAAATCTTCTGTAATATTACAGACAATACGAAATAAATTCACATGGAAACCACCATTGGCAAACGTCTGCAATTAGTCCGGCAGGCAAAGAAGCTAAGTGTCGAAGCGTTGGCCGACATCTTAGGCGTAAAGGCCAGCGCAGTGTATGGATTACAGAAGGATCACAATAAGCCTTCCTTTGATACCATCGCCGCTCTGACAGACGCCTTCCCAGATATAAGTATGCAGTGGTTAATACACGGCAAAGGAGAAATGCTACGCGACGGCAAGAACCTGACACCTGTAGTAGACGCACCCACCCGGCCGGCCCCGATTGCCACCCAGCCCGGCCAAGTGGATTTCGTGCAGCGGTACATCACACGCTTAGAAAACGATCTGGACGCCGCCGCGGAACGCGAAGCCTATTACCAAGCCCGCATTCAAGAACTACTGGGAAAGCCATTGGGTAACCACAGTGCAGCACCGGAACTAGATAACCTGTACTTAGAGCGCACCCCGATTGGGTTCGGCGCCGTCGCTGCCAAAGCTCCCCAACGCGGGGGTGTGGTGCGGTCGATGTACGGCGTTTCTAGCACCGTTGCGGTTACCCTCCCCTACGCCATGAGCCTATAAGCTTGCGTAGGACGCTGCAAACGCTATTTCAGAATAACATAGTAATTTTGTCCGCTATGGAATTTACGGTAAGTCAGGTGGCAGAAGTGCTGCGCGGTACAACGGAAGGAGACGCCACGCAGAAGATTGATCGGCTGGCCAAGATAGAAGAAGCCCAGCCTGGTTCGCTCTCCTTTCTGGCCAATCTCAAGTACGAGCCGCACCTGTATACCACGGGCGCTTCGGCCGTGATTGTGAGTCGCGACTTGGTGCTGCGCCAGCCCGTCACGGCCGCCCTCATCCGCGTCGACGACCCCTATTCCAGCTTCACTACCCTGCTGGAGTTCTACCAGCAGGCCACCCGCACCGGCCGCCGGGGCGTGGAGGAGCCGGCCTTTTTGGGTGCGGGCTCGGAAGTAGGCGAAGGCCACTACCGCGGCGCGTTTTCCTACGTGGGCGAGAATTGCAAAATCGGGCGCGACGTGCTGATTTTCCCGCACGCCTACATAGGCGACCGGTGCCGCATTGGCGACGGTACCATCATTTACGCTGGCGCCAAGCTCTACCCCGATACAGTCGTAGGTGCCCGTTGCGTCATCCACGCCGGGGCCGTGCTGGGTTCCGATGGCTTCGGCTTTGCTCCCCAGCCCGACGGTTCCTACCGCCCCATCCCACAGATCGGCAATGTGGTGCTGGAAGACAACGTGAGCATCGGGGCCAACACCACCATCGATTGCGCTACTATGGGCTCCACAGTTATTCGGGAGGGTGCCAAAATCGACAATCTGGTGCAACTGGCCCACAATGTAGAAGTAGGTCGACACACGGTTATTGCTTCGCAAACGGGTATCTCGGGCTCCACCAAAATTGGTGATTTCTGCGTGTTGGCGGGCCAAACAGGTATTGCCGGGCACCTCACGTTGGCCAATCGTACTACCGTCACGGCACAGTCGGGGGTAGGCAAGTCCATTAAGGAAGAAGGCGTGTTCCTGCAGGGCGCGCCGGCCTTCAATTTGCGTGACAGTTTGCGTGCCCAAGCTGTTTTCCGACATCTACCGGACTTAGAGCGGCGCCTGAGTGTGCTGGAACGTGCCAATCCAAAGCCGGAAAAGTCATAGCTTTGTCGCTACAGAAGCTGTTGGCTATTAGCTGTTCGCTTTTAGCCTTGGTTTTTCACTCCATACGTCACCTTTCTGAATACAGTTTTACAGTATTCAGCTAACAGCTAAAAGCCAGTAGCTACTAGCTTTACATGAACGACAAGCAACATACGATTAAGGCCCCGGTAACAGTGAGCGGCATTGGGCTGCACACGGGCGTAGTGGCCACCATGACCTTCTGTCCGGCGCCGGTCAACCACGGCTATAAGTTTCAGCGCATCGATTTGCCCGGCCAGCCCCTGGTAGATGCCGACGTGGACAACGTAGTAGACCTCTCGCGCGGTACGACCATCGAGCAGAACGGTGCCCGCGTAAACACCGTGGAGCACACCCTGGCTGCCCTGGTAGGCTTGCAAATCGACAACGTGCTCATTCAGCTCAGCGGCCCCGAGCCGCCTATTATGGATGGCTCGTCGTATGAGTTCATCAAGCCCTTGCAGGAGGTAGGGCTGGAAGAGCAGAACGCGCTGCGCAACTATTTCGAGATTCCCGACGAAATCCGCTACCAGGATAATCCCCGGGGTGTAGAAATTGCCGCCCTACCCCTCGACAACTACCGCCTCACGGTGATGGTAGACTACAACTCGCCGGTGCTGGGCTCGCAACACGCCTCGCTCACGGAGATGTCGCAGTTTGCCACCGAAATTGCTTCGTCGCGCACGTTCTGTTTTCTGCACGAACTGGAAGCGCTGTACAAGCAAAACCTCATCAAAGGCGGCGACTTGAGCAACGCCATTGTAGTGGTGGACCGCGTGGTGAGCGAAGATGAGCTGAGCGAGTTGGCCGAGATGCTAGGCAAGCCTAAAGTAGCTGTCAAGAAAGAAGGCATTCTCAACAACGTGGACCTGCGCCACAAAAACGAGCCCGCCCGCCACAAGCTTCTCGACCTCATCGGCGACCTGGCTTTGGTAGGCCGCCCGCTGAAAGGCCAGATTCTAGCTGCGCGGCCTGGCCACGCCGCCAACGTAGCGTTTGCCAAGCGCCTGAAAAAGAAAATGCTGGAGGTAGACTCCTCGCCCGTACCACACTACGACCCCGCTCGTGTGCCGGTGATGGACATCAACCAGATTGCTGCTACCCTACCCCACCGCTACCCCTTCCTGCTCATCGACAAAATTATTCACCTGGATGCCACCACGGTAACCGGCGTGAAAAACGTGACGATGAACGAGCCGTTTTTCCCCGGTCACTTCCCCGGCAACCCTGTGATGCCAGGCGTACTGCAGATTGAGGCAATGGCACAAACCGGTGGTATTCTGGTACTTAACACCGTACCCGACCCCGAAAACTACTGGACGTATTTCCTGGGCATCGACACTTGTCGCTTCCGCCGGATGGTGAAACCCGGCGACACCATTATCTTCAAATGCCAGCTACTGGCCCCCATTAAGCGAGGGATTGCCAAGATGAGCGGCAAGGCTTTTGTGAACGGAAAAGTGGTGATGGAAGCAGAGATGAGCGCCAGCATCGTGAAGAAGAATTAATAATTAAGAAGTAAAAATTAAAAATGGCCTGTAGTTCTGTGCTATTCCCGCCATTGACGCCAATTCTTAATTCTTAATTTTTAATTATTAATTGAAAAAAGCATGAACCAGCCGTTTGCCTATATCCACCCCGAAGCCAAAATTGCCCATAACGTAGTGGTAGAGCCATTCTCCACTATTTATCAGGACGTTGAAATTGGGGAGGGTACTTGGATTGGTCCGAACGTGACCATTATGCCGGGCGCCCGGATTGGCAAGAACTGCAAGATTTTTCCAGGCGCCGTTATTTCCGCTGTGCCACAGGACCTGAAATTTGCAGGCGAAAAAACCACGGCTCACATCGGTGATAATACTGTGATTCGGGAGTGCGTGACGGTGAACCGTGGCACTGTGGACCGGCAGCGCACCGTAGTGGGCAGCAACTGCCTGCTCATGGCCTACGTGCACGTAGCGCACGACTGCGTTATTGGTGACAACTGCATTCTGGCTAACTCGGTGCAAGTGGCCGGCCACGTTGAAATAGGCGATTATGCCATTGTAGGCGGCTCCTCGGCCGTGCACCAGTTTGTGAAGGTAGGGCCGCACGCCATGATTTCGGGTGGTTCGTTGATTCGCAAAGATGTGCCGCCCTTTGTGAAAGCTGGACGCGAGCCGCTTTCGTACTCTGGTATCAACAGCATCGGGTTGCGTCGTCGGGGCTTTTCCGACCAGAAGATTTCCGAGATTCAGCAGCTTTACCGCTTACTGTTCCTAGGTGGGCTGAATAACAACGAGGCGTTGGATAAGATCGAGTTGGAGTTGGCACCGTCTCCTGAGCGCGACGAGGTAGTAAACTTCGTGCGGCAATCGGGCCGAGGAGTAATTAAGGGGTACAACCGCCACAACAGCAGTGCAGATTGAGGCCAACGGCCTGAGCAAGCGCTACCTGCGCGAGTGGATCTTCCGCGACCTGACCCACACGTTTCGGCCAGGGTCGGCCACGGCCATCTTGGGGCCGAACGGCTCAGGCAAAAGCACGCTGCTTAATACGTTATCGGGCCAGCTCCTACCCAGCCAGGGTACGCTCACCTACACGTGGCAGGGCCAGCCGGTAGCAGTAGATGACGTACCACGTCTTCTGGCTTACTGCGCGCCCTACCTGGAAGTAGTGGAAGAACTAACGCTCACGGAGCTGCTGCACTTTCATACCCGCTTTAAACCACTGCGTCCCGGCCTCACACCTCAGAAGCTGATTGAGCTGATGTACCTAGAAAACTCGCGTCATAAGCTGGTGCGCGATTTTTCCTCCGGTATGAAGCAGCGCCTGAAGCTGGGCCTGGCCCTCTACGCTGACGCCCCTCTCCTCCTGCTCGACGAGCCCACCACTAACCTCGACCGGGCCGGTGTAGCCTGGTACCTGGAGCACGCCCGCGCCACCATTGCCGGGCGCACGGTGCTGGTCAGTTCCAATGTACCGGAGGAATATGAATTCTGCTCTGAGCACCTCAGCGTCACGGACTTTGGCGCCAAGGCGGCACGCTGATTTTGGGCAGGAGCATGTATATTTGGCTATGACCTACTTGCCTATGTCAGCCCAGCAACAACCCTACGTCACGCCCGAAGAATATTTGGCCGCCGAGCGGGCTGCCAATCGTGACACCGATGGCAAGCACGAGTATTTCCAAGGAGAAGTATATGCTATGGGCGGCGCCAGCCGGCAGCATAACTTATTGGTGACCAATCTAATCGTGGGGTTAGATACACGGCAACGTGTATCCCAGCGATATGCGTGTGCATGTAGCCAGCAATGGTCTGTATACTTACCCGGATGTAGTGGTGGCCTGCGGTGACGAAGAATTTCTGCCAGACGCCTACCTCGATACGTTATTGAATCCGGTTGTGCTAGTTGAAGTTTCTTCTCGCTCTACAGCACAGTACGATCAGGAAGGCAAGTTTCTCCTGTACCTTAATATTTCTAGCCTGCGACACTACTTGCTGGTTGACAGCCAACGCGTGCGCATCCTATGCATTACGCGGCTGGAAACCGATACGTGGAACTTTCGCGAGTATAGCCAGCTGACAGAGCAGGTAGAATTATCGGCTTTGCAGCTGGGAATTCCCATTAGCGAAATCTACCGAAAAGTGCTTTTGCCGGCTGCTAACAGCACTTTGTAAGATTCTCTTTACCTTTCGCCCGAACTTCTAAACGCCCTGCCCCGTATCTTCGCCCTTGGGCAGTGGCATAACTAAGCTACTTCATTTTTTCACCTCTTTTCGCCCCTTACCACGGCCATGAGAACGTACGACGACTTCGACGACGACAACCTCGACGATGACGACGAGCTTGACAATTTTGCCAAATCCGGCGGCAGCAAAACCCGCGGCAGCGACGAGGATAAGCTTTCGGCTAAGTACTCCGACTATCTGATGTGGCGCGACACCGGCTCCTCGCACGACGAGGCCCTAGACCTTGCCAACATGACGGAGGAAGAATACGCCACGGCAGAAGCTGCCGACGACTCCAGCGACAGCAGCGGCTTCGGCAGCTTCGATGACGACCTGGACGATGACGACGATTTGGATGATGACGACAGCTACAGTAGCCGCGGCAGCAAGCGCGGCGGCAAAGGCGGTTATGACGACGACGATTATTAATGTGTTGATTGTTTGATGTGCTGGTATGCTGATTCTCTGTATATAATGCACTCGTAACACACAAAAAGAAAGCCCGTGCTTAGGTAAGCACGGGCTTTCTTTTTGCAGTTTCATCACCAATCAGCCCACCAAAAGATTAGCCTCTGCCGAATACGCGCTTTAGTAGCTCGGTGGTGCGGGCAACGGGGTTTTCGCGGATGTTGGCTTCTTCCTGCGCTACCAGCGTAAACAAACCGTCGATGGCCTTGCCGGTGGCATACTGGTTGAGGTCGGTTTGCACGGGCGTCACCAGTGGAATCTTGTTGTAGCGCGTGGTCAGGGCCGAGTAGTAGCGGGTAGCATTCACCTTATCCAGCGACTGTTGGATGATGGGCTGGAAGGCCGTGGTTAGCTGCGTAGTAGTAGTGCGCTTCAGGTACTGAGTGGCTGCATCCTTCTGGCCCGTCAGGATGCCCCACACATCTTTAAAAGTCAGGCTTTTGATGGCTGCCAGAAAAATAGGCTTAGCACTCTTGGCAGCATCTTCGGCCCCACGATTCAACGACAGTTCAAACTGATCTACCTGGCTACCCAGTCCAATGGTACGCAATGTGTTGGCTACGCGCTGGGCATCGGGCGGAAACGGGATACGAATGAGCTTATTGAGGTAGAAACCATCTGTTTGAGAAGCCTGATCGGTGCCTTTGCTGATGCCCTGAATCAAGGCTTGTTTTAGTCCTTCAGCAGCTTCCGTCTGGCTAACGGAGCCGGTGGTGGAGGTAGTGGTAGTTTTCTTGGATGTGGGCAGCTTGATGCCTCCGATCTTGGGTAGTTGGAATACCTGGGCCGAGGCTGACACGTGTAGGCCGAGCACTAAACCGGCCATCAGGAAAGAAGCGCGAAGATTTTTCATAACTCAAAGCAGCAATTCGCAGTTAGTGGAAGCGAATCTTTTCTTGAAAAGACACAAACCGGACCAAAAACCTTCGCATCCCTCCTACCCTACACTATGCAACAGGTACCCAACGCAGAAATTATCACAATCGGCGACGAGCTGCTCTACGGGCAGGTTATCGATACCAATTCGGCCTTCATGGGGCAAGAACTAGGAAAACTGGGCGTACGGGTACGACAAATTACGAGCGTGTCGGATAGGGGAACTGAGATTGTGCAGGCCCTGGATGCGGCCCGCGAACGGGCCGATGTGATTCTGCTCACGGGTGGCCTCGGACCTACTAAAGACGACCTGACCAAGCACGTGCTCACTGAGTATTTTCGCTCGGAGCTGGTGCTGCACGAGCCTACCCTACAACACGTAGAGGCCATCTTTGCCCGCTATAACCGGCCTATGCTAGAGGTGAATCGTCAGCAGGCCTTCGTGCCGCGCGTGTGCCAAGTAGTGCCCAACCCTATGGGTACGGCGCCGGGCATGTGGTTTGAAGACCGGGGCACCGTGTTCGTGTCGATGCCGGGCGTGCCGTTTGAGATGAAGCGCATGATGACCGACACGGTGCTACCACGCCTGCAAGAGCACTTTCATACGGCTCCCATCGAACACGTGGTGGTGCAGACTGTTGGGCTCGGCGAGTCGTTTCTGGCCCAGCAGATTGCTGATTGGGAAGATTCCCTACCCCCCAATATGAAGCTGGCCTACCTACCCTCGCTCGGGGCCGTGCGCCTACGCCTCACCGGCACCGATGATGGCCAACCTGACCTGCGCGGCCGGATGCTGGCCCTACTCCCTGCTCTGCGCGAGCGGCTGGGCACGCATATTTTTGCCGAAGGCGAAGTGAAGCTGGAAGAAGCCTTGGGGCAGCTCCTGCGTGAGCGGGGCCTCACGGTGGGCACCGCCGAAAGCTGCACCGGCGGCTACATTGCCCAGCGTCTCACCAGCGTGCCGGGTAGCTCGGCCTACTTTCAGGGTAGCATTGTGGCGTATCATAACGACATGAAGGTGAAAGAGCTAAGCGTGAAGCCCGAAACGCTGCAAGCCCACGGCGCCGTAAGCGAAGCCACTGCCCGCGAAATGGCCGAAGGCCTGCGCCAGCGCCTGGGCGTAGATGTGGCGGTGGCCGCCAGCGGCATTGCTGGCCCCGGTGGCGGCACCACCGAAAAGCCGGTGGGTACCATCTGTATTGCCTACGCCGACGCCCACCAAACTGTCAGCCGCCAGCTCAATTTTGATCGGGGCCGCCAGCTTAATATAGAATACACCTCCACGGCCGTACTGAATCTCCTACGCCTGAGCCTACCCCCAGTGGTGAAATAGTGAGGTGGTGAAATGGTGAGTTGGATGTGTTAATGGCTCTATCAGGGCAGCTTACGCAGTCAAAACGTCAAACTCGCCATCTCACCACCTCACCATTTCACTATTCCCTACCTTTGCGGCACCAATCCTCTCCCACCCCCAACCTCCTTATACCTCCCGCGACTTATGGCACGAATGGAAATGACGATGCCCAAAATGGGCGAATCCATTATGGAAGGCACCGTTCTGAAATGGCTGAAGCAAGTAGGCGACACCATTGAACAGGATGAATCGGTACTGGAAGTAGCTACCGACAAGGTAGATACGGAAGTGCCCGCCCTTCATGCCGGCGTGTTGCAAGAAATTCTGGTGCAAGAGGGCGATGTGGTAGCTGTAGGCGCCCCCATTGCCATTATCGAAACCGATGCGGCCAGCGCCAGTGCTCCTGCTCCGGCTGCAACGGAAGCTACTGCGCCCGCAGCAGCTTCTGACGACGAAGAGGAGGAAGCCGCCGCTACGGTACCGCACGTGCCCAACGCTACCCCTCCCGCTCCTACCCCAGCGTCGCCGGCTGCTGGCCGCTTCTACTCGCCCCTGGTGCTCAGCATTGCCCGCGAAGAGGGCATTTCCCTGGCCGACCTGGAGCAGCTGCCTGGTACCGGGGCAGAAGGCCGCGTAACGAAAAAAGACATTCTAGACTACGTGGCCGACGGTAAGAAGCCACTGGCTCCGTCGCCAGCAGCGCAGTCGGCGGCCTCCGCTCCTACCCCGTCGGCTCAGGCAGAGGCCCCAGCAGCTCCTGCAGCACAGCCCGAAACCAAAGCCCCTGCTATCTCACAACCCGCCGCCAAAGCGGAGACAGCAAAGCCAAAAGCGGAAGAGCCGAAAATCAAGCCAGCGCCTTCTGTGAGCGGCAATGATGAGCTGGTGGAAATGGACCGCATGCGCAAGATGATTGCGCAACGCATGGTAGACAGCAAGCGTATTTCGCCGCACGTAACAAGCTTTGTAGAGGCTGATGTGACGGAGCTGGTAAACTGGCGCAACCAGCACAAAGACGCCTACAAAAAGCGCACGGGCGAAAACCTGACCTTCACGCCGCTGTTCATCCAGGCTATTGCACGCGCCATTCAGGACCTTCCGAACATCAACGTATCGGTAGAGGGCGACTACATCATCAAAAAGCGCGATATCAACATTGGCGTGGCCGTGGCCCTGCCCTCCGGCAACCTGATTGTGCCCGTGATTCACAATGCCGACCAGCTGAACCTGAACGGCTTGAGCAAGCGCGTGAACGACCTGGCTAATCGTGCCCGCCAGAACAAGCTAAAGCCCGAAGACCTGGAAGGCGGTACCTACACCGTCAGCAACGTGGGCTCGTTCGGCAACGTGATGGGCACGCCCATTATTATGCAGCCGCAGGTGGCTATTATGGCAGTAGGCGCCATCAAGAAGAAACCGGCCGTCATCGAAACTCCTCAAGGCGACCTGATTGGTATTCGTCACTTCATGTTCTTATCGCACAGCTACGACCACCGTGTGGTGGATGGTTCGCTGGGCGGCATGTTCGTGCGCAAAGTGGCCGACTACCTGGAGCAGTTCGACCCCAATACTACCATCTAGCGCTGTATCTTCGCGCACTGGTTCCACATAAGCCCATCCAGCCGGATGGGCTTATCTTTTTGCTTACCCACTTCGATGAAAAATTACCTTTTTCTAGCGGCACTGCTCATCGCGCTAGGGCTGATTCTCTACCTATTCCGCCAACTCACGGCCACCGAAGAAGCTCTGAAATTGGCCGAAAAGCGCTTCGCCGACTGCGAGCAGGTGACCTTTCAACTGCAAATGCAGAACCGCGGCGTGAAGCCCCGCGGCCGACAAGACGTAACGAGGGACACGTTGCGGTAAGTCAGTTACCCGTTATTATTCTCCAGCAAAAAGCCGCGTCATCCTGAGCAGAGCGAAGGACCTTATGCCAGTTGAACGAGTCGTTAAACGATTATCGTTCTGGTATGATAAGGTCCTTCGCAAGCTCAGGATGACACGGCTTTTTGCTGGTAACTTACGACTAACCTACGCCCGCATTCCCAGCACCAGCATCATGAACGCATACTGCCGAGCCGTGTCGTGGAGTGACTTGAAGCGGCCGGAGGCGCCGCCGTGGCCGGCGGCCATATCGGTGTGCAGGAGCAACATATTCTTGTCGGTTTTCATAGCGCGCAGCTTGGCCACCCACTTGGCCGGCTCGAAGTACTGCACCTGCGAGTCGTGCAGGCCCGTGGTGACGAGCATGTTGGGGTAGGCCTGCTTCTTCACGTTGTCGTAGGGCGAGTAGGACAGCATGTAGTCGTAGTACTGCTGCTCGTTGGGGTTGCCCCACTGGTCATACTCGCCGGTGGTAAGCGGAATGGTTTCGTCGAGCATTGTGGTTACCACGTCCACAAATGGCACGCCCGCAATAATGCCTTTGTAGAGGTCAGGACGCATGTTCACCACGGCACCCATCAGCAAACCGCCCGCCGAGCCGCCCATGGCGAAAAGTTTCTGGGACGAGGTGTATTTCTCCTTAATCAGGTACTCCGAGCAGTCGATGAAGTCGGTGAAGCTGTTTTTCTTGTGCAGCATCCGGCCGTTCTCGAACCATTCCCTACCCATTTCCTGCCCACCTCGAATGTGGCAGAGCACATAAGCAAAGCCCCGGTCGAGCAGGCTGAGGCGGGCCGCCGAGAAGCTGGGGTCCTGCGAGAAGCCGTAGGAGCCATAGGCGTATTGCAACAGCGGCGCGCTGCCATCCTTCTTAAAGCCTTTTTTGTAGACGATGGAAATCGGTACCATGGCCCCGTCGCGGGCCTTCACGAAGGTACGCTCCGTCACGTAGTCTTCTTTCTTGAAGCTCCCTACCACCTCCTGCTGCTTGAGCAGGGTGGTTTTGCCGGTTGCCATGTTGTACTCATAAGTGGAAGGCGGCGTGGTGAGCGAGGTGTAGTTGTAGCGCAGCACCGGCGTATCCAGCTCCGGATTGACACCGATGGTAGCGGTATAGGCCGGCTCACTGAAAGCCATGTACTTTTTCTTGCCGTCCTTTATCCCCATAATGAGCAGCTGACGCAGGCCCTCCTTACGCTCATTCACCACAAGATAATCTCGAAACACATCGAAGGCATCAATAAAGGCATCTTTGCGGGCTGGAATGACGTCTTTCCACGACGATTTAGCAGTATTGCTTACCGGCGTCGCCATCAGCCGGTAGTTGGGTGCCTCCCAGTTGGTGCGCACGTAAAACTTGTCGGCCAGGTGCTCTACGTCGTAGAGGTGGTCTTTCTCGCGGGGTAGGAAGGTTTTGAACTCGCCGGTGGGCGCGGTGGCGTCGAGGTAGCGAAACTCGTTGGAAAGCGAGCTGCCTAGCACCAGGAAAATGTACTTCTTGGACTTGGAGCGCCCTACCCCCAAGTTGAAGGTGTTGTCCTTTTCCTCGTAAATCAGCTTGTCTTCTTTAGGGTCGGTGCCGAGGGTGTGGCGGTAGAGCTGGTAAGGCAGCAGCGTGGTCACGTCCTTTTTAGCGTAGAACACGGTTTTGTTGTCGGCAGCCCACACGGCGTTGCCGCTAGTGTTCGGAATGGCTTCAGGGTAGGCTTTGCCGGTTTTCAGGTCCTTGAAGCGCAGCGTGTAGAGGCGGCGGCTCACTGTATCAGTTCCATAGGCCAGCAGCTGGTTATTGTCGCTGACTTCGTAGCCACCAATTTGAAAGTATGTCTTGCCCTGACCCATTTGGTTGGCGTTCAGCAGCACTTCTTCCAGTGCTTTCAGGTCGCCTTTCTTGCGGCAGTAGATGGGGTATTCACCGCCCTTTTCGTAGCGGGTATAGTAATAGTACCCGTTGTCGCGGTACGGCACCGACTCGTCCTGCTCCTTGATGCGACCCTTCATCTCCTGGTAGAACTTTTCTTCCAGGTCTTTCACCGGCGCCATCACTTTGTCGAAGTAGGCGTTTTCGGCGTCGAGGTAGCTGATGACTTCTGGATTGGTGCGCTCGTTCAGCCAATAGTAATTATCGGTACGGACGTTGTTGCCCATTTTCAGCTCTTTGGGCTTCACCAAAGCCACCGGCGGCGTGGGTGCCTGCTGCGCCTCGGCGCCGGCGGCCATTGCCAACGCACTAAACAGAATAGTAGATTTTTTCATGGTTGTGGAAGGGTAGGGTTCTGATGAAAGATACAACTGCCGAACGAAGGTTGCGCTGATTTATACAGCATAAACCAGAACGTCCTTTCGACCAGCGGGAGAAGTCTTGCGTGCTTCCGGTAACTATTTCGGTGTCAGCACGCGAGACTTCTCTCGCTGGTCGAAAGGACGTTCTATTGGCTTGCGTACTCTCGCTTATAGCGCCGCCAGGCTTTGCTCTAGTGCCGCAATCTTGGCTTCGGCGTCGGCCAGTTTCTGCCGCTCGCGCTCTACCAGATCCGGCTTGGCATTCTGCACGAACTTTTCATTCGCGAGCTTTTTCAACACCGATTCTCGGAAGCCTTGGGCATATTCCAGCTCTTTAGTCAGGCGTTCTTTCTCGGCACCGAGGTCAATCTGGCCTTCCAGCGGAACAAAAAACTCTGCCCCACCCGATACGAAGCCTACTGCCGCTGCGGGCGCGGTATCTACTACGTTGATGACCTCTAACGCTCCCAGTTTGCGTAGGATGCCGTCATAGTCTTGCAGCAACTGCGTGTCGTCGGTTTTAGCGGCTAGGGTCAGCGGCTTGTTGGGGCCAAGACCTTTTTGGTTGCGGATGTTACGAATGCCAGCCACAATGTCAAGGGCCTGGCTCATGCGCGCCAGCAGCTCGGTGGCACCTGCTTCGGGCTGTGGCTTGGGCCAGGCCGCTATGCAGAGGTAGTCCTTATCGGTGCGCTCGGCCAGTTCATGCCAGATTTCCTCCGTGATGAAGGGCATGAACGGGTGCAGCAGCTTCAGCAGGGTTTCGAGGTAGGCGGTGGTACGGCGCAGCGTCTCGGCGTCGATGGGTGCCTGGTAAGCGGGCTTCACCATTTCCAGGTACACCGAGCAGAAGTCGTCCCACACCAGCTTGTA
The DNA here is from genome assembly GCF_022921095.1 of Hymenobacter aerilatus. Taxonomy (NCBI): domain Bacteria; kingdom Pseudomonadati; phylum Bacteroidota; class Cytophagia; order Cytophagales; family Hymenobacteraceae; genus Hymenobacter; species Hymenobacter aerilatus. The sequence continues at coordinate 2,097,145 of NZ_CP095053.1, forward strand.
CACCGTCATCAGCGCGTCACTCATCCGGAACTTCTCGAAGTGCTCATCCAGCTCTACCAGCGTGGTGTGCAGCTTCGCCCCGAACCACTCCACGGCCTTTTGGTTGGCGAAGGGTAGGGCTGCGTCTACCTCCCAGCCTTGGGTCAGGCGGAAGGCGTTCCAGAGCTTGTTGGTAAAGTTGCGGCCTTGCTCTACCAGCTTGATATCGAACAGCAAGTCGTTGCCAGCCGGCGAGGAGAACAGCATACCGGTGCGCACGCCATCGGCGCCGTACTGGGCAATAAGGTCGAGCGGATCGGGCGAGTTGCCGAGCTGCTTGCTCATCTTCCTTCCCTGGTCGTCGCGCACAATGCCGGTGAGGTACACGTTCCGGAAGGGTACCTCCTTGCGGTACTCCAGGCCGGCCATGATCATGCGAGCCACCCAGAAAAACAGGATTTCGGGGGCCGTTACGAGGTCGTCGGTGGGATAGAAATAGTTGATATCGGCATTGTCGGGGTCCTTGAAACCGTCGAACACCGAAATCGGCCATAGCCACGACGAGAACCACGTATCGAGCACGTCTTCGTCCTGGCGCAGGTCGCTGGCTTGCAGGTTTTGGTTGCCGCTTTGCTCGCGGGCCAGTTTCAACGCCTCTTCCGTATCTAGAGCTACTACAAACGAGCCGTCGGGCAGGTAGTAGGCTGGAATACGCTGGCCCCACCACAGCTGCCGCGAAATGCACCAGTCGCGCACGTTTTCCATCCACGAGCGGTACATGTTCTTGAACTTGGGCGGGTGCAGCTTGATTTCGTCGTTTTCGACTACTTCCAGCGCCTTCTTGGCCATGTGGTCCATCTTGCAGAACCACTGCAGCGACAAGCGCGGCTCAATCACGGCCCCGGTGCGCTCCGAGGTTTGCAGCACGCTGGCGTACTCTTCTACCTTGTCGAGCAGGCCGGCTTCCTCCAGGTCCTTCACCACGTTGCGACGCGCGGCAAAACGGTCCTGGCCCACGTACAGCACGGCTTTTTCGTTGAGCGTGCCATCGTTGTTTAGAATGTCGATAACCGGCAGGTTGTGCTTCAGCCCTAGCTCGTAGTCGTTCAGATCGTGCGCAGGCGTCACCTTCAGCGCGCCCGTGCCGAAGTCAATGCTCACGTACTCGTCCAGAATCACCGGAATCTCGCGGCCCAGTAGCGGAATACGCACTTTCGCGCCGTGCAGGTGCGTGTAACGCGGGTCGTTGGGATTTACCGCTACGGCTACGTCGGCCATAATGGTTTCTGGACGGGAGGTAGCTACCGTCAGCGCTTGTCCTTCGGCTCCTACTACCTCATATTTGAGGTGATACATCTTCGCCATCGTGTCCTTCGGAATCACTTCCTCGTCACTTAGCGCGGTACCGCCTTTGGGGTCCCAGTTCACCATGCGCACACCGCGATAGATCTGGCCTTTGCGGTACAGGTCCACAAACACGCGCAGTACGGCCTCGGTCAGCTCGGGCTCCATGGTGAAGCGCGTGCGGTCCCAGTCGCAACTAGCACCTAGCTTCTTGAGCTGCTCCAGAATAATGCCGCCGTACTTTTCCTTCCAGTCCCAGGCGTGGGTCAAAAACTCCTCGCGGGTTAGGTCCTTCTTGCTGATGCCTTTTTCCTGCAACAGCGCCACTACCTTGGCCTCGGTGGCAATGCTGGCGTGGTCGGTGCCGGGCACCCAGCACGCTTCCTTGCCCTGCATGCGCGCCCGGCGCACCAGCACATCCTGAATGGTATTGTTGAGCATATGCCCCATGTGCAGCACGCCCGTCACGTTAGGCGGCGGAATCACGACGGAGTAGGCGGGCTTGCGCGGGTTGGGCTTGGCGTGAAAAAAGCCTTTTTCCTGCCAGCGCTGGTACCACTTGGCTTCAACGTCGGCGGGAGAGTAGGTTTTGGCGATAGACATCGGCGGGAGAATCTTATTGAAGTAGCAAAAGTATGGATTTAGCAGGGTCTAGAGTAGTGGCTTGAGGTAGGATTGGGTAAGGCCTGTCATCCTGAGCGCAGCGAAGGACCTTCTCACGCTGGCACGACAGGCGCACTAACGATTCGTCCTCACGTACATCGTTCACGCGTGAGAAGGTTCTTCGCTGCGCTCAGGATGGCAGACGGCTTTCTCAGTCCCTAACTTTTACCCCACAAAAAAGCCTACCCCTTGGCAGAGGCAGGCTTCTGAGGAAAAGAAAACTAGCTTACGCTTCGGCGTGCAGCCATTCTTTCTTTTTCAGTAGCTCTGGCTCCGATTCGCGGTAGTCGGGGTCGTCTACGCAGCAGTCTACGGGGCACACGGCGGCGCACTGAGGCTCCTCGTGGAAGCCCACGCACTCGGTGCACTTATCGGACACGATGTAGTAGTACTCGTCGGAAATCGGGGTTTGCGGAGCCACGCCCGACACCACCGTACCGCCGTCCATTTCCACTTCTTTCAGAGCCGTTCCATCGGCCCAGCGCCACTGGGCGCCGCCTTCGTAAATGGCATTATTGGGGCATTCCGGTTCGCAGGCACCACAATTGATGCACTCGTCGGTTATCATGATGGACATAGCCGTCTGTCTTTTTATGCTAAAGTAACGTCTTCTCTTACGTAAGAAGAGCCGCGAACGTAACGCGGGCCGACAAAAATAGAAACTAACTCGCAGTGCGCGTAATTTTAACCCGCGAATATTGACCTGAAGTGGGTTTACAGCCTGGCTTCACGTAAACTTCAGCCTTCCACCCCATCTTTCCTATATGAATCATTCTGACCGCCTGGCGGCCTTTGTGGCCCTGGGCCAGCGTTTACAACACTTATCTGAAGACGAACTTGCCGGCCTCGGTGCCCGCGCCCGCAATCAAAACAATTGGTTTACGCCGACCAACGTAGCCTACGCACTCAAAGGCATTGCCGAGCTACTGGCCGAGGAGCCGTTGCGGCAGTGGGCTGGCCGCTACCCCGCCGAGCCAGAGCAGCCCCGCCAGATTGGCGTGGTGATGGCCGGCAACATTCCGCTAGTAGGCTTCCACGATCTACTGTGTGTACTGCTAAGTGGCCACATTCTGCTGGCCAAACCCAGCTCCGACGACACCGTGCTCATGACCTGGATTGCCAGTGAGCTGGTAAAGCTAGAGCCGCGCTTCGAGGAAATGATTCGTTTTGTGCCGCGCCTAAATGCGGCCGATGCGTTTATCGCCACCGGCTCCGACAACACCGGGCGCTATTTTGAATACTACTTCGGCAAGAAGCCCAACCTGATCCGGCGCAACCGCACCAGCCTGGCTATCCTAACGGGCCGCGAAACGGAACACGACCTAGGACTGCTGGGTGAGGATATTTTCCGCTACTATGGCCTGGGTTGCCGCAACGTGAGCAAGCTGTATGTGCCGGTGGGCTTCTCCTTCCCTACCCTGCTCGATGCGCTGCAACCCTGGCAGCATATTCTCGACCATCACAAATACCAAAACAACTACGATTACAATAAGAGCATTCTGCTGGTGAACGGCGTGCCGCACTACGACAACGGATTTGTGCTGCTCACGGAAAGCCCGCAGCTGGTGTCGCCTATCTCGGTGGTGCACTACGAGGGCTACCAGCACGAGATAGACCTAGTAGAGCGCCTAACCACTGTGGCTGCGCAAACGCAGTGTCTGGTGTCGGCGGGAGGGCAGTATCCGGGCAGTTTTGCGTTTGGTCGGGCCCAGCATCCGCAGGTATGGGATTACGCCGACGGCATCGACACGATGAAGTTTTTGGCTCAGTTTTAATGGAAGTATAATTCCATTTTAATACGTTTCAAATGAGTAGAAGCGTTATTTACCAACTTCTCCCCTAATCAGACGCCCCCGCGTCTACCCACTTTAGCTTTTCAACCTATGCCCTTCACACCTTCGACAGACACAGCTGAAATCATTGAGAAAGAAGCTATTCCTAGTCTGCACTTTCCTACCGAAGATGTTCTCACCGACCCGCTCGACCAGCAGCGCCGCCGCCATGATGCTGAACGGGCTACAGCCCTAGGCAACAACTACCAAGGCAAAGTAGACATCTATTTCCGCACGTCCGACTACATCACCCGCCGCGTGCACACCAGCATCTGGGCCAGCCACGACAACAGCCTTACCTTGAAAGCCGGTGTGTCCCTACCCTTGCAGGCTGTGCTAGGGTTTGATTTTTATTAATAGAAGCGTAAGACAAACATGTCCTCCTGAGCGCAGCGAAGGACCTTCTCACGCGTGAACGACCGTCATAATAACGACTCGTTCACGCGTGAGAAGGTCCTTCGCTGCGCTCAGGAGGACATGTTTGTTTAAAACACCTAAACAACCTATCAACTACAACCGATCCAGCGTCTTCACAATCAAATCGTTGATGACGTCTTCTGAATTGGTGGCAAACTCGCCGGTGGCGCGGTTGGCTACAATGGCGTTCAACGACACAACTTCGTGGCCGAGTAGGCGGCCCAGGGCATAGTACCCGGCCGTTTCCATCTCAAAGTTGGTGAGGCGCAGCTCGCCCTCGGCGCTCTGGTGGCGGAAGTTTTGGAATTGCTGAATCAGATCGGGCTGGCGTAGGTCGAGGCGCAGCACGCGGCCCTGGGGTCCATAGAAACCGGGGCAGGTGAGCGTGTTGCCTACCACCATGTCTTTGCCAAGCTGCTCACGCAGCAAATCGGAGCCGCGCACGCAGTAGGGACGGTAGGGCAGTTGTAGCGCCTCCTGAATGCCGGTGGCTACTTCCACTTCCAGACCAGTTTCTACCAAGGGATAGAACTGCATCAGCGAGTCCAAGCCCACGGCGTGCTCCGTAACCAGGTGTGAGCCCACTGGAATATCGGCCTGCAAGGCGCCGCTGGTACCAATACGCACAATGCGCAGCTGAATCCGCTCGTCGTGCGGGCAAGGCTCCCGCCCTACAAAGTCGATGTTGACCAGCGCATCCAGCTCATTGAGCAGAATATCAATATTATCGGTGCCCATGCCGGTCGAAATTACGGTGAGGCGCTTGCCTTTGTAGTAGCCTACGTGGGTCACAAACTCGCGCTTGTGAATTTGCGTCTCAATAGAATCGAAATGCCGGCTGACCATTGGCACCCGCTCCGGGTCGCCCACCGTGATGATGGTGTCGGAAATATGATCGGGGAGCAGGTTGAGGTGGTAGATGCTGCCGTCTTTGTTCAGGATCAGCTCCGATTCGGGGATGGGCATAGGAAGGTGTTTTAGGTAGGAGAAGACGAAGATAAAAAAAGCGTCATCCTGAGCGGCGCGAAAGACCTTGTACCCACAAAACGAGTCGTTGGTACGATGGTCGTTTTGGCGTGAGAAGGTCCTTCGCGCTGCTCAGGATGACAAACTATTTACAGTACCTACTTCGCAGGTGCTCTATACGACAACAAGCCCTGCTCGGGGTTATAGTTGTTGCTGTTTTTGGGGTAGGTGCCGGTGCCGTCGTAGGGACGCTTATCGGGGTGCTGCTGGCAGGTAGGCGAGCAAGCGCCCTCCAATTGCTCGGCGCAGGCTTCGCAAAGCGGCAAGTGGTCGTTGCAGTGCGGATTGGCACAGTTCACCATGCGCGCCGAGGGCGTGTGGCAGTTATGGCAAGTGGAAATAATCGTCGGGTTGACGCTGTTAACATCTACGGCCACACGGCCGTCGAACACGTAGCATTTGCCGTCAAAATCCTCGCCGCCGGCTTCCAGACCGTACTTAATAATGCCACCGTGCAGTTGGTACACGTTCTCGAAGCCCTGCTCCAGCAGAAACGCACTGGCCTTTTCGCATTTGATGCCGCCGGTGCAGTAGGTCAGGATTTTCTTGTCTTTGTACTGCTCCAACTCCCCTACCTTACCCGGAAACTCACGGAAGTTTTCGATGTCGAGCGTGACGGCGTTTTTGAAGCGCCCCAGCTCGTGCTCGTAGTCGGAGCGCACGTCTAGCACCACCACATCGTCCTGGTCCTTCATGTCCTTGAATTCCTGGGGCGAGAGGTGGATGCCGGTACGTTCGTAGGGCTTGATATCGGGTAGGCCTACGTGCACGATTTCGGGCTTCACGCGCACGTGCAGTTTCTGAAAGGTGTGCGCCTCAGCAGGTTCTATTTTAAACTCCAGCGCCGCAAAGCGCGAATCGGCCTTCACTACCCGCATGTACTCCTCGCAGTCGGCCCGCCGGCCCGATACCGTGCCGTTCAGTCCTTCCGGTGCCACAATAATGCGGCCGCGCAAGTGCAGGCGCAGGCACAGGCGGTGGTGCTCTTCCCGAAACGCCTCCACATCGTCGATGGGTGCGTAGCAGTAGTACAACAGAACGAGGTAATCCATTTTCCAATTAAAAATTAAGAATCGAGAGTTAAAATCTTGGCATACTGACTATTCAACCAGGACTTCTTCAACTCAACAACCTAGTCTACACTTTTTAGCAGCTATTCTTAACTGACTTTCGCAGCGGGGTTTCCGAACACAGTTTGATTGGCCGCCACATCGGCCACTACAACCGAACCAGCGCCTACACGAGCTTTCTTCCCAATTTTAACGCCTGCCACCACAATAGCACCCGAGCCAATGAACGCCTGGTCGCCTACCTCGACGCCGGTATTGAGGATAGCGCCGGCGCCTACCTGCGCGTATTCGCCCAATTGCACTTTGGTTTCGATTACCGCGTTGGCCCCGATAATGCAGCCATCGGCTATTTTGGCGGTGCTGGCCACTACGGCATTGGCACCTACCAGGATGCCGTGGCCGAGCCACGCATGCTCGGCTACGCTGGCGCGGGCGTGAATGGCGTTGACGGGCGCTACCTCATACTCGTCGTGCAGCATACCGGTGAGGCTGCGGCGGCTGGCTACGTCCTCGGTGGCCACAAACACCTCGCACTTCTTACCCAGCAGTTTCAGCAGGTCTTTATTGTCGGTGTTGCCCATCACGGGCACATCGTTTACTTCGGTGTCTTGCAGTTGGGCGTCGTCGTCGAGCAGGCAGTAGACCACCACATCGTTGCTCAGAAAGGAGTCGAGGGCAGCGGTGCCCACGCTCTGAGCGCCCAGAATGATTACGGGATTTTCCATATAAAAGAGAACAGCCCACGCGGGGCCGGAGTTTGCAGCGAAACCACAAAGATAGGTTGAATGGTGAAGTTGTGAATAGAGAAGTTGAGCAGCGTGTGTCATCCTGAACGTGCGAAAGACCGTCTGTCAGTTGAACGAGTGATTGTTACGTCATTCGTTCTAGTGTGATGGAGTCCCTCATCCCCACTTGATGCGCGGAATACCTACGTGACAGATGTATTGCATTTACAACTTCACTATCTCAGCACTCTCCGCACATACTCATTTTGCAGCAACAGCAACAGTAGAAACGGCAGCAGCACCGTACGGTAGCGGCTGAGGGTGCCCAGGTTGGGAGTCGTTAGGCCCAGCAACACGGCCAGGCCCAGGCAGTATATGGCCAGTACCAACACGAGCGCAAAGGGTAGGCGCCCGCCCCTACCCCGCCACACGGCCACGGCCGCCGTGAGCAGCAGCGTCAGCAACACCACATTCTCCAGACTCACAGCCAGGTAGTTCCACTGAGTGCTTTCCCAAGGCCAAGGCCGTAATAACGTGTTGATGGCGGCAGCCGGGGCGTTAGTAGCGACGCTCTGCCAAGTAGGCGCCAAGTGGTCGTACTCAATGTGCGGCTTGTGGCGCGATTGATCCAGCATGCCATAATAATTGCGCAACAGTTGGCTGCTGAATCTATTGAAGCGAAAAATTGAATTCACCTCGCTCAGCACCCAGCCGCCTCCGCACAGCAAGAGTACCACCAGGGCCACTTGCACCCCACGCTGCCGCACGCCCAACTGCTCCCCCACTCGGATAAGAGCCAGCCCCAGCAATGCAGCAAACAGCAGCACCGCGAAGAAATACCGCATCTTAAATCCGACTACCATCAGTACTATACCTCCCACCACCGACCACACACGTACAGGCTGCTGCCCATACAGCCAGCCCAGCACCAGCGCCGTCAGCCATGCTAGTGCCCCTACCAATACGCTTTCCTTGGTTATGCCCGAGGTCCAGTACAGCACTGTGGGCCACAGCAGGAAAGCAACAGGTACTGCCAGCGCCAGCGTATCCGGAAACAGCTTTGGCACCTTCCGGACTAACTGCCAGCATCCTACCAGACAAAATACTGACAAATACACCGCATTTAGCCACACGCTCCCCAGCGAGCCCAAGTTTAATGCGGAGAGCACCTTGATGAGGAAGAACGTGTTGGAGTAGCCGTGATAGATAAGCTGCTGGCCCGCTGCATGAAACTCGTCGCCCAGCAGCGTGCCTACCCAGGCAGCGGGGGTGGCCCAGAGCTGCTCGGTGAGGGCGCGCCCCCAATAGTGAAAGTAGCGGGCGTCCTCGGTGAGCAGCATAACGGTAAGCAGCGTTATGGTCAGCTTCAACACCAGTATGGGAAGTAGCAACGGCCCTACCCCCGGCGCCTGTTGCTCCCGGCGCACCCAGCGCCACAGCAGCCACAGCAGGCCAGTATTTAGTATAATAGCAAGTAGGAGCCTCAACGCAGCACGGGTTTGGGTTGTAGAATACGGCTGCCAATAGCACAGCGCAAGCATTGGCGCGGCTGGCAGTAGCCGTTGTGCAGCGCCAGCAAGCCCTGCGAATCGGCGGCGGTGCGGTGCTGGAAACCTAGTAGGTCGTAGGTGTCCGTAATGGCATTGCGTTCGGCGGGCAGCTGCGTGAGCAGCGTCACGGCTTGTTCTACCAGTTCGGGCTGGCCTATATGGCGGGCGTAGGCCACGCGCAGGGGCACTACCACGTTGGTTATCAGTAGATGGGCGCTGCTCCTACCCAACTGGTGCGGCACCTTGCCCGCCCTACCCGGCCGGGTGTGCCCCTGCCAATACTCCGACACCGGCGCTGCAAAGAATTGCTCCAGCGTCAGTACGTCCTGGGCCGTAAGCAAGGCATCGAACAGTGCGGGGCGGGCGTGCAGCACAGCGGCCAGCTGGGCCAGCCGTACCGGAGGAAAGTTAGCTGGCCGCAGGCGCAGGAAATTCCAGTCGTGTGGGGCCAGGGCAGCGGCTTTCAATTGATATTTATGCACCAGGAACTCGTACTCGGCCCGCAGATCAGCCACAAACAAGTCGTGACGATTTTCGTCGTTTTCAGTTAGAAAACCAGCTTGCCCGAACAACAGCGCTTCCAGTTGGCGCCGGTCGTGGCGGTGGCGGCGCAATACCGGCAACGGCAGGGCTTTAGCAAGGCGCTGCAAAGGCTCCGTATTTTTCTTGAAGCCAAAAGCCGCCAGCAGTGCATGGTAGGCAGTGGCCTCCCAGTCGCCGCCCAGGTGCTGGTGCAGGGCTTCGAGGGTAGCGGCTTTTTGCTCTACCCGTTCCAACAACGTTCGTTCTACCATCATTACCCGCGCAATAACGGGCACTTGCGCCAAAAGAGGCGCGCAGGGTAGGGCGGGCGTCTCGGTAAGGAGTTGCTGGTAGCGGCCCAACAGCTCCGGCGCTAGGCGGCCTTCCAGCACCAGCGCGGGCACCTCGGAGCCGTTAGTGCGGCGCACGGGCTCGTCGGCATGCAGTACCACGTGCAGAATTACCTGGTCGTACTTGAGGTCGTGCTGGTGCTGGTGGCGGTGCCAGTCGGAAGCGCGTAGGTGGATTTCTACGGCGCCGTTCCACTCTACTTCGCCCAGGTGCAGGCGGGCGTTTAAGAAATCGGGGCCGGCATCGTGATTGTGCAGGCCGGGCTTTAGTACGGTAATGGTTTCACCATTGGTGGTACGCAAGTCGGTTTTATCGAAGTACTGGTGCTGCCAGACGTAATGGAGGAAATCTTCTTGCATAGCAAGTATAAAAGCACGTGGATAACTAGGCAATGTCTATTCTCCCTGTTAGCCCTGAGCATGTGGCGCACCAAGCCAGGGGCCAAGGATGCTCTCACGCTGGAATGACAGACGTAACAACAACTTATTTTACGGGCAGCAGGTCCTTCGCAAGCTCAGGATGACAGATGATTTTTAAGATTACTCCCAAAGCAAAAACCGGCCCGCCTCCTGTGGGAAGCGGGCCGGCCAAAACGGCAGCGTGGCTGTCAATTAACGCAGATCTACCACTTTCACGCCTTTATACTTCGATTTATCGAAGTTGAAGGTAGTGGCGTCTACCGGCGGGTTGGGCTGAAACTGCTTGATAGTGTAGGTATAGCGGTTGCCGTTCTTCTTGAACATCTGCCAGCTTTTCACCGATTTATCGGCCTTTCCTACCTTGATGCGCACTTTATACACAGCATTGGAGCGGTCTTCCGGCGACAAATCGATGATGTCGATAGCCTGGCCGCCTTCTTTGGCTTCCTGCACGTAGGTGTACTTATACCCCTTCTTATATAAAGTAAATATTTGAGAAGGAGACACTTCCTGATCATCCGGGTCGTAGTCGGAGATGTTCACCTCGTTTTCCGACTTCAAGTAGGTCCACATGGTCTGGCCATTGTTGATGACCTCTTGGCCATTCACTTTCAGCCGGAACTTAGGGCCACTCACAATGATGTCGCCGGTGATATTTTCCTTCACCTTGGCCTTATCATTTTCCAAGGTTTGCGTGAAGTTAGCCCGGAATGCTTTCATCGCCTGATACTTAGCACTCATATCATCGAGAATCTTACCGGCCTTGGGGTCCTGCTGCGCCGATGCGGCTTGTATGAACGAAGCAGACAGCGCGAGCAGAGCGAGAAATTTTTTCATTGCAGAAATTGGTGTAGCGAGCTTGAGTAGTAGAGCGAAGTGCTCTGCGAAAGTTTAAACGAAGAAAACTAAAAGTAGAACAACGCTAAGCTCTAATTTTCTCCTGGCTAAGTTCTATTTCTGCATCGTGTTCAACAACTGTTCCAAACTGTACTCATCGGGGATGAGCACTTCGCGGGCTTTGCTACCCTCAAACGGCCCTACAATGCCGGCGTGCTCCAGCTGGTCGATGAGGCGGCCGGCACGGTTGTAGCCCAGCTTCAGCTTGCGCTGAATGAGCGAGGTGCTACCCTGCTGATGAGTTACGATCACGCGGGCGGCTTCCTCAAACATCGAGTCGCGGTCGGCGGGGTCAAAGTCCTCGCCGCCGTTGCCACCACCGTCTTCGCCGGCTACCTCAGGCAGCTGGTAGGCGTCGGGGTAGCCCTGCTGCTCGCCCACAAAGTCGCAGAGGCGGTCTACCTCCGGCGTGTCGATGAAGGCGCACTGCACCCGGATGATATCGGAGCCCTGCGAAATCAGCATGTCACCCTGCCCCACCAATTGGTCGGCACCGCCGGCGTCGAGGATGGTGCGTGAGTCGATTTTGCTGGTCACTTTAAAGCTGATGCGGCACGGAAAGTTGGCCTTGATGATACCCGTAATCACGTTCACCGACGGGCGCTGGGTGGCCACAATCAAGTGAATACCAATGGCGCGGGCCAGCTGGGCCAGGCGGGCAATGGGCGTTTCCACTTCCTTGCCAGCCGTCATCATCAGGTCGGCCAGTTCGTCAATCACCAGCACAATGAAGGGCATGTAGCGGTGGCCCTTTTTGGGGTTGAGGCGACGCTCCACAAACTTGCGGTTGTACTCCTTCAGGTTGCGGCAGCCGGCGTCTTTAAGCAAGTCGTAGCGCCGGTCCATCTCCATACACAAGGAGTTGAGCGTGTTCACCACCTTTTTAGTGTCGGTGATGATGGCTTCCTCGGTGTCGGGCAGCTTGGCCAGGAAGTGACGCTCAATCTTGTTGAAGATGCTTAGTTCTACCTTCTTGGGGTCGACCAGTACAAACTTCAGCTCCGAGGGGTGACGCTTGTAGAGCAGCGAGGCTAGTATCACGTTCAGGCCCACCGACTTACCCTGACCGGTAGCCCCGGCCATCAGCAAGTGAGGCATTTTGGCCAGATCGACCACGAATACCTCGTTGGTGATGGTGCGGCCGAAGGAAATCGGCAGGTCCATTTCGGTGTTGATGAACTTGTCGGTGGCGAAGACCGAACGGATGCTCACCATCTCCTTCTTCGTGTTTGGCACCTCAATACCGATAGTACCCTTACCCGGAATAGGCGCGATGATACGAATACCTAACGCGGCCAGGCTCAGAGCAATATCATCTTCCAGGCTCTTGATTTTGGAGATGCGCACGCCCGCATCCGGCACAATCTCATAGAGCGTAACGGTAGGCCCAATGGTGGCCTTGATGCTGGCGATGTTGATGCCGTAGTGCCCCAGCGTTTCCACGATGCGGTCCTTGTTGGCCTCCAATTCCTCTTTGGATACTTGAGCTTTGGGGGCGCCATAGTCGTTGAGCAGCTCCAGGGTAGGGTACTGGTAGCGAGGTAGGTCGAGGGTAGGATCGTAGTTGACGGCGGGCATGGCCTCGGCGTCCTCGTCTTCCTCGGCAATAACGGCCATGTCGGCGCCGGCCGAAGGGTCTAGCTCGCCGGTCTTATCCTCAATTTCGAAGGGTGCTTCGGGCTTGGCAGGCTCTACGGTCAGCGGCAGTGCCGAGGCCGTGGCAGCTGGCAGCGGCGTAGTATCGTCAGCCAAGTCGGCGAGGGAAAGCGGGGTTGGCACACGCGATGCGGACGTAGCAGTAGATGCTACTTCAGGCTCAGCAGTGGGCATCTCGAAGGAGAAGCTGGGGCCGCTGGCGGCAGCTTTAGCCGCCACGGCACCCGCGTCAGCCACGGTAGCCGCCGCTCCGGCGGAGGCAGCAACTGCCGGCGCCGCAACGGCCGCCGGTGCCACACTCAGGGCCACGGCACCACCGGCCACGGCACCCGTACGCACCACTTCTGGCTCGGTGGGTACGGGGGTAGCAGCCACTGGGCGACGGTCGTGCAGGGTGATGTTCAGAGCATCATCCTCTTCATCTTCATCAGGCTCCAAGGTGTTATCTTCCTCCATCTCTTCCGAAGCAGCCGGCGAGAAGCGCGCCGTATTTCCGGCACGATTGGTCGCAGTAGTCGGCGTAGCCACAGCAGGAGAAGAAACAGCTTCCTCCTCTCCTACCCCCCGGCTCAGGCCCAGGGTAGTCACGTTGAAGAAGAACACCACGAAGGAAATCAGCAGGAAAGCCAGCAACAGCACCGTGCCCCAGCCAATAAGACTGCTCAGCCACAACGCGGCCTCGTAACCTACTCCGCCGCTCAGAAAATCGAGGCGATGTGCCAGGTTGGGGTCGGCGTCGGGAGCCTGCATGCTGAGCACCACGTAGCCTAGCAACACACTCAGCCACAACATACTAAACAAGCTCAACGCCAGTACGTAGCTCACCGACACATCGGCCCGGCGAAACACAATTTTATAGCCCAGAAAGAACACCACTGGAATAACGGCAAACGCCGCCACGCCAAAGCCTTTGTAGATTAGAAGTTGCGCGGCCCAAGCTCCTACCAGTCCCAGCAGGTTGCTGGACTCCTGCCCGGCTTCTTTCACCGGGGTGTTGGCCAGGTTCTCTACCACACTTTGGTCGGCGTGCCCCGTGAACAGGAACGACACAAAGGCAATGGTGAGGTAGATGGAGCTGAGCAGGAAGAAAAAGCCCAGAAATAGCTGAAAACGCCGGTCGCGCAGGAAACTAAACAGCCCGCCCAGACGCACGGAGGGTAGGCGCAGGGGCGGGCGGGCAGCGCGGGGCGCAACCTTCGGCTTTTCCTTGTTGCGCGGCTCGCGCCGGGGCTGCTCGCGGGCGGGGGCTGCCTCCTCAGCCACGGGGGTCGCCGCTCGTGTCGGGCGCGGCTCGTTGGCACGGGAAGCGGGGGCAGTATTCGTTTGCTTATATGTATTCTTCGCCATTCTGTTATCTCACCAAAAAGCCAAATCTAGCAAATTCGAGGGGGAAACCGGGGAGTGAAACCGTAAAACGGTGACGGAGTGAAGTTACTATTTTCGCGCCCCGATTTGTTTGTAAATTCTTTCCCGCGTCTCACTTCGCTACCTCGTACACGAACAGTTTCCAGTAAGCTGCCGCATCGGCCTGCACGGCCAGCAGGCGCAGGCCACTCTCCTGCGGCCGGGCCAGCCTCGCAGCCGACAGCACAAAGCGCCCCCCCAACTGGCGAAACGCCGCGGCATCGAAAGCCCAGTGTTGCACCACGCGGCGCGAAGTAGCGCCTACCCGAAAGTTTCTGCCAAGCTCGGCTGAGAACAGGTAGCAACGGTTGCCCCAAGCATCGAAGTAAGCGCGTAGCGCAGGGTCCTTGGCCAGCTCTCCGGCAATGAGGGGCCGAAACCGGCGCTTGTAACGCAGGGGGTAATTGTTCTGGTAGCTGTCGAGGGTATAGAAACCGTTGAGCTGGGCCACGCCAGGCGGTAGGCCCAGGCAGGCTACCCGGTAGGCGGGCGGCTCCTGGCCGGTGCGCTCGTGCAGCAAGGCCCGCACGCGCGCAAACAGCCGAGGTGCTACGTAGGCGGCATAGTCGGGGTCGGTGGCGGGGGCGGCGCCTGCCAAGTGACGCAGGTTAGTGGTCCACTCGGTGTTCATGGCTAGGCCTACTATGAGCTGCGCTGCCACTAGCCCTATCCGCAAACGGCCGGGGGGTAGGGCGCGCAGGCAGAGCAGCAGCACCACAAACCAGAGCAACGGCGTCAGGAAGTGAAACCGACTTACGTTGAACGTGCGCAGCAGCAGCAGTTGGTCTTGCAACGCTGTAAGCAACTGCGGGTAGAAGCCACAAAAAGCGGCCACCAATACCAGCACCACACTCAGCGGCAGCAACTGCCGGCCAAGCTGCCGACGTGCCGTTGGCTGGCTCCGGGCCAGCGCCACCGCTACTGCCACCAGCATCACCCCTCGGAAAAACAAGCTGGCGTGGTACTGCCCGAGCAGCAGGTAACGCAAGGCGCTTTTTAGGCCACTTAGTAATCCCATGGGCGCCAGCTGGCTGATATCAAACTCCACTCTATGCGACACAAACTGCTTGGCTATCAACAGGGAATAGAACAGCGGAAACTCCACTATCAGGTAGCTTAGCAGCAACAGCCCAGCGCCCATTAGCACCCCGCCCAGGTAGGCGCGGCGGCCGTGCCACCAGTCCCACGCCAGCAGCCCCCCGATACCCACCAGCAGAAACGGCCCCACGTACACGAAAATCGACCACAGCGGAAACGTGGCCAGCAGCAACCAGCTTACACCTCGCTGCCTACCCTCCCGCAGGTTCAAGATGGCCCATAGCACCCAGGGCTGCCCCACCACCGACAGCCCATAGATAGTGTAGAGCGGCAGCGTAGCCCAGGCCAGGGCTAGCAGTGCTGCCAGGATAGCGTCGGGAGGGTGGCGTAGCCAGTGCGTGCGGGCCAGTGCGTAGAAGCCCAGCAGCGCCACCACACGCACCAGCAGTGCGTGCAGCAGGTAGGCTGGCAACGGGGGTAGCCAGGCAAACAGCCACATGGTCACGCTCAGGCCAGGGCGCAGGGCGTTGCGCGGCAGGCCATCCATCAGAGGTGGAACCACGGCGGTAGGGCGGTAGTCCAGCAGTACGTCGTGGCGGGGCAGCAGGTAGGGCGCTACCAGTTCCGAGTCGAGGTTGTCATCGATGGTCAGGTAGGCGTGCTCGCCCAGTAGCCACGTGGGCACCAGCAGCACCAGCAACACCAGCAGCGCCCAGCGCAAAGGAGTACTAGAAAAGCGAAAAAAAGCGGGCATAGCACAGAAACCAGACAGAAAAACAAAAGTATCCTGCGCCGGTCGTATTTCCTGTCCAGGTTGTTATTCGTGCGAAATCTACCCAGTTTCGCACATTCAATTTGTTACAATTATTTCCGGTTCCCGCTTTTTTACCATGCTTTTAAATTCCGCTAGCGACCCCACCGACGGCAGCTCCTGTATCCTTGTATATGATGAGGATAACCACTGGCTGCGTGCCACCTGGAAGGGGTTTGTAGACAAGGGCGAAGCCACTAGAGGGGCTGATCATTACTTGATTTCCATGCGAGACGTCAATTGCCCTTACCTGTTAAATGACAACAGCCAGCTGGTGGGGCCGTGGTTTGATTCGATTGAGTGGTTGCAGCGAATATGGGGGCCCCAGGCCAATCGGCTTGGTCTACGCTACGTAGCCCACGTAACGCACCGGCTGCGCAGTGAGCTGGCAGTGCTGGACAAGCATCATCCCTTTCAGGGTCAGTTTGAAGTACAGCTTTTTGAAACCGTAGCCGCCGCTGAAGATTGGCTGCGCGCTTGCCAGAAACGGTGAGATGGTGAGTTTGTGGAGCAAAAAGCGGGTGTCATCCGCTTCTTGCTTCGTAACTGATGCTGTTGCCAATACCTGCCTGCTCGGCCAGGGCTTTACTGGTGAAGAAGGAATAGGCTCCTCACCAGGCATCAGTATGCGCTACACCAGATTAAAGTCCTCCTTGAAAATGCGCTCTAGCGGCACCTTGGCCTCTAGTAGTTCCTCTTCTACAGAACTCATCAGCGCCGCCGGGCCACAGAGTAGAAAGCATTTTTCCGGCAGGTTGCCTACCTTTTCGCATAGCAGCTTGGCATCGAGCAGGCCCTCAGCATCGGAGTGGTGTGGCACATGGATGCTGTCCAGCTTCTCTAGATCTAGTCCTTCAATTTCTGCATGGTACAAGGCTTCGTCGGCCTTCGCAACGCTGTAGATCAGGTACGTTTTTCCCTGGCGGCGCTGCATGAACGCGTCGCTCGACAGCATACTCAGAAAGGGTGTGATGCCGATGCCCCCGGCAATGAGTACGGCGTCGCGCTCGGGCTGCTGCCAAAGGTGGTTGCCAAACTCGCCATACGGCCCCCACACCCGCGCCCGGTCGCCCGGCTTCAGCTCCGTCATTTTCCGACTCCAGTCGCCTAGTGCCTTCACCGACAGGCGCAGCCTTGTGGCTTCCGGGGCCGACGATACGGTGTAGGGGTGCAACTCGCGGCTCACTGCTTCGGCCTCAAACGACACATACAGGAATTGCGCAGCCCGCTGGGGCATGCGCCTACCCACTGGCTCCAGGTACACCTCAGTAATGTCGTCCAGTTCGCGTACTTCCGCCACGCGGTACTGGTAGATCGGCCCAAAAAAACGGTAGAGCACCCGCATGTATACATAGCACCCCAGACCTGCTACTACCCACAGGGTAAACCACGCCCGCAGCAGCGGGAAACGCATAATTTCGCCGTGACCTTGAATGCCGTGGTAGACGACTAACAGCAGCACCAACCCAAATAGGTTATGCGTCTGCTTCCAGATGTGATACTTTACAGGGGGCCAGATCGAAATAACGACCAATCCTACCAGCAAGGTCAGGGCCACGAGGCCCGTGTTGCGCACCACGTCGGCGGAAAACCACAGATAGCTCCCGAAAGCTGACCAATCGGGCAGCAAGTGCATTGCCAGGAAAATCGGGTGCAGAAAAATCAGACCGAAGGCGGCTTTACCCACGTCTTGGTGGGCTTGGTAGGCTTTATCCAGCCCTCCAAAAAATTTGTTGATTGGTTGTAGGCGAGTGGCCAGAATCAAGGCCCAGCACATGCATAACGTAGCGGGCATACTCCCGATTTTGGCGACGTACTTGAACTGGTCTTCGTACCAGGCGTCGTAGTACCACATCGAACCCAGCCACAAGGCCAGGGTAATCACAATCGACAAGCCAATAGCAAAATAGCCCCAATAGTATTGCTGTTTAAAAAGCTTCATACACGCAGTAAGTGACGTAATGGGTAAGAGAAGTCTACCGCAATACGCATACCGGGGAAATTATTTGCCTTTTCTACCCCATATCCGCGCACATTTCTTAGCTGCGCGGGTGAAACTCTGTAATGACCTGCTTCAGGTAGTCGCGGTCGAGGTGGGTGTAGATTTCGGTAGTGGTGATGCTCTCGTGGCCCAGCATTTCCTGCACAGCGCGCAAGTCGGCACCCCCTTCTATGAGGTGGGTAGCAAAGCTATGGCGGAACGTATGCGGGCTGATGCTCTTGCGAATACCTGCCTGCTCGGCCAGGGCTTTGATGATGTTGAAAATCATGACGCGCGACAATTTGCCACCGCGTCGGTTCAGAAACACAATGTCTTCGTCGCCGGGCTTCACGTCGAGGTGGGCGCGGATGCCGCTGAGGTAGAAGCCCAGGTGCTTGAGCGCGTCGCGGCCGATGGGCACCAGCCGTTCCTTGCTACCCTTGCCTACCACCCGCACAAAGCCCTGATCTACGTACACATTAGAAAGACGCAGCTCCGTCAGCTCCGACACGCGCAGGCCCGAGGAGTACAGTACCTCTAGCAGGGCGCGGTTGCGGGTGCCCTCGGGCGTGCTCAGGTCGATGGCCACCAGCAGCTGCTCTACCTCGGGGTAGCTGAGCGTATCGGGCAAGTGGCGGCCGATTTTGGGAGCCTCCAGCGTGTCGGTGGGATCCAGTTGGAGCAGGTCCTCCATAATCAGGAAATTATAGAAGGCCTTGATGCCCGACAACGTGCGGGCCTGGGAGGTAGCACTCAGCCCCAGCGCCCCAAGCCACGTCAGAAAAGCGCGCAGGTGCTCAGGCGTCACGTGCTCTGGGGTGATAGGCAGCTGGTGCAGCTCAAAGTACTGGCGCAGTTTGCTCACGTCGCGGGAGTAGGCTTCCACGGAGTTACCGGACAACGATTTTTCGAGCCGCAGGTAGCCGTCGAATTGCTTTTGCGCAAGGGGCCAGGTCATGGATAGGAACTAGGAAACTGAGAAACCGGGAGGGCGAACAAAGGTCGGCGCTTTTTTCATAGGGTGCCGTTTCCTAGCTGTTTTCAGCTTAGCGAATACAGTTGCTGCACCCTCTCCTTGCTCAGCATACGTCGAAACTCAACCATTTGCCTTCAACAAGTCACATAGCTCACTCTTTCACAAACCGACTAATCACTACGCGTTCTGGCAGTTGGAACCGAACCAGGTAGTGCCCAGGCTGTAAGTCGCTGATGGGAATGGTCTGATTTGGTACTAGCACACTCGTCCGCAGGCGCTGCCCCAGCAGCGTGGTCACCTCATAGGGTAGCACTTGGGGCACGCCTAGTACAGTTAGCTCCGTGCGGGCGGGATTGGGGTAGAGCGGCAACCGCACCGCGCCGCCGGCTGCCACTGCGCCATTGGTGGCGGGCAGCGTCAGGGTTGGGTTGCCATCAAGCACGTACACGGGTTGAAAACCGGTGGACGCATTTTCGGTGTACTCCACTACCCGCACGTGGTAGCGACGGCTCGCATCGAGGTGGGGCAGCCGCACCGAATCGGCGGCCGTATTGGCCACCACGTAGGTGCCTGTGCCCAGGGCAGCCGGCGCGCTTAGTGCAGTAGGCGCGTAGCGGGTACCATCCAATGGAAAATCCACTATCGGCCGTTCGGCTTGCACAAGCACCAGGCAACGCGTGCCGGTACCGCGCTGCCAGCGCAGCACAACGCCTCCCGAATCGGATAGGGCCGTGAGTTCCGTTGCATTACGGGTAGGTGGCCGCAGATCGTGGGCGGGCATCTTTGCCACGCGCTGCACGGCTACCCAGCCTAGTTGGTCAAGCTCTTGCCAGCAGGCTTCTGAGGCGGGGCGCGTGTTGAGCAAGATGGCCCAGGTGTAGCCGCCAGCCGTACGCACCAGGTACGTGCCCGTGCCATCCATTTCGCCGCGGTGCCAGCGGTGGCCGGCGGCATTCACCATCCATCCTTTACCGTAATGGACATTCACGGCTGAGGGCTGCGCCATGGTAGCCAGGGTGGCAGGCGTCAGCAGGCCCGACTGCCCGGCCCTACCCTCCACCGCTTGCAAGAGTTGCACTAGGCTACGAGCCGAGCACACCCAGCCGCCGTGGGCACCCATTGCTTCCAGGTTGAAGCCTCCGTACGCTGCGGGCACTACCTTCCCCGAGCCGTCGCACGCCTCAGTTTGGTAGTGGCTTTCGTAGGATACCTCCCGCTCCAGCCGGTGGGCGGGTAGGTTGCGGCCCAGGTGCGCCTCGAGGGCGCCAGCGGGTTCCAGCAGTTGCTGGCGCACCCACGTTTCGTAGGGCTGACCCGTTACGGCTTCCAGCAATTTGCCCAGCACCAGATAGCCGATGTTGGAGTAGGCGTAGTGCGTGCCCGGCGTGGTATTCAGCCCGCGGGTCAGCAAGAAACGGATTAGGGTAGAGTCGGCTACGGGCGTGGCGGCGTGCATAGCGCGGGCCACGTACACCGGAAAATCGATGGGGTCGCAGCCATCCTGACCATCGCAATTGGTGTTGCGGTCCCAGCCGGCGGTGTGCTCCAGCAACTGCTGCACGGTGATGTCGTAGATGCGCGGGTCGCGGATGGCCTCTAGGTAGTATGGGCGCCGCAAGTGGCCCTGCGGCCCAAACACTTTGTCGGTCAGCCGTAGGTGTCCCTGCTCTACCAACTGCATCACGGCCAGCGCCGTTATAGGCTTCGATACACTAGCCACGCGCAACAGGTGGTAGGGCTGCATGGGCTGCGTGCCCGCCACGTCGGCCGAGCCGAAAGCTCGGGCATAGACCACGCCCCCCTGCGTACCAACTGCCACTGAGGCACCCCGGATGCCCCAGCGCTGCATAAACTGCTGCATGGCCCGGTCGAAGGGTTGAAAGGCGGGCTCCGAGACGCCCGTTTGCGCAGTTGCCCGCAGGGAAATCAATAAGCAAATGAAAAAGTAAAATTTCTTCAATTCCTAGGCTACCAAAAACATACAACATCCTACCCGAGGTCTGTCTCAGACCCGAGCGTTTATTGCAATTTTTGTAGCACAATCCATCAAAATAACAGACTTAAAAAAGTATGTTCTATAAACTTTCAAATAAAGTTTCTTCTGACATCCCTTGCACATGAAGCTAACAGCAAAGCCTATCATAATATAACATTACCTATATTTATACAATATAATATCCTCCATACGCGTTGAAACTTATTGTTGGCAGACAAAGCGGCGCGTGCTTTTCACCTCGCTGGGTGGCTTCTATCGTCGGGCGTCTTTCCTACCTTGCCAATTGGTTTTTGACACTTGGCATCTATTCGTTTCACGCCTTTTCATGCAAATTCTCATTCTCAACGGCCCCAACCTCAACTTGCTGGGCCAGCGCGAGCCGGGCATCTACGGTACCCGCTCGTTTGATGCCTACCTGCCCGAGTTGCAGGAGGCCTTCCCGAACCTGACCATCGACTATTTTCAGAGCAACCACGAAGGACAACTGATTGATAAGCTGCACGAAGTGGGCTTCACCTACCACGGCGTGGTGCTAAACGCGGGTGGCTACACGCACACCAGCGTGGCTCTGGCCGATGCCATTGCGGCCATCAACACGCCCGTAGTGGAAGTGCACCTGAGCAACCTGCACGCCCGCGAGGAGTTTCGCCACAAAAGCCTCATCGGCAAAAACTGCGTGGGCAGCATCGCGGGCTTCAAGCTCGACAGCTACAAGTTAGCGCTGCACTATTTCGACGGCCTACGGCCTAAGCGGGTAGGGTTTCGGGTGTGATGGAAAGGTGAGGTGGTGAAAACGGCTGTCATCCTGAGCTTGCGAAGGACCTTATGCCAGTTGAACGAGTCGTTATGACGTCGGTCATTCTTACGTGAGAAGGTCCTTCGACACTGGCTTTATGCGCCACATGCTCAGGATGACAGAACATCAAACTCACATTTTCACAACCTCACCTCTCCCCCATTCCCTACCTTTGTTTCCCTCATGTTTTGACTTTCCTTCCTATGTATACATTCAATCCAGGGCCGGCTGCTGTGTATCCGGCAGTGCGGCAATACCTAACGGATGCGTATGACCAAGGCTGGCTGTCGGCTCAACACCGGGGCGACCGGTTTACGACGCTGATGCGGCAGATTGTAGCCGATTTGAAGACCAAGCTCAACATTCCGCAGGACTATACCATCTTCTTCATGAACTCGGCCACCGAGTGCTGGGAGGTGCTGGCTCAGAGCCTCACGCCGCGCAAAAGCCTGCACTTGTACAGCGGCGCTTTTGGGGAGAAGTGGTACGAGTACGCCAAGGCCCTGCGCCCGGCCTGCGTAGGCTACCCCTTTGGTATTGATGAGCTGCCCGACGTGGCCGCCCTACCCCTACCCGACGACGAGCTGGACTTGGTGTGCATCACGCAGAACGAAACCAGCAATGCTACCCAGCTGCGCGACGGCTTCATTCTCAACCTGTTCAACAAAACCGGCAACGCCCTGCTGGCCGTGGATGCTACTTCCTCGATGGCGGGCGTGCAGCTGAAATTCATTAAGGGCGACATCTGGTACGCCTCGGTGCAGAAGTGTTTCGGGCTGCCGGCGGGCCTAAGCATCATGGTGTTGTCGCCGCGGGCGGTGGCGCGGTTCCGGCACATCAACGAGAGCAGCCACTACAACTCGCTCACGGCGCAGTACGAGAAGATGCTCAACTTCCAGACCACCCACACGCCCAACGTGCTCAACCTCTACCTGTTGAGCCGGGTGTTGCAGGACCGGGAGCCCATCAAAACCGTGCATCAGCACCTGCTGGACCGTGCTACCAAGCTCTACGACTACTTCGACCAAGCTACTCAGCTCAAGCCCATGGTCACGAACCCCGAAACGCGCTCTACCACCGTCATCGGCCTGCAAGGTCCGCCTGCTCTCATCGACGAGGTGAAGCGCCGCGCCCTGGAGCAGGGCATGCAGCTGGGCAGCGGCTACGGCAAGTGGAAGCCTAGCACCCTGCGCATTGCCAACTTCCCTGCCGTACCCGATGCGGCGTTTGAGCAGCTAGTGCAGTTTTTTGCCCGCGAGTTTGCCTAAGATGCTTTGAGGGGTAAGTATTGGATGAGCAGGTAGACTACCTGAACTAACTCAACACTTACCCCTCAAAACTCAACATTCCCATGATGTTCAGTTTAAAAGAAATCTTCTCGGTTACGCTCACCCTGTTTGCCATTATTGATATTCTGGGTTCGGTGCCCATTATCATTCAAATACGGCAGCGCGAAGGGAAGATCCACTCCGAGCGTGCTACTCTGGTAGCAGGCGTGTTAATGGTGGTGTTCCTGTTTCTGGGACAGAGCATTTTGTCTCTTTTTGGAGTTGACTTTCAGTCGTTTGCCTTAGCTGGCGCCATTATCATCTTTCTCATCGGCATGGAAATGATTCTGGGCATTGAGCTCTTCAAAAACGACCCCACGGCCGCGTCGGGCTCCATTGTGCCGCTGGCATTTCCCATCATTGTGGGCGCCGGCACCATGACCACCTTGCTTTCTCTACGGGCTGCCTACTCCCTACCCAACGTGCTGGTAGGCATCGTGCTAAACCTGGTCTTTGTATACATCGTGCTGAAAAGCTCGGCCTGGATTGAGCGCAAGCTCGGCAAAGCCGGCGAGGACATCCTGCGCCGCGTGTTCGGCGTGATTCTGCTGGCCATTGCCATCAAACTGTTTAAAAGTAATTTTTGAAGAGGGTCTTGAGGTCTTGGGGACTTAAGGGTTTGGTTGACGTTCAACGACTTATCGGAACATCAACCAAGCCCCTAAGTCCCCAAGACCCAAAGCCCTAACAACACCCTAATGATTCACCTATACACCGATGGCTCGTCGCGGGGGAACCCGGGACCGGGCGGCTACGGGGCCATTCTGCGCTTCGGACCGCACGAAAAAGAGCTGACCCAGGGCTTCCGCCTGACCACCAACAACCGCATGGAACTGCTGGCCGTGATTGTGGGTCTGGAGGCCATCACGCGCCCCGAAATGCCTATCACCGTCGTTACCGACTCGAAGTATGTGGTGGATGCCGTGGAGAAAAAGTGGGTGTTCGGCTGGGCCAATAAGCCCGATTTTGGCAAAAAGGCCAACGAAGACCTCTGGCGCCGTTTCCTGAAAGTATACCGCCAGCGCACCGTGCGCTTCCAGTGGGTGCGCGGCCACAACGGCCACCCCGAAAACGAGCGGTGCGACCAGCTAGCTGTGTGGAGCGCCACTCAAGGCAAGCTGCTGGTGGATGAAGGATATGAGCTGATCGAGGCGAGGAAGTAAGGTAACACGTAAAAAAGCGCCTGTGTCATCCTGAGCCTGCGAAGGACCTTCTCACGTAGGAACAGCAGGCGTTAGATAGTTACTGTCTAGCGTGAGAAGGTCCTTCGCAGGCTCAGGATGACAGGCGTGTTTTATTCACCACTTCACAAACTCACAATTTCACCACTCACTACTTCACCGCCTTGCCGCTGGGGTAGGCGTGTTTAGTGTTTGAGGGATGGTAGGTGCTTGGGGTAGGGTGATGGGCACGGCACGGGGGGCAGGCTGTCGCATGGCGCGCAGCGGGGTACGGCTTAGGATGAGCGTGTCTTGTTGCAGGCGGGCTTGCAGAAACTGGTAGAGACGTTGGGCTTCAGCGGGGGTAGGCACGGTATCAGGGCGTTGCCAGGCTACGGCCACGGTGAGCAGGGTATCGGCGCGGAGGGTGTCAGGGGCAATATCGGTTTGGGGGCGAGCTACGCTTAGGCCCGCCACGCGCGGGAAAGCGGCGCGCACCTCACGCAGCACCTGCGCCGCCGAGGGTAGCGGGTTGCTGGCCGGGCTGCTAGTGGTGCGGATGGTAGGCGTGCGCGTAAGCTCGGCTTCCAGCTGCATGTTCTGAAACAGATTGCGGGCAGCTTCCTCGCTTAGCTGTGCTATTTCTTCCTTAGAAATATTCACCCGCGACACCTTTACTTGGTAGTTCTTGAGGTCGCGTTGCTGTAGGCGCTGTTCCATTTGCGCCACTTGGCGAGGCACCACGTTCAGGCCCGAAAAGTATACCCGCACCAAATTAGTCGAATCGGTGCGCATGATGTCCCAGCGCAGCACTTCGTTGCCCTGCGCCCGCAATCCCTCTACCACCACCTCTTTCACAATGCGCCGGTCGCGCTCCTCCCGGTACACACTTACCAGAAAGTAAACGCTGGGGGCCACAATCAGCGCTAGCAGTAGGCCCATAATGATGGTAACGCGGCGCTGCTGACCCTCCTTCACATAGGTGCGTTGCGGGAAGCGCATCACGCGCACAATCAGGTAGGTAGCTAGACTGATAAACGCCGCGTTAATGCAGTACAAGTACAACGCACCCAGAAAAATCGACCAGTTGAGATGCGCCAGACCAAAGCCGGCGGTGCACAGCGGAGGCATGAGCGCCGTAGCAATGGCCACGCCCGGAATGGCGTTGGTCTTGTCGCGGCGTGAGTTGGAGATGATGCCGGCCACACCCCCAAACAGGGCAATCAGCACGTCGAGCAGGGTAGGGTGCGTGCGCGCCAGCAGCTCGGGTGTGGCTTGCCCCAAGGGTGTAAGGCTGAAATAGAGCAAGCTAGCCCCCAAGCTAATAGCTGTAGCTACCCCCAGTTGCTGCAGCGCGTGCCGAAACATGGCAGAATCGTTGATGCCCAAACTCATGCCCACCCCTAGAATCGGCCCCATCAGCGGCGAAATCAACATGGCCCCAATGATAACGGCGGCCGAGTTAGTATCAAGGCCAATGCTGGCTAGCAGCGCCGCGCACAGCAAAATCCAAAGCACTGAGCCGCGCAGCCCAATGTTGGCTTCGATTGCTTCGATGGTGCTGCCAATGGACGCGCCAGTACGCAGATTTAGTAAATGGAGTAGACGCCGCAGCATAAGGGAACTTTGGGTGGGAAAGAGGATGGTAAGACCAGCATACGAAAAGCTCGACAGGAAAGCTGCTCTCTATCTTTGCACGTACTTCCAGCGTTCAACCCTCATGGCCAACTCCTATTTTCAGTTCAAGCAGTTTCGGGTGGAGCAGGCGCAATGCGCTATGAAAGTGTGCACTGATGCCTGCGTACTGGGCGCCGTGGCGGCCGTAACTGGCGCCCAGCGCGTGCTGGATATTGGCACCGGCACCGGCCTGCTGGCCCTGATGACTGCCCAGCGCAACCCCTCGGCCACCATTGAAGCAGTGGAGCTAGACCCCGCCGCAGCTGCTCAGGCCGCCGAGAACTTTGCCACCTCGCCCTGGGCAGAGCGTTTGCGTGCCTACCCTGTTAGCCTAGCCCGCTTCGCGGCTACCTATCCCACTCCCTACGACCATATTCTGTGCAACCCGCCCTTTTTTCGGGAGTCGCTCCGCTCACCCAATGCGCAGCGTACCACTGCCCGCCACACCGCCGACGACACGCTTACCTTCACCGAAATCAGTCAATTTGCCGCTGGTTTTCTAACTGAACAGGGTACTCTTACGGTACTCCTGCCGCCACCCGAGATGCTATACTTCGAGCAGGCCGCCGCGGCTGTAGGCCTCTACCCTACCACCCGCCTAGCCGTACACCACCGACCCGGCAGCCGGGCGTTGCGCCACATCACAGCGTTTGGGCGGCAGCCGCAGCCTGTCATTACACGAGTACTATTGCTGCATGATGCTGATGATACTGTGTATTCGGCGGAGTTCCGGAAGTTGTTGAGTGACTTTTATCTGCATTTATAGCCCTATACCAACTGCCGGAGCCGCGCGAGCTTTTCTTGGTAAAATTCGTCGAGCAAATCAGTGCTTACCTGGTCGAACTCGGGGCGGGTGTAGTGGCGGCGCACGGTGCCAGCGGCCAGGATGGTTAGCTCATTGCAGATTTCAGTGAGCGTGCCCAGTAGGTGTGACGTCAGCAGAATACCGGTGCCGCGCGCCCGCAGCCGCAACAGTATCTCCTTCACCAGCAAGTTAGTACCCAGGTCAAGGCCGTTGAATGGTTCGTCGAGAATAAGATAGCGAAAGTCCTGCACCAGCACCGCCAGTAGGGCCAGCTTCTTTTTCATACCGGCAGAGTAGTCTTCGGCATAGGCATCAAGCGGTAGTTCCAGCAACGCATTCCATTCCGTGAAATCCGGCACAGCCCGGCCACGCGCCTGCAAGCAAAAGGTGAGGTACTCGCGACCGGTGAGGCGCGGGTAGAAGTAGGGCTCGTAGGGTAGCAGACCCGTATGCTGGCGCAGGCTGAGGCCAGTGGTTTCGCGCACGGTGCCGCGGTAATCGGCAATCAGCCCGTAGATGCAGTTCAACAGCGTGGTTTTGCCGGCCCCATTCACCCCTACCAACCCATGGATGGTACCAGGGCGCAGGTCGAGGCTGACGTGGTGCAGCACGGGCTGCGCGTCGTAAGCTTTATATAAGTCGCGAACTTCAATCATAGCGAAAAGCGGCCAACCGCCGTCGGCTTTTGTTCAGTAAAACAGGAAATGCCGCTACGAACAACGCCCCGTACACGGTATTCAACACAATCAGCAAGCCCAACACTACGACGCCCATTTGGATGGTGCGGCTTAAAAAATCATTGGGGTAGAAAGCGTATTTGGCAAGCAACGCGTTTCCCAACACGGTGAGGCTCCACAATAGCATTCCCAAAGCGCCTACCCAGGTAGCAGGTCCTGCCGCCATAACCGTTAGGAAAGGAGCCGCCGTGAGCAAGTAGTAAGCCCACAGCAGCCACAAGCGTCGTCTGAGAAAAGCACCTACCCCGCGGGCAACCAGTAGCACCATGGTAGATGGCTCGGCCGTGCCATAGCAACTTAGCACCCAGAACAGCCACAGCACCGCGGCACCGGCTGCTACAATAGGTTGCTGATGTTGCCACACAGCCACGCTCAGCAGCCCCAGCCACACTACCGTGCCGCCTCCTTGTCGCCAGCCTCCTACCCACTCAAAAGCCTCAGCCCGAAACAGACTACTTCTACCCCGTTTACGCACCCGCACGGCCGGAATCGGCAGCCACGGCACCGCAGCAGCAGCTAGCCCCACCAGTACAGCGGCGCCTACCCTGCCATGCGCCAGCAGCACTACCGCGGCCGGGCTCAGCAGCAGCGCATACTCCGCGGCCAGCCACTGCCGAAACGTGGGGGCCACCGCTTGCAAGAAATGCAGGTCGTTTCGTTGCCAATGCGCACTGAGGCACAACCACATACCCATTATCGGCACTACCCACTGTCCTACTGTATGGTGCGCTGCCATAAGCAGGGCTTTGCTAGTCACCGCCAGTAGCATCGCCCCCAGCAGTAGTATTCGCCACCAGCCTAGCTCTAGCAGGTGGCGCCTCAACACCCGCAGGCGCAGACGGAGATATGCTTGCATAACGCTTACAACGGCCGATTGCAGCTTCTATATATACAATAGATTCTATTTAATGTGTAGTAAAGGAGTGGCTGTTTGCGGCTTCAAGGTCGCAGTTGTCAGCCAAGTAGCGCTGATGGGCTGATGTGCGGTGATGCGTGCAAAACAATTATTAACCGGCCGTCAGGCGTCTTTCTACGCCTTCCAGAAAGCTAATTTCATATGCTGCCGCCAGCTCGTGCAAAATAGGCTCGTAGATATCGGCCTGTGTAGGAATCACGATACCATATGCGGCAACGTGCCCGGTGGCCAGCCGGCGCACGGCCATACCTAGTGGCAGCCCTACCGTCTTGGCCATGGCGGTGTGCGTGGCATCATCGCCTAGCACTACTAGCGAGGCAGTGTTACTGTATACCACTCCCGCTATTTCATATTCAAACTGATGCTGCATCACCACCATGTCGCGGTCGTGTGGCTGGAGCGCCCATTTTTGCAGTAGTAAGTGCTCCAAAAGTTGGGCCGGCGTGGCGTTGGCGAGACCTACCGGCTCGGGCGAGAAGATGCCCAGCCACGTTAGCAGTTGCATTTCGGGGCTATTGGGTGCGAACTGTAGGTAGGTAGCGGCCTGGTCAGCTACCGACTCGTGGGGGGTAGGCAGGGCGTGCAAGCAGCCCGCCACCACCTCGCTCCACGGCAGGGTGGCAGCGTTGCCCAGGCGTACCGAGTCGTCGGTGAGGCCCAGCTGCACCAGCGCGTGCCAGGCAGCGCAGTAGCCGGGGCGACGCAGGGTGCCGCGCAGCATAGTCGGAATATCGGTGAGGCCATAGAGGGGACGGTAGCTGAGCGAGTCGCGGTTGGGGTAGCCCTCGAAGTCGCCGTAGCCAGGCACACTAATAGGCTCCGTGCGGGCAAACAGCTGATGGTAGGGCACCAGCCGCAGGCGGCCATTTTCGATGTACTGCGCCGTGCTCTGGCCGGCCAGCACCACGTTGCGCGGATTCCAGGTGAACTTGTAGCGCCACGGGTTGTCGTCCTCTGAATCGGGTGCCAGCAGGCCGCCGCAGTAGGATTTGAAGCTGGTGAGCCATCCGCCCCGCGCCCGAATGGCATGGATGGCCCGCATGGCCGACATATGGTCCAGGCCGGGGTCGAGGCCGCACTCCATGAGCAGCGTGACACCCGCGGCACGGGCCTCGGCGTCCAACGCACGCAGTTCAGGCGTGGCATAGCTGGCCGTGGCTAGGTGACGACGGTGGCGCAAGCACACCCGTGCCACCGCTGGGTGCAGAAACGCGGGCAGCATCGAAATGACTACGTGGTGCTCCTGTACCAGCTCATCGAGGTGGGTAGCATCGTCGGTGGAGAAGGGCACGGCGCGGGCGTAGGCGGCGTGCGCGACCAGCACAGGTACTAAGGGCGTAGGGTCGAGGTCGGCAATGGTGAGCTGCCAGTTTTCCTGGGGTGCGTGGCGCAGCAGATAGGCAATGAGCGCGGAAGCCGAGCGGCCGGCGCCAAGCAGCAACAGGCGAGTGGGGTAGGTCATGGCGGAAGGTTCGGGTGTACTGTCAAAGCTAATAACTCCGGGAATTTCCGTCGGCTGGCCCGATAGGCGGTCTGCCATTCGCCCTACCCCTAGCGCAGTTCAGCCGGTTGCGTTACCGTTCGCTGAAAAACAGTTCTTCCTGGCCAAAAGGCCTGCTAGGTTTGAGACATCAATCGCACCACAAGACTCCTCTACCCCTACCACAATGAACCTGATTGCTCGCCTCCGCCCCTTCTGCGCTGCCCTACTCACCAGCGCCACACTCCTCGCCGCCGCACCCACCTCTACTGCCTCGGTCCCTACCCTTCTAGCAGCCGATAGCCCAGCCGCCACGCACCCCAACTTCACGGTGCGCGTGGTGGGCAAAGGTCAGCCCATGCTCCTGATTCCTGGCCTGACCTGCCCCGGCGCGGTGTGGGACGAAACCGTGGCCCACTATCAGAAACAGTATCAGTGTCATATCATTTCCGTCAATGGATTTGGTGGCACCGCCGCCCCAGCAAGCACCGAGCACCTGCTCCAAAACGTGCGCGACCAACTCCTGACCTACGTCAAAACGCAGCGCCTCCACAAGCCGGTAGTAGTGGGGCACAGCCTAGGCGGTTTCTTGGCGCTCTGGATGAGCGCCACCCAGCCCGACGCCATGGGGCCGCTGGTGATTGTAGACTCCCTACCCTTTCTCTCGGCCGTGCAGAACCCTATGCTCACCGCCGAAGCCGCCAAACCCATGGCCGAAGGCGTGCGGCAGCAAGTGAGCCGTGGCAAAATGGACGCCGCCACTGCCCGCCAGATGTCGGCTAGCCTCATGACCGACACGGCCCGCATCCGGCAGGCCACGCGCTGGAGCGTAGCTTCTGATCCGGCTACCGTCGGCCAGGCCATGTACGACATGTATACTACCGACCTGCGCCCCGATGTGGCCCGCATTCAGCAGCCGGTGCTGGTGCTGGGCGCCTGGGCCGCCTACAAGGCCTACGGCTCTACCAAAGAAAGCACCCGCGCCATTTTTGAGCAGCAGTATGCTAAGCTGCCTCAGCACCAGATTGAAATGTCGGAGGCCGGCAAGCACTTTCTGATGTGGGACGACACGCAGTGGTTTCTGGCACAATCGGATGCTTTTCTGAAGCAACACGCCGTGGCCCGCAAGTAAAAGGCCGTCATGCTGAGCTTGTCGAAGCATCTCTACCGCTTCGACAAGCTCAGCATGACGGCCTAATTTGCCTGGCTCCCCCTCTCCTTTTTTGGAGAGGGGTGAGGCGACCCGTTGCTACTCTCTAAAAATCAGAGTAGGCTACTGGGTGCAGAAACTGGATGTCGATGTGCGACACGTTGTTTTGGTACTCCGGCAGGGCGGAAAGCTTTTTCCAGTCAGCCGACTCGCCGAACTGTTTCCAGTGCGCGTCGCGGGCAGCTTTATTGTCGAAGGTGGTCATGTACATCAGGTTGGGCATGTGGCCGCCCGCCAGCACCCGGCCATAGAACACGGCATTGAAGCCCAAGCGCTTGAATATCCCTACTTCGTCGCCCTGCACAAACATCTGCACCTTGTTGAGGTGCTGGGCCTGAGTGGCGCTTTCGTAGCTACGCAGCTCGTAGATACGCTCCGGCCGCGAGCCAGTGAGGGGCGGCGTCTGGAGCTTGAGCGGATCGGCAAACGACTCCAGCAAAATGGTTTCCAGGCGCGTGTAGGGTGCTTGATTGTGGGCCGCCTGCCAGTATTGTTGACCAGCAGCGCCGTACACCGTTGGCTTCTCCAACTGCGTCGTCAGGCGCTGCCACTGTTGCAACGACTGGCAGGGCACCAGCACCAGCAGGCGCCGGTCAGCAGTAGTGTCGTTGCCAACGGGCTCAAACACACCGACCTTCGGCACACCCAGCCGGTGCAGCGCTGGCAGGTAGGCATCGCGTAGAAAGGCCTCTACCTGCTGCTGTTGCTGTTGGTCGCGCAGGTGATACACTTGCAGCTGATACAGCTCGCGGCCCGCGGCGTGCGTGGCGGCCGCGCTCAGCAGCATACCAGCCAGCAGCAGAAACCGCTGTACTATGGAAGAGAATTGTGGAGGGAAGAAGAGTTTCATGGATACAGTACAGGGTGGATGAATGACCTAAACATACCGCAAATTCAGCAACGGCTAGCAACGAGCAACGGTGCTTTCTCCTAATCTTACACAACGTTTTTTGCCATGACCGCTTCAACCTCGTCCTTAGCGCAACAACGTACACAGTTTGCTAGTCGGCGCCTGCTAGCCATGCCCCTGGCGGGTACCCTGGCCTGGGCCGTGGTAGGCGTGGCCGGCCTCACTCTGTCGTCACCTTTGCAATTAGTCTGGACATTGTATTTGAGCACCGGTAGCATTGTGTATTTAGGCATGTTTTTCTCACGATTTACGGGCGAGCATTTCTTGGACCGTACCAAGCCCAAAAACGAATTTGACACCCTATTTTTCAGCACAGTGGCTATGTCACTGCTAGTGTACGCTCTTGCTATTCCTTTCGCGCTGACTGATTACACTTCTTTGCCCCTCACCGTAGGCGTCCTCACGGGGCTAATGTGGCTGCCCCTGTCCTGGATTATCCGGCACTGGGTAGGCGTGTTTCATGCTGTGGCGCGCACGGTGCTGGTGCTGGCGGCTTGGTATGCATTTCCGGCCCAGCGGTTTGTCATTATTCCGTTTCTCATCGTGGGGCTGTATGTTGCAACCATCCTTATACTAGAGTACCGCTGGCGTGCCGTACGGCAACAAAGCGCGGATAGCGAGCTTGCCTAGCCTAAGTAGATTCTACCCATCCTTGCGTTACACTATGTCTGATTCCGCTATATCTAGTCGTCGCCAGCGCTGGTATTGGGGCTTGCAACTCACTGGCTGGGTGCTCTACGCCAGCATGGGTCTGCTAATGATCCACTTATTTGCCGCGAAGGTTGCCATTACGGGCCATCTGTTGGCTATCCAGGCAGCCATGGCAGTAGTGCTGTTGCTCACCAGCCACGCGTTGCGCACCTGGCTACAGTGGCGCCATTGGAAACAACTGCCTGCCCTGGCCTTGCTGTGGCGCCTGGTCCTGGCCAACGGGGTAGCAGCCGTGCTCAGCCAGTTGGTGTTGGGCGTCATCATTGCTTTTCTGATTCGGCCGCCCGCCAGCATGGGGGGCTTAGCGGGCGGCCCGCAACTGGTGGGCTACATCCTGCAAACCTACTTCGTACTCTGGCTCTGGACAGCCTGCTACTTTGGTCTTCACTACCTCGACCGTTACAAGCAGGCCGAGGTAGACAAATGGAAGCTGCACGCGGCCGTTCGGGAAGCGGAAATGAGCACTCTGAAAGCCCAGATCAACCCGCATTTTCTATTCAATGGCCTCAACAACATCCGGGCGTTGGTGATGGAAGACCCCGCCCGTGCCCGCGCCATGATGACGCACCTCTCCGATTTGCTCCGCTATTCCATCCAGCTCAACGGCACCGAGCAAGTGCCGCTGGCCCGCGAGCTGGAAATTGTGGAGCATTACCTGCAACTGGAAGCCATGCAGCTGGAAGAGCGCCTGAGCTATACCCTCGACATCGACCCCGCTACCCTGGCCGTACCCGTACCGCCCATGACGTTGCAGCTGCTGGTGGAAAATGCCATTAAGCACGGCATTGCGCCCCGGCCCGAGGGCGGCAGCATTACCGTTTCGGCCCAGCTGGCTGCTGCGGGCACACAGTTGCATATGCTAGTACGTAATACAGGCTGCTACCATCCGCCCGCGCCCGACCATACGGGCATTGGCCTGCGCAATGCCCGCGAGCGGCTCGCCCTGCTCTTTGGCCCCACCGCTACCCTCACGCTCGCCAACGACCCAAACGCACCCAGCCAGGTACTGGCCCACGTGCAGCTACCTGTAGCCGCCGCCCTACCCTTCCACTCCACGCCAGCTGCGGCAGTTAGTGTATAGCTAGTTTTTGCGTTATGAATATTTTACTAGTTGATGATTCGCGCCTGGCGCGCCAGGAGTTGCGCCATTTGTTGCAGGCCCACCCCGAGGTGACGGTGGTAGGCGAAGCCCGCCACGCCGCCGAGGCTCGCCAATTCCTACCCACGCTCCGCCCCGACGTGCTCCTGCTCGATATCCACATGCCCGGCGAGACTGGCTTCGACCTGCTGGCCTCGCTGGATGCGGCCCCGCACGTCATCTTCACCACTGCCTATGATGAATATGCGCTGCGTGCTTTCGAGGTGAATGCCCTAGACTACCTGCTGAAACCCGTGCAGGAAAACCGCTTGGCCGCGGCGCTGGCTAAAGCCCGCACGGCCCTCGTGCCGCTCGAAATTACCTTACCCATCTCCGTACCTGAGCCAGCCCCTACCCTGCTCACCGAGCACGACCAGGTGTTTGTGAAGGATGGGGAGCGGTGCTGGTTTGTACGGCTGGCCGATATCCGGCTGTTTGAAATCAACGGCAGCTACACCCAAATATACTTCGAGCAGCACCAGCCCCTCATTCCGCGCACCTTGCAGCACCTAGAGCAGCGCCTCGACCCGCGGGTATTTTTCCGCGCCAATCGCCAGCAGATTATCAACCTGAAGTGGATTACCGGCATCGAGCCCTGGTTCAGCAACACGCTCAAAATCCAGCTGCGCGAAGGACCGGAGGTGGAAGTCTCGCGCCAGCAGTCGGCCCGTTTCCGGGAGTTGATGAGCTTGTAGTGCGGAGGAAAATGATTCCGAAACGTCATGCTGAGCGCAGCGGAATTGAAGCATCTCGCGTGCCTTGTTAATCTCAATCGTTCGGGAATTATCGGGAGCACGCGAGATGCTTCTACTCCGCTGCGCTCAGCACAACATTCTAAGAGTCGAACCAAATAATCGACAGATAATTGTATTTTCGCCGCCCCTCTTTACAATCGGGGCCGCAGTTCGGCGCCGTCACTTCTTTTGCCCTGCCGATGGCTCATTCCCTGCACCTCACTATCACTGTCGACGTACTAGCCTCGGAGGCGGAGCTGACGCCTGCTGAAGCTGCTGTATGGCAGGCCGCCCGCGCCGCTACCAATCATGCCTACGCACCCTACTCACATTTCCATGTAGGCGCGGCGCTACTGCTGGAGGATGGGAGTGTGTTTCGGGGTAATAACCAGGAAAATGCTGCCTACCCCTCTGGTCTTTGCGCCGAGCGCACGGCTTTGTTCGGCTGGGCAGCCAGTCAGCCGATGCAGCGCATTGTAGGTATGGCTGTGGCTGCCCGCCCTGCCAACGGTGAGTTTACGCTGGCTTGGCCCTGCGGCGCCTGCCGCCAGGTGATGACCGAGTACGAGCACCGCCAGCAGCACCCCATTCCACTACTCCTACCCGGCCCCGACGGCACCATTTACCGCTACCGTAGCGTGGGCGACTTGCTGCCGTTCAGCTTCTCAGCCGACAACCTGCCCAATCCGCATTCTATTGTCTAACGCGCTCCTTGTGACTGCTCAGGAACATCACCTTCGCGTTCAAAGCACGGCGCGCTTTTATCAAGTAGGCATGCCTGGCCCCACTACGCGCCGCGTGTGGGTAGTATGCCACGGCTACGGACAACTGGCTGCTTATTTCATCCGGCATTTTGCCTTTCTCGCCGAGGAAGACCCCACCACAGTTGTATTGGCGCCCGAGGGACTTTCGCGCTTCTACCTACAAGGTACCAGCGGCCGCGTAGGCGCTACCTGGATGACGCGTGAAGACCGCCTCACCGAAATTGAGGATTATGTGGCCTACCTCAATCAGCTCTCGGATACCATCTTAGCCCAATGCCCACCCGAGGTGCAAGTGCTAGTCTTAGGCTTTTCGCAGGGTGCCGCCACCGTGAGCCGCTGGCTGGCCCACGCCCCCTTCCAAGCGGCGCGGCTAGTACTGTGGGCTGGTGCCTTCCCACCCGATATGGACTTAGCAGTGGCTGCTCGCCTACTGCAACAAGTGCCCGTCACGCTAGTGTGCGGCTCTCAAGATGAATATGTTACAGCCGAGGCTGTAGCGCAGCAGCAGGCGGCTCTTCACAGCCTAGGTGTAGAGCCAGAAATCATCTGGTTTGAAGGCCGACACCAGTTGGATAGAACGGTATTGCAGCAGCTCAGTGAAGCTATAAGCTCGCCTACCTTGTAAAACACTTGTCATCCTGAGCACAGCGAAGGACCTTTTTATTCGTGAACGGTTTTCGTACTAACGACTCGTTCACGAATAAAAAGGTCCTTCGCTATGCTCAGGATGACAAACCGTTTTCTACTGTCCTATCCTTTCTGAATAGCAGTAGCCGCGCCTTGTGCTGTGGGCAACAGCAGTACTTCGGCTACATTCACGTGCGGTGGACGCGTCACCATAAATCGGATAACGTCGGCTACATCTTCGGCGCGGAGTGGCTCGAAGCCCTGATACACTTTGTCGGCGCGCTCCTGGTCGCCCTTAAAGCGAACCTGCGAAAACTCGGTTTCTACGGCACCGGGGTTCACCTCGGCCACCCGAATACCCTGGGGTAGTAGATCCAACCGCATGCCTTTCGTGAGCGAGTCTACGGCAGCTTTCGAGGCGCAGTATACGTTGCCGTTGGCATAGGCCTCTTTGCCGGCTATAGAGCCGACATTCACGATGTGCCCCTGCCGGCGGCGGGTCATGGTGGGTAGTACGGCGCGGGTCACGTAGAGCAACCCTTTCACGTTGCCATCCAGCATGGCATCCCAATCCGCCGGGTCGCCATCCTGAATGGGGGCCAGGCCGTGGGCATTGCCTGCGTTATTAATCAGTACATCAATCTCCTGAAACTCGGCGGGTAGGCTGCCAATGGCTGCCTCCGTAGCCTCCCGGTCGCGCACGTCAAAGGTAAGCAGGTGGGTAGGCGCGGGTGCTAGCTGCTGCGCCAACTCCTCCAATTTCTCGCGTCGGCGGCCCGTGAGCACCAGTTGGAAGCCAGCTTCGGCCAGCACCACCGCCGTAGCTCGGCCAATGCCCGACGAAGCGCCGGTAATCAGAGCAGTTTTCATTACTATCACTAGTTAAATAGCTGTATGGCAATTGTATGTTTGAAAAGAACGTGTCATGCTGAGCGAAGCGGAGCGAAGCGGAGCGAAGCGGAGCGAAGTCGAAGCATCTCTACCGTGAGTAATTCATTTACTACCAGTAGAGGTGCTTCGACTTCGTTCCGCTGCGCTCAGCATGACGCCTACTTATCCTTTCCTATTCAAAATTCAAGTAGAGCGTCACGGTGTGGCTGCTCATCCGTTGCAGGCTAGTGTTGTACACATCGGTTTGGCCTTGCTGTTGCTGAATGTTGCGCAGGCCATGCGAGAAGCGCAGCTCCGGCGCAAACTTAAATAGGGGATAAAACAGGTCCAACCCTACCCCGTACTCAATGGCTAGGTCCGTTTTGTTGACACGTAGCAGGTTGTTTTCCGGGTCTTTGATGCGGTTGCCCACGTTCACGCTCGGCTTGATACCGCCTACCATGTACAGGCGGGTGTTGCGCCGCCGCTGCGAGTGAAACTTCAGCAGAATAGGAAAATCCACTTGTGTGGTTTCCACTTCCTGGTTTTGAATTTCGCTGGGCATGTCCGGCACGTTCGGGTCAGGCGTATAGCCGAAAGGCTTAAACTCCACCCGACGCGTCATAAAGCTCACACCCGGCGCAAAGCGCAGGCTCAGAAACTCCATTAGGCGCGCATCGCCTACAAATCCCACCGAAAAACCGGGACTATTGATGGCGTTGGCCGTCACTCCCAGGCCGCTACCCCGCCGGTCGATGTAGGCTTGCGTATGCTGAATGCGGTAGCCGGAGAAGTTTGGCGCGATGTAGAACCCTGGGTGAAACCACCGGTCGTTGTAACCGGGCAGGTTGTTGCTGGTTAACGATTTCACTTGGCCGCGGCGGCCGCGGCTAGCTTTGGTCAGGCTTTTTTTCTGGGCATATGCCCCAAAAGGTACCACGGCCGCCAGAACGGCCGCCACGGCCACCCGGCCTATTTGTGCGCGGTATAAATGGAGCTGATGCCGAAAGTAAGTGGCTGCCATGCGGGGGTAGTAAATCCAACCTGTGAAAGAATTGCCAGAAAATCCGGGCCATCGGGAAACGCCTGCACCGACTCGGGCAGGTAGGTATAAGCCGACTGGTCCTTGGAAATCAGCTTGCCAAACACGGGCAGAATGTGCTGAAAATAGAAATTGTACGCCTGCTTCATGGGGAAGGCCGTGGGTTTGGAAAACTCCAGAATCACGAGCTTGCCACCGGGCCGCAGCACCCGACGCATCTCCGTCAGGCCCTGCTTCAGGTTTTCGAAGTTGCGCACGCCGAACGAAGCCGTTACGGCATCAAAATGATTGTCCGGAAACGGCAGGTTCTCGGAGTCGCCCAGCTCCAGCTTAATGCGGTTGGTGAGACCCTTAGCCTGAAGCTTGCGTCGCCCTACCTCCAGCATGCCTTCCGAGATATCTACGCCCGTTACCTGCGCGTCAGGTGTGGCGGCACGCAACGTTTCAATGGCAAAATCGGCGGTGCCGGTCGCAATATCCAGGATTCGAGCCGGACGTAGCTGCTTCAACTCACCTACTGCCTTGCGTCGCCAATAGATATCGGTGCCAACGCTCAGAAAGTGGTTCAGAAAGTCATACTTGCCGGCGATGCTGTTAAACATGGTAGCTACCTGCGATTTTTTGCCGGCAGCATCGTCTTTGTAGGGAACAACGGACATATCAAGTGCAGAAACGAAGTAAGGGGCGCTGAATTGCTCAAACATAACGCCCCAGCGCGGATAAAGTTGGGATACGGCTTAGCCACCGCTACAGCCAGCGCCTGTAAACCAAACGGGCCGGGCATGATGCCCGGCCCGCGTCGTTGGCAGCCAGCAGCTTACTCGTTGCTGGTTTTCACTTTGGTTTTTTCGCCGGTAGCGGTTTTCGCTTTCGCGTCGATGGTACCGTCCTGTGTAACGGTTTTTGACTTGGAGCCTTCCGGACCTTTGGTTTTGATTTTCACCTTGTCCGAATCCTCGTCTACTTTCACCTTCACCTTGGTGCCGTCGTCAAGCTTCACCGTGTTTTTGCCGGGCTCAAGGGCGGCGCTGGTTCCACCGGGCGCCGGGTTCAGGGGCCGGGTCATACGGGGCTGCGAGCTGGGGCTCATCATAGCACCGCCACCTGAGTTGGTGCTGGTACCCGTGCCGTTCATTTGCGGCATGGTCTCACCCTCACCCAAAATCACGCGGAACTCGGTGCGGCGGTTTAGCTGCATGTTCTCCGGCGAATCGTTCGGGGCAGCCGGACGACGCTCACCGTAGCTCACCGTCACCATACGGGTTTCTGCCACGCCCTGCTTCTTCAGATAGTTATAGGCAGCGTTAGCACGATTCTGACCCAGTACCATGTTGTACTCGTCGGTGTTGCGCGAGTCGCAGTTACCTTCCACCGAAATGTTGATGCCAGGATTCGCTTTCAGAATACGGGCAATGTTGTTCAGCTCCGTAATCGACTCCGGCCGCAGGTTATACTTGTCGGTATCGAAGTAGATTTTGTTGAACGCGAATTGCGACGTGGTATCTACGTACGGTACGTAGAAGTTCTTCACAATAGTGGTAGAGTCGTTGGTGGAAACAGGCACCTCAAACTCCTGCGTTTCAATATTTTTGCCGTCTTTCGACACGGCTACCTGATAGGTACGCCCCGAAAGTAGGTTCACCTGGTAGTCGCCGGTGCCGGGCTTGGTTACATCGCGGTAGCTCAGGGCCGTGTTGTCGGCCTGCTTACCACTGAATACCAGCTCTACACCCGGAATCACGGAGGCGCTGTCGCGGGCCGAGAACACCTGACCACGGATGGTTACGTTCTTGATATAGTTGATGGTGTAGATGTCCTTCTCACCGTAGCCCCCGATGCGGTAGCTGGAAAGGTAGGCATAAGTACCATCGGGGCTGAGGCGATAATAAGTGTCATCATCGGGCGTGTTGATGGGGTAGCCCATGTTTTCGGCCCGGCCCCACTTGCGGCCTACTTCGTCCCACTCCGATTTGAAGATGTCGTAGCCGCCCATGGTGTTGTGGCCACGCGATGCGAAGTACAGGGTTTTGCCGTCGCGGCTCAAGAAAGGGCTGTCGTCGTCGTAGGGCGTGTTGATAGCGTTGCCAATCGATTTGGCTGGTCCCCAGTCGCCACCCGGCTGCCGGGTAGAGTAGTAGATGTCCAGCGTACCGTCTTCCGAATACTTGGCCGTTGAGAAGTAAATAGTTTGGCCATCGGGCGTGATAAACGCGTCCGACTCGTACGACTTGGAGTTGATATTGCTGTTCAGCTTCTTAGGCTCCGTCCAGTCGCTACCCGACTTCTCCGAGTAGAAGATGTCGCCATCCTCATCGTTGCGGTACATCAGCAGCTTGGTGTCGTTGTCGAACACCTGGATGGAAGCGTCGTGGCCTTTACCATTGAGTACAGTGCTCAGCGAACGGGGCTTTTCCCATTCATCTTCGTCAATGCGCCGGGCCTCGTAGATATTCTCGTAGTACTGACCATCAGCGGCCAGCTTCTTATCTTTTACCTTACTCTTCTTGGTCTCCGTTACTACCGGCGTCTCGTTCATGTTATCAGAGCGAGACGTGAACAGTAACACTTGGTCGTCCTGCGAGATAACGGGGCTATGCTCCGACCATTGTGTATTGATGGTCGGGCCCAGGTTTTTCACGAAGATATCCTTGGGCGTATTGAACTGCACCTTGGCGTTTTTGCTGTGCTGAATCAGCTGGGCCAGTTCTTTCTTGCGGGTATCCTTGTCCT
Source organism: Hymenobacter aerilatus (assembly GCF_022921095.1). Taxonomy (NCBI): domain Bacteria; kingdom Pseudomonadati; phylum Bacteroidota; class Cytophagia; order Cytophagales; family Hymenobacteraceae; genus Hymenobacter; species Hymenobacter aerilatus. Next base: position 2,137,437 of record NZ_CP095053.1, read on the forward strand.
TCAGGGTTGTATTGTAGGCCTGAAAGTGAGCAATCGCCTCGTCGAAGTTGTAATTGAGGTGGTCAACGCGGCCCAACCAGTACTCCACATCTCTGGAAACGCGTGGTTTCAGCTTCTGTGCCTTATAAATGTAGTCGCTGGCCTTTTCCTTATCAAACGACATATAGGCAATACCAGCCCGAAACAGTGCCAATGCATTGTTGGGATCTTGCGCTAATACCTGCTCATAGTAAGGAATAGAAGCCCGGTAGTTCTCCTGCTCGAAAAACTTATTAGCGGTCTTCAGCTGCTTGCGGGTGCCTTGGGCCAGCGCAGGCTGGGCCATAGCAGCAGCAAGGGCAAAAGCACAAGAGGCCTTTAATAAGCTTTTGACTACGTTGTCCATTTGGGGAGATGTTTGAGAAATAAAAAGGTGCGGTAGCTCGTTTGTGAAATAGCTTCGCCCTGCAAACTTAGTTTTTATTGGGCTGCCTCTTATACTTAAAACCTGCTACAGGGTTAAGGGCAAGCGAATAATTCAGTAGCACTGGTACGACGAAATGGAACTAGTTGTTAGTAACAGTCTGTTGTAGAGCTCCCCCAACAAGCACGTTTGCGGGCAAAGATAGAAATTTTATAATACGTCCTTACTCTTATCCTATCCATTCAAAAATATTGAGAAAAGGGCTGTTAAAGAGGATTGAGACTTCCAAAAAGTATACCTGTTATTTCAAAATTTTGTACAAATATAGGATTATAACAGTATTTAAGAGAAAGTTCTAAAGTTTTTTCTCATCGCTCTCTACTGGCATCCTGTTGTACCTTTGTGGTTTCGCCAAGCTGCCTATGCAAATTCACGACGCTACTTTCCTGGCCAGCAACACACGCCTCGATGCTTGTCCGCCACCTACCCTACCAGAATATGCCTTTATCGGGCGCTCCAACGTAGGAAAGTCTTCCCTTATCAATATGCTGACCGGCCAGAAGGCACTGGCTAAAACATCTTCTACTCCTGGCAAAACCCAGTTGATCAACCATTTTCTGATCAATAAGAACTGGTACCTGGTTGATTTACCAGGGTATGGGTATGCTAAAGTGAGTAAGGTGGCGCGGGCGCAATGGGGCAAGATGATTAACTTCTACTTGCGCAACCGTGAGAATCTGACCTGCTTGTTTGTGCTGCTCGACTCGCGCCTACCCCCGCAAGCCGTCGATCTGGAATTTATGGAGATGCTGGGCACGCAGGGTATTCCCTTCGCTATGGTGTTCACCAAAGCTGATAAGCAGTCGGCTACGCGCACAAAGCAGTTGATTGAAGCCTACTTGGAGAAAATGAGCACGAGTTGGGACGAGCTACCGCGCCACTTCGTTACCTCCGCTGAGTCGAAGGAAGGGCGTGAGGAGTTGCTTACTTTCATTGCCAAAATAAATCAACAGCTGCCCGCAGCACCAGAGAATTCATAATCTGGCTTCTTTCTTGACACTGAGGGTAGCGCGGTCGTTACGTTTCTTTTGATTAGCTGGCCGCTGCTTTCTCCTTCACTGAAACGCTTAGTCAACAACTCGTTTACAGTCAAACGATTATTATAACCTCCATGAAAAAATTCGCTTTTCTTCTGAGCTGTGGCTTGCTGGCCAGTGCAACTTCCGTAGTTGCTCAAACCAAACCCGCTGCCCCCTCACCAGCGGCGGCCCAAACGGCTCCGGCTGGTGGCGTAGCTAAGTCTATTCCGGTAGCCGACTATTACGAGGGTGGCCAGGAAGCTATGTATGCTTTTATAGAGAAGGAGCTGAAATATCCGGTGCTGGCGAAGCGCAACCGCATTCAGGGTACTTGCATTGTGAGCTTTACGCTGAACACGGATGGTACTACCAGCGGCTTTAAACTGGTGAAGGGGGTAGGCGGCGGCTGTGGCGACGAAGCCCTGCGCGTGGCGAAGCTACTGCAATTCAAAAAGCCTGATTACGCGGTGCTCACCAGCCTACCCATCGTTTTCAAGCTCTAACTGCATCTTTGGGCGACCAGCCGGCACCAACTCGTTTGGAATGCTACCTTTGCCGCCTTCTACACCAATCGACTTTACTTCTATGCCCTACGACCTGAAGGAAATTGCCGCTATCAGCGGAATGCCCGGTCTGTACCGCCTCGTGAGCCCTACCCGTACCGGCGTGATTATCGAAGCGCTGGATGGCCGCGGCACGCGCTCCATCGCCTCGGCCCGCAACAAAGTGTCGCTGCTCCAGGAAATTTCTATCTACACCCAGGACTACGACCAGACGGTGCCCTTGACGGAAGTGTTCGACCGGATTCACCAGCAATTCGGCGCCGAGCTGGAACTGACCAGCAAGTCGGACGATCGTGACTTGGCTACTTTTATGGGGAAGATCATTCCGGACTATGACCGCGACCGGGTGTATATGTCGGACATGAAGAAGCTGGTGACGTGGTACGGCATCGTAAGCAAAAACCTGGAATATCAGGCCCCAGCTACCGATGAGGACGACGCTACCCCCGCTACTGACGAGCCCTTGAGCACAGGTGGTGAAATCTCGGCTGATGCGACGGCAACGGATGATGCGGCAACCGCTAACCCCGAGGCTACTGCTCCAGCACCTAAGAAAGGGAAGAAGAAGGCTGAGTAATCGGCTTTTAGACTTTCACTTACACACAAAAGCCCGCTCAGAAAGTGTCTGAGCGGGCTTTTGTGTGAATTACGTGGCTTTTAACTACTCTCTTCAGCGGCCAGCAGTTCTTCTACTTTACTCACTAGCTCGGGTGAGCCTATAAAGAATGGGCACCGCTCGTGCAGGCCTTGTGGCTGAATTTCCAACGTGCGCTGGTAGCCATTGCTGGCTTTGCCGCCGGCTTGCTCTACCACGAATGCCAATGCGTTGCACTCATAAAGCAGGCGCAGCTTACCCGCGGGTGCTTTGCTGGTGGCCGGATACATATAAATACCACCCTTGAGCAGGTTGCGGTGAAAGTCGGCCACGAGGGAACCGATGTAGCGGCCCGAAAACTCCTGCTCTTTGAAATGCGCCACCACCGCTGCCATGCCTTTGCTGAAGTGCTGCGCCATACCCTCATTCACGGAATAAATGGTGCCGGTAGCGGGCGTCATAATGGTAGGGTGCGAGAGCACAAACTCACCCAGCGAATTTTCGTAGGTGAAGCCGTTCACGCCGTTGCCCGTGGTGTATACCAGCATGGTGCTGGAACCGTAGATAACGTAACCCGCCGCTACCTGGTGCGTGCCACGTTGCAGGCAGTCCTGCTCGTTGCCGGCGCTGCCGGTGGGCGAAATGCGCCGGTAGATGCTGAACACCGTGCCAATGCTCACGTTCACATCAATGTTGGACGAGCCATCCAGTGGGTCGATGGCCACCACGTATTTTCCCTTCGTGTTGCCGGTCTGGATCATGCCCTCTTCCTCTTCCGACACGATAGTGCACACCTCGCCGCCATTACGCAGTGCTCGGATAAAACGCACGTTGGCAATAACATCAAGCTTCTGCTGGTCTTCGCCCTGCACGTTGCGGTTGCCGTAGGCCCCGGCAATGTCAATCAGGCCGGAGCGGTTGATTTCGCGGTTCACGATTTTCGCGGCCAGGGCAATGTCGCGCAGCAATTGCGACAACTCACCAGTAGCGTACGGAAAATCTTCCTGCTTGCGCATAATGAAGCGGTCGAGGGTAGTACCAACCGGCAGGGCCAGCTTATCGTGATGATCCATAGAGGGCAGACGAATCGAAAGAAAATAGAGTAAAAGGGAAAGAAAACGATATGCTCAAAAGTACAGGTTTTCGCCTAGCAATGTCTACTGAGGGCCTGTTATCTGCGAATTCAATTTCCGAGCCGCTACTTTTGAGGTATGCACTCACTACCCACCCTAAAGGTCTTTAAGTTTGGGGGTGCCTCCGTGAAGGACGCCCCCGCCATCCGCAATTTGGCCGCCATTGTGCACCTGCACCAAAGCCAAGGGCCGCTGCTGATTGTGGTATCAGCAATGGGCAAAACCACCAACGCCCTGGAAGACATTTTTCAGCGCGCCTACACCGGGAAACCATATGCGGAGGCCTTGCAGGCGCTGGAAGACTACCATCTGCAAACGGCCCAGGAGTTGGTTGAGCCTACCCACCAAGAGGCACAACCTGTCTTGAACGAGCTATTTGCGCAGCTTCGGCAACAACTCAGCACGCTCATACCCGCACAATACGACCAGCAATACGACCAGATTGTGAGCTTCGGGGAGCTGCTGGCTACACGCTTAGTGGCGCACACGCTGGCGGCGCAGTGGCTCGACTGCCGCTCCCTGCTCCGCACCGATAGTACCTGGCGCGAGGCGCGTGTAGACTGGGCCACCACCGAGCAGCAGCTACAGGCCTCCCTACCCCCGCTGCTGGCCCAGGGCTTAGTGATAACCCAAGGCTTTTTGGGCGGCACCGCCGACGGCCGCACCACCACGCTCGGCCGCGAGGGCTCCGACTACACCGCCGCTATTCTGGCGTATTGCCTGGGCGCCGAGTCCGTTACTATCTGGAAGGACGTGGCGGGCCTACTCAACGCCGACCCTAAGTTCTTTGCCGACACGGTGCGCTACCCCGAAATCAGCTACCAGGAAACCATTGAAATGGCGTACTACGGCGCGTCCGTGATTCATCCCAAGACGATTAAACCACTGGCCGTGCGCGGCATTCCGTTGCTGGTGAAGTCGTTTTTGTACCCCACGGCCGAGGGCACACGCGTACACGACTGCCAGCACGGGCTGCTGGCACCTGCCTATATTCGCAAGGCCGACCAGTGCCTAATTTCCTTTGAGTCGAAAGACCTCGCATTTATTTCGGAGGAAAATCTGGAGGTAATTTTTGGGACGTTGGCGCAGGTGCGGCTCAAAATTCATGTGATGCAAAACTCGGCCATCAGCTTCTCGGTGTGCACCGATTTTTCGGCCTACCGCCTGGAGCAACTGCTGAGCTTGTTGCGCGACCAGTTCACGGTGCATTACAACACGGAGCTAGTGCTTTACACTATCAAAAACTACACCTCCGATAGCCTGGAGCGTCTCACGGCAGGCCGTACCTTACTACTGGAGCAGCGCACCCGGCAAACCTTTCAGATGGTGTGCCGCGAGGAGGCGTAGGCGGGGTAGCGCGGCCGGGCTGGCCGAAACAATGTACCATCCCCTGCGCTTTTCACCTTATCTTTGCGGTTCCTATTTCCTGACCAGTGTCGGTTTCTGCGCTTTCTGCTACCTCTTCGCCTACCCCTGCGCATGTGCGCGACCTGCTGACGCGGGCCGGACTGCGCGCTACCCAACAGCGCGTCCTGATCCTGGGCGGACTGCTGGCCCTGCGCGACCATCCTACGGCCGAGCAGGTACACCGCCAGGTAGCCGCCGAGGCCCCTACCCTATCGTTGGGTACGGTGTATAAGGCCTTGGATAGCTTTGTGGTGGCCGGCCTGGTGAAGCGGGTGGCCGTGGCCGATGGCGCGGCCCGGCGCTACGATGCCGACTGCTCGCCTCACCACCACTTGTTCTGCACCGCTACTCAGGAAATCCTGGACTATCGCGACCCGCAGTTGGACCAGCTGATTCAGGAGTTTCTGGCGGCGCGGGGGTTCGAGAACTTCCAGCCGCATTCGTTCTCGCTGCATATCACCGGCGAGAAAATCATTCGCCCTGCCTGACCTATCCCGCCCAACGATTCCCTTGCTTTTTCATTTCTTTTTACCCCCAATCTCCTAACAACATGGCAGTTCTCGTTGGCAAACGTGCTCCTTCTTTCAAGGCTACGGCCGTTATCGACGGCGAATTTGAGGAAGACTACTCCCTCGACCGTTACCTGGGCAAGAAGCACGTGCTGTTTTACTTCTACCCCGCCGATTTCACCTTTGTGTGCCCCACCGAAATTCTGGCATTCCAGGAGCGCCTAGCCGATTTCGAGAAAAAAGGCGTGGCCGTGGTCGGCTGCTCCACCGACTCGCACTTCTCGCATTTTGCGTGGCTGAACACCCCCCACGACCGGGGTGGCATTGAGGGCGTGACCTACCCGCTGGTAGCCGACGCCACCAAAACCATTGCCGCCAACTACGACGTGCTGGGTGGCCACTACGACTACAACGAAGCTGGCGAAATGATTTTCGTAGGCTCGCCGGTAGCGTACCGCGGCTTGTTCCTGATTGATAAAGACGGCATTGTGCGTCACCAGCTCGTAAATGACGGCCCGCTGGGTCGCTCCATTGATGAAGCTATGCGCATGGTAGATGCCCTGCAACACTTCGAGAAGTTTGGTGAGGTATGCCCCGCCGACTGGGAAGAAGGCAAGCAAGGCATGCAGGCTACGCAGGAAGGCGTATCGAATTACCTGGGCCAGCAAAGCCGGTAATTGCTTCTGTATCCGTTGCTTTCAGCAAAGCCCCGGTCCAGTAGGATTGGGGCTTTTTCGTGGGGCGGCCAGAACGCGCTATTTTTGCAGGACAATCAGCGCATTGCTGGTCCTTCTTGTCTGTCCTTTTTGTCTTTACTGTTGAGTTTTCTGTATTCTGTTGCCATTTATCTGTACGGCTTGCTGCTGCGACTGGTGGCTCCTTTTGTGCCCAAGGCGGCGCAGTGGGTAGGTGGCCGTAAGGGCTGGCGAGTCCGCTTACGCGAAGCGCTCCGGCACGAAACGGCCCCGCTGGCGTGGTTTCACTGTGCTTCGCTGGGCGAGTTTGAGCAGGGCCGACCACTGATGGAGGCCTATGCCCGCCAGTACCCCACGCACAAAATCGTGCTCACGTTTTTCTCGCCCTCGGGCTACGAGGTCCGCAAAAACTGGCCTGGCGCGGCCTACATCCTGTATCTGCCGCTGGACACGGCGGCCAACGCCCGCGCCTTTCTGGACCTGGTACGGCCCCGGCTGGCGGTATTCGTGAAGTACGAGTTCTGGCACCACTTCCTGCGGGAATTGCAGCGCCGCCAGGTTCCTACCCTCTGCGTGTCGGCTATTTTCCGACCTGAGCAGGTCTTTTTTAAGCCCTGGGGCAGCTTCTTCCGTGCTATCCTGAGTCGGTTCACGCACATTTTCACGCAGAACGATGCCTCGGTGGAGCTGCTCCGCCAGGCCGGCATTCGGCAGGCCAGCGTGGCCGGCGACACGCGCTTTGATACGGTAGCGCGCACGGCGGCGCAGCCACCTGTTTCCCTACCCCTGGTAGAGGCTTTCCAGGCCGATGGGGTGCCGGTGATGATTGTGGGGAGCAGTTGGCCAGAGGACCTGCCTACCCTCACCCCCTTATTCCAGCAGTACCATCAGGAACTGCGCTTCATTGTGGCGCCGCACGAAATTGGGGAGGCTAATCTGCGGCAGGTGGAGGCGGCGCTACCCGGCCAAGTGGTGCGTTACTCCACTGCCACCCCAACCACCGTGGCACAGGCCCACGTGCTGCTCATCGACAACGTGGGGCTGCTTTCCCAACTGTACCGCTTTGGGCACTTTGCTTACGTGGGCGGGGCCTTTGGCAAGGGCCTGCACAATACGCTGGAAGCAGCGGCGTTTGGCTTACCGGTGTTTTTCGGGCCTACCTACCACAAGTTTCAGGAGGCCGTGGAACTGGTAGCGCTGGGTGGCGCATTTCCGGTGCACTCGGCACAGGAGCTGGAAACGGCCCTACTCCCCCTGCTCCGCAACGAACCGACCCGCCTGCTCGTGCAAGACCTCAATATGGACTATGTTTTTCAACATGCCGGCGCCACCCAGCGCATCATGGCGTGGCTCGATGATAAAGTCGATGTGAAATAAACTGTCATCCTGAGCGGAGCGAAGGACCTTCTCACACTAGCACGAGTCGTTGTTACGTCAGTCGTTCTACTGTGAGAAGGTCCTTCGCTCCGCTCAGGATGACAGTTCACAAATTCAATACTCACAAATTCACTATCTCATGGTAGGTATTGTTGTTAAATCGACGGGCTCGTGGTACGTGGTGCGCGACGCGGAGGCGGGCGCGCTGCACCGCTGCCGGCTGCGGGGTAAATTCAAGCAGAAAGGGCTAAAGGTGAGCAACCCGTTGGCCGTGGGCGACCAGGTGGAATTTACGGTGGAGGAGCAGACCGAGGGGGCAGGCGTGATTCACCACATCGAGCCGCGCCGCAACTACATCATCCGACGCTCGGTTCACAAAACGGAACATTCTCACATTGTAGCCGCCAACCTCGACCAGGCGCTGCTGGTGGTTACGCTGGTGTCGCCGGCCACGTCGTTCGGGTTTATCGACCGATTTCTGGTCACGGCTGAGGCATACAGCATCCCCGTCACGCTTATTTTCAACAAGGCTGACTTGCACGACGAGGACCTGGCCGACTACCAGCAGCAAATTGCCAAAATGTACCAGCGCGTGGGCTACCCTAGCCTGCTCACCTCGGCCCAAAGCGGGGTAGGCGTAGCGGAGGTAGACGCCTTGCTCGATAGCAAAACCACCTTGCTTTCAGGCCACTCTGGGGTAGGAAAGAGCACGCTTATCAATGCCTTGGTACCCGATCTGGACCTGAAAACAGCCGAAATCAGCCAGTTTTCTGATAAAGGCGTGCACACTACCACCTACGCCGAGATGCTGGAAGTGCGCCCTGGCACCTACCTCATCGACACGCCCGGCATCAAGGAGCTAGGGCTGGTAGACGTGCAACCGGGCGAGCTGGCCCACTTTTTCCCCGAGATGCGCGCCCTGCTCAACCAGTGCCGCTACCACAATTGCCGCCATGTGCAGGAGCCCGGCTGCGCCGTTATCGAAGCCGTGGAGAAAGGCCGCATCGCCCTACCCCGTTACGACAGCTACCTAAGCATGCTCCACGACGAAGACAACCGACATTGAGTAAGATGCCGTAGAGAGGCATCCTCGTACACTGATTCCACAACTGCTCTAGTAGTCAACAACCTAAACAACATGGCTCACTGCTTCTTATTTGCGCCGTTTGCAGACGCCGCTCGACAACGGCAGTATGAGGCGGTGTGCGAGGTACTAGAATTAGAGGTAGCCGCTCCTACCACGCTGCTGCTGGGCAATTTAGACGCTGTAGGCATTGCCTTGGATGCTGTGGTCATACGGCCGCGTAGTATTACGGCGCTGGTGCTGGAACCACGCAACGGCCACCTGAGCGTGCCTACCCTAGAGTACGGCGCCTGGAAGCTGAACGGGCAACCGCTGCCTGGTCGGTCGGGGGCCGATAATCCGTTTGATCAATACCAGCAAAATCAAGCAAAACTGGCGACTTGGCTAAGTCAGGAGCTGCACCAGCCGGCAGCCGAGCTGCCGCCCCTCACGGGCATGGTGCTGTTTGAGGCGCCGCTGTCGTTTGGGCCAGAAGTAGAGCGGCAGCTGCGCCACTACCCCGGCGCCGGGGACTTTCAGCTGCTGAGCAACCCGCAACTGCTGCCGCGGCGCTTGTGGCAACTGGCGCAACCCGAAGCGCTACTAGCCGAGCACGAGCTACAAGAGTGGGCCACCCGCCTGATGGATTCGTACCAAACCGATGACCTGACTGACGACCCGGCACCTGCCGAAACCGAAGCAGCCGCTGGCTTCTGGACGCGCAAGCTACGGCAGTTTTGGGGGTGGCTGGGGGCCGAAGACGTACCTGCCGACCCACCCTACGGAGCACCCCTACCCATGCAGCCGGCCGAGCAGCAGCAGGAGCAGCAACGGTTGGAGCAGCTACGCCAGGAGCTACAGCAGCAGCTTGTCCAGCAGCAACAAGCCGCCGCCACACGCGAAGCGGGACAGGCGCAGGAGCTGGAACGGCTGCGGCAGCAGGTAGCCCAGACCGAGCAATCAGACGCGGCGCGACGGGCCGAGCAGCAGCAGAAAGCGCTGGAAGAGGCCCTGCGCACCGTACGCGCCGAAGCCGCCGCCCGCAACGAGGAGTTGGATGCCCGCATTCAGCAGCTTAGCAAGCTACTGGAGCAGCTACGCCACCCGGCCGCTACTCCACTGCTCCAGCCCCCGCTGCCAACCGCCGCGCAGCCCTCGCGCCCCACTGCTCCGCACACCTTGCCTCCCCCTGGGCGACCTGCAAAATCCCAGTCCTTGGTTCGTCTCGAACGCATAGGCTTGCTCGTGCTGGTCCTGTTGCTGGGATTGGTAGTGGGCATTGGTGGGGTGAAATACTTCACCCGCCCGGCCGAGCGCCCGCATGCCCCTACCCGGTCGGCTCGACACACGCCTGCTCCCACGGAGGAAACTGAGGCCGCTCCCGACTCCATTGCAGCTGATGATTCTGTTGCGGCCCCGGCCACGCTGCCCGAGCCGGAAATACTGAACGAGGAGGAGCTAGAGCCGCAGGACCCGGAGCAGATTATGCGGCCGCCATCCGATAGCGCTGCCCGCGCCCTCGAAAATGAGTAGCCGACGGCGGGTGGCCGCCTTGCGTGGTTCTGGCGTATACCCAGCTAATTGCACGTTAACTTCTCCCAAGAAAATAGCTGGGCATGCCTTCCTGGGATTGGGCAGTATGGGCGTTCCTGGGGCTACCCATCCAGGTGCTTCGAGCAGGTTTTTCGCTCACGGGTAACAACGCTTCGCTAAGCGTGAGATGGCACTTTGCAAGCGCAGGATAACAGGCGAAAATAAACGATACAACAAAAAAGCCCGGCTGAAACAACCGGGCCTTTCCAACCAATCAGGAAATCGTTGATATTATTCAGCAGTGGGCAGCAGCACACCGTCGATGACGTGGGTTACGCCGTTGTTGGAAACTACATCAGCAGTCTGCACTGTGGCAGGCGCATCTTTACCGTTGCTGATCATCACTTTACCACCTTGCACCGAGATTTTCACTTTCTCGCCGTTCATGGTAGTCAGTTCTTGTCCGTCTTTTAGATCGGCTGCCAGCAGGCGGCCCTGGATAACATGGTAAGTGAGCACACCTTTCAGCTTCTCCTTGCTCTCAGGCTTCATCAAGCCAGCCAGCGCCCCTTTGGGCAGCTTATCGAAAGCGGCGTTGGTGGGGGCAAATACGGTGAAAGGGCCGGGGCCGCTCAGGGTACCGTCGAGGCCGGCGGCTTGTACGGCTTTCACCAGCGTGCTCACGCTGGGCGCCATCACGGCATTCTGCACAATGGATTTATCCGGCGTCATGGGCACACCGTCTACCAGCACGCCCTCGGGCTTGCCCATGCGCGACGAGTCGTTGGGCATGGTGGCTACCGTGTCGGTCATAGCCGATTCGGTGCCGGGAGCTTCGGTGGTGGTGTCAGCTCCTTTGTTGTTGTCGCAGCTAGTCAGGCCAAACCCTACCGAGGCAACCGCGCAAAGCGCCAGGAAAGAAGTACGAAACGTCTTTTTCATAAAGACAGCAAATGAAAATGAGGGTTGAAGAAGGGAGTTGTTTGGCCCGAAAGCCACCGCAAGCTCGCCTACGGTGGCCGTTCTACCAAATACCTACGACGCGGAAGTAGCAGCCGGATTTCCTACCCCCGCAATTTGGTTACTTTTGCAGAGCTGCTACTTGCGTGGCAGACATCATTTCCACCCATCTCACCTTCCGTTTTTCATATGAAAACCGCTGAAATCCACACCAATAAAGGGGTAATGAAAGTAGAGTTCTACGAGCAAGACGCCCCCAAAACTGTAAAGAACTTCACCGACCTGGCCCAAAAAGGCTTCTATGATGGGCTGAAGTTTCACCGCGTTATCCCCAACTTCGTGATTCAGGGCGGCTGCCCCAACTCGCGCGATGGCGCGAAGGGCACCCCCGGCACCGGCGGCCCCGGCTATAAAATTGACTGCGAGCTGACCGGCGACCATCAGTACCACGAGCGCGGCGCCCTGAGCATGGCCCACGCCGGCCGCAACACTGGTGGCAGCCAGTTCTTTATTGTGCACGACCGTCAGAACACTGCCCACCTCGACCGCAACCACACCGTATTCGGCAAAGTGGTAGAGGGCGTAGACGTAATCGACCAGATTCGCGCCAACGATACCATCGAGAAGATTGTGGTGAACGAGGCGTAGCCGTTACTGCCTCCCCTCCGAAAGGCTCTGCTTCCTGATGGCTAGCAGAGCCTTTTTATTTTCAATTCATTCAACTGCATCCTTGATTCGTTCGTATTTATCAGCAACACAGCCTTTTTATTGCCCTCATTATGAAATTCTCTCACAAAGCTTCTCTGCTAGCCCTACTCTCCATTGGCTCGTTAAGTGGCTGTTCTGCGTTTCGCTCCGATGCTAATTCCAGCAATCCGGTAGTAGCAGAGCAAGCACGACGGGTGAACGACCTGGAAAGGGAAGTAAAAGACCAAGACCGCATTGTAGACTCGGAGAAAGCCAAGCTGAAATCTCTTAAATACCAACTGAAAAGCGCCAGAGCGGAGTTAAAAGCCCGTAAGCTATAATTTTTCGCTTTTGCTTTTTGCATAACAACGCCCCGGCTAGCACTAGCCGGGGCGTTGTTATTTTGTATTGGACGAGCCGTAGAGACGCATCCTTGCATCTCGGCATGGCTGAAGTTGTGTGCGGGCGCGAGTCGTTCAACGACGAGACGCCAAGAAGCGTCTCGACGGGGAATAAAACACACGCCCCGCGCATCTTCCGATACGCGGGGCGTTTCTACTCTACTATCTTACGCTCCTACCCTACCGGCGCTTGCGCTTGCGCGACGATTGGTAGTCCTCGTCGTCATCGTCATCATCCCCGAAGTTGGGCATGGTGAACATGCTGCTGAGCAGGTCCTTGAACTGGGCGCCAGCCGTGAGGCGGTTGCGCGAAATCAGGCTGTGCTCGGCCATGCCGTGCAGGGCAAACTCCATCCAGAAATGGCGGTTTTCCTTGCTCAGCTCGCTGGGCACGCTCTGCTGTACCAGGTCTTGTAGGCCGGGCACCACGTCGAGCACCTTGCGGTAATCCTCGTCGGAGGCGTCGTGCAGCAGGTCGATGGTGCGCGAGCCAAACCAGTCCTGAATGGCTTTGTACGGGTTAGGCTTATCCTTTTGCTTCTTCGACTTTTCGGGGTCGGGGAAGTAGTTCAGGAACTGCGTGCGCAGGGCCTTGCCCATCAGCTTCTCAGCCACAATGCCGGCGCCTTCCTGCTCGCCCTCGTACACCAACTCTACCTTGCCCGTGACGGCCGGCACAGCGCCGATGAAGTCGGCAATGCGCACGTAGGTGTTCTTCTCGCCGTTGATGAGCGCACGGCGCTCGGCGGCGGCAATTACCTGCTCGTAGGCCGAGATAGTAAGTCGGGCCGACACGCCCGATTTAGCATCTACGTACTCCGAGCCGCGGGCCTCAATGGCTACTTGCTCTACCAAGTCGTGTACGATTTCGTTGGTGGTCACCAAGCCGCGCTGCTCCTCTTTGATGCGGGCTTCCTGCTTGGTGATGCGCTTCCCAATTTCGATGCTCTTAGGGTAGTGCGTGATAATTTGTGCGTCGATGCGGTCCTTCAGCGGCGTCACGATGCTGCCGCGGTTGGTATAGTCCTCGGGGTTAGCAGTGAAGACAAACTGGATGTCCAAGGGTAGGCGCACTTTAAAGCCGCGAATCTGGATGTCGCCTTCCTGCAAGATGTTGAACAATGACACCTGAATACGGGCCTGCAAGTCGGGCAGCTCGTTGATAACGAAAATGCCCCGGTGCGCCCTAGGAATCAGCCCGAAGTGGATCACCCGCTCGTCGGAATAGGGCAGCTTCAGGGTAGCAGCTTTGATGGGGTCGGCGTCGCCGATAAGGTCAGCCACCGATACATCGGGGGTAGCCAGCTTCTCGGTGTAGCGCTCGTCGCGGTGCAGCCAGGAAATAGGCGTATCGTCGCCTTTTTCCTCGATGAGGTTGCGAGCGAATACTGATAGCGGCTGCAAGGGGTCGTCGTTCAACTCGGAGCCTTCCACTACTGGAATGTACTCATCGAGTAAGCCCACCAGCAGGCGGGCAATACGGGTTTTAGCCTGTCCGCGCAAGCCCAGCATGTTGATGTGGTGCCCGGCCAAAATGGCGCGTTGCAGGTCAGGAATAACGGTTTCCTCGTAGCCATAGATGCCAGGAAACACTTCTTCTTTGGAGCGAAGCTTGGCAATCAGGTTGTCGCGCAACTCCTGTTTCACGGAGCGGGGCTGGTAACCAGACTGTTTCAGTTCGCCGAGGGTCTTGAGGGTAGGTTGAGTCATATAGTAGGAGCACGTTGCACGCACCCATCGTTGAACGAAATGATTAGGGAGATGTCAAGTATATACGCTTCGGTGGTAGGCGAGCCTGTGTAATACGCCTTACAAAGTCTTGCGACGATTCTTTTTGTAATCCTCAAACACTAGGTGCCCCAGCCCTTTCAGACCGCTGTAGTAGGCTTTGCCCTGGTTCACCTCCGTAAACTCCTCCACAAACTGCCGCAGGTAGGGGTCTTGGGCAATCATGAAGGTGGTAATGGGAATTTTGAGGCGACGGGCGGCGGCGGCCAGGTTCAAGGTTTTATTGACCACTTTACGGTCGAGGCCGAAGCTGTTTTTGTAGTAGCCGGTAGGCTCCTTCAGGCAGGTAGGCTTGCCGTCGGTAATCATGAAGATCTGCTTGTTGGCAGTTTTGCGCTTGCGCAGCAGGTCCATGGCCAGCTCCAGACCGGCTACCGTGTTGGTATGGTAGGGGCCTACTTGCAGGTAGGGCAAATCCTTCACCTTGATTTCCCAAGCATCGTTGCCAAATACGATGACGTCGAGGAAGTCCTTAGGGTACTTCTGCTTCACCAATTCGGCCAGGGCCATGGCTACCTTTTTGGCGGGCGTAATGCGGTCCTCGCCATACAGAATCATGGAGTGCGAGATGTCAATCATCAACACTGTGCTGGTCTGGGTTTTGTGCTCGGTGTCGCGCACTTCCAGGTCGCCCTCAGTCAGCATAAAGTCGCCGCTGAGGCCGTGGTTGAGCTGGGCATTGCGTAGCGATTCAGTCATCTGAATCTGCTCCAGCGTGTCGCCGAACTGGTAGTCGCGCATGTCGGTGCCCATCTCGTCGCCCTGGCCCGAGTGGGGCGTGCGGTGGTTACCACTGTTGCCCTTTTTGAGCTTGCCGAAGATTTCCTCCAGCGCCGATTTGCGGATGTTCTGCTCGCTTTTGGCCGTGATGTTGAACGCGCCCGGCTCCTGCGGATTCTCGTCGATATACCCTTTTTTCTTTAGGTCTTCGATGAAGTCGCCCATGCCGTAGTCATTGTCGGTAAGGCCATACTGTTTATCCAGCTCGTTGAGCCACTGCAACGCCTCCGACACGTCGCCAGACGTGATAGTGACCAGTTGCATGAACAATTTAAAAAGCGTGTCAAAACCCTTATCGCCCGATTCTTCGGGTACAAAATCCTGGAAACGAAAACCTACTGCCATACTGTCTGAGCTGCTTGAAGAAGCGGCACTGGCCTTCGTGGGCGAACAAAGGCGTAGCCGCGCCTGAATCTAACACCACCTTGCGTAGGAATGTTTCCTATTAGGAATGGGCCTACCCTTTGCGTGGGCGCAGGCGACGTACCAGGGCCATGCGGACCGCTTTGGCCTGCTTCATCAGCCAGGGTAGGCGGTTGTAGGCGATGGTGGCAAACGGCGTCTCCACCGACCCGAAGCTGCCGTAGAAATGCGCCACGTTGGCTACTTCGGGCGCCTCAAAATCAAAATATAGTGTCTGGCCCGCATGGGTGCGAAACACCTCATCCAGGAGCAGCGAAATGGCTCCGGCTTCCTTGCCAGCCTCGGTCGAGGAGTTGAAAATATAAATCAGCTGCTCCTTGAAACGAAATAGCAGAATCATGGCTATTACCTCGCCCTGAGCCGATACGGCTTGCCACATAGTCGCCATGTGCCGCTGCGTAGCCGCCGCGTACAAGGCCTTCAGCAGCCGGTACTCATAAGCCTCACCGATGATGCCGTAGATAGAAGGCGCCGTGTTTTCGTGGAAGATCTGCACCATCCGGTCGATGTTGGTGCTGGGCTCGATGCGCAGGTCGCGACGGCGGGCCTGGTTGAGGCGCCACCGACGGTTGCGCTTATAGCCGGCCAGCAGTTGCGGGTAGGGCGGCTGCAACGAGAGGTAGTACGTAGTGAAAGCCTCCACCGGCACCCCTACCCCATTGCCAGCCAGCACGTCCGTATTAGCCGCGTTAAACGAATACCGCGTGACAACCCGGAACAACTGGCGCAACAGGCGGCCGATGACCTCCCAGTCCTCGGTAGTAGGTACCTCAAGGGAGAACACACCCAACTGCTGCGCAAACAACGGTTGCTGGAGGTAGCGGAAACCAAACTTCCGGCGCACGGGTAGCGGCATCACGGCCACGTAGCGCCCCTGTTCCTCTTTCACCAGTGCCTCCCAGCCGGGCGACACGATATCGAGGTACCAGGAAAGCGCATAGATGAGCCCATTGGGCGCCTGCTCGAGCAGCGCATCCCACTGCACGCGGTCTATCTTGTTGTGCCGGAGGTGATGTATCATCGGCCTTGGTTGACTTCCGCAGAATAGCGGAGAGGCTAAAAGTAGCGACGAAAGTTGAAGCCAGCTTTTGGAGGACGTTTCGCTTCGCTGACATGCTCAAAACTTCGATTGACCTGAGGTAGTTATGTCAGTCAAAATGCATTCGAAACAAGCCTAAGACTCCTCCTATGAAAGCTATTTGGAACAACACCGTACTGGCCGAAAGCGACGACACGGTAGTGGTAGAAAACAACCACTATTTCCCGGCCGATTCTTTGAAACGCGAGTTTTTTGAAGACAGCATTGCCGGCACTACCTGCCCCTGGAAAGGCCGCGCCAGCTACTACTCCGTGCGCGTGAACGGTGAGCTGAACAAGGACGCCGCCTGGTATTACCCCGACCCCAAAGAAGCTGCCCAGCAGATCAAAGGACGCGTGGCTTTCTGGAAAGGGGTGCAGGTGACTTCTTAGTGGGCGTAACCCTCCGGGCGGGCCGGCGTTTGTAGGGAGATGCAGCTGCGGCTGCCTCCCTCTCTCCTACCTTTCCTTTTGCTCTGCTGAAGCCTATGCCTCATTTTTCCCTACCCCGTTTGCTACTCCCCCTGCTGGGCACCGCTCTCGCATTGAATGCCTGCGACTCGCAGCGCACCACCACCGAAACTGCCGACCCCGCCATACGCTCTGTACCAACGGAGGCCGTCAGCTTCCGCAAAGAAGTAACCGATGGCGACCACCGGTTTGTGGTGCAAACCACCGGCGAGGGTAGCCAACGCCAACTCATGCTTCGCGCCGAGAAGAACGGCCGCGAGCTGACCACTACCCGGCAGTCACTCAACGGACAAGTATCAGACGTGGTAGTAACGAATCTCAACGAAGACGACTTCCCCGAACTGCTGATCTTTGTAGCTGATGCGGGCAGCGGCTCCTATGGACAGTTGCTGGGCTACGAGTTCATGAACCAGGGCCGCCGCCCCGTGGCCCTCCCCGACCTGAGCGGCCCCGCCGCCCAGGGCTACCAGGGCCACGACGAGTTCAAGGTAGTAGGCCACGAAGTGCAACGCATGTTCCCCATCTACCAAGCTGCCGATGCCAACTGCTGCCCCTCGGGTGGCACCCGCACCGTGCGCTACACCCTACCCGCCGAAGGTCTCACGCTCCAGCAGGTAGCCTTTGCCGATCAGAAGTAGCGTAGTAACCCGCTGAAACGGAAAGCCCGTCACGTTTTGCGCGACGGGCTTTTCTAGTTTTTTCCTATTCCTTAGTGGGCTAGTCAATCCATTTGAACTTATACTCCAGCTTGGGCACGGGCATACGGTCGGCCACGCGGCGCAGGCGAGCGGGTAGGGCCATCACGTAGTCGCGGGCTTTTTCGGCAGTGGAATTCAGGCCGGTGCGGTCGGCAATTTTCCAGTCTATTAGCAGCGTGTCCAAGATGTCGGTGTAGTCTTGGCTGGTATACACGCCAATACGTTGGGCAGCATCGGTGAAGTGACCGAAAGTTTTGCCCATCTCGATGCCCAGCTCGCGCATATAGTGCGCTGGCATCACGATTTTCTTGCGCATCATGTCCTCAAACGCCAGCATCATCTCCGAAGGGTCTACCTCAAAAATCTTATCAACGAAGGTTTTGTAGACGCGGGCGTGGCGGGTTTCGTCGCCGGCAATCATACCGCAGATTTTAGACAGTTGGTCGTCGCCGGCTTTGCGGGCAAACTGGCCCACGCGGCGGTGCGAGATGTTGGTGGCCATTTCCTGGTAGCTGGTGTAAACAAACGCCCGGTAGGGGTCGTGGGCCGTGCCCAGGTCGAAGCCATCGGCAATGAGGTGTTGGGTGGAGGCCTCAAACTCGCGCATGTTTACGCGGCCCGAAAGGTAGAGGTAGCGGTTGAGCAGGTCACCATGGCGGTTTTCCTCGGCCGTCCAGCCCCGAATCCACTGTGCCCAGCCATTGTCGCGGTCGCGGTTCAAGTCATCCAACTCGTGAAACCACGCTTCATAGTTGGGTAGGGCTTCTTCGGTGATGGTGTCGCCTACCAGCACGGCCAGCAGATCGTAGCTGAGGCCAGCAGCCCGCTCGCGCAGCAGCTTCACCTCATCAAAAAACGTATCCAGACGCGAATCGGGAATGTAGTCGGAAGGCTGCCAGCTGTCTTCTACGGTACGGAGAAAAGTGCCAATGTTTTCCTTTACGAACGATTCGAGGTGCATGAGCACTTCGGCGCGGGAGATGGCAGTAGAGAGCATAGCAGGAGAGGCAAAAAAGAGAAAAAAAGCAATTACGCGTCAAATGTATGTATTCACTACCCCTCATTGGGCAGAATAAGTCCATTTCTGCTCTATAAAATTTTGGCTTTACTAGCTTTCTTCACAGGAAGCACACTTGGCTTATACGGTTGAAGCTGGTCAGTATGCCGAACAGAGTCGGGTGCCAGTCCGCGTAGCTGCATTATAGGTTGATTTGCCTGTTGGGTGCGTTCTAATTGAATATTAAGCAGTTCGGCACCAGCTGGGGTAAGCAGCCACTGCACGGTGCTGTCTTGCTGGGCTAAACGGCGCAGGGATTCTGGCATGGCCCGTGCCCCGGTAAGCGATGCCCGAAATACGGGTTGCGAGGGGTCGAGGGCTTGCCATCCCACAAGCGACAAGACGCGTCCCGGCAGCGGCCACTCTGCGTCAAAGGGACTTCGGGATTTGTAGTAGCGTTCAATACCGTCGGACACGAATAGGGTGGTAGCCGGCTGTGCCAGACCACGTAGCGCGTGCTTGTTGGCTTGTTGCTCAGCGTATAGCATTTGCCGGCGATGCACAGTTTTGTAGCCGTACAGCCCGAGCACGAGTACCAGCCCTACCACCACCGGCCATGGCCGACGCGGTAGCCGCTCGGCGCGCTTCAGGATAAAGATGCCGTTGGCCAGCACCCAGGCGTCGAGGTAGGGCAGCGCCAGGCGGGGCGGCAGCTTGAGCACGCCCGCCAGCAGCAGCCCTCCTACGCCAAACCCCAACTGCACCAGCACAAACTCGCGCCGCCCAATGTGTCGGGCTCGGCGCGCTACCCAAACCCACGACAGCAGTAGCAGCGCCAGCAGCGGAAAGTAATTTCGCACCAGCAGCTGGGCAGTTTCCTGAAGCTTGCCAGACAGCTTTTCCTGCATAAAATAGGCTGCGTCCAACGGCAGCGCCCGCTGGAACAGCGCTTCGTTTACGAGGGTCGAATCGGCCAGAAACCAGTGCTGCACAGCGCGTACCCCCAGGCTATCGGCGGCGGTATGGGGGGTAGGGCGCAGCAGCTGGTAGTCGTTGAGGTTGGATTTGAGTACGTCGAGGCGGCGGTAGGTGGCGGCCACGGGCGAGCGGGTGAGATTCACGGCCAGCGCACCTACCAGCGCCAGCGCGGCTGCCCCAACCAGCACCCGCCCGCTGCGCCGGCCGCTCAGCCACCACGCACCCGGCACGGCCAGCAGCAGCCCCAGCACCGCCGCACTCGGCCGAATCAGCCATGCTACCCCGAAGGCCAGCAGGCCTAGTACCAGCGCACTCGTGCGCTTGGGCCGGGCGGCACTGTGCCATACGCCGGCTGCTGCCAGCAGCACCGGCACCCGCAGGTAGTTGAACCACATGGCATGCTCCAGCCACCCTACCAGAAAAAAAAGCGCCAGGGCCACTGCCGTTTCGCCCGGCCGCAGCCAGGCCCGTAGTCGCCTGTACAATACTCCAAACAGCAGCGCAGTAGCCAGATAGAGCAGGCCGTACAGCAACAGGCCATACCAGGGTACGGCGGACCACTGCTGGTAGAGGGAGACCAGCGGCGCGGCCAGCCCATGAAAGTACAGGTGCAGGTTGGTAATGGGCCCCGCACTCATGCGCCCCTGCAGCAGCAGCGTCAGCACAGTGTCGTCGTTGGTTTCGTAGTAGCTACCGAGGCCGATGAGGGTAATCAGCAACAGCAGCGCGGGTAACAGCCAGACCGTGAGCCGGCGCCGGGAGATGCGGTATGCCATAGCTCGCAAAGAACGGGAGTTTGAGGTAGTATTGACGCGGCGGCGTGCTTCTGATAGCTTCAGCGACTCAACTGCTTAACTTGCCGCGTGAACTTCTCCCTTGCTCGCCTACCCCTGCTCACGCTGCTATTTGTGGTGCTGATGACCGTTGCGTTTTTCATCTTTGCCCACGAAGGGCTGTATGCGTTGGACGACTATTTCTACTCTCGCTACGCTCACCAGCTGCTCAATGGCACCTTTCGAGTGCAGCCCGACCCATTGGGCCTGCTCCACGACCCATTGAAAGAACGACCCTTGATTTTTGGGCCAGTGGCGGGGTTGTATGCACTGCTGGGCATCAACATTATTTCCACTACCCTGTGGCCGCTGCTGGCCACGCTGGGCTGCGTGGGTATTCTCTACGCTTTATACCACCGTCGGGCGCCGGTGGTGGCCAGCGCGGCCATGCTGCTGCTGGGGCTGCACTATTTCACGCTGGACCTCACGCGCTACCTCTACCCCGATAATATTCTGATGCTGTGGTGCTTGGCCAGCGCTGCCGCCTTGCTGCGGGGTAGGCAGGCCACGCGGCGGCGCGTGCTGTGGGGCGCGGGCTTTGCGCTGCTCAATTTCGCGGCCCTGCTCAGCAAGGAAACCATCGTGTACTACCTACCCTTCTACCTGCTCCTGCTGGGCCGCGACGTGCTGCACCGCCGTCACGGACGCTTTTGGCTGGCAGCCCTGCTCACGGGAGCAGCCTTGCTGGGGGCTTATTTGTGGTTTTACCAGGTGTACACCAACGACGCGCTGTATCGCCTGCACCTGATTGAGCACACCAACGAGTTTATGCGGGACAACAATTACCTGTTCGGCAACCGCGCCGCGCTGGTGGCTCGCATTACGTGGCAGCCGCTCGCGTTTCTGGTCAACATCGGGCTGGGGCTGATGCTGGTGCTGGCGGGTGTGGCCTTCCCCTTACTACGCCGGCCGCACTCCGACGCCCGCTTCTGGCTGGTGCTGGCTGGGTCCACGCTACTGCTGTATTGGGTAGGAAGTACGTCGCTCAGCCAGTACAATCCGATCACGTTGCTGCCGCGCATGACTACCCCCCTGCTCCCCCCGCTGGCGCTGGCGGCGGGCTTTGGGGTAGCGCGACTCTGGCAAACGGGGCGTGGCTACTGGGTGGCCGGGGGGGTACTGCTGGCACTGGCGGTTTGGCTGCACACCAGCCAATCAGCGCTGTATGCACTGCCGGGCCTGTACTTTGTGGGGGTAGGCGCATGGCGCCGCAGCCAGGCGGCCCGGCAGCTAGCGTTGCCCGCTACGGCGGCCCTCACCGTGCTGGTGCTGGCGGCAGCGCTCAGCATACGGCCCGTGTATTTCATGCGCAAGCCCAGCGTATCGGCGCACTTTGCGCAGGACCGGCTTATCCGGCAACAGCTGGCCGCACCGGCAGGCGGCGGTGTGGTATTCGTGGATGACTACCTGATCGGCAACTACGACTTCTACCACGGCTATCAGCTGCCCCAAAACCTGCAATACCGTCGCTACTGGGCCCGCGACTCGGTGCAGCTGGCGCCCGGCCAGCAGGCGTGGCTGCTGCTCAACCGCGCTACCCTCAGCAACGACGAGCTGACCCGCACGCTCATCCGCTACTCCCCCGATTCGGTGCTGAGCTGGTATCCGCACCGCCACCTGATAGCGCAGGACGGTCGGGTGGAGCTGTATAAGGTAAATCCTCAGTAGCTAACTCATTATGATCTGCGCTATAATCCGCAACTACGGCGCCGTGAGGCTATAACACTTTTGTATAGGTTTCCACCACCTCCCCTTTGGCACCAAACCCTTCCTTATAGCTCAACAGACCGTAGTTGACCTCCCCTTTCACCGTGGAAATGCCGAATGACAACCGCTGGTATATGCCCTGTGCCTGCTGCAGTATATGATACAGAATTGCATCAACCGCGCCCACCAGCCTACCCTCGGCATTTGTTGAGATATACTGACTATGCAGGTAGCCTTTGTGTGCCTCCTTGAACACTACTACCCCCGCCAGTATTCGGTTTTCAACTTGCGCTACGTATAATTCTATGTTTTCGGGGTGCCTTTCGTGCAAGTAGGTAATTTCTGCCAGCGTATGCACCGGTTTCACACCATGCACCTGCCAGAGATTATCGGTTAATATCGGCCAGAACACATCGAAGCGCTCCGATACCCCTACCTGCACATTGCTTTTGCGGGCTTTACGAAGATTATTCTTCTGCCTGGACCCAATATTGAAAGGCTGAGTTAAATCAATAACTGAATTTAACTCTCTGTTTTTTAGCGCAAATCCGTTTTTGTGTAACACAAATAGGCCGTTATCAGAATACTCTCTACAAAATACCCGCGGTATTAGCTTTATTGTTAGGCTGATAAAGCCATGTTGCTTCAGAAAATCAAATAAAGCACCGTATAGCTCTTCCAGCAGTAGATACTGTAAATCACTGGCTGTAACCACGCCCCCATATGTCAGACCCGGATGCGCGATAAGGTGCTCATTGCGCACACGTTGCTTTGGCAAAGCAGCTACAAAGACAGCCAGCAGTTTACTACCCTTCCATATCAGACACGAAAAATCATCAAACCTATCCTGATGATACTCCATGAAGGAGCGCTTTAGCATAAAGCTACCGTTTACCGACTGCTCAATCAACTCATTCCAGATATGCGCGCAGTCCGGAGTATAGCGTTTGATTTGAAAATCGTTAGGCATCATAGCGACAAGCTGCTACAAGAGAAATATGCTTCGAGAATGGCGCTTTATTATTACTTATCTACGAGCTACTGATTTAAATTCTTCAAAGCTCCTGATATAATCAGCTTCGTTGTACTCGGTGGAGGCTAGGCACAACAGCACAGCATCGTGCGAGAAATTGATGGTGCGCCAGTGCATTTCCGGAATAAATAACCCGACCTCAGGTGCATCTAACAGAAACGTTGATTTCTCGCCTGCTACATTTTCCAACGTAAACTCGATGCGGCCGTGCACCGCAATGACTAGTTGCTGCAGCTCGTGGTGCGCGTGGTGGCCTCGAAGCACCGTTTCGGGCGTGCAATAAATCCAGTAGGTTCGCTTTATCGGAAATGGCAAAGCGCTGTTTTCGGCCACTGCTATGTACCCCAAATCGGGGGAGCCGATGGTATCGAACGTAAGTAGATAAGGTGTTTGCACGTTCATTTTTCTCTTGTCAACACTGCTGCTTGTCGCAACGGTGCTAGTTTGGGTGCGCCTTTGGATAGCTACGCGAAAGGCCTGCCAACTATGCGCATTATTTTCGGGGCCAGGTGGTAGGTCAGCCAGTCGAGTGGGCGCACGGCGTGTAGCTGCCGCAGCAACTGATATAGGTCGTGCACTTCTACCCGGTTGCCCCAGCGCACGGCCTGGCGCAGCTCCCATCGCAGGCGCACCGCCAATGCCTGCCGTTCGGTGGGGGTGCGGCACAGGGCCAACGCCTTGTGGCACACCCGAATAGTGGAAGCCAGATAGGGGTCGTGCGGACGGTAGGCCAGGCTCGATTTGCTGCGCGGGTGCAGCCGCTTACGGGTAGAAACAACGTCGAGAAAGTGAAATTGCCACGTGCGCGCCGCCCGCACCCAAAAGTCGAAGTCTTCGTACGTCAGCGTTTCGTCGTAGCCGTTGAGGCTGAGCAGCGTAGTGCGGCGCATCATCATGGTGGGGGCGCTAATGAAGAAACGGCGCAGCACATCGGCAAACACCCAACCCTCAGCCGGGCGAGGATGCAGTTGGCCGCGGGCGTCGCGGCGGTAGTGCCGGCGCACGGGCTGCGAGGCTTCGTCAATTAACTCCGCATCGGTATACACTACGCCGTACTCGTCGGGCAACGCCTGAAAGGCAGCTACTTGTTGCGCTATGCGTGTGGGCAGCAGCACGTCGTCGGTGGCAAAATCAATCACAAACTCGCCCTGCGTTTGCCGGAAAGCAGCGTTGAATGCGGCGCAGTTGCCCACGTTTTGGGGAAGAAACAGCGTTTGCCAGTTGGGGTTGGCCTGGGCGTAGCGCGCCAGCACCGCGCGGCTGGTGTCGGTGCTGGCATCGTCTACCAGTATTACTTCTAGGCGAGGGTAGGTCTGAGCCAGAATAGAATCCAGAGCCTCGGCCAGAAAAGGCGCGTGGTTGTAGCACAGCGCCACGATAGACACCAACGGCACACCATCCGCTTGCGGGGCAGGCGGGGCAGTGGGGCAAGGGTGGGCAGCGGTAGAGCTCATGCAGAAGGGCGCCAATCGGCCCGGAAATATACGGCGCACGCCATTAGCAGCAGGCAATAGTGCACGGCGTGGGTCAGGGTGGCGCCCAGCAGTTGGTAGCGCGGCAGAAGCACGGCCAGAATGCCCACGTAGAGCGTAGCCGCGCCCATTTGCACCGCTACATAGCGCCCTACCTGGGCCCGGGCCGTGAGCTGATACAGCAGCACCCAGCTCAGAAACTTGGCCCAGTCGCCGATTAGCTGGGGAGCGAGCAGGGGCCGGGCCGCTAGAAAGCGTGGCTCAAACAGTAGGGGCAGCAGCCAGCTTTGTAGCAGATAGATGAAGCCCAGGCCCGCCGCCAGCACCGGCGCTAGCAGCAGCAGCACCGTGCGCACATAGCGGCGCATAGCGTCAGGCTGTCCTACCAGCGCCGCCAGCCGGGGGTAGTACACGCTGCTCACCACCGCTGAGAACACCATCGTGTAGTTGTCGGACAGCTTCACTACAGCTTGCCACAAATCGGTGCGGGCTAGGCCGTAGCGGGTTATCAGCAGGTCGCGCACAGCAAAGTCTACGGCCTTGCCAAAGAGCAACAGGCTCACAGCCATCAGCAGAAACCGACCCAGCCCCCGCAGTGCTACCACACTCATCTTGCTCCGCCAACGGTGCACCAGCCCGCTGCGAAAAGCCAACCACAGCGCTGGCACAGCCACGCTACCTTGGGCCAGTAGGTAGACCAGCAGCGCCATTCCGGCCGAGCCGCCCCGCAGCAGCACCATTGCTACGGCCGCTACGCTTAGCCCACTCAGCCACACCGTGAGCAGCACGTAGTGGCGCAGCCGGCCCGCTGCCAGCAGCAGCGTTTGCAGCAGCGCATAACTTACCAGCATTACTATTCCTACTCCAAAACCCAACCGCAGCGCAAGGCCCGGCCCCAAGAGCTCCGCAAGCAGACCCGGCCGCAGCAGCAACAGCCCCATACCCAGCAGGAGCGCGCCCGCATTCAGCAGCACCCCCGCACCCAGCCACGCCCTGTAGCGCCCCGAGCCGGCCCGCAGCGGCGCCAGGTACTTTGTGATGCCCACGTTGATGCCCTCACCGGGTAGGGTAGTAAATAGGCCCAGCAGATTCTGAAAATGCGCCAGCAGCGTGAGTCCACCGGGGCCGCCGTACACGGCCAGCAGCTTATTGAGCACCACAGCCCCTATCCCCCGCGCCCCCACGGCTACCCCCGCCCCTACCGAGCCCTTCAGAAACCGTCGTAGCGTGGACATGCTGGTGAAGTGATGAGCTAATGAAGCTGTGAAATGGCGAGTTTGATATGCTGGTCGCGCAGATGGCGCAAGTTGCACCAATAGAACGTCAAACTCACCTTCTTACCTGTTCACCACTTTGCCATTCCAAGGTTAGGCGCGGGCCGGATACGCCGCCGAGATGGCGCCTGAAGGTCAGCAACGACTCGCTGGGACCGGTGGGAAACGTGGCAGTGCCCAGGTCCAGCAGGCGGTAGCCGCTGGCTTGCCCGAAGGCGTGCAGCCCCTGCATCAGTAGAATGACCGGGCTGAATGTATTCCACTGAAGTGAACTGGCCGGATGGATGCAATACAGCACCTCGTCGTTGAGACGGATGAGCACCGTGAGGGCAGCCCAGGTCCCGGTCGCGTCGCGCACCGAGAACAGGAATTGGTCGTTGGGAAATGCCCGAAACTGCGCCTGCAACTGCTCCAGCGGCCATACTGGTGGCAGCCCCTTTTCTTGCCGACACTGCTGCATAAACTCGTACGCCAGAGGCAGGAACAGCGGCGTTTCCTGCTCCACGCGCAGGCCGTGCTGGTGGCATTTGCGCAGCCGTCGCCGCGCCGAAGGATGCAATCCATCCTCAAAAGAGTGGGCCAGCGGCAGTGTATAGTTGGTTTCCGTGAGGGTGGTGCGGTAACTCAACTCCTCAAAAACAGGCAACAGGAGGGCGCTAGCGGCTTCGTCGTAGCTCGTAGGGTAGGCGCGCAGGTGCACCTCCCCTACTCCTGCTGCTGCCAGTGCCTGGTGCGCCGCCGTCACGAAGGCTCGCACGGTGGTGGCGGGCACGCTGGGCGCTATCTGCACGCCCCCAAACGGAGCTTGCCAGGAGCTATGGGCGTGTTGCGCTGCTATAACCAGTGGCCAATGCCCTACCGTCTGGCCCTGCTGGTGGTCTTCGAGGTAGAAAAACACCACTTCGCCGGGCGCTGGGTGCAGGGCCAGGTACGCCGGACGCAGATATAGGTAGGGCTCGTAGGCTAGTGGCAGCGTGGGCTCGGACGTGGGTAGCACCGCGCACCGCAGCCAGTAACGGTCATCGAGAGGAGAAAGAGATGCAGAGAAAAGGAGCAAGGCAACGAGGCAAGTACAGGTCAAAAGTACGGCAGATTCAGCGTTTGTTCCCCGCCACTCGTCTCCGGCTTTACCGCGCGTGCCGATACCAGCGCGACACTCCCTACCCTCCTACCCTCGCTCACTCAGCCAGATACTAAACACCGTGCGGCCGGGAGCCACCGTTTCCAAGCGGAAAGGAAAATGGTGTTGCAGCAGAATGTCACGCACTAGCGTGAGGCCGATGCCCTGGCCGTCGCGCTTGGTACTGAAGAAGGGCATGAACAGGTGCTGCTGCACGTGCGGCGGAATGGCGGTGCCGTTGTTTTCCAGCTCAATCAGGGGCGGACTGTGCTGGGTACGTACCGTGAGGGTGCCCCCGTCGGGTAGGGCTTCCAGGGCATTTTTGGCGATGTTGAGCAAGGCTTGCTCCACCTGCTGCTGGTCCAGGGAGGCCCACAGCGGCTCATCGGCTAGCTGCCAGCGCCAGGTGATCTGGCGCCGCTCGCTCACCACGTGCAGCAGGCGCGCCAGCTGGTGCAGCAGGGCGTGTACATCGGTGGGTTGGCGCGTGGGTGGGGGTAGGCGCACCAAATTGGCGAAGCCGCCTACAAAGTTGCTCAGGTTGGTGTTGCGCTGAATAGACACGTCGAGGGCCTCGCGGAAGTCGGGTTGGTCGGCGGGGTGGAGCTGGGGGGCGTAGTGGTGAAAGCTTTGCAGGATGGAGTTGATGGCCCCAATGGAGTTGTTGATTTCGTGCGTCATCATCCGAATCAGCTGCTCGTAGGCCTGCTTTTCCTGCCGAATCAGCTCTTGCGTCAGCTCTTCCAGCAAAATAAAGTAGCGCGTAAAGCCCCGGTCGAGGAAGTGGGCGCGATGGGCGCGGTAGGTCTGCACACCCGACAGGCGCACTACCTGGGGCGCGTCGGGCGGCAGCGCGCTCAGGGTGGTGCCCCAGGTGCCGGGTAGGGCAGCCAGTGGCTGCCCCAGCAGCGTAGCGGCCGGTAGTTGCAGGATACGCTCGGCCGCGGGGTTTGCGCTTTCAATCGTGCCCTCGAAGCTCAGCAGCAGCACCCCGGCGGGCGAGGCGCGCAACAGGCTATCTAGCAGGAAGCTCTTCTCGTGCTGGGTTACTCGCTCGCGGCGCAGCTCGTCTATCATGTGGTTGTACACGCCAATAAGCTGATCCATTTCGCGCTGGCCCACGGGCACGAATTTCAGTGAGAAGTCCTTGGCCTGCATGGCCTCCGTGCCGGCCGCAATCAGCTGAAACGGCCGCACAAAGCCCCGATACAATTGCACCGCCAGCCCGATGCTTATCAACAATAGCACCTCTGCACCAATGAACAGTGGCACATTGGTATGCCGCAGCTGCGCCGCCAGCACCAGCAGCACCGCGTGAATGAGCGTGACAAAGAGTAAGAACTGAAGGCGGAGAGACATGCGGTAGGGGCGCCCGGCACGCGCCCATTGTTGTTATATAGAGAACGTCATACTGAGCGCAGCCGAAATATCTCTACGGTGTACTACTAATAGCTAACGGTAGAGATACTTCGGTTACGCTCAGTATGACGGTTAATTCTCCTCCTAATCGAAGTGACAGTCTTAATCGTTGGTAACAGTGGGCGCATGGTATGCGCTCTTACTCAAACGGAATTTCATATTTCTCCAGCCGCCGGTACAGGGCGGGACGGCTCAGGCCCAGAGCTTTGGCCACGCGGCTGATGTTGCCCTGATAATGCTCCAGAGTATTGCGAATCATCTGGGCTTCCAGCTCGTCTAGCGTCATGGTACCGGGGGCGGGTAGCTCGCCGGGCTCGGGGGCGCGGGTGGGTAGGGACTGCGCCTGGGCTTGAAAATCTTCGGGCAGCAGCTCGTCGTGGCCGGATACTAGCACGGCGCGCTCCACCAGGTTTTTCAGCTCGCGGATGTTGCCGGGCAACGGTTGCTCTTGCAGCCAATGCAGGGCCCGCACGCCTACCTTCAGAGCGGGCCGGGCGTAGGTGGTGCGCAGCCCAGCCACAAAGTGCTGCACCAGCAGCGAAATATCCTGGGGCCGCTCGCGCAGGGCAGGCAAGCGCACCGTGATGAGGTTGATGCGGTAAAACAAATCCTCCCGAAAGCGGCCGGCGCGCACTTCCTCGGCTAGGTTGCGGTTGGTGGCACAAATCACTCGAATGTCGAGGCGGCGGGGCTTGCTGTCGCCCAACACTTCGTAGGTGCGGTCTTGCAATACGCGCAGCAGCTTCACCTGCGAGGAGAGGTCCAGCTCGCCGATTTCGTCCAGGAAAATGGTGCCGCCGTTGGCCAGTTCAAAGCGCCCTACCCTATCCGTCTTAGCATCGGTGAAGGCCCCGCGCCGGTGGCCAAACAGCTCACTTTCAAACAGTGAAGCAGAGATGCCGCCTAGGTTCACCTTCACAAAGGCCTTATTCCGGCGCGGACTATTGCGGTGCACGGCCTCGGCAATCAGCTCCTTGCCCGTGCCCGATTCGCCCTCAATCAGCACCGAGGCATCGGTGGCAGCCACCTGCCCTACCTGGCGCAGCACGTGCAGCAGCCCGGCATCCTGCCCCACAATGTTGCGGAAATCGTATTGCTGATCGAGCTGGCGGCGAGTGGGTTCCGGGCCTCTACCCTGCGGCACGGGCAGACTCAGCAACGTGCGGATGGTCTGGAGCAGGGCGTCGTTGTTCCAGGGCTTGGTGATGAACTCGGCGGCCCCGGCCTTCATGCCTTCCACGGCCAGCGCTATGCTTCCCCACCCGGTGATGAGCACCACGGGCACCTGCGGGGCTAGCTGCTTCACCTGCGCCAGCAATTGCAAGCCGTCTTGCCCACTGGTGTCGAGGGAGAAGTTCATGTCCATCAGCACCAGCTCAGGCGTGGTTTCACGTACCATGCGCAGAGCAGTTTCGGGGTCGGCGACAGCCTGCGCAAGGTAGCCGGCTTGCTTCAGCAGCAGACTAAGGGAGATGCGAATGGCGGGGTCGTCGTCAATTATCAGAAGCATTCTTTCATTGATTATGGATCAATGCTACGGTTATTTCATGTAAAATTTCGCCTCTACGGCTGCTCGGCCGTAGAGGCACGACTGGATTGAAAACCCGGCCTACAACTACTTAGTGGTTTGCCTACTCTACTCTTCCCGCAGCGCCACAGCCGGTTGGATTCCAGCGGCCATACGGCTGGGGTAGAGCGCGCATACGGTAGCCAGCAAGTAGAGCAACCCCGCCGCCAGCAGCATAGCTGTGAGGTACACGGCGGGCTGCACGCTAAATACGCCCAGCAATGGAAACTGCACTGCCACCAGCAGCCCTAACACTAGCCCGAAGGTAGTAAGCACTAGAATTTCGCCCAGTACCTGCCAGCTGATGTTGCCGGCCGTAGCGCCCATAGCCCGACGCACGCCTATTTCACCCCGGCGCCGACTGATGTTGAGCCAGAGCACGCCAAAGAGGCCCAGGGCAACGTTAATAATTAGAAATAGGCATATGACGCCAAGAACAACTGGCAGCACCAAACTAAACTTAAGCTGAATCAGCCGTTGGTTAGGCAGCGTGATGATATTGCTTGTCCAAGTAGAGCCAGCAGCGCGGATATCATCACTTATTTTCTTTTCTAGTACGGCGCCACTACCGGGTTTCACTTTTACCAATAGCGTGTGCATGGCGCGGCTTGTATCCTGGGGGCTTAAATACACGAACATCGCCGGCGCAGGCTCGCTCAATTCACCGCTAGCCCGGTACGGACCGCTCACGCCTATTATTTGCCATTCACTCTCCTTATTACCCACGCGCTTTCCGACAGCCGAAACACCTGGTCCGAAAAGTTTGTCGCGTAGTAGTTCGTTTATCACTACAGGGGTGCGGGTTGCCGCCTCATCGCGACGATCGAACCAACGGCCTTCCTGTAGTTGCAGCCCCATTACGTCGCGCAAGTCTGGGTTGGCATCGTAGAAGTTTATATCCCCTACCGATTGCTTGGTGCCGTCTTTCTCAGTTTCCAGCCACATTGTATTATTACTAAAAGCAAACGGCGTATTAGAGGCACTACGCGATACGCTCATAACGCCTGGAGTACTGCGTAGCTGACGCAAGATGGTTTGTAACGTTCCAAATTGCTCGGCGTGTGGTTGGGCACCGGCACTCAGGTCAATCTGCCAAACGTTCTGGTAAGTAAAGCCCAACGGCGCGCGGTAGTTGCCCCAAGTATATACACTCACGCTACCCACAGCGAACAGGACTACGAAGGCCAAAAAAATCTCTGCGATAAGCAGACCATTGGACCGCTTACGGTTCCACATCAGGACAAATAGGTGACGTATCATACGGCAACTTCTCCTTTTAAGACCCTTACGGCCTGTAGCTTCGACATTTTATAAGCCGGATAAACACCCGACAGAATTCCAAAAAACAGTGCTAATCCTAGTGCTACTCCACACACTCGTCCGTTCAAGGAAAACGCTGAATAAGGTAGTAAGTGACTTTCGTTAATAAGAACCAATAGACCTGCCGCCAACCCTAGACCTAGTACACCACCCAGCAACGTCAGCAGAATATTTTCCACTAGAAATTGTCTCATCAAGGCACCCGTGGTAGCGCCAAATGCCTTGCGAATACCAATTTCAGAGGCACGCTCTAATGTGCGGCTCACGTTAACGTTCACCAGATTCAGGGCAGGCAGTAGCATGAAGAGCAGGCCAAAGGCTAGTCCCACCCGCACAAACACACTAACTTCGCCATCGGGACCTGTGTCATTGCTATTTCCGCTTAAGGAGGCGAACAGCGTGTGAGCACGGGAATTGACCTTGCTATATCGATTAGGTTCAGGTACTGGTATTCTCTTGATCAGCTGAAAGTATTCCTCTTTCACTTGAGGTACATCGGCAGCACTATGTGCCAACACAATAGCCTCGTAACCGCCCAAATAATCCGGGTCACGCAAATTTTCAGTTGTAGTTGTGATGGGTACCCATAAGTCGGCGTAAGAATGAATGCGCGATAAAGGCACGTCGCGCACTATTCCTACAACCCGGTAACGGACAGCATCAATTTCAATAGTGCGTCCTACTATACCTTTCACAGTACCAAAGTAGCGCTGACTAGTGGCCTGATTGATTACTGCTACGTGCGCTGCATCGCGCACTTCGCGGGGCGTGTAAGGCCGACCAGCCAAGAATTCGAAATTTAGCACTTCCCAAAACTCACTATCAGTGCGTTTGAGGTCAAACTTGAGCGCTTGTTGACCTATGTAAGCTGTTACCGCGCTGAAAGTATTTTCGCTAAGCGCTACTTTCTCTGGGGTGCGCAACGTGCGCACATACTTGTCGAGAAAAGCATAGCCTAGGCTCGAATTACTCTGCCCACCGTCCTTATACAAGAGCTGCATCCTGTTGACAAACAAGAGTCGATCTACGTGCAATTCAGGACGCTGCGGCCCTACGGTGTGGTCCACTATGGCATACACCACCAGCAAAATCATCAGCGTGAAACTGATACCGAATAGGCTAATGAAGGTGAAGAACTTGCGCCGAAGCAAGACCTTCCAAGCAATTTTCAGATAGTTGAGAAGCATAGGAAGAAAGGTAAAGTTGTGAACAGTAAAATTGTGAGAGGCGAGGTTGAACATGCACAACTTCACCCTCCCACAACTTCACTATTTAATTGACCTGGCTGCCGTCGAAAAAGCGGATGATACGCTCGGTCTTGAGGGCTTGCTGCTCGTCGTGGGTTACCATCACGATGGTAGCGCCTTGCTGGCGATTCAGGGTCAGTAGCAGGTCCATGATTTCCTCGCCCATCACCGAGTCGAGGTTGCCGGTGGGCTCGTCGGCCAGAATGATTTCGGGCTGGCCGGCCAGGGCGCGGGCGATGGCCACACGCTGGCGCTGCCCACCCGAAAGCTGGCTGGGGAAGTGCCGGGTGCGGGCGCTGAGCCCTACCGTATCGAGGGCGGTCAGGGCGCGTTGGCGGCGCTCCTTGCCGCTCACGCCGCTGCGGTAGATCAGGGGCAACTCCACATTGTCGAGCACGGAGAGGTCGTTAATGAGGTGGTAGCTCTGGAACACGAAGCCGATTTTGTGGTTGCGCAGGTGGGCTAGCTCCCGGTCGGAGTAGCTGGTCACGGCGCGGCCATCAATGGCCACGGTACCACTGGTGGGCTCATCCAACAAGCCCATGATGCTGAGCAGGGTAGACTTACCGCACCCGCTCGGCCCCATCACCGATACAAACTCCCCCCGCTGAATCGACAGGTTCACGTGGTTCAGGGCCACCGTTTCGATGGTTTTGGTCTGGTATATCTTTTCGATGCCCGTGAGCTGGATAACGGCCTCAGCAGCGGCCACCGCCGGAGCTGACTGGGTAGCAGGGGTAGGAAACTGGTTCATAGGGAGTAGGCGAAAAGTGGAAGAAGTGTCCGGTTGTATGCAGCAGAGGGCTGGTTTCCAGTAGATATAGCCAAGCCATGTGCCATTTATATAAGCATTTACTTATCAATCAATTACAACCTATATCTATAAAACACACTTGCTAAAATATGTCCGCAAACGAACAGGTTGTTCGGATTCATCATCGTCTTTCCTAGATTGTCATCTTGAGCTTGAAGGACCTTATGATGGTAGGACGAGTCACTGGCGCGGCTGTCGTTCTGCCGTGAGAAGGTCCTTCGCAAGCTCAGGATGACAGCCATTCTTGGTGTCGTTTTTATTCATGACGTTCCACTACTCCCCCGCTAGCGGCTGTTTTTGCTCAAAATCATACAGCGTGAGGGCGCGCAGGCGGTAGTGGGCTACCCAGGCGGCGCGCAGGGCGGCAATGTAGGCGCGCTTGGCCTGGTCTTTCTCCGCGAGGGCAATATTGAGGTCGGTGAGGCTGATGCGGCCTACCTTGTAGGTAGCCTGGGCAATGTCGTAGCGTTGCTGGGCCAGGGTGTCGGCCTGGGCGGCCAGTGTTAGCTGCTCGTGCAGGCCACCGAGCTGGGCAGCCTGCGTGGTCACGCTCTGCTCAAACGTCAGCTCCTCCTGAGCCACCGTGAGGGCCACCTGCTGGCGGCTTAGTTCGGCCGTTTTCCGCACCGATTTCTGCCTACCCCAGTCTACCACCGGCAGCGCAAACTCCAGGCTGATCTGCTGCTGGTTTTGCGGTCGATAGTAGGTCTCCCAAAAATGACGGGCGCTGTTGGTGTAGCCCACATTCGCTTGTAGCGTTGCCACAAAGCCGGTGGTGCCGCGGGCTTGTGCTACGGCGCTTTCTGCCTCTAATAGGCGCCGCCGGAAGGCCAGCGGCGCGGCGCGGTGCTGCCGGGCGTAGGCCAACGCTTGGGTAGGCGCTACCACCGGGCGCGGGGCTACGTCGGGTATCATAAGCAGCAGCGTATCGGCGCGCAGGCCGGTGTAGCTCTGCAGGCCCACGGCAGCTTGCTGGGCATCGAGGCGGGCCTGTACCAAGGCCTGGCGCGAGCGGAGCAGGTTTAGCTCCAGCAGCAGCAGGTCGTTTTGGGAGAGACGACCCAGCTGCTGCCGCTCCCTACCCAGGCGCAGCAACTCGGCGTTGGCCTGGGCGTTTTGGGTGGCTACGCGGGCATTCACCTGTTGCAATAGCACATCAAAATACAGCTCCGTGATGCGCTGGGCAATGGTTTCACGCTCTTCCACAAATTGCCGGCCAGCTTCTTGGTAGCGCAGCGGCTCGATGCGGCGTGCCCAGCGCAGCGCGTTGTAGCGCCCTAGCGGCTGCGTGAGGCCCAGGCTAAAGGGCTGGTTGTTGTAGAGCCGGGTGCTGCGGTTGAAGTCGTCGAAGCGCTGCGCTTCAGAGGTGACGTACACCGAGCCACCCGTAGGGCCAATGGCCTGGCTTAGGGTAAGGCCCAGGCTGGAATAGTTCTGGCGCACAGCCTGAAACTCAATGGTGCCATCGGGCTGCACTACGGGCGTGATTACGCGGCTGAAGTTGGGCACCGTGCCCTGCAAGGCCAGCTGCGGCCGATAATTTGACTGGTACGTGCGGTACTGCCAGTAGCTAGTTTCGCGGGTGGTAGCGGCCTGTCCCGCCACCGCCGATTCCTTCAGCGCCGCGCTGATAACGCCGGGCAGCGTGAGGGTTTGGGCACGCAGGGGTAGGGAGTCGAGGAGTAAGAGAAGCAACGTCAGCAGGCAGAAGCCAGGGGGTAAGGAGCTCTTTTTCATCGTCCTATTCCGTTATCCGCAGACGCGGGGTGTCCTGGTGGTCCTTCATGTCGCTGAGCACGATTTGCTCGCCGGGGCGCAGGCCGCTCACTACCTCCACGTAGTCGAAGTTGCTGTCGCCGAAGCGCACCTGGCGGCGCTCGGCCCAGCCGTCCTTCACCACAAATACCGGCTGCTCGCGGCCACCTTGGTAGAAGGGGCCATTCTTCACACGCACGGCTTTGGGGTGGGCTTTGGTCACCACAAATACATCGGCGCGCAAGTTGGGGCGTAGGTCGGGGTGGTGGTCTTGAGCCAGTTGGGCGTAAAAGGTGACTACCCCTTTGTCAGCGGCGGGGCTGATGGTGCCGATGGTGCCGCGCAGGTCGGTGTCGTTGTTGAGGCGCACCACCACGGCGCCGCCGGGGCTCAGCTGGCCGGCGTAGGTGTCGGCAATGGTGGCGCGCACCCGGAAGCTGCTCAGGTCGGCCACGCGGGCCAGCACATCGCCCTGACGCACGGTGCTACCCAGGTCTTCGTTCACCCAGGTGAGCACGCCCGGCCGGGGGCTGCTGATATCGGCTTGCGTGAGCTTGCCAGCCAGCTCCGAAATGCTGCGCTGCTGCATCTGCATGGTGTAGCCCAACTCGCGCACATCGGCGGCGTTGGCGCGGCGCTGGTTGCCAATCTGCTCTTGCAGGCGGCGCAGCTCCAACTGGGCTACCTTCAGGTTCAGCTCGGCCTGGCGCACGCTTTCGGCGGTGCCACCGCCTATTTTCAGCAAGTATTGCTCGTCGCGCAGGGTGGATTGCAGACTGCCTACCTTCGCGCGCTGCACTTGCTCCTGCGACTGCAAGTCGTTGAGGGCACGCTCCAATGTGAGGCGTAGCTGGTCGTGCTTGTTGCGGTTTTGCTGTTGGGCGTCTTCCAGTTTGGCTAGCTCCGTGGCGGTCAGCT
This sequence comes from Hymenobacter aerilatus, assembly GCF_022921095.1. Taxonomy (NCBI): domain Bacteria; kingdom Pseudomonadati; phylum Bacteroidota; class Cytophagia; order Cytophagales; family Hymenobacteraceae; genus Hymenobacter; species Hymenobacter aerilatus. The sequence continues at coordinate 2,173,533 of NZ_CP095053.1, forward strand.
CTTTGTCTAGCTCTAGAATAGGCTGCCCTGGCTGCACAGGCTGCCCCACCTGTCGCACCACGCGTCGCACGGTGCTGGCAATGGGGCTGGTGAGCACGGCCTCGTGAGCGGCAATAACAAGGCCCGCGGCCGTCAACGATGCCTCCACGGGACCGGTACCCACGGTGGCCGTCAGGATTTCGGGGCGCCGAATGCTGGGTTGCAGTACCGTGCGAAAGGCCACAAGTGCCGCGCCTACTGCTGCTAGCCCCAGGGCTAGCCACAGCCCCAAGCGTAGGTAGCGGCGACGCTGCACCGTTGGCGAAATAGCTCTGTCCATTTTTGTACGGGAAGTAGATGGTTTCCCGTACTCTTAGCCAAGCGCCAAGCCAAACTTATAACGCGCTACATAACAGATATTTGCAATATGCATTATGTATATCAGCGACTTAAAAACTGTCCGTTTGCGGACAGGCTGTTCGCTCATAGCACTGCCAACAGCGGCTATCTACGCGTTTACCTTTTACCCGCCCAGCTACGTACTTTACCCGTACGTTTTTCTTTCCCGCCTTTTATGGATTTTCCTACGGCCCCTCCCGTTGCTGCCCCTACCCCATCCCTACCCCACCACGACGACGAACAAGACCACGACCTTGCGCAGGTTCGCGGTATTTCGGACCGCGACGCCACCCGCGAAGCCCGCGACCAGGTAGTAGGGCAGCGGCCGGGTACGCTGGTCATTTCGCCCCGCGCTCTGCGCCCGCGTCTGTTTTTGTACTCCTACGACGAGCAGCATATGCTGGAAGAGGAATATGATACCTACGAGGCGCTGATCGATTATTTCCGTGCCCACCCCGAGCAGCGCCATTGGATCGATATACGCGGTTACAATAATCTGCACCTAATGGAGCAGCTGATGGCGGATTTCGACATTCACCCGCTGCAAATGGAAGACGTGCTGGGCGACTACCAGCGGGCCAAAGTGGAGCTGTTCGACGAGAATCGGCTGTTTCTGGTGTCGCGCATGACGGAGTTTACCGACTCCCGCGACATCGACGACGACCAGCTCTCCATCTTCACCGGCGCCAACTACGTGCTCACGTTTCAGGACGACTACGAGGACTGCCTCGACAGCGTGCGGCAACGCCTGCGCTCGGGCTTCAGCAGCATCCGGCGGCGCCCTTCGCTCTACCTCGCCTACGCCCTCACCGACGTAGTGCTCGACCACTACTACCCCACCATGGCCGCCATCGGCGACTATATCGAAACGCTGGAGGACCGCACCCTCTCCGACCGGCCCTCGCGCCGACTACTCAGCCGCATCTTGCAGGTAAAGAAAGATATCGTGCGTTTTCGACGCCTAGTATACCCCGAGCGCGAGAAAATTGCTGAGGTGCTGCGCATGCCCGACGAGGTGGTACCCGAGGAAATAAAGGTCTTCTTCCGCGACTGCTACGACCACGCCATTCAGGCGATGGATCTAGCCGAGAGCTACCGCGAATCGGTGAGCAGCCTGGTAGACTTGTACATGTCGAACCAGAGCAACCGCATGAACGAGGTGATGAAGGTGCTCACTATCATCAGCAGCATCTTCATTCCGCTAAGCTTCGTGGTAGGTCTCTACGGTATGAACTTCCAGCGCGAAGGCCCTGACGGCCGCATTAACTACCTCAACATGCCCGAACTGTACAGCCCCATCGGCTACCCCGTGCTGATTGTGGTGCTAGTGGTAATTGTTATTGGCCAATTGGTGTATTTCTACCGCAAAGGCTGGCTGTCGGATAAGTAGCTAATATAATGAATATTATATACTACAAGGCATGAATACCAGAATCCTACATAGTATTCTCCTGCTCATTTATTGCTTTTATATCAGCAGTTGCGTTGCTGTCCGCCAGCCTAAATCTTGGCGATATAGGCAGCTAGGTTCTGAAACGGAATCGACTAGACCTTTTATCGGAATAAACCTAAAAAAATCAACAACCTTGTTACCTATACCGCTCATCATATGGGAAGTAGGCTCGAGTAGAAACTACTTACTCGATATAGATTTTCACACAGAGAATATTGAGTACAAACAGTTAGACTCTATCCGTTATGAAATACAAAATCTAGACAAAGAGGTGCTTGCTTCTGGTACATTACCCATCATCAATGGTGAGCTTAGCAGACGATCCTATTCTCCTGAGGTCCACCGCGCCCAATGCACTACACAACCGATTATTGCACTTGGCAACCAGCGCCAAGAGCTTATTGGCACCTTTACTATCTATGCAACGGATGCCAAAGGTCAGAAAGCACTAGTACTCGTTGAAAGTGTTGCTCTGCATTATTTCAAAGCAAGGTTTGGTAGTTTCTTCTAGCGAATAGATTCTTACACTCATTCGACTCTACCATATGTGCATTACCGTTCCAATGTGAGGAGGTCCTTCGCTGCGCTCAGGATGACACGCATTCCTTCATTCACAAATTCACAAGCTCACAACTTCACTATTTACCACGGCACCAGCGTGCGGTGTAGCTCGGGGCCGGTTACGCGGTAGAGCTGGTAGGCGCGGCGGGTAGCGTCGTAGTCGAGGGAGATGGTGGGGGCGCTGCTGGGAAAGGGGCGGCCGCTAATGAGGCGGCCATCGGCGTCGTAAAGGTACACGTTGCCGGGACCGGGCTCGGTGAGGGTTATTACTTGGCGTTTCGGGCCGAAGTTGAAATACTGCACTGGCTTGAGGCCCGACGTGAGAAAACGGCGACTGAGCAACTGCCGACCTGCAGGGCTGAATACCGCAAGCTGGCCGCGGTCGTCTTCCCGCACCACCACATAGGAAGCTTTATTTTGGTCCGGAATCAGACGAAATACGGAATTGCGGCTCCAGGTAGCCACCCGTCCCCGGCTCACAATCTCGCCGCTGAGCGCAAATGTCACCCGCTCGCCGTGCTGAGTCACCATGGTCACGCGGGTGCGGCGTAGGGTAGCACCCCGCTCCACCAACGCGCCGCTGTGCAACCGCGCCCCCATACTAATGGGAAACCCTGGGTAGAGTCCGCCCTGCGCGTCGTAGGCGTATACGTAGCCATTCTCCAGCGGCACCACTATGATGTCGCGGCCATTGACGCTCAGATATTGTGGTTCGCCGGCCAGGCTGAACTCCATGCGCTTGGGCTGCCAGCCGGCGTAGGGCTGGCCGTTGGTATCATACAGAAACAGGTTGTTGTCGCCCCCCAGCACCAGCAGGCGCGTGGCAGCGTTGCCCTGGTTGGGCGAGGCTACCATTCCCGTTGCCTGTACCGTGTCGGGTAGGTTGAAGGGGAAATTAGGCACCTCGGCCCCGCGTTCGTTCAACAAGTGCAATTGGGTAGGCGTCACCAGCAAATGCTGGTTGTTGCCATCGCGCCGCAGCCGCAGAATGGGCTGCACTAGCGGCCCCGGCAACGAGTCGGACCAAGCCACCACGTTTTCAGGCGTCACGTAGTGCAGCACCTGGGCGGCATCTTGCACCAGCACGCCGGCATTGCGAGTGCCCGGTACGGCCACTAGGGCCGGCCCCGAAGTAAGGGCCGTTTTGAAAGTCAGCACAGCATCGTTGCTGTTGCTACCCTGCGCCTGCACCACTGCCGGCCCGATAGCCGGATGGCGCAGCAAAAACTGCGTGTAGTATTGCGCGGCCGTGTCGTTCTCGTTGGTGGCGGGCACCCATTGAAAGGCCATCTGCGGAAAGCGCTTGAACAGGTTTTCGTTGCGCAGCAGGCCCGCCCGACGGTCTTCTACGGCGGCACGCAGCAGCACATTCCAGGCATTACGCACGTCCAGCAGCACGCTCAAGCGGGCCAGCGGAGCCGTTGCTTGCAAGAAAGCCACTTGCACCGGCGAGCGGCTCCATACCTCGCGGGCGGCTATGTCCGTCAGCCAGGTGCGCAGGGTAGCCGCATCGGCCCCAAATGCTACGTAATTGCCTACCTGCGTCACCACGGGTTGCCCAAAGTTGGCAAACTGCGGCCCCAGCAACCGGGCTGGCAGCTCAGGCACGCCGGTCTGGTAGATCTGATATGGCCCTACCCGCTCAAACGAAGGCGTAGTACCCGTGGCCCGGCGCAGTTGCCCCAGCAGAATGCCGGTCCGCTCGGGGGTAGCGCAATAGGCCAGCGCCAGCTTTCCCGGCGCTACTCGCGCCGAAGGAGCCGCCAGGTAGCACAGCGCCGCTTCCCGCGAAAACTGCCCGGCCAAGCTATCGAGCAGGGGCTGTGTGAGCTGGCTCAGCGAGTCGGTGGTGGCGGGGCGGGGTTCGCGCAGCACACTGGTCGGCCCTACCCCCATATGCACCAGCAGCGCCGTGCGCAACGAGAGTACCTCGGCCATTTGCAGGCGCTGCGCCGGCTGCCCGCGCAGACGCTGGTGCAACGAGCCCCGGGCGGTTTCGGGGTTGCTGAACCCACTCAATTCTAACTTGTTGCCGGCCAGGCGAATGCCCAGCATGCCATTGCGACTCAGGCTAGTGAGGGCCGTTAGGTCGCCTTCTAACTCGGGCCGGAAAAACACGCCCAATAGCTGCGGCAGCCGCCGGTAGTTCACCAGCAGGGTAGCATCGGTATCGGGCATGGTCAAGTAGTCGGTATTCCCAAAGTCGGCGGCTACGGTGGGGGCATCGGGGTGCTCTAGGCGTAGCACCACCGCTTCTACCAGCGTGGGGTTAGCACTGATCAGCAGTTGGTTGCGGTAGTTGAAGTAAGTAAGGCTAGCGCCTGTGTTGCGCTGCTGAATGGTCACGAGCTGGTTGTCGTGAAACGTGCGCATGCTAACCTGGTAGCGCGCGTCGCGACGAAGGGCATCTTCCAGGGCCCGCACCTGCCGGTACTCGCGCACGGTCGCAATAGGCACCTGAAACAGCACATCAAACGTGCCCGGCGCCGTAACGTGCACAGACGTCAGCACCCGCTTGCGGCCCAGAAAGCGCAGCACCACATCACGTCCGCCTACCAGGCTATCGGCTAGCGTGAGGTTGTCCTCTACCTGCTGGAAGTAGCGTACGGACGTGAGGTTGTCCCAAAGCTGACTTTCCTGCAGGTGGCGCACCAGCGTGGGGTGGTCGTCGGTAGTGAGCACCAGCGCCGCGTCGTTGGGTACCAGCGTCCAGGGGTCTACGGGCACGGCCGCCACCGTGTGGCGGTAGTAGATGTATGACCCCAGAGCCGAAACCAGGAGCAGTCCGATTAGAAAGGCGAGTAGCTTGTGCGACATGCAACCGCAAAAGTAGCTATTCGTGGCGGGGCGCAGTAAAGTTACAGTGGCAGCTTGCTCAATTTGCCAGCTGGCTACCCGGCAGAATCTACCTATATTCCGCCCCCGAATACACTCCTACTCCCTCTTTATGTCTGAAAAACAAGGCCACTTTCAGCGGGCCATTACGCTGTTTGATGCCGTCATGATTGTGACCGGTGGCATGATCGGCTCCGGTATCTTCATCGTTTCCACCAGCATCGCCCGGCAGGTAGGCTCGGCGGGCTGGCTGCTAGTAGTCTGGATCATCACGGGCCTTATCACGCTGGCTGGGGCTGTGAGTTACGGTGAACTGTCGGCCATGTTCCCGAAGGTAGGCGGGCAGTACGTGTACCTGCGCGAGGCCTACAACAAGCTGGTGGCGTTTCTCTATGGCTGGTCGCTGTTCACCGTCATTCAGACCGGCGTTATTGCAGCCGTGGGTGTGGCGTTTGCTCGCTTCACGGGTGTCTTATTTCCGTGGTTCAGCGAGCAGCACGTGCTGTTCAACGTTGGGCCCCTGGCTTTCACCACGGTGCAGTTGCTGGCTATTCTGATGATTGTGGGCCTGACCTGGATCAACGCCAACGGCGTGCGCAGCGGCAAGCTGATTTCCAACGTATTCGGTAGCACCAAGCTGGTAGCCCTTGCCCTGCTCATCTTGTTCGGCCTCATTCTGGGTATCAACCACGAGGCTGTGCAAATCAACTTCACCGGTATGTGGCAGGCCGCCAGCTTCAACGACCTGGGCCAGGCTACCCCCCTGGATACCTGGGGCCTGATAGGCGCCATCGGTCTGGCCATGACTGGCTCCCTGTTCAGTTCCGACTGCTGGAACAACATCGGGTTTTCGGGCGATGAAATCGTGCGGCCCGAGCGCACCATTGTGCTCAGCATGGCCATCGGCACGGCTATCGTCACGGCGCTCTACCTGCTCATCAACGTGGTGTACCTGCTGGTGCTACCCATCCCCGGCAACCCTGCCGCCGCCGCTACCGATGTGGTAGGGCGTGGCATTATGTATGCCACCAACGACCGGGTAGCCACTGCCGTGGCCGAAAGTATGCTGGGCCGCACCGGCGCCTACGTCATGGCCGTACTCATTATGATCAGCACCTTTGGGGCCAACAACGGCATCATTCTCAGCGGTGCCCGTGCCTACTACGCCATGGCTAAAGATGGCTTGTTTTTCCCGCCCTTGGCCCGCCTCAACCGCGCCGGCGTGCCCGGCGTGGCCCTCTGGACCCAATGCGCCTGGGCTTGCCTGCTCTGCCTCACGGGTTCCTACGGTGAACTGCTCAACTACGTGATGTTCTCGGTAATTCTATTCTACGTCATCACCATCATCGGCATCTTCGTGCTGCGCCGCACCCGGCCCAATGCCCCCCGACCCTACCGGGCATTTGGCTACCCGCTGGTGCCGATGTTCTACATTGTACTAGCCTCGGCTTTCTGCGCTATTCTATTGTTCAGCCCAGCCACAGCCACCTTTTCGCAACGTGGCTTACTCCTGCTGGCGCTAGGCGTGCCGGTCTACTTCGTACTAGAAAAGCAGTTCAACAAGCAGCTACCCAACGATCAGTAAGCGGCGGATGCACTGCCATTCATCTTTCAACAAAAACGCCCCGTCAGTACTGACGGGGCGTTTTTGTTGAAAGAGAAAGACTCTATTAACGCTTGATGCGCTTGAAAGCATCCGGCCGGTACTGTAATACAATGGTTTGGTCGGTGGCGGTTTGGCGGGTAGCCACTTCATTATCGTAGTAGCCTGCCGAGCCGCAGCGGAGCGTATACGTGCCAGCCGGAACCGTGAGTTTGTAGCAACCATCGGCGTCAGTGATGCCGATAATCTGGGTGCCCTGCACCACGATAGTTGCTCCTACCAGGGGGTCTTTGTCCACATCTATTACGCGGCCCTGAATGGTCATCATGCGTTTGCGGGTGCTTGTGGTTGTGGGCACGGAGCGCGGCGCTTCTTTCTCTTCCTCCTCTTCCGCCACAGTTGCAACGACGGCATTAATAGCTAGCACGGCGTCATCAACATGACCTTGCGCGTAGCTACCTATGCGTGCTGTGAGTATCAGCAAAACAAGAGCGAAGGCGGTAGGCAGTGACTTCATTCGGTAATGACTTGCTATTATTCTAGATGACCGTATCGCCTTAACTGTATAACGGATAAAGTTCAACTTATCGAACCCTACACATCTTTCAATCAGGTGCACAAATATATTGCACTATTACTAGATTTTCATATCACTTTAAATTTTTTTATTCTAAAATTGACTCAAATTATTCTAATAACAGGATCATATCGTAGGTCTATATGCTATTTCATTACATACAAAAGCGATATTCTACCATCTAATGAAAGCTACTGTACTATTTTGATTCGCATATAATCTATACTGTCAGATAATCTATTACCAAGACATCTACCTATCCTCTACCTATCTTTCACAAGCGTCATGTCTTGCTAACAGCATAGCATTCTATGCTTGCAAAGAGTTTCTAAACACAAAATCCCGCGCAGTAGCTGCGCGGGATTCTGCTGGCAATAGAGTAACCCATGAGTTAGTCGTGTGCGGGGCGGGCGGGGCCACTGGGTGCGTCTTCGCCAAAGTCCTGGTCCTGCGTACGAATGCTATTCCCCATTTCGTAGCTGCCTTCTTTGGTAAAGCCGGGGCCTTGAGCGTTTTCGCCCTCTGCATGGTGCTCGTTGCCGCCTTGCGGGTGGGTTTCGTCGCCGCCAATATGCAGATTTTCCAGCTGGTCTTTCTGGTTACTGCGCTGTGTGTAGCCATTAGCACCGGTATAGCGAGCTGCCGAAGGGTCACTCATCTCTTTGCCGTTGCTTTGGCTTTCGTCAAACTCCTTTTTGTTTTCGAGTTGCTCGTTTTTCGGAATAATGTTTTCCTGGTCGGTGATGCTGCCGTCTTTATCTGTAGCCATGTCTGGGTGATGAAATACGTGGGAAGAAACTCTTTGGCAATACGCAGCCTAGCGGGCATGGTTGGGGATGCAGCCCCCAATCCGACCGCTACGACTAAACCTGCGTAATCAGAATGTTTTCGGATTTTTGCCTGATCCTTCAGCCGGTAGCTTTCTTTTGCCTACCCTTAGCTCTTTCCTACCCGTGGATTTCTCTAAACTTTACCGTCCCAGCGCCCTCAACAGTTATCAGTTTATTGCCCTCACAGGCCTTATCATGAGCGGTGGGGCACATTTGCTGCTGCATTTCGTGTTTCACCACACGGTGCAGGGCTTCAACTGGCTCTATGTCTGTTGGACCGCCTTATACATTGTAGGTACACTACGCAACCTCTTCGGCAAACCCGATGCGGGGCACCACCATCACCATTAAGAAAGGCGAAACTGTAAATTGCTGTCACCTGGCATAGCAAGAAGGACCGGTGCACGGTAGAAGAGAGTCGTTGTTACGACTGCCGTTCTACCGTGCACCGGTCCTTCGTGCCACCCTAGATAACTGGACTTAACGCATTACTTCACTACCACTAGTTGTTCTTCAGATAGATATGCGCCTCGCGGCACATGTCTGACTTACGTTCAGCGCGCTCCGCTACTACGGAGTAGTACTGCTTGGCGCGGCGTACGTCTTTTTCCCCATTGGCTAGGTGCGCCAGGTTCAGATTGGCGTAGAGATAGAAGCCGCTTTGCGTTTCACTAGTACTTTCGGCAAATACAATGCAGCGCTGGTAGTATTCTTTGGCTTTGGCCAGGTTGCGCACTTTGTTCTGCATAATCCAACCCATGAAATAGCTGGCGTAGCGGCCACTGGTGCCTTCGTAGCCGGGTAGGCCTCGGTTTAGCTTATCCAGAATATCCTTACTGACTTTCTCGCACTCCCAAAACTCTCCCTCGTTGAAGCACAGCATGGCGTACAAACGCTCGAAGTAGGCATTGTCGGGGTAGGTCTGGTGTAGCTGTTGGGCAACGGCCAAGGCTTCGCGGGCTGAGTTTTTCTGCTCCGACAGCACCTTCATCAGAAAGTACTTGGCTTCCGGCGCAGCGTAGAAACCGTTGTTGGCTACCATGCGCAACTGCTCGATGCCCAACTGCTGGTTGCCCTTCGGAAAAAACAACAGCACGGGCCGCAGCAGTTTGTAGGTTTCCGACAGCCACACCGAGTAATAATTGATCAGAGCTTGGCCGCACAGAAACTCGGGGCTCAGCCCGTTGGCCTGCTTGCTAATTTCGAGGTAGTCGAGGGCACGCTTGCTGCTCACGGTTACGCGGCGCCAGTTGTGCCGCTCGCCGTTCAGGCGAGCATCAAAGCCATAGGCGGCGGCCAGGAAAAAACAGGCTTCGTAGTTTTTATTGTCGGCTTCATAGAGGCGAGTAGCGTAGGTAATAGCCGTGTCCATGTAAGCAAAGAGCAGATTATCGTACTGCTTGGTTTGCGCAATGTTGGGCATGATCTTCCACCAAGTGGTCAGGCCCATCAGGAAGTAGGGCATGGGGTGCTGGGGGTAGCGCCGCCGTAGCGAGCGAAATTGCTTCTCGGCCTTGTCGTACTTGAAGTTGTAGAGGTTATGCATCGCCCCATCCAACTCTGTTTGAATGTCCTTGTCTAGCAGCAGCCAACCGTCTATAGCAGCCGCGCTGGGTAGCACGTCTACGTTTTCTATATCAATATTTCGGATGGGTGCCTCTTGCCGACTAATCGTATCTGGCTGCTGCGCGTGCAGCAACACAGGTAGTAGCAGTAGCAACAGAAAAGAGTAAAATGTTTTGCTCATACACGGGTGGTTGGGGCAGGCATAACAACCGATAGCAACTTAGACTTCTTACTTTCAGGCAGTAGGCGCGCAATTCGTTTTATCCAAAATCACCCGTATTATTCAAGTGATTTCAACGCCTACCCCGTCTACGTTTCCATTCATCTAATACAACAAGTTTTGCTCAGCAATATTGATGCTGTTTTTGCACTACAACCATATTGAATCAGCTCTTCGCAAATATATAATACTTCAAAGGGTATTATAACTGTATTTTACCATGATCAGCATACATTAATAAGAGAAGTATACTCTTACTTATACACTGTATTTCCCAAAAAGAAATTCTTTACATAAAAGATGGCACCTACTGCATAGACTCCGTTTTATATAATTAGCAGAACCGTAGTAAACAACCTAATTACCGGCTTAGATGCATAGGTAGAGATGGGCTGCGCAAACGATACAAGACTTACTACTCCGTTTGATTTCCTATCTATAAAGTATCCAACCACGCTGTACAGCGAACCTACGTCTACACCCATAAAGCACTTTGGGGTAGGGCGCCCAGTGCGATACCACCAGACACCCTACCCCAGAACCCAACGTTTTTTGCGTCTATTTGCCAGCCTGAAGCTTCAGGTGTAGCTCTATTACACGAGTGTCTTCATCGCTCCACACTACATGGCGCACATCGTCTACACGAAAAGCGGCCAATCCATCGGCCGTGCCCGACTCCGTGTAGCACTCCATTAGCACTTCGCGCTCGGTAAGTTGCCGCACATAGCCGTAGAAATTAGTAGCCACATATGTGGTCAGGTAGATTAGCTGCTCGTGCTCACGCGCCATTTCCAACAGGTAGGGCGTACTCAACTCCTCTACTGTCAGGAAAGACGGTGTTTTTACGCTGGCATACACCCGGTCCAGGTTGTTCGCCTTAAACTCCACGTTGCGGATGTACTGGTCGTTGAAATCAACTTGAAATACATCACTCAGGTTAAAAGATTGCAGGCCGGTTTGCATACCATCGCGGTTGATAACTCGCAACAGTAGCGCTTCTTCGCTATAGCTCTGCACAAAGCCCACGGCGAAGCGTCCAGGCTCGCCCGTATTACTACGCACGCCCACCATCCGCTGCTCCTGTTGAGCACGCGCAAATAGATGACTATAAATACTCATGCTGGTTGTACGTGTTACCTGTTACCGCATCGACGATTCGCGGATGTGCAATTGTGGCTTCAACACCACGCGGTGAGGGGCGAAATTGTCGCTGCGCTTGAGCATTTGCAGGAACAGCTGCACGGCCGAATGCCCCATCTGCTCGCCCCGCTGGTCTACCGATGTCAGCTTGGGCGTTGTCAGGGTAGTGAAGGGCTCGTTGCTGAAACCAGCCAGCGCAATGTCTTCGGGCACCCGAATGCCTTGGGCATGCAGTACCTCCAGCGCCCCCGCCACCGGAATATCGCCGGAGCCGAAGATGGCGTCGGGCGGTTCGGGGAGTTGCAGTAGCTCGCGCATGGCCTGCTCGCCAGCGCCTTGCTGCAGCTTAGGCAGGAAATGCATCAACTGCTCATCGTGGGGCAAGCCGAAGGCCTGCAGAGCGTTGAGGTAGCCTTTGTGCCGGTTGCTGTAGATGTTCAGATGTTGCGGGCCAGCAAAGTGAGCAATGCGGCGGCAACCCTGCTCCAGCAAGTGGCGCACGGCCATATAGGCGCCCTGATGGTCGTCGAGCACCACGCCGCTCACGTTGGATACCTCCGGCATGCGGTCGAAAAACACCAGCGGAATATTCTGCTGACGCACTTTCTCGAAGTGCTGAAAATCGTGCGTGGTACGGGCCAGCGACACCAAAATACCCTCTACCTGCGCGTTCAGCAAGGCATCGATGTTGTTTTTCTCGCGCTGCACGTCTTCGTTCGACTGGCAGATCATCACGTTGAAACCAGCTTTGCTGGCCACCGTTTCGATGCCGTGCATAATCGACGGAAAGAAGTGGCCGTTGATATGGGGCACAATCACGCCCAGCATGTTGCTGCGGCCCCGGCGCAGCGCGGCGGCCAAGTGATTAGGCTGGTAGTTCAGCTCTTTGGCTACTTCCCACACCCGCTGCTTGGTAGCCTCGCTGATGTCGGCGTGGCCGTTGAGTGCCCGCGAAATGGTAGAAGGCGACAGATTCAGGATCTTTGCCAGGTCCGTGATGGAAGCGCGTTTGTTATATTTTTGTGCCACGGCGTTGTGCGTATGCGGTAAGGTAAGCATACGGAGAATACCCGCATACTATTTCCATTCATTGTTCAGAAAATAAGCCAAAGCTGGCGGCGCAAGTACCCATCCGGGGGCACCGTTGATGGCTCGTCTATTGGCTTAATCAGCAAATTACCGGCATAAATGCGAATGCAAGCAACGGTAGCAGGTTATTTCTTATTTAATTTTTCGATACTTCCCCAAAAGTAGTTACACAACTAAGGGCCGACTACCACAACGAAAAATACGTCTATCAAGACGAATTTGCTGATCCTAGTTAATTGGCGAAGCCCTACCCTACTGCTGGCCGTAGGGCGCTCGGGTCACCGATTTCAGGCGGCGCCAACGGCCATTCCACGTGATCTGACTTAAGAGCAGATGGGGATAGTCTTGGGCAAACCAATACACGTTGCGCTTCTGCTGGTCGAGCACTACGGTTACGCGCCAGCTGGCAGCCAGGGTATCGGAGGCCGCCTGGTCGGCCACTGCTACGTGGGCCTGGTAAAGCAGCGGTGGTACGGCACTACTGGTTTGCTGTTGCTCTGCAATGGTCACGTCAAAGGCGGGCAACTCTTTGAATTTCAGGCTGCGCAGACAGTAGCTCAGCGCATCTTCAAACAGCAGCTCGTGGCGCAGCAGGCGCCGGCCGGCCCCTTGGCCATCGTGGTACGAGTTATAGGTTTCTACGTATTGCAGGTCATCATCCACAAACGCCTTGAACGTATTGCCGGCAGGTTCTTGCAGGCTGGTTGTGAGCTTGTGCAGGACCGTAGGCCGGTCGCGCCGAAAAAACAGCGTAGTCAGAAAATGAAAAGGCGGCGTCTCAGTTGGCAGCGAGCCAAACTGGCTGATGTGCATCACCGGAAAAATGTCGTTGCGGTGGAGGCTATCCGTCCGTACATCAAACTGCTGGTTGAACTCCTCCAGCTGCGTTACCTGGACTAGCTCGTAGGGTAGGGCTTGCCCGTTGATGATTCGTTGGGCATCGTAACGCGCAATCTCAGCGCGGCCATCTTCCCACAACGGCCGCATGGCCCAGTCGGAGTCGAAATATGCATCGAAGTGCTGCCGCCGCAAAGTTTGCTCCGGCTCGTTTCTCTGCTCACCCGAGCTGGTAGGGCCCGATGAGCAGCTAGCCAGCAACGGGATAGCGCTTAGGCTTACGACCAGCTTTTTCCAGTATATCGTTCCACTCATAAGCTCAAGTGCGAGTTGACTCCCACTGTCATTTCTACATATAGGCGCATGCTATAAGAATCTATTGTTCACCACTCTACCTTTGCCCACGGGTAGAATCCGTTAGTGCAGCAAGCGCACCCGCATCTGTACCCGCTCGCCGTTTTCACTGGTGAGCGGCTCTACTGCAATACGGTCCTCTTCATCGAAATAGCGCGCCAGTCCGCGCACAATGCCCACTGCCAGGGCGCCCATGCGCCGCGGCGATACATACTCAATAAATACCTCGTCGGGGGCTACGCGGCGCACGTCCAGCACGGGCGGGCGGTTGCCTTCGTGTGCAGCTCGCACGCGTGTGTGCATGGCTGTTTCGGTGTGCTCCAGCATATCCAGCGTCCGCCACTCCGGCTGAATGTACTTCTGGTACATATAGAGCAAGTCCGGCACCAGATACTCACCAAATTTTTCGTGCAGCTCATCGGCCGGCACCCCGGCCATTTGGGCGGCCTGCCCCACCAGGGCGTACATGTGCTCATCGGGGTACACATGACGGTGGTCGAATTCTACTTCTGTCAGACCGGAGTGCTCTAACAGGCGCACCCAGGTGCTATGGTCGTACTGCGTTTGCACATAGCGTTTCAGCAGCGAAAAGATGGTTCCGTGCACGGATGGAAGGCAAATGGGTAAAATTTAGCCTATATACGCAAAAAAGCGCTTCGTAGCCAACTGTTCAGCTACGAAGCGCTTCTGCGCAATACACAACGGCTCCAGCGGGAGCCGTTGTGGTTACTTTGCTAGATATTCCCTACCACGGTCATTGTCGAGAGCGTGGGGGTAGGGCTGCCGCCAGCGTCCTCCACTGTCATGGCAAAGGCCTGAGCGCGGGCGATGTCCTTCATGTGTTGCAAACTTTCGCCCGATGCAGTGGCATAATCCAGTACGCCTGCGTCTACTGGCTTGCCGTTGTCGAGGGCCCACAGTTGATACTGCTTACCGGCGGGCGGCTCGGGCAAGCTGCGTACATCCACATACACGGTGCGCGTGCTGGGGTTGTAGAGCACCTTGGCACTTGCCTTAGGCGCGGCGGGCGTACCATTCAGGGCTACTGTCCGGAACTCGTCGCTGCGCAGTACAGATAGCTCATTGGTTTGCTCACCTAGTCGTTTCTCTACTGCCATGTGCGAGGCCGCCAGCAACGACCGGTCGCTTTCCACGGCGGCCAGGCTGGTTTCGGCGTTTTGCCACTTCGAGTAGAGCAAAAAGTTGATGCCCACGCTCAGCAGCAGAAACGCAATGGAAGCGGCCATCAGCCAGTTGAAGCGCGGCGCAGCTTCGGCCACCGGTGCCGAGGTGATGGACCGCACTACCGGCTCGGGCTCGGATGCGGCAGCCACCGGCGCCGATGCCGCTGTATCAGCGTCAATAGCCGCTTTCCAACCCGCCAGCACCCGGTCGCGCATGTCGGCGGGGGGCGTTTGGGCGTACTGGGCGGCGTAGCCGCTGAGGGTCTCTATCACACTGTCCAGCTCTTGCCGGATAGCGGGATGCTGGGCGGCGAGGCGCTCTACCTCGGCCTGCTCTGCTTCTGGCAGCTCGCCAAGGGCGTACTGCTCCAGAATGCCTGATTCGATGTATTCCTGAATATCCACGGCTATCGAATCAGTTTTGATAATACCTTAATTGCTGCCCGGGCCCGAGTTTTTACGGTGCCCAACGGCAAGTCGAGTTCTTCTGCCACTTCGCTTTGAGTAAAACCGCCAAAGTATAACAGGTCAATCACTTGTTTCTGTTCAGGGTTTAGCTGTTTTGTGATTTCCTGCAGTCCTATGTGTTCAGGCTGAAACCCGGAGGAGGCCGCCTGACGCATGGCACCACTATCCTCCAATGGTGTCATGCGAGTACCTACGCGGTACTGTCGGGACCGGATTTTATCAATGGCCAAATTGCGGCAAATATTCAGCACCCACGTAAAAAGTCGCCCTTTGGACGAATCGTAGAACTGAAACGAATGCCAGATTTTGACCAGACCTTCTTGCAACACGTCCTCGGCTATTTCTTCCTTCTTCACGATGCGCAGGATGACCCCGTACAACGCAGCCGAGTATTTGTCATAAAATAAGGTCATGGCCGACTCGTCGCGGTCACGCAGACGCTGCACGAGCAGTTCCTCCGGGTAGGAGGTCGATGACTCTAAGGTGGTAGCTGACACGGATTAATACAATAAGTGGGCGAGTGAGGCAGCGGTGGGGAGGGCCCGATAGGCTGGCAAAATACGGGATAAAGTTTTATTCGCGTAGTGCGGCTTACTTTCCCCGGTGTGCCCCCTACCCTACCGAGCCTTCTACGTGCAGACGGGCAACGACTGTGTTATAAGTTTTCGGGTATGGCAGACGCTGGAGGTAGTGGCTGCGTAACCATACGCTTCCTACCCTTGTTGTTCTGTAATGGCAATCACCTCTATCAACCCCTACACCGGGCAGGTGCTGCAAGAGTTTGCGCCCCTGGCCTGGTCCGATACTGAAGATATACTACGGCAGGCGCACGAGGCTGCCGCCTCGTGGCGCACTACCTCCTTTGCGCACCGCGCCGAGCGAATGCGCCGCGCCGCCGAGCTGCTGCGGGAGCGGGCACAGGAACTGGCCCACCTCATGAGCATCGAAATGGGCAAGCCCATTGCCGACGGCCGCGCCGAAGCGCAGAAATGCGCCACCACCTGCGACTACTACGCTGAGCACGCCGAGGCATTTCTGGCCGATGAAGAAATCCGGACGGAAGCCCAGCGCAGCCTGATTGCCCACGAGCCGCTGGGGGTAGTGCTGGCCATCATGCCCTGGAACTTTCCGTTGTGGCAAGTGGTGCGCTTTGCCGCGCCAGCCCTTATGGCCGGCAATGTAGGGCTGCTGAAGCACGCGCCCAACGTACCGCAATGCGCTTTGGCCCTGGAGAAGATTTTCCACGATGCTGGTTTTCCGCCGGCTACCTTCCGTGCCTTGCTCATCGACACGGACCAGGTAGAACCGCTGCTGGCCGACGACCGGGTGCGGGCCGTGACGCTTACTGGGAGCACGCGCGCCGGCGCCAGTGTGGCGGCACTAGCCGGCAAGTACCTCAAGAAAAGCGTACTGGAGCTAGGCGGCTCCGATGCGTTTGTGGTATTGGCCGACGCCGATCTAGACGTAGCCGCCCAAAATGCTGCCCAAGGCCGTATGATTAACGCGGGACAGAGCTGCATTGCGGCCAAGCGGTTTATTGTGGAGCAGTCGGTAGTGGCCGAGTTTACGCAAAAGTTGAAAGAGCACATGGCGGCTTTTCAGACCGGCGACCCCCTCGACGAAGCTACGCAGTACGGCCCCCTCGCCCGCCCCGACTTAGCCGATATGCTCACCCAACAGGTGCGGGATTCTGTGGCCAAAGGCGCCCAGATTGTGTTGGATGGTGGCCAGGATGCACCCGGCGCTACCCTATTTCGGCCTATGATTCTGACCAACGTGCAACCCGGCCAGCCAGCTTACCACGAGGAGTTTTTTGGCCCGGTGGCGCTGGTGCTGGAAGCCCGCGACGCCGATGATGCCATACGCCTCGCCAACGACTCTCCCTATGGCCTGGGCGGCTCTATCTGGACGCGTGATGTAGCCCGCGGCGAAGCCCTGGCCCGCCGCGTGGAAGCCGGCGCCGTGTTCGTCAATGCCATTGTAAAATCGTCGCCAGAGATGCCCTTCGGCGGCGTAAAGCAGTCGGGTTACGGGCGCGAGCTTTCCTACCTGGGCATCCGCGAATTTGTCAATCAGAAAAGCCTTTGGATAGCGCCAGACGAAGAGCCACGGAAGCACAAAACGGAGTAGTTGCTAGCAGTACCCCAATACTTTATAGCTCACAAACCCTAGTATTTCATGCAGAAATATATTCCAGGTTAAGAGTGCGTCGCTGCTGGGCAACAGTAGGTAGTCAAGCGTCAGGAATCGATCAGCAGAGTAGAACCCGGCAGGAAAGGCTATGGGATACAACCCTACTTTATGAAAACAGCCTTGAGCCCGACGTTGATGAAAAGCGGACGTAATTAATACTAAGGATTTTATTTCGGGGTATTGTGACAGCAGCTCTTTCGTATAGCGTGCATTTTCGTATGTATTGCGACTCTGCTCTTCTAATATGATATCGTAATCTGGCACCCCTGATAATCGTAATAAAGTGGCTAGTTCAAAGGCCTCCGATTCTGGGGTGCCATGCGAACCAGCCAGCCCGCCCGAGATAATAATGCGCTTAATGTAGCCGGCCCGGTAGAGCCAGAGCGTATGGGTCAGGCGGTCGGCACCAGCATTAAGCGACACCCTATCCTGAGGAGAGCGTCCTACCTGCGTGATGCCTGTCAGCAGAATACCCGCGTCATACTGCGTTTTAAGTTCTTTTAATGGCACTGGTGGAAGCTCCCACACCAACAGCAACTCATTAATTATAGCACCATTTGTGAAGATGGTCAACAGCGCTGTAGCAGCTGTGAGAAGCCGCAGACGCCAACGCACCCGCGGGATAAGCATTGCAGCTAATAGCAACGTCAGTATCCATATAACAGGACTTATAAAATAATTTGGAAGTTTAGACAGGAAGAAAATCATGCAGCAAAACTACGGCAGAATGCTCTTTCATCTCCCGCTACACGATAACACTCTATAAATCAGATATATTACAACAGCGCATACACTTTATACACGAGCAGTTCGTGGGGTACTACCCTCCCGTTGACTAGGGACACTAGGGTTGAGTAGTACGCTTAAGCGAGGCTGCCTGGCGGTTGGTGAAGTAGTAACCTGCCGAAGACATTCAGCGCCCGGCGCTGGTGAAACGCGGAAGCGCACACGCCACCCACAACCGGTTGGATGGTATTAATAAGGAACCTAAAAAGCAGAAAAAAATCCCGCAACACTATGTACGTCATAGCGTTGCGGGCGTTACTTGCTACTAAACAGCTGCCACTCTACACCACTGATGCTGGCACGTAGGCCAGTAGCTGTGTGAGATAATCCTTCACTTCTTCTTCCGTTTTCAGCGTATCGCATTCCAGCATCCGACCTTTATAGTAGATGACAAAGAACGGGGCGATACGCTCATCCATCATCTTTTTAGCTACCGGATTCTGATCTGAATCAAGGCGCAGAAAAGCGATTCCCTGGTAGGCCGGCTCGGCGGCAAACTTTTCGAACGGCGGCGCCAGCAGGTCGCAGATAGCGCAATTGGCTGAGGTAAATTTGGCAATCACCTTCGGGTAATCATGAATCAGCGTGCGCAGACCTTCGTCGTTCGTATCAATTATTTTCATGGACAGCATCTTTCGGGCGGCAAAGATAAAGGTTCGGTGGGTGTCTGTCCTGCGCAGACACAAAAATGAACCCATAAATTCCCATATTGAAATATTGCACGGGTGCACTCCTACCCTAGCACTTAATATAGCCTAACTTTAAAAGCCAGATGACGGTGCTATTTAAACACCCCCGCCTGGCTTTTATCTGTCAGTCAGACACTTCTACAACTACTCCGCTTTTTTCAGCATGAGTTGCCGGATATACTTCACCGGGGCGTTGCCATAGCTCAGAAATTGCTCGTTGAACTGCTTCACGCTGAACTCGTTGCCCTCGCGCTTTTTCACTTCCTCGCGCAGGCCATAAATATCGGTGTAGCCGCTGAAGTAGCTGCTGAGCTGCACTTGGCTGAGGGTAGCACGGCGCCACTTGTTGCGGGCCTCGGTTTCTTCCTGAAAACCGTCGCGGCGCAGCATGGCCACAGCCTGAGCCTCAGTGATGTTACCGACGTGCACTTCGTGGTCGAGGATGGCATTCAGGGTCACGCGCATGTTCCACTTGTCCCACATCAGCCAGATTTCGTCGGAGCCGCCGGCGTAGCCATTTTCCAGCATCATGCGCTCCGAGTACACAGCCCAGCCCTCAATCATGGCGCCGTTGCCGAAGATGCTCTTGATGAGGGAAGGGGCACGGTTGGCGTACACCAGCTGGGTGTAGTGGCCCGGAATGGCCTCGTGGATGTTCAGGATTTGCAGCGTGTAGTCGTTGTACTCGCGCAGGTAGCTTTCGGCTTGGGCATCAGTGAGGTTATCCAGAGGTTCTACATTATAGTAGGTATCGGCGCCCTTATCGTAGGGGCCGGGGGCCGAAACGCTGGCGCCTGCCCCGCCGCCACGCATGTACTTGGGCGTTTCGCGTACTACCAGCGGCTTGCTGGGGTCCTGAGTCAGCAGCTTCTTGTCGTCTACGAACTTGGTGAGGGTAGGAATCTGCGCCTTCACCGCCGCCACAAAACCGTCTTTGCTGACGTGCTTGGCAGATAGCTTGCTGATAACCTGCTGAATCAGGACCAGCGTATCGGCGGGCTGGGGCTGACCAGGGAAATACTTGGGCCAGAGACGGGTAGCCCGCACCTGCATATCGCGCAGCAGGTCCTGCTTGTGCGCCAGAGCTTTCTGGTACACCTGCTCGGCCGTGTAGCTCGACTGAATATCGTAGGCAAACTTTCTGGCAAATAACGCCTGGCCCAGCCGGAAGCTGCGGAAGTTCTTTTTCGGTAGTACTTCTTCCTTCAAAAAGCGCACGTACTCCTGCATGGCTAGCCGGGCCACGCCAATGCGGGTAGTAAGCTGCTGCTTTTCCTGCTCCGACAACCCCGAGCGCGCCACTGAGTCGGCCAGCGCCTTGCCAAACACGTCCATGCCGCCCTGCGTTTGCAGAATCGCTAGGTCGGTGTGCTCCCGGGTAGGGCGGCTGATGTTGTTTTTAGCCGCTTCGTAGTAGTCCGTGGCGCGACTGATTTTCAAGGAGATACTGCGCAGACGACGGTCCAGGGGCTGGTAGCGGCCGTTCAGGATTTCGGCCACGTTGCCGCTGATGTTGTAGTTAGATGGGTCCCACTGCCAGGCTTGCAGCGTGTCGTTGTACCAGCGGGCACCGTGCAGGTAGTTCTGCATCAGCTGGTAGTCGATCTGGTTGTCGGTTGACAGCTCGTTGAGCTGCCAGGTTTGCATATCCTTGAGGCGACGCGCCACAAAGGCGGCCTCTACCTGCCGCCGTCCCGCCGAGGGAATGGTCAGCAGCGAGTCGTAGCGGTGATAGCCAGCCCCGGAAGCCCACTCCGGGTTATAGTACCACAGAGAATCAATGAACTGCGTTTTGTAGCGCCCGAAGGAAGCATCGGGCTGGGCATCGGCCTCGGCTATTTTGCGGCTTTCAGACTCGCCCCCACAGCTGGCCAATAACGAGGTGGCGGCCAGCAGGGTAGACCAAATGAGTTTCGGGGAGAAAAGGTGTGGCATAGGGGGTGGTTGAATGAAAGAGGCAAGGTAGGAGAATTGCAGGCAGAAGCGAAACGAGAGAGCTAGGTCTAACTCCCCTCCTTTTTTAAGGAGGGGTGCCCGCAGGGCGGGGTAGTAAACGTCGTTGGAAGAGAGCTAAAGCTAGTTTTTCTATTTGTTAGTCTTCTAATTCTAACATCGTTCTGGCGGTTTTACCACCCCGGCCTGCGGCCACCCCTCCTTAAAAAAGGAGGGGAGTTAGACCTAGCTCTTCAGCTTCTAGCATCGTTCTCCGATACTTATTCCCTACCCCCTCTCTAGTTTCTAGCTCAGCAGCCCTACCAGCTTCTCCATACTCAGGCCGCGGCGCTGGAACTCGGTGCCGAGCTTGAGCAGGTGCAGCAACGGGCCGGTGGTGCGCGTGAGCAGGGCGTGGGCGTGCGGATCGGGGGTGAGGGGAATTTCTAGCTCCTCCAATACGTCGGCGTAGAAGGTGGCAGCTACGCGGGCGTCGAGGATAACGAAGGCGCCGCGGTCCTTCTCGCGGCGCACGAGGCGACCGAACCCCTGGCGCAGCTTCAGGCGGGCCGCCGGGCGGTAGAACTGGCTCCAGAACACGTCGTCAGCCTCGTAGCGCTTACGGTGGCTGATGAGCACGTCGCCGAGCGAGGGGAACGGCAGGCGCCACACAATCACCTGCGAGAGGGTAGGCCCGGCGAAGTCTACGCCCGTCCACATGCGGTCTACGCCCAGCAGCACCGACTGCGCCACCCGCCGAAAACGCCGGATTTCCCACTGGCTGGCCCCACGCTGGCAAATCAGTTCAATATCGTGCGCGGCTAGCGGAGCAGCCAGCCAGTCGGCCGCAAAGCGCAAGTCTTCCACAGAGGTGAACAGCACCAGCGTGCGGCCTTCCAGGGCCACCAGCAAGGGTAGCAAGGTGCGTAGCTGGGCCACGCGCCAACTTTCCAGCGCTGCTGGCGTCAGTCCCGCCCGAAACGGCGGCAGGTAGGCCGGAATGCTGCCGAGCACCGGCTCGCGTTCCTCATCCTTGAAATCGAACACGGAGGCAATGCGCTCCTCGGCCACAAATGGCACCCGTTGGTCGAGCTGTCGACGGAAGTAGTCGAGTTTATTCTCCACGTAGAGCGTGGCCGAGGTGAAGATGACCGTCCGAAACAAGTCGAACAGCGGCGTGGCGGGCTCGTTGGCCAGGCGGCCGGCGGCTTGCCGGGCCAAGGCCTGGCGCTCGGCAAACGTGGCGGCAGGCTCATCTTCCAGCTGCTCCAACACGGCCAGAGAGGTAGGATCGTGGGTGGTGAGGTAGGGCCAGAGGTCGTAGGGCTTGCGGATGAGGTTCCAGCCCAACTCGTCGTGGTCGCGGGTACGCTCCAGCACCGGCACGAAGCCGCGGCACGGGAACTCACCCAACAGGCGCGTCAGCACCTCTACCTGCCCCAGCGCCGTATCGACCAGGCGCACGGTGCGCAGGCGCAGGCGCTCATCGTGGTCGGGCGGCGTGTCGGATTCTTCCTCGTCCATGTCCATGGCGTTGCCCAGGTTGAGAGCCGTGCCGAGCTGCCGGGCAATGAGGCCCAACTCGCGGGCGGCGGCGGTGAGGGGAGCCAGCAGCGGCCGAAGCGCCGCTTGCAGCGGCTCGGCCAGGGCCATGCGCCCTCCCCTACCCCCGTAGGCCGGGCGCACCCATACCTCGTCCTGCCAATGCGTTTCGCCCAGCGGAAACGGCAGCCGCACCGCACCGTATCCACTGGGCAAAAAGTGCTGCCCTACCTCCTGCAACGCGTTGCGACTCGTTAGCAGCGGCTCGCGCACAGCCTCCACGGCTTGCCGCACCGTACGCAGCGCCCGACGACGGCGCAACGGGTCGGCGGCAGCGGCAGCAGCGGCCGAGGCTAGGTGGGCCGTGTGGAGGGCATCGGCGGCGGCAGGCGTGTCGTGCATGGCTTCGGCTACTTGGTGCAGCAGAGCGGCCTGATTCACGAGGTCATGCAGGCGGGCCTCGTCCCAGGCTTCGTAGGCGCGCTGCTCAGCGTCGGTGGCGCCGGGGCGTTCGTCGAGCGGGATTTTGCTCCACAGGGCATATTCTTCGTCGCTGAAGCGGGCGTCTAGCTCCCGGAGTAAGCCTTCGGGCGGGCGGCGTGTGCGCTCTTTTTCCGTTGGGGCAGCTTCCTCTGGGCGGCGCGACACCGCCGATGGACCACCGAGCAGCGGCTCCACTACCTCCTCCACCAGCTCGCGGGCGTTGAAGGTGCGGGCCAGCGCCGAGCGAAAGTTGTCGGGGAAACGGTCTGCTTCGTCCAAAATGCACACCTTGGCCCGTTCCAGTAACTGCGGGGGTAGGAGCGCCAGCTTGTGGTGGTTCACGATAATCAGGTTGGCTTCCTCGGCACGCTTGCGGTGAGCGGGATACACGCAGGCGGTACGGTCGGGCAGCTTGCCGTGGCGGCAGGCGCGGTCGGCCGTCACGCGGCGCAGCAGCCCGAACAGCGCCCCGCCGAGGCGGTCAGCTACCTGGGGCGCAATGTTCTCTACCTCGCCGTGGGTGTCGCGCAGGCGCAGAGCCAGGTAGAGCCACGCCAGCCGCTCGGCCCAGTCGGCGGTACGCTCGAAGCTGGCTTCGAAGTTCCTACCCAGCGCCTCGGCGCAGAGGTAACAGTTCTTGCCCTTCAGCATGGCCGTGCGAATGGCGGCGTAGCGGGGCACGCGTTTGCCATCGGACTGGCGCAGCAAGGCCGGCAGCTCACCGTGCTGCATCTGCTCCTGCAGGTTTTTGGTGGAGGTAGCCACAATGACGGCCGCGCCGGGCGCAATGCGCAAATACTCTAGTGCGGGCACTAGGTAGCCGAAGGTCTTACCCGTGCCCGTACCGGCTTCCAGCGCATATGGTCCTTCTTCGCCCGCAATAGACCGCGCCACGAAGCGGGCGTAGCGCAGTTGGGGCTCACGTACTTTCAGCTCCTCGGCGCCTACCTGCTTGCGCAGCTCGGCAAAGGCTTCGGTTACGTGTTCTTCCTTGAGTACCTGATTGATACCCAGTCCGGGCGTGGCAGCATCGTCGGGCTGGTCGCGCCAACGGGCCAGCCACTCTAGTAGCAGCTGTTGCGCCTGCTGGGCCTGGGGGCGCTCGAGGAAGGGCGCGGGCTTCGGCAACCGGCGCTGGGTAGCTTCGCGGGTGGTTTCGGTGGGGACCGGGGTATCGTCGCAGCAGTCGGGCTGCTGGGCCAGGGCACGCAGCAGCCGAAAGCCGCGCAGGGCCACCGGCCGCCGCACAGCATCGACCACAATGCTGTGCAGCAAGGCGTAAGCGGGCAGCCAGGAGCCACTACCAGCGCCCTGCACGCGCAACAGGCTGGCCAGTACCCATCGCACGCTTCGGCGCATGGCATGCAGCACGAAGGGCAATTGGGGTAGGCTTTTTTCGTAGCCTACCCGCTCGCGCCACGCTTTGTCGGCAAGTAGTTTTTCCTTGAGGTCGTCGGCATCATCAAGCACCTCGTGGGGCAGGAAGAAGGCCAGCAGCTCATCGAGGGCCACACAGATGGGCGCCTTGGGCATGTCGGCCAGCACCACCTGCTCCAACCACAGGCGCTCGGGTGAGGGCTGCCCGGCGCGGTCCAGAATCAGCAGGGCGTCATACTGTGCAAAGGCGGCTTGCACCTCCGCTTTGCTTTCCAGCCAGGTAGGGGCTTCGGCGGCCTTTTCGTTGCTGATGCGGCAGGCCTGAAACACGGCCGCCGAGTGCTCCCGCTCGGGGTTCAGCGGCCACGCCTGCACCTGGGCATCGGGCACCAGCGGTAGCAGGCCCACGTGCAGCAGTCCGTGCCCGTTGCCGGGCTGGTAGGGGCCGGTGGCAAACACGTGCACCACGGCCGCCCGCACAGGTTTCGCCGCCGAATCGAATAAACTCATACTTCTTTGATCCGGCACGAAGAGAGTGATGGCGCGCCGGGAGAAGCTTCAAAGATACTATGGATTGCCTGCCTTCCGATTCGCTCTACCCCCTATTCTCATAGCTTATTAGCAAGTGTGGTGGCCGAGACGGTGTAGCGCTTGGTACCGCCAAACTCCTGCGCAATGGCCTCCAGCTCCCGCCACTCGGAATTGCCGCCACCCCGGCGACGCACAACAGCTATCGGCATAGGGACGTGGGTGACAGCATTTTGTTCGTAAATGCGGAGCAAAAGGGTGTTATTGACAACGGTACCGGTTACTCGCACGGGAAATGCATCACTCCCCAGTGCATACGTCGAGAGGGTAAGCAAATCTTTATCACTGTGTTCGATGCTGTAGCCCCTGGCCACGAGAATGTGCGCCAAGCGTTTCCAACTGGCTTCCGGCGACTCGGCAAGGTCCAGTAGGATGGTATCATCGTCTCGGCTAGTAGTGGCAGATGATTGCGCGTGAGCGAGCTGTGCGTAAACCACCAACAGGAACGTATAGACGGTCTTTTTCATAGAGAAATAGCTATATAAAATCTCGAAACGTATTGGATGCCTCGCTCATTGTATAGGCAGCATACCAAGAGCCGCCACGAAGCCGAATGCATTCCTTGTCATCGGCTTGTGGCGGCTCTTGCCATTTGTATTTTGCCTGGCCGCGGCCTACTTCCCTACCGTTTTGTAGAGCATACCCGCGCTCAGCTTGTCGGTGGTTTTCATGCCGTTGAGAATAGCTAGCTCCTCGTGGCGCCGGGCCGGAATGCCATTGGCCGTGAGGGCCTGTGCCAGCGTCTGGCCAGCTTTGGCAGTTTTGATGCGGATTTTCTCGGGCTGACGGTTCAGCTTGCTGGCGTCGGTGAGGCGGGCAAAGCCCTGGGCCGTGCGCTGAAAGCTGGGACCGTAAGTAGTGAGCGTGTTGGGCGCGCACAAGCCAATGAAGGCGTAGAGCGTTTTGCCGTCCTGAATCACGTAGGAAAGCGTACTGGCCGTGATGCCCTGCCGCCCGGTTTGCTGGTCCTGCCCTACCTGGTCACCCTGGATAGCCACCGCCGGGAAGCCGTTGATGGTGGTGCGCGAGGCCTGCGGCGACTGTAGCTTCAGTTGCTCGGCCAGGCTCTGGGCGGCTGCTTCGAGGGTTCCGTTGCCGGCCGTCGTCAGGATTTGCACGGCTTTGCCGTTGGGCTCGGCCATCTGAAACTGCGAGGGTGAGTTCTGCGACTTCCACCCGCTGGGAATCGGGAAGCGAAACTTCAGATCGGGGTGGTAGAACACGCCCCCTTCTACAAAGCCCTGGCGCGGGTCTTCGCCATAGGGCAGGCCCTCAATCCGGCGCAGGTAGGAGTCGCGGTTCACGGTGAGGGCGCGGCCGCCCACCTGCTGCTTGGCCTGCGTTGCTAGCTGCTTCACGGTGGTGTAGCGGTCGGCGGAGTTGGGGTGCGACGACAGGAAATCCGGCACCGCGTCAGCTCCACTGGCGGCCTGTTCGCGCTGCAGGGTCTGGAAGAAATCAGCCATGTAGCTGGCGTCGTAGCCAATTTTGGTGCTGTAGGTCACGCCCAGCTTGTCGGCCTCGCGCTCATCGTCGCGGCCATATTTCAGGAACAGCAGCCCTACCCCCTGCGACAACGGCTGGGCTAGTTGGGCGATGCGGCTCGAAAAGATGGAACCCAGCAGCAGCGCCCCCGTGGCCAGGGTAGAGCGCGTTTGCTGTTTCTGCCCGTGTTTAGCCGTGATGTGCCCAATCTCGTGCCCCAGCACGCCAGCAAATTGCGCTTCGTTGTTGAAGTGCGCCATAATGCCGCGGGTGAAATACACGTTACCATCGGGCGCAGCAAAGGCGTTGATAACCGGTGAATCGACGATGGTGAAGTTGTAGCCGTAGTCGGCGCGGTTGGACACTGCAGCCATTTGCTGGCCTTTCTGCTTGATAAACTGCTGCAAGGGGGCATTCTCGAGCAGGCCAAACTGCGCAATTACCTGCGGATCGGGCTGTTTAGTTTGTTTGGTTTGCTGGGGCGAGCGGAAAGCCGTGGAGCCTGCCAGAGGCAACAGCAAAGCCAGCGCACCCACGCGGGCGTGGCGGGCAAAAAACGAAACGTGTGACATAACAGACGGGGAGAGAGTGGAAAACAGAACGAGCGTACGGATATACTTACAGGAAAACCCGCTGCTCTCCTACTCTTAGGCGAAAGTTGTACCAATCGTGGCAAAAGTAGGACGACATGGAGTTTACAGTACCAGTACTGTTCAACTTCGTTATAAGTTGCCAAGCAGCTGACAAGCGCATTACGCAACCACCAAAAGTGGTCTATCGGTTACCGAAAGCTCATTATTGACGCTAATAGCTACGATTTTCGGGCAGAACACCTGGCGGCGAACAGCAGTAGGCATCCTACTAACTAGGGTTGAGCGGTATACTGCCGAGGTACTCTCCCAGCAGCCTCGTACTTTCGCAGCATGGCCCGACTCCTTCTGCTCCTACCCGTAGCCCTGCTTGCCTGCTCCCAGCAATCTGCCGAAACGCGCACGGCCGTCGTGGTGCTCCCTACCCCCGCCTCCACCACTACGTCTCAGGTAGCCCCGCCCCTCACCGAAACGTTTGAGGCCGGCAGCAAAGGCGCCTACGCCACCGCCAACGAAGCCCTACCCTCCGGCTCCTGGCGCTTTGCCGAGGCACTGATTGGCGCTTCCGACCAAGACCACAAGGATGGGCAGCGGGCAGCGCGCCTGCGCGAAGGTGGCCGCCTGGGCATGAATTTCGATGCCCCCGCGGGCGTGCGCACTATCCGCATCCGCAGCGCCAGCTACGGCACCGACCCCGCCAGCACTTGGGAGCTGTGGCTGAGCCAGGACGGCGGCCGGCGCTACGCCCGCATGGGCCAGCCTGTGCGCACGGCCGGCGCGGGCCTTCTTACCACCACTTTCACCGTACCGCAGCCAGGACCGGTGCGTCTGGAAATCAGAAAGGTAGATACCGGCAAAGGTCGCCTGAACATCGACGACATCGAGCTGCTGCCAACCGGCACCCCTACCCCTACACCCCAGTCCCCCAGTCCCTCGGCCCCTACCCAAGACCCGAAGATCCCAGGCTCACAAGACCCCAATTTACTCCTCGGTAACCCCAGCGGTGCCACGGCCAGCCTTAGTGCACCGAACAACTACCTGATGGTGAAGGCTCAATATACGCTGAGCTACAACGCCCAGCGCGGCACGCCTACCTGGGTAAGTTGGCACCTAAGCAAAGCCGAGATGGGCTCAGCGCCGCGCCAGGACGACTTCCGTCCCGACCCGGCCCTACCCCGGCAGTTCTACCAAGTGACGTCGAAAAGCTACTCCGGCTCGGGCTTCGACAAAGGCCACAATTGCCCCTCTGCCGACCGCACGTACACGCTGGACGACAACTCGGCTACTTTCCTAATGACTAACATGATTCCGCAGGCGCCCAACAACAACCAGCGCACATGGTCGGCGCTGGAGGAGTATGGGCGCAGCCTCGTGAGGCAGGGCAAGGAAATCTATATCGTGATGGGCAGCTACGGCCGGGGCGGGGTAGGCGCCAATGGCCCTGCCGCCACCATCGACCAGGGCCGCGTGACAGTGCCCAAACGCGTGTGGAAAGTGCTGGTGGTACTGCCCAAGGGCACCAACGACCTGCAACGCATTGCTGCCGGGCAGGCCCGCATCATTGCCATCGATACGCCCAATGACAACAGCGTGAGCCCCAACTGGGGCCAGTATCGTGTGAGCCTCGACGCCTTGGAAGCCGCCACCGGTCTGGACTTGCTGAGCGCCCTCCCCGAAGCCGCGCAAACGCGCCTGCAAGCAAGCGTAGATGCGGGCCCCACGCGGTAAACTCACCGGTTTCTGCATCACCTAAACAGTATGCTACGTAGAATTTGCGGGTTGCTTCGCGGCGGCTGCCTACTTTTGCTTTCTATACTGTTACCGATCCGGTAATAGTGGTACCACGCGCAGTTTTACAGTCAATATGAGTGCAGATATCTTATTTACGGGAGGCGGAGAGATGGGAGAGCGAATCAGAACGCTGGACTGGTCCCGGACAAAACTGGGCCCCGTAGCCGACTGGCCGCAGAGCCTAATTACGGCCGTGCAAATTATGCTCGGCTCGCGCTTTCCGATGATGGTGCACTGGGGACCGGAGCTGGTTCATTTCTATAATGATGGCTACGCTGCCATTCTACAAACCAAACACCCCGGTGCGCTGGGCCAGCCGGCCCAGCCCTGGTGGGACGAGATGTGGCCTTTTCTAACGCCCATTTTCGAGCAGGTATGGGCTGGCCATACCACTCACTTCGAAAATCAACTGGTGCTCCCCAACCGTCGGGGCTTCGTGGAGGAAACGTATTTCACTTTCAGCCACAGCCCCATTCGGAATGAAAGCGGGCAGGTAGCTGGCGTCTTTGTAACGGCCATGGAAACCACCACAACGGTTTTGAACCAGCGGCGGCTGGCCATGTTCAGCTCCCTGATGGCGCATGCGGCCCTTGCTTCCCGGCCTGTAGAAGCGGCTCAGCACCTGGTAGCCTCCCTAGCCACCGACTCCGATGATATCCCGTTTGCGCTGCTCTATAGCATCGATCAGCCGGCCCAAATGGCCCACCTCACGGGCTGGTTTGGGCTGCCTGCCGGCGAGCCGACGGCCCCCAGCACCTTATCACTGAACACCAGCCGGTACTGGCCGATGGCCGAGACGCTGTCTGCCCGTCAGCCGGTATTAGTGGATGACCTGCCCACCCGCTTTGGCAGCTGGCCGGAAGGCAATTGGTCTGTGATACCTACGCAGGCCCTGCTGCTCCCCCTTCGCCTGCACGAAAACGACACCGCGGCCGATAAGGTGCTGATTGTAGGCCTGAGCCCCCGCCGCCCGCTGGATGCCGACTACTACGCCTTTTTCTCGCTGGTAGCCGACTACGCTGGGCGGGCCCTAAACCATGCCGCGGCCACCTACGAGGCCTACCGTCTCAACCAGGCTTTGCAGGAGGCCAATAGCTCGCTGGACACCTTTGTGCACATTGCAGCCCACGATCTGAAAGGGCCGACCAATAACTTAGAGAGCTTGATTGAGGTGTATCGCGAGGAGCCCGCCGGCGCAGCGCAGGAGCACGTTATGACGCTGCTGACCAAGGAAGTACACCGGCTGACGAGTACCGTGGCGGGTCTATTGGATATCCTGCGGAGCCAGCACACAGCAGCACCGCCCGCCGAGAGAGTGGAGCTGCAAACCGTATTTAGCCGTGTGTATGCTGACCTGATGGGGTACATGCAGGCGCAGGAGGGAATGATTACGGCTGATTTCAGCCGGGCCCCGGTGGTGGTATGCCCCCCTGCCTACCTCGAAAGCATCCTGAAAAACCTACTGCACAACGCCCTCAAGTACCGCGCCCCCGACCGGCCGCCCGTGGTGCACGTAAGCACCCGCAGCCGCGACAACAACGTGGTGCTGAGTATTGTTGACAACGGCATCGGCATTGATTTGCAGCGGGACCGGGACCGGCTGTTCAGCCCGTTCACCCGCCTCACGGCCGAGGGTGAGGGCGCTGGCCTGGGCCTCTATATGGTTCGCTCCCTGGTGCAGCAGCAAGGCGGCGCCCTCGATGCCAGCAGCTCCCCCGGCGTGGGCACTACCTTCACCATCGTGCTACCCGCCACTGGCCCCGAGAAGTAGGCCCTCTGAAAAACCAGAAACACCAAGCGCGCGAAAAGCAATTTTCGCGCGCTTGGTGTTTGGGCTGCTGGGGGAGAGACACAGACCAGCTTGTGTCTCTCCCCCAGCAGCCCAAACACCAAGCGCGCGAAAAGCAATTTTCGCGCGCTTGGTGTTTGGGCTGCTGGGGGAGAGACACAGACCAGCTTGTGTCTCTCCCCCAGCACACAGTACTAGACTCTTATTGCAGCTTGAAGCCAGCCATCTGCACGTCGCGGGAGTTGCCGCCTACCATCACCTGGAAGTCACCGGGCTCGGCCACGAAGTTCAGGTCGTTGTTGTAGAACTTCAGGTCGTCGGGCGAAAGACGGAAGGTGAGGGTGCGGCTTTCACCCTTTTTCAGCATCACTTTCTGGAAGCCCTTCAGCTCTTTTACGGGGCGCGAGAGGCTGCCTACCATATCGCGGATGTAGAGCTGGGCCACTTCCTCGCCGTCGTAGTTGCCAGTGTTGCGCACAGTCACTTTCACTTCCAGCGGCTGATTCTGGCCCAGCGTGGTGGTGCTCAGCTCGGGCTTGCCGTACTCAAACTTGGTGTAGCTCAAGCCGAAACCGAAGGGATAGAGCGGCTCGTTCACCTCATCCAGGTAGCGCGACTTATACTTGTCCATCGGGTCGGTGCCGGCGTAGGGACGGCCAGTGCTCTTGTGGTTGTAGTACAGCGGAATCTGCCCCACGGAACGCGGAAAGGTCATCGTGAGTTTGCCCGATGGGTTGTAATTACCAAACAGCACATCGGCCATGGCGTTGCCAGCTTGGGTACCGCCAAACCACGTTTCCAGGATAGCCGAGGCGTTTTGATCTTCCCAGGTCAGCGTGAGCGGCCGGCCGTTCATGAGTACCAGCACCAGCGGCTTACCGGTGGCTTTCAGGGCCTTGAGTAAGGCGAGTTGCTGGCCGGGTAGGCCAATATCGGCGCGGCTGGCGGCTTCACCGGTCATGCCCTGGCTTTCGCCCACGGCGGCCACAATCACATCGGCCTGCTGGGCTACCTGCACGGCCTCCTTTATCATTTCCTCAGAGGAGCGCTTGTCCAGCACCAATTCTCCTCCGTGGTGGTTGAGGCGGTCAAGCATCTGTTGGTCATCGGCAATGTTGGCGCCTTTGGCATACACGATTTTCACCGCGTTGCCGGCCACGTTCTTAATGCCCTGCTCCAGCGACACAGCCTGTTTCCAGTCGCCGGCGCCGCTCCAGTTGCCAATCATGTCGCGCTGGCTCTGGGCCAGTGGGCCCACCAGTGCAATGGTGCCCGACTTCTTGAGGGGTAGGGTTTGGTTGTCGTTTTTCAGCAGCACCATGCTCTTGCGGGCAATGTCGCGGGCATCGGCAATGAACTCCTTGTTCATAATCACCTTCTTGGCCCGCTTCTCCGACACGCCGTGGTAGGGGTCTTTGAACAGGCCGAGGCGGTACTTGCCTTCCAGCACGCGGCGGCACGCCAGGTCAATATCGGCCTGCTTCACGAGGCCGTTTTTCAGGTCTTCGCCCAAGTGCTTCAGGAACAGCTCCCCTACCATGTCCATATCGGCACCAGCTTTCAACGATAGCGCGGCTACTTCTTTCTCGTCGCCCATGCCGTGCGCAATCAGCTCGTTGATGGCTGTGTAGTCGGTGGCCACGAAGCCCTTGAAGCCCCATTTCTCGCGCAGCAGGTCCGTCAGCAGCCAGCGGTTGGCAGTGGCTGGCACTCCGTTCACGTCGTTGAACGACGACATTACGGACCCTACCCCGGCATCGACGGCAGCTTTGTAGGGCGGCAGGTACTCATTGTACATGCGCACCTTGCTCATGTCGGTGGTGTTGTAGTCGCGGCCGGCTTCGGAGGCGCCATAGAGGGCAAAGTGCTTTAGGCAGGCCATCACGGCATTTTCCTTGGTCAGGTCGGTTCCCTGATAGCCGCGCACCATGGCTTCAGCCATGCGCGAACCGAGGTAGGCGTCTTCACCAGCGCCCTCGGCCACGCGGCCCCAGCGCGGGTCGCGGGCAATGTCGACCATGGGCGAGTACACCCAATGTAGGCCATCGGCTGAGGCTTCTTCGGCGGCAATGCGGGCGCTACGCTCTACGGCCGTAAGGTCCCAGCTGGCAGCCAGCCCCAGCGGAATGGGGAAAATGGTGCGGTGGCCATGAATGACATCGTAGCCAAAAATCAGGGGAATTTTCAGGCGGGTTTGCTTCAAGGCCAGCTCTTGGAGCTTGCGGGCGGCAATGGGCGTGTAGGTGTTGAACACACCGCCGACGTTGCCTTTCGAGATGTTCTCGTTCACATTTTGGCTCACTACCGGCCCCGTCACGTCAAACCCTACCGATACTAGATTCAGCTGACCAATTTTCTCTTCCAGCGTCATTTTCTGCATCAGGTTGTCGATGAAGGCCTTCATCTTGGGGTCGTCCTGCATGACTTTGGGGGTAGGCGCTGGTGGTTGCTGCTGGGCATGTAGCGGCGCCGTCGTGAAGGTGAGGCCCAGCGTGAGCAGCAGGGCAGCGCGGGAAAGTTTATTCATGGGTGTACTATGTGGGAAATTTGAGTGTTTTTGATTTGATGAGTAGAGCTAAGACCAGAACCTAGTTCCTCTCAGCTAAGGAAGAATTAAGGGTGGTTGAATACCGTTGCACGACGTAAATAGTCTTGAAAATGAAAAGACTAGTTTTTAGCTTCGTTCTGATGGAGGCCAACCACCCCTAACCCCTCCTTAGCTAAGGAGGGGAGCTAGTTCTAGCCTCGTCCTCACTTCGCCTCCACTACTTGTGTGCGAGGGCCTACGCCGGCTTCGTTCACGGGTTCGATGGTGAAGTAGTAGGGCTTTTGGTTGTCCATGCCTTTAAAGTAGTAGTCGTTTTGGCCGTGCACCATGATGCTGTTGTAAAGCTTGCCGGGCTCGGTGCCGAAGAAGATGTTGTAGGCGTAAGCGTTGTCGACGGGGCGCCACTTCAGCCAGGCGCTGCGCTTGTCTTTCTCAGTGCGTAGCACCACGAAATCCTGCACCGCGGCGGGTTTGGGCACGTTGGCCGTACCGAACACGCGCAGACCACTGAGGGCAAACTTACCGGTGGGCATGTGCACGTTTTCGAGCTTGAGGTAGCGGGCCTGTATGGGCTGCGCGAGCTGGAGGTAGTCGTGCGGCACGTCGGTTTGATTTTTACTCTTATCAACCAGCAGCTTCCACTTTTTGCCGTTTTCAGAATACCAGAGCTTGTACTGATGGTAGGTATTGGTCTGCTTGCCCAGAAACTCGGCGTCCTGATCGGCGTAGTTGAGCTGCACGGCCCGCACGGTGCTTACCTGGCCCAGGTCGGTCTGGAACCACTCGCCTTTGTTGGCGGTGGCGGCGCTCCAGTAGGTGCGGATGCTCTCGTCGACGGCCAGGTTGGGGGCGTAGTTGCCGAGGGTGCTGCTGGCCTGCACGGGCTTGTTGTAATTGAGCAGCATCCAGCCCGTGAAGCGGCTTTGTAAGTGGTCGGCAGTGCCGGTGGGTAGGTAGTGTGGGTAGTCGCCGAAGGTGGTATTGCTATACAGCACGCCGTCCTTATCGAAGCCGGCGGGCCACAGCCCCAGCCGCCGCTCGAAGTTATTTTTCACCGAAATGACCATGGTAGACACGTGCCACCAGTTGCCGTATTTGTCCTGAAACGTATTGCCGTGCCCCGCCCCGCGCGCAAAGCCACCCGGCTTGTAGGCAAACGGGTCTGACTGCGGCCGGAAAGGCCCGAGCGGCTTGTCGCTCACTTGCACGCCATCGGCGTAACCGCTGAATTCGGTGCCGGGCGCGCCGTATTGGAGGTAGTATTTGCTGTTGTGCTTGATCATCGAGGCCCCTTCCATGAAGGGGTCCAGGAAGGTATTGTCGAGGTACTCGCCGAAGCGCTGCCAGCCAAACCGTTTGTCGTTCAGACCAAACATTTCCTGCCGCTCGCCAATGGGCTGAAAAGTTTTGCGGCTGATTTGCTGACCGTAGAGCGGGTACAGGTTCGAGCTACCCCAATATAGATAGAGCTTGCCGTCGGTATCCAGAAACAAATCGGGGTCCCAGGCCACTACCGGAAACGGGTCCACAGCTTCCTTCCAAGTGTCGTGCTTGGGGTCGGTGCTCATCCAAAGCTGAAAATTCTTCTGGGCGGCCGAGCCCAGCACCAGCAGGGTGTCGCCTACCACCGCCACCGCCGGGGCGCACAGGTCATCGTACACCGTGTGGTAAGGCTTCAGAAACGAGCGTTTCACGAAGGTCCAGTGGTAGAGGTCGGGGCTGTGCCAGTACCCCCACTGGTTGGTACTGAACAGGTAGTAGTCGCCCTTGTAGAGCGTGATGACTGGGTCGGCGGTGGCGCGATGCCGGCCGCTGGTCGCAAAGTTCGGAATTGGCGTGTAGCCGTAGTCCAGGTTGAGCGGGTTGCAATAGGTAGCGGTCGGGCCGGTGGGCTGGGCCGCAGTGGGTAGGGCCATTAGTCCGGCAGCCAGCAGCAGGCCCCACAGGCAGAAAGTGCGCGTAGATGTCCTCATTGTTTCTACCCTTTATTTGTGCTGACTGAACAGCCACGACAGCAGCTCCGGTTCGGCAAAGGCGCTGTCCCAGCTGTTGTGGTTCACGCCAGGATACTCGGTGTATTTCACTTGGGCACCGGCCTGTTTCAGGGCCGCTACCATTTCGCGGGAGTGCTCGGGCGCCACCACATCGTCGGCGCTGCCATGAAATACCCATAGGGGTAGGCGTTTAGCGTAGCGTTTCACCGAAGCTGGCTCGCCGCCGCCGCAGATGGGCGTGGCCGCCGCAAACAGCTTTGGCTCGCGGTACAAGGCCTCAAACGTACCCATCCCTCCCATCGACAAACCCATGATATACACCCGCTTTTTATCGACATGGTCTTGCCGGCGCAACTGCTGCACTAGGTCGAGGGCGGCACGCAAAGGCCAGTTGGGGCCATCGGCGTAGCGGAACTGGATATCGAGTGGGTGCTTGGTGCGGTCAATTTTCGTGGCCGCCCAGTAGCTATCTTCGGGGCACTGCGGAAACACCACAATGGCTGGGAATTGCTGCCGGTTCTGCGGATCCAGAAACAGCTTACTACCGTGCGTCAGCTGCTTTTCGTTGTCAGCACCCCGCTCCCCGGCCCCGTGCAGCACCAGTATCAGCGGGTACTTTTTGGCGGGGTCGTAGTTCTCAGGGTACAAGATGCGGTAGGGCAACGTGTGACCACCTTTAGCAGCGTACGTCCGAGACTGAAAGCCTACACCTTGCTGGGCGTGGGCTAGGGTCACGCAGGCACATGTCAGCAGGGTAGCCAGTAAGTAGCGAAAAAGTGAATTTTGCATAGCATTGTGGTTTTGCGCGGACGGAGGCGCCTCGCCCCCGGCCCCTTCTCCTCTGGGAGAGGGGGAGTATTTGCCGGAGCTATTAGCTGTTAACTTTTCATTGACGGGGGCTAGCAGCCATCAGCTAGTAGCTAACAGCCCAATCGTCAGTCTCTCCCTCTCCCGGAGGAGAGGGGGCCGGGGGTGAGGTCCACCTATTTCTTCAACTGTGGGCTTTCGATGCCCAGCTTCTTCAAGCCTTTCTGCACGTCGGGGCTGCTCATGAAAAGTTTCCACAGCAGGCCTGTGCGGTGGTTTTCAATCATGCCTACAATAGGACCTTGGTCGATGGCGAGGTAGGACTTAGCGTACCAGTTGTGCTCGGGGCTGAACGCATCCACGAAGCCGTACTCGCCCCAGATTTTGTCGCCCAGGTCGTTGTAGTAGTGCCTCAGCGCCGCCATTGATTCCTTGGGCGCGTAGGGCATGGCCGATAGCGCGGCGGTAGGTGAAATCACGCCCAGGTCTTCGGTGGGCGAATGCGCGGCGTAGCCCTTGTAGCTATCCGAGGCGGTGAGGCCCCAGGTGTCTTTCCCGTAACCCTTGTACTTCTTCGGGTTCTGCACGCAGTAGTCGTAGTTGATGCGCGTGTGAGCCTGGTTCTGCTGCCAGTAATCAGCGTACTGGTCCTTGAGGCCGCGTGGGTCAATGCCCAAAAACGAGTAGTGCGAGAAAAATAAGGGTCCGCCGTAGTCGAAGCCCAGCGGCAGGGTAGTGCCCAGGTATTTCTTCCCGTTTTTGAAGGCGTTGCCGGTGGCCCAGCCTTCGTCGTACACTTTCTTATCGATGCTGTAGCGCGGCGAGGCGGCCGCCAGCACGTAAGTCACAAAGCACTCGTTCCAGCCATGAATCTGGTGGTTCATGCTCCAGTCGTTGTTGGGGCTCCAGTGCCAGTACAGCACGTTCTGTTTTTGGGTGTACCAATTCCACTCCACGCCTTCCCACATCCACAGAATCTTGTTGCGCAGGTTGCTTTCCGTGGGCGTGTCTTTGGTGAAATACTGACGGGCGCAAATCAGACCTTCAAATAGAAAGGAGGTTTCCACAAGGTCGCCGCCGTCGTCTTTGGGGCTGAAGCGGATAGTTTTGCCCGTCTCGCCGTTCAGCCAGTGCGGAAACGCGCCGTGAAACATGTCGGCCTTCCACAAGAAGTTGACAATCTTCCCTACCCGCTCGGCAGCCTGCTCCCGCGTAATCCATTTGCGCTCGGCGGCCACAATGATGGCCATAATGCCGAAGCCCGTGCCGCCCGTTGTCACTACCTCGTCGCCGTAGTCGAAGCTCACGTTGCTCCGTTCCCGCGCCATGCCCGATACCGGGTGCCCAAAGTCCCAGAAATACTTGAACGTCTGGCGCTGCACTTCATCCAGCAGCTGCTCGTCGGAGAGGTTTTTCTGGCGGGGGGCAGTGTAGGTGAGCTTGGCAGTGGCGGGAGCAGTTTGAGCCTGAGCACTGAGCGGCAGCAGACTGGCCGCGCCCAGGCAGGTAGCAAGCAGGCAGGCAAATGGATTCGGATTGTTCATAAACAAAGGTGTAGTTTAGGAAAAGCGCGGGGTTGTGAAAAGGTCCTTAAAAAAGAACGTCATGCTGAGCTTGTCGAAACAGCTCGCTCACTTCGTCTGGCAGTCTGCAACGAAGCGGGCGAGATGCTTCGACAAGCTCAGCATGACGTTCTTTTTAACCTAGCCGTTTAGTAGCCAGGATTTTGGGTAATCAGCCCGCCGCTGATGTCGATGCGGTTTTGCGGAATAGGGAATACCTCGTTTTTGCCGTCTACAAAGTTTTTACCCACGGCGCGCAGCACGGTACCGGCTCGGCCCTGGCGCACCAGGTCCCAGAACCGCTCGTGCTCCATGGCCAGTTCCACGCGCCGCTCGCGCCAGATGGCTTGGCGCAGCGCCGTTTGGTCGGTGGTTGTCACATCGGGTAGCACGTTGGCGTTAGTGCCACGAGCACGCTTGCGCACCAGGTTCAGGTCAGTGAGAGCCTTGGCCGAGTTGCCTTGTTGGTTGGCAGCCTCGGCATTCATCAGCAGCACGTCGGCGTAGCGCAGAATGCGGATGTTCTTGCCCGAGTCGCCGTTGCCGTTGGGTGAGCGGGGGTCGGTGGCGCGCACATAGGCCTTTTGGTTGTAGCGCGGGTTGTCAATCACCGTGGGGATGGTTACACCGTCGCCCAGGTTTTCGCCGGCGTAGATGATAGTAGCGTCGCGGCGCGGGTCACCGGCTTCGTAGGCGTTGTTCAGGTCCTCGGAGGGTGAGTTAAAGCCCCAGCCCCCGGTTGGGATGGGTGCGCGTGGGCTTTGTACCTCAGAATACTGCGAGCCGCCCCCACCCTGCGGCAGGGTAGCGCACTGCACCTCAAAGATGGACTCGCTTGAGTTTTCGCCTTCTAGATTGAACAACAACGCGTAGTTGTTGTAGAGGCTGTACTCGCCAGAGTTGATGACCGCATCGGTGAGAGAAAGCACCTGGCCCCAGTTGTTTTGGTACATATATACCTTGGCCAGCAGGCCCTGCGCGGCGCCCTTGGTCACGCGGCCCAAGTCGGCGGTGGGGTAGGCCGAGCGCACGGGTAGGGCCTCAATGGCCGCATTCAGGTCGGCAATGATGAACTGGTAGGTCTGCTCGCGGGTAGCGCGAGGACGCGAGGAATTGCTGCCGTCGCGGGGAGGTAGCTCATCAATAATGGGCACGCCGCCGTAGGTGCGCACTAGGTTGAAGTAGAAGTAGGCGCGCAGGAAGCGGGCCTCGCCAATCAAACGAGCTTTCAGCGCGTCGTCCATTTGAATATCGGGCACGCGCAGAATTACTTGGTTGGCGCGGGCAATGCCCAGGTAGTAGCCCTGCCAGAAACCATCGAGCAGGCCGTTGGCGGCCGTTGCCGTAAAGTTGTCCAACTCGCCCATAGCGGGGGCATCACCGGGGGTACTCCCCTTGTCGGCATCATCGGAAGCTACGCTGGCAATGCCGATGAAGGAGAACGTGTGCACCGAGAAGTCGCGCAGCTGGTTGTAAATGGCGTTGGTAGCCTGCACGGCGCCGTCGGAGGTGGCAAAGAAGTTTTCGCTCAGCTCCTCGCCCAGGGGCTGCGTGTCCAGAAAGTCCTGGCAGCTGCTAACGGCCATGCTCAATGAGAGGCTGGCCAGGGCAATGATATAGTATTTCGCTTTCATGATGCGATGTGCTTATCAGGTTCTGAATTACAGAGAAATGTTTACCCCAGCGTTGTAGGAGCGCGTCACGGGCACCACAACCCGTTCGATACCGCGGGCGGCGTCGTTGCCGCCTACCTCCGGCGAGAAGCCCGAGTAGTTGGTGAAGGTGAAGGGGTTGAGCGCGTTGATGTAGAAGCGGATACCGCCTACCCCAAACGACTCGGTAATGGCCCGCGGGATGGTGTAGCCCAGCTGAATGGTGCGGAAGCGCAGGAAAGCGCCCGACTCGATGAAGTAGCTAGAAACCTGCGGAATAACGTTTGATACGCGGGGCTCGGTGGTCGAAGGGTTGGAGGGCGTCCAACGGTCCAGGCGCGAGGCCTCAAAGTTTTCGTTGGTGAAGCGCACAGCCTTCTTGCCATTGTAAATCTTATTGCCGGCCACGCCTTGCAGGTCCACGGCAATGTCGAAGCCTTTGTAAGCGGCGTTGGTGTTCAGGGCATAGGTGAGGTTGGGGATGGGCGAGCCCAGGCTCACCCGGTCGTTCTGGTCAACCACACCGTCACCGTTCACGTCGCGGAAGCGCAGCTCACCGGGAGCTTTGCCACCGGGCTGGTTGGGAGCAGCGGCTACCTCGTCGGCCGTCTGGAAAATACCTATCACGTCGTAGCCGTAGAATTCGCCGATAGAGGTGTTCACACCGCTCCGTGTCACCACGTTGCCGTTGCCCAGGCTACCCCCAATGATGGGCTGCCCGCCGTTGCCCAGCGATACAATGTTGTTGCGCAGGGTAGAGAGGTTGGCATTTACGCCGTAGGTGAATTCTTCTTTTACATCACCGCGCCAGCCCAGGGTAAACTCGAAGCCTTTGTTGTCGACAGTACCAATGTTACGGTACAGCGCCCCTACCGATACGGGCACTTGCGTTACCAGGTCGTTGGTCCGACGGTCGAAGTAGTCAGCCTCGAAGGTCAGGCGATTCTCCAGGAATGCCATTTCAAAACCAATGTCTAATTGGTTGATTTTCTCCCAGCGAATCTGCGATACGGTGGGGTTGGTTTCGGTTTTGCCGATGTTCAGCGACTCGCCTGGGCCGAAGATGGCGTTCAGGTTGTTGTTGATGCGAGCATAGTACTGGTAGCTGGGCACGTTCACGTTGCCCACCACGCCGTAGCTAGCGCGCAGTTTCAGGTTATCAAACACGCCCAGATCCTTAATAAAGTCTTCTTCTGACAAGCGCCAGCCCAGGCCCAGGGCCGGGAAATAGCCCCACCGGTCGCCCTGCGAGAAGCGCGAAGAACCGTCGGCGCGGAAGGTAGCCGTCACCAGGTAGCGGTCTTTGAAAGCGTAGTTGGCACGGGCCAGGCCCGATTGAAACGCGTACTCGCTGGCCGAGTTATTGGCGATGTTGCCTTGGGCGTTGCCCACGTTCAGGTACCACAGGTCGTCATCGTAGCCGGGCACGTCGTTGCGCTGACCGAAGAGACTTTCGTTCTGGTCGCGCTGCATGGTATAGCCGGCCAGCAACGTCAGGCGGTGGTCATCGCCAAACTGCGTATCATAGGTCAGCGTGTTTTCCCAGAGCCAGGTAGAGTTAGTATCGGTCCGGCGCTCCAGACGGCTACGGTCGTTGCGTTGGTTCTGCGACACGAAGTACACCGGCGCATACACGCGGTTTTCGGTGTAGCCCAGGTCCGTACCGAAGCTGGTGCGGAAGGTCAGGTTTTTTAGCAGGTTGGCTTCAGCGAAGACGTTACCAATCAAACGGCCGCCTTTGTTGCGCTCGTTGTTATAGGCGAGTTGCGCCACTGGGTTGGCCACGTTTTGGTTCAGCGAGTAGCTATAATTGCCAGTGGTGGGGTTGAACACCTGCTGGGCGGGGTCAGCGTTGTAAGCATTGTCGAACACCGAGCCCGGCGTGATGTTCTCTTGAATGCGGCTGATGGCCACATTGGCCCCTACCCGCACGCGGTCGGTAAGCTTGTACTCGTTGTTGACACGGAAGTTGATACGCTCAAAGTCTTGGCCCTTCACAATGCCTTGCTGCTTGTTGTAGCCGCCGCTGATGCTGTATGTCGACTTTTCCGAGCCGCCCGAAGCGCTCAGCTGGTAGTCCTGGATAACGCCCTTGCGCAGAACTTCGTCAAACCAGTTCACGCCGCCGCCAAAGTCGTAGCCGGGTCCACGGAACAGGTTGGTAGAGTTGGGGGTAGTATTGAGAATGGCCTCGTTCAGCAGCGTCTGATATTCGCTGGCATTCGCCATTTTTACTTGCTTGGCAATTTCTTGATAACCCGCGTAGGCGTTCAGAGTAATGCGGGCCTTACCCGATTTACCTTTTTTGGTGGTCACGATAATCACGCCGTTAGCACCACGTACACCATAAATAGCCAGCGAAGAAGCGTCCTTTAGTACTTCAATCGACGCAATATCGTAGGGACTCAGGAACTGAATGTTGTTGGTAAACATACCATCTACCACAAATAGCGGCTGGTTGGCAGCGTTGTTGTCGTCGCCAGCTGTTCGCACCGACGTCACACCCCGAATGCGGATGTTAGGCGCGGCGCCGGGAGCACCCGAGTTGGAGGTAATAGTCACGCCGGCCACCTTGCCTTGCAGCGCCTGCTCGGCGTTGGCTACGGGGCGGTTGGCAATTTCCTCGGCTTTCACCGAGCCAATGGCGCCCGTCACGTCGGCTTTGCGCTGGGTGCCGTAGCCCACTACTACTACCTCGTTCAGAGTTTTGGTGTCGGCGCCCATCGTGATGTTGATGGCCGTGCGGCCGCCTACGGGCACCTCCTGGGTGTTGTAGCCAATGAAGGAGAACGTGAGCGTAGCGTTGTCGGGGACCGTGAGAGAGTAGTTACCCTCCACATCGGTCTGGGTGCCGTTGGAGGTGCCTTTCGCTACTACGTTCACGCCGGGTAGGCCCGCGCCTTTTTCATCCAGCACGCGGCCGGTGACAGTGATATCGGCCTGAAGAGCGGGCTGCAACACGATGCCATTGTCTACCACTTCATATTTCACCGCTACTGGCGACAGAATCGTGCGCAACACCTCTACCAAAGGCTGGTTTACGGCTTTCACCGACACGCGCCGAGTAGCCTTAATCACCTGTGGGCTGTACATGAAGTGCGTGTTAGTCTGCGCCTCCAACTGCCCAAGCAGGGTCTTCACGGTTTCGTTGTTGGCCTGCACCGTCACGGGCTGGCTCAGAATTTCCTGGGATAAGACCGGCCTGGCCCAGGTAATGCTGGTAGTGAGCAGCAGACCAAACAATTGCAGAAGCACGGCGCGTTTAAAGCGTATGCCCAGTGGTGGGATTTGTAGAAGAGAACTCATACAGCTTGTTAGGGTTGGTGAGAAGAATTTGGGAATTAAGCAAAGCGGTAAAAAGCGTGAAATGAAGCCGCAATCGTTTGCAGAGAGTTTAACGAAAAAAGAGAGTGGAGGGAGGCCAAAACCGCGTTAAGATTTGCAGCCCTGGCTATACAGTTGCACATGCGCATCTGTCGACCTATAAGTAGCGCCCAAAGTTTTGCACAACAGGTCTAAATTGTTGAATAGTTGATCCTTTTGGAGCACCACGCTCACTGTACAGTGCGCTAGTGCCGCCTCATCATACAGTATTTCAACCCCGTAGGCATGTTCCAGCGTGGCAATTACCTCTGCCACGGGCTGGTCGTCGAAAGACAAGGTAGTAGGCAGTGCCAGCAGTGCAGGTTGGGCCACCAAATCTTTGCGCAACGCATGGGCAGCGGGCGAATACACGGCCTGTTGATTGGGCAGCAAGTCTACTGCAGCGGGTGGTGCTGCGGCAGTGGCTGCTACCGGCTTGCGGGGCTGCACCCGCACTTTGCCGCGCAACACCTGTACCCGTGTTTCGGGCTGGCCGGCGTAGGCCTGCACGGTGAAGCTAGTACCCAGCACCGTGGTCAGCATTTGCTCCGTGTATACCTCAAACGGGTGCTGCGGATTGTGCGACACATCAAACGTAGCTTCACCTGACAAAAACACTTGCCGACGAGCTGCCACGAAACGGCGGGGGTAGCGCAAACGGCTGTCCGGAGCCAATACCACTGTGCTACCATCGGGTAGGGTGAGTTGGCCGGGCTCGGTACGTATAGTCCATTCTGATTGCGCTGTTTCCTGTTGTACGGTGGTGGATGCCACCCAGGAGCCGGGCAGTTGTTGCAGCGCCGCCAAGCCTACCCCAACGGCCACTGCTGCCGCAGCCGCCCAGCGCACCGGGGCTCGCACATACCAAGGCTTTGTGGCGGTAGCCAGCGGTATTACTGGCGTTTCCAGTTCGGTTTGCTGGGCAATGCGTGCCCAAAGCGCCTCTTGCAACGTCTGCCTTTCCTGCGCAGTCAGGGGTGGACTGGAGGGCACGTGCTGCTCCAGAGCAGCATACCAGTGCTCTACTTCGCGCTGCTCCGCGGGCGTGCATTCGCCACGTTGGTACCGCTGTAGTATATCCTGAATGTATGCGTCTGACATAAGCAAAGCCGTGGTTTGCTCTTATAGTCGAACAACCACCGTCCTACCCTGGCGCGGACGCAAAAAATTTGGGCTGATTTCCCAGTCTGCCTATATAATTAACTGAAAATCAACTTGTTTAAATTATAAATTTTTTAATAAAAAATTTACTTTATCGATAACAGTAAAGGCAACAGTACTAAAAAGTCCTTTAAACGCACCCGTAACAACTTCAGAGCGCGCGTCAGGTGGTATTCCACCGTTTTGGGCGACAGATGTAGTCGGTCGGCAATTTCGGGGATGCTCTGGTGCTCCAGCCGACTCAACCGAAACACCTCTCGCGTCGACTCGGGCAATTGAGTGATGCTCTCGGCCAGAGCCACTGACAAGTCGTCGGCGGCTACCAGCTCCTCGGTGCTACGGTCGGGCGCCAGTGGCTGCGCCTGCCGGTAGCTCAGGTAGCCGGCATGGGTAGTACGCACCCGTAGGTAGTCAATAATGCGGTACTGTAGGGCTTTGTGCAGGTAGTGGGGCAACCTTTCGATGTGGCTGCTGACGCGCTTGTGCCACAACGCCGCAAACAAGTCCTGCACCAGCTCTTCGGCGGCCTCGCGCGAGCCCAGCTTGCGCTGGGCCGTGGTGAAAAGTGGCCACCAGTACCGCTCGTAGATTTCCGCAAACGCCCGCGCATCCCCGTCGCTCAGCGCCTGTACCAGGGCTGCATCGTCGGCTATAGCGTAAGAGTTCGGCGGCATAAGTTTTTGTGGAGAAGACGAATGTAGGGTACGTAACAGATTTACACCGTGTATCTGATAAACAGTGCAAGCCCCTTAGCTCTACAACAACGCAACTTAGAAAAAGATACCCGCGCCGGGAGTGGCGCGGGCTTTTCTGTTTAGGTTTCGCTGAGGTAGGTTTTGAAGCCCGTCAGCTGCCCATCGGCTGTTTTACCCAAGGCATAGACCATTATGCGCGGGCCGTCCCCGAAGCGGTACACCTGTGTATCGTCTAGCTCTTGCTTCAAAAACATCTGCAACGCTTTAAAGCGGTTGGCGGCCTGCACCGAGCCTTGGGGGCCGTTGTCGGCGGTTTGCTGGCGCAGGAACTGGGTTAGCTCCTGCGTCTGCACAGGCGTATCGGCGGGCTCACCTACCAGCTCGCGCACGACTTCCGGCGTCAGCTCCTGCGGGGGGGCGGGGTAGTGTACTACTTCCAATGGCGCTTCGGTTTCGCCTACGTAGTGCAGGCCCTGCGTGAGCTGGCGTAGTTGGTCGGTGGGAGCCGCGGCGGCGGGGGTAGGCGCGGCGGCGATGGCGTTGCTGGCCACGGTTTCGCGCTCGGCTTTGCTTTCCAAGG
Organism: Hymenobacter aerilatus; assembly: GCF_022921095.1. Taxonomy (NCBI): domain Bacteria; kingdom Pseudomonadati; phylum Bacteroidota; class Cytophagia; order Cytophagales; family Hymenobacteraceae; genus Hymenobacter; species Hymenobacter aerilatus. The sequence continues at coordinate 2,218,235 of NZ_CP095053.1, forward strand.
GTGAGGTGTGTGCTTCGCCTACCTCGCTGGCTTCGGCGGCCGGCACGTGGGCGGCAATGGCAGCGGCCAGCTCCCGCATGCGCTCCTCGGGCACTGTAATCTTAGGGTTGGCGAAGTTCATATCCGCCACTTTGTTCATCGGAATCAAATGAATGTGCGCGTGCGGCACTTCCAGCCCAATTACGGCCACCCCGATGCGCTTGCACGGTACGGCGGCCCGCACCCCTTGCGCCACGCGCTGGGCAAACAGGTGCAGCGCGGCCAACTCCTGCGGGGGCAGATCGAAGATGTAGTCGATTTCTTTCTTCGGAATCACCAGCGTATGGCCTTCCACCAGGGGCGTGATGTCCAGAAAAGCCAGGTGCGCGTCGTCTTCGGCTACTTTATAAGCCGGCAGCTCGCCGGCCACGATGCGAGAGAAAATAGAAGGCATGTGGTCAAATGGTGAAATAGTGAGATGGTGAGTTGACGTGTAATATACGCTTGAGGCATATGTGGAACAGGTAAAACACCATGTCCAAAGTACGTGGGAAAACGCAAAAGGGCGAAGTCGTTGACTTCGCCCTCTTCTCCAGAAAAACAGTAAGATAATGATACCATTAACTCACCATTTCACAAGTTCACTATCTCACCACCTAGCGCGAAATTTCCAGAATCTCGAATTGCAGCTTACCAGCAGGCACAGTAATCTCGGCTGTGTCGCCGGCCGATTTGCCCAGCAGGCCTTTGCCGATGGGTGACTTCACGGAGATTTTGCCGGCGGCCAGGTTGGCTTCTTCCTCAGCTACCAGCGTGTAGTCGAGCACCATGCCATTTTTCAGGTTTTTCAATTTTACTTTGCTCATAATGAGCACCTTGCTGGTATCGAGGTTGCTCTCGTCGAGCAGGCGGGCATTACCCACAATTTCTTCCAGCTTGGCTATTTTCAGTTCCAGCAAACCCTGGGCTTCCTTGGCAGCGTCGTATTCGGCATTCTCACTTAGGTCACCCTTATCGCGGGCCTCGCGCAGGTCGTCGGCAGCTTTGGCCCGACCACGGATTTTCAGGTCCTGCAACTCGTCTTTGAGTTTCTGCAAGCCTTCGGGGGTATAATAATTAACAGTAGCCATGTCGGGTTGGTGGATTAGCTAAAAAACAAGGAGAACGGTCAGCAGCGCCGACCGTTCTCCAAAACAGGTTTCCTGCAAATATACACATTCGCCGCAAACCAAGCACTGGCGTTGTGCTGGCCCGGTGGCAGCGGCACTCAGCCCCTACCCCGCGTGCCGACGCAGAAAATCGTGGATTTTGCGGGCTAACACCTCATTGATGCGATGATAGGACTGATGCGTCCAGCCGCCGATGTGGGGCGTAAATACCACATTTGGGTCGGCTTCCAGCGCGTCGAGGGTAGCACGCTGGGCGGGCGTAAGAGTGGCGAGCTTTTCATTTTCGAGTACGTCGAGGCCAGCGCCGCGCACCTGGCCAATAGCCAACTGGCGTACCAACGCGGCGTGGTCCAGCACCTCACCCCGCGCCGTGTTCAGCAGCCAGATCGGGCGCTGAAAACCGGTTAGCATCGCCTCATTCACGACATGGTGATTGGCCGCCGAGTAGGGAATGTGCAGGCTCAGCACCTCGGCCTGCTGGTGCAGCTCGGCCAACGAAACCAGGGTAGCATAGTGGTCGGGGGCGCAGTTGGGGTCGTGGTCGTAGGCCAGCACAGTGCAGCCGAAGCCCGAGAGGCGCCGGGCAAAGGCCTTGCCCATGTGCCCGTAACCAATCAGCCCAATCACTTTGCCGCCTACTTCCTCGCCGCGGTTAGCCTCGCGGCGCCACTGCCCGGCGCGCACCTCGCGGTCGGCCCGGCCAATGTTGCGCAACACACTCAGCAGCAGCCCTACGGCAAACTCACCCACGGCATCCTGGTTGCCCTCAGGTGCATTCAGCAGCGTAACGTTGGCCGCGGCCAGCGCTTCCTCGTCAATATTATCGACACCAGCGCCGGCGCGGGCCACCCAGCGCAGGGCGGGGCCATGTGCTAAAAGGTCGGCGGTAATGCGCAGCTTGGAGCGCACCATGAGGCCATCATAAGGATGCGCAGCCAGGGCAGCGGGCACTTCCGTAGCCGTTAGTTCGGGCCGATAGTGGAGCTGCACCCCAATCTCGGCCAGCATATTGGGCAGACTGGAGTGCATTTCGTCGATGCAAAGACAGAGGGACATTCGTTTTGTTATTTACCTGATTGTAGTACTACTACCATACTGTCACGCAATTCAGATGAGTACCCGCGTCGTTTATACAAAGCAACCAAATCAAGGGCTTTAGGTATGAATCCATATTTTTTAAAATCTACAGATTGTGATGGAGGCGAACCTACATAACCTATTAATTGACTAGCGTAAAACCTTCCTAATGAATCTGTGGTCGTTGAATCCAACACTACCGATTCTTGCCGCAGTGTCACCCGAACGTTGGCAATCGGATTTCCAGAACTATCTATCACAATTCCATCGCAGCCAATAATTTGCTCACAACTCGACGCTAAAATCATCAAGAATATTGCACCAATTAGTCGCTCAAGATGCATTGCTTAATTCACCTTATGCTCCTGAATGTGCTTTGTCAGCTCCACAAACTCCCCTACCCCTAGCTGCTCAGCGCGTTTGTCGAATACCGCATCGGTGGTAGCTTCAGCAGGCATACCGAAAGGCTTGAGGGCGTTGCGTAGCGTTTTGCGACGGGTCTGAAAGGCTTGCTTTACTACTTGAAAAAACAGCTTTTCGTCGCAGCCCAGGTGCTCGGTGGCGTTGCGGGTGAGGCGAATGACAGCCGACTGTACTTTGGGCGGCGGGTTGAACACGTGCGGTGGTACCGTGAACAGATATTCCACTTCATAGAATGCCTGCAAGAGCACACTAAGGATGCCATAGGTTTTGGAGCCGGGGCCTTCGGCCAGGCGGTCGGCTACTTCTTTCTGAATCATTCCTACCACCTCGCGCACCTGCTGCCGGTGGGCCAGCACTTGGAAGAAAATCTGGCTGCTGATGTTGTAAGGAAAGTTGCCGATGATACTGATTGGCTCGCCAGGAAACAGCTCGTTGAGGTTCTGACGCAAAAAGTCGGCGGAGATAATACGGTCTTCCAGTGCCGGAAAGTGCTGCTGGAGGTAGGCCACCGATTCGCGGTCAATCTCCACTACCGACGTACGGTAAGCCGGATGTTGCAGGAGCGTGCCGGTGAGCACGCCCATGCCAGGGCCAATTTCGAGCACCTCGCGTACGCCATCGGGTAGGCGGAGCGCCTCCACGATGCGCCGCGCAATGTTGGGGTCGGCCAAAAAATGCTGACCTAAGTGTTTTTTGGCTCTAACAGAATCCACGGGCGGAGCGTTTAGGGAAAAGGCCGGGCAAAGTGCCTACCTTGCGAATCGCCAAAGATACGCCCGAAACCGCCGTTTTGCGCGGCTCTGTGGTTCCTGCTTTCGACTTTCAGTACTTCTCCTACTGTCTTTATGTCTCTCCAACTCGCCTACGCAGCCACGGCGCCCACTGCCGCCGACACTGTTTTCATCCTACCCACTGGCACCACTACGCTGCCCGACGCCGCTGCTACCGACCTACCCGACGCGGCCCGGCAGTACGTAAACGACCAGCTCGCCGCTGACAGCAAGCTCATCAGCCTTAACCATTTCACGCACCAGCACTACTTTGTGGTAGCCGCCGACAAGCCTACGGCACCCCTCGCGGCGGAGGCTCTGCGCAAAAGCGGCCACCAGCTGCACGCCCGCCTGAAAACCGATAAGGTAGCCGCGCTCTACGTGCAGGACCTGACCACCGACGCCACGGGCGCCCTACCCCTCGTGGAAGGTATTGCCCTCACGGCCTACCAGTTTGCGGGCTATAAAACCGATGAGAAGTCGCAGCAAGCGCCTACCCTAGCGCAGGTGTACCTCACCGGTTCGGCCTTCACGGCCCGGCTGACGCAGGAGCTGCAAGCAGTGGTAGAAGGCGTTTCCCTGGCCCGCGACCTGGTGAATGCACCGTACAATAAGCTCAACGCCACACAGTTTGCCGAGCAGATGGCCGCTGTGGGCGAGGAGGCAGGTTTCCAGACCGAGATTCTGGATTTGGTACGCATTGAGGCGCTCCGCATGGGCGGCTTATTGGGCGTAAACCAAGGTTCGCCTGAGCCCCCTACCTTCACTATTATGGAGTACAAGCCCGAGGGCGCTACCAACAGCAAGCCTTTTGTGCTGGTGGGTAAAGGTGTGGTATACGACACGGGCGGCCTCAGCCTGAAGCCTACCCCCAACAGCATGGACATGATGAAGTGCGACATGGCCGGCGGCGCGGCCGTGGTGGGCACGCTCTACGCCCTGGCTAAAAACCAAGTGCCGCTGCACGTGATTGGCCTGGTACCGGCCACCGACAACCGCCCCGGCGGCCCCGCCTTCGCCCCTGGCGACGTGCTTACGATGTACAGCGGCCTGACCGTGGAAGTGCTGAACACCGACGCTGAAGGACGCCTGATTCTGGCTGATGCCCTGGCCTTCGCCAAGAAATACAACCCGGCGCTGGTGATTGATATGGCAACCCTCACGGGCGCCGCCGCCCGCGCCATTGGGCAAGAGGGCATTGTGGGCATGGGCACCACCGACGAGTACATGGCGCAGCTCCAGCAATCGGGTCGGCGCGTGCACGAGCGTGTAGTAGAGTTTCCGCTGTGGGAGGAGTATGCCGAGCACATCAAGTCCGACATTGCCGACATCAAAAACCTGGGCCGCGCCGAGGCAGGCGCCATTTCGGCGGGCAAATTTCTGGAGCGCTTCGCCGAGGGTTACCCCTGGATTCACCTGGACATTGCCGCTCCCGCCTACCTCATGGCCCCCGACAGCTACCGTGGCAAGGGCGGCACCGGCACCACCGTGCGCCTGCTCTACGATTTCCTGAAGGCACAGGCGTAGAGAAAAGGTTACCTAACCGTTGTCATCCTGAGCATTTCGCGCATCAAGCGGCGACGAAGGACCTTCGCACACGTGAACGAGTCGTTGTTACGCCTGTTGTTCTGTCGTGAGAAGGTCCTTCGCAAGCTCAGGATGACAAACGATTTTCAACGACTAACCCACGGAAATCAAAAACTCACAACTCCACTCCTCACAACCTCACCACTCCCATGAGTCACCTCCCCCGCATCGGCATTTCCGTTGGCGATTTGGCCGGCATCGGGCCGGAAATTATTTATAAAACCTTCCTCGACGCGCGCCTGCTGAAGTACTGCACGCCCGTGGTGTATGGCATGGCTACGTCGCTGTTCGATGATTTTCCGGTGGACGAGCAGGTAGGGCCGCTCACGTTCCGCCAAGTGCGCTCGGCCGCCGACATCGACCCTGGCAAGCTCAACGCCGTGACGTGCTGGGATGAGGACTTCGTACTCACTCCCGGCCAGCCTACCCAGGCCAGCGGCGCGGCCGCCCGCGAGTCGCTGCTAGCAGCGTGCCGCGACCTGAAAGCCGGCCTGCTCGATGGTATCGTCACGGCGCCCATCAGCAAGGAAAACACACAGTCCGATGAGTTTCGCTACCCCGGCCACACCGAGTTTCTGACCAGCTTCTTTGGGGCACCGGAAAGCCTGATGCTGCTGGCCAGTGACGACTTGCGCGTGGCTACCCTCACAGGACATATTCCGCTCAAGGACGTAGCCACCCGCGTCACGCCGGAACTGCTGCGTACCAAGCTGCAAATCCTGCTGAACTCGTTGCGGCAGGATTTCGGGATTGAAAAACCGCGCGTGGCCGTGCTGGGCCTGAATCCACACGCCGGTGAAAACGGCCTGCTGGGCACCGAGGAAGGCAGCATCGTAACGCCCGTGTTGCAGCAGTTTTTGCAGGAAGGCCACTTGGTTTATGGCCCCTACCCTGCCGATGGGTATTTCGGCACGGGGCAGTACCATCAGTTCGACGCTACGCTGGCGCTTTATCACGACCAAGGCTTAACTCCTTTCAAAACGCTGGCTTTCGAGCGGGGTGTGAACTACACCGCAGGCCTACCCATTGTGCGCACTTCACCCGACCACGGCACGGCCTACGGCCTGGCCGGCCAGTTCCGCGCCGACCCTACCTCCTTCCGCGAAGCCTTGTATATGGCTTGTGACCTGGTGCGCCAGCGCACTGGCCAGGTAGTGGTGTGGTAGCCCCTACATACAGGACACTACCGAATAGTTTGTGCCCGGCCGGGTAGGTAAAGTACCTACCCAGCCGGGCACGATTTTTCCTCCCGCTCCTATTTTAATTGCTAGTGAAGCTCTTTACTGTTTTGCCGCTGTTGCTTGGCGGATTGTGTGCGCAGCCCGTTCAGGCCCAGACTGCTCCGTGAAATTCGACCTACGCTCGTAACAGAACTTGATACAGCGTTGGACCTGGGAAACCAGATCTAACAATAGCTGCTTCCCTACCCTTGCTAAAGGCGGTGTACAAGTAACCAAAACCAACTCGACGCTGACGGCCAACGACATCAATGTACCTTCAATAAGAATAACGGCCACAGCACAGGTACCAAAGGTACTAGTAGAGGGTAGGTTTCTACTTACCAGCCCCGACCCTGCCCTTTATGTGCGCCGCTTCGAGTTTTACGACCTGTCGGGCGTGAAGCCGTTTCCGACCTTACCTGCAGGCAATCCATAGTTTCTGGATGCTATTCCACTACTCGACACTAAGCTGGCTTCTATCGACACCAACACTATCAACCTGGGTCCGAGCGGCGAGTTGAACCACGTCCGCGCCAGCGATGCACCGAAGAAACGCACGCTCTATTCTATTTCGGCCTACCCCAAATCGACAGCAAGCCTCAGCCTTATACAGCGCCGGCGAAAGACGATTTGTTCAGAGCTGCACAGCTAGATAAATGCATTACTATGTAATACTGCGCTTGGATTGACCAACCTCGCATCCCTACCTTTAGTGCAATTAGTATTTCTGCAGAATTGACTATGTGTAAGGTTATCTTCTTTTTGTTCTTTCTCCTCATTTCCCAATTAGCATACAGTCAACATTTTGAACCCGGCTATTTGGTTCTATCTACCGGTGACACAGTACATGGTGAAATAGAAAACGCCTTCTGGGAAGAGCCGCCATCAACCATACGCTTTCGTACTACTGCTACCGCTCGCCCTACCTCCTACAAGGCCCGGCAATTGCGCAGTCTGTACCTAAGTTCCGGCCGGCTGTTGCGCCATGAGTTGCTCCCCCTCGACCGCGCCGCCGAAGTCCGCTTCGATCATTTAAGCCCTAAACTAGAGCGTCGCCAACAACCCGATTCGGTACTAGCTGATGTATTGGTGCTGGGGCCGGCCACGCTGCTGGGTGCTGTGCTCAATGAAAACAACCATTTCTTCGTGAAGCGCCCCGGCGAGCCGTACATAGAAATGACCGGTCGCCGTTATTTGTTGACCAAGCAGCGGCTCACACAAGTCATGGACGCCAACGACTACAAAAGCCAGCTCCTGCGCTACTTCGGTGACTGCGAAGCCGCCACAAACTTACTGGATCAGAGCACCTTCACAGAGGAATCGTTGCGGCGTATTGTCACTGCTTTCAACCGACAGTGCACGGACGCGCCCGTCTCCGCACAAGACACTACTTTGCTCCACGACGACCAAACTATTCGTCCCCGGGTGGCACTTCGGGTAGGGGCAGTAGCAGGAGTCCGCTATAACTCGCTACGTTTTACTGCACCACCACAGACTAGTGGCCCTCTTCAAGATCTTAATGCTGATGGCCGTTTTCATCCGCAGGTTGGTCTGTATGCCGATGTGGTGAATAGCGGCCGGCACTTAGCCCTGCACAGCGCACTATCCATCACCCAGTTTGGCACCTCTCAGCCCATACAGTACACCACAGTTGGGCAATATCATTGGCGAGGAACGCAGATAGCCGGTCAGTTTGGGCTTCGCGGATTCATACGTCTTGGTGGGCCATATCATCTATTGGTAGGGGGTGGCTACGAATTAAATTTCTTCTGGGCAGCCAAGTCTTACATCAACGATGCTTACAATCAATATGACTTTATAGATCGGTTCCAAGGTAGTCCATTGCCATATATTGAAACCGGCCTGCAACGCCGGCGCTTTTCCATTTTATGGAACGGCCGCTTGTACGAGAAAGATGGCTTCAGCCAGCCAGCATCAACTGCAAGCTACAACTTTCGTCCCTGGAGCTTAAGCGTATCCATTGGGTACCGCCTCAATGCCGATACCGACGAGCAGCATGTGCCGAAACCTTAGGTGCTCTATTTAGCTTATAATAGCTACTACTACACAGCTTTACTTTATTTTACAACAATCATTTCTATAGTAATCAGTTATTTAACAGTATGTCAATGCATTGCTTAGCACTTTAAATCTTTTCAAAAACGAAACTTTATTTCGTGTTTAGAATTTATTCACGACCTTTGCACCAGCTTTCTGAAACTGGTTGCTTTTTCACTGCATGACCCTCTCCACTCCCGCTCAATATCGCCAGGCGTTGCGCCGCTTGGATGCGCTGCTGGCAGTAGCTGATGCCGGGGAGGAAACGCAAGCCTTGGTAACGGCATTGGCGCAGTACGAAACCCGACTGCAACACTTGCCCAGCCTACCCGTCACACTAGCCGAAATGATCGAGCTGAAGCGTCAGCATTTGCAGCTCAAGCAAAAAGAGCTGGCTCAGCTGCTGGAGGTGCCGGCAGGCCGGTTGTCGCAGATTCTAAGCGGCAAACGACGTGTGACGCTGGACCTCGCCAAAAAGCTTTACGAACGCTTGGGCATCAGTCCAGAATTTATTCTAAAAACTGCCTAAGCCCTTTTCCGCGTTTGTCGGCACTTTCACAAACCGCGGAAATCTTTCTACTTTTGCCCCCTGCTATTCAGTCGACCGTGAAAAAAGACTCTCAATTTGACCTCAACATCGCCAAACTGGCGGATAAAATGCATCACTATGCATTTGAGTTGGGGCCGGACTTCTTCGCCCGATTTGATCAGCAATTGATTCAGGAAGGCAACCTGCACGTGGATCTGGAATTACTGAAGACAGACCGCCTGATGACCCTCGACTTTCACATCAAAGGCACGGTGCAAGTTACCTGCGACCGAAGCCTCGATGATTTTGATCAGCCAATTGACGTGCAGCGCCAGCTGCTGGTGCGCTTCGGCGAGACCTACGCCGAGTTGGACGAGGATGTGCTGCAAATCACGCCCGAAACGCAAGTGCTACCCATTGCCCAGCATTTGTTTGACTATATCGGCCTGGCTATTCCGATGAAGAAGCTGCACCCGCGCTTCCAGAATGAGCCCGACGAAAACCCTGACGCCGACAGCAAGCTCATCTTCACTACCCGCACAAAAGGCGACGATGACGATGATGACGACTACACGGACCCTCGCTGGAACGCGTTGCGCAATCTGAATTAAGCTGTTCGCCCCCCCATCTAACATTCAAAACTTAACATTTAACATTTACTACCATGGCTCATCCTAAGCGCCGCACCTCCTCCGCCGTACGCGACAAACGCCGCACCCACGACAAACTGACCCCCAAAGCCGTTACGATTTGCCAGACCACTGGTGAGCTGCACCTGCGCCACAAAGCCTATGTAGTAGACGGCGACCTGTATTTGAACGGCAAAGTAGCTATCAAGGACTACGCTCCGGTAGCATCGGCTGCAGCCCCGACTGAAGACGAAGAGTAGTCCGCGCTACCCTTCGTTGCTGGCCCCTCCCGGCCGATTAACCTGACCTTTGACTTCCTTAACACCCGTTCATGAAGATAGCCCTGGACGCAATGGGGGGCGATTTCGCTCCCCAGGCTGCCGTCGATGGTGCCGTGCTGGCCGCGCAACAATTAGCCGGCAAAGCTCAGATTGTGCTTATCGGCCAGGAGGAGGCTGTCCGGCCGCTGCTCCAACAACATGGTGCAGCGGCTGATAGCTTAGCTTTCATCCCCGCTACGCAGGTAATTGCGATGGGCGAGCACCCGGCCAAAGCCTATCAGCAGAAGCAGGATTCGAGTATTGCCGTGGGCTATAAAATGCTGCACGCGGGTGAAATTGACGCCTTTTGCTCGGCCGGCAGTACCGGCGCGATGCTGGTAGGCGCTATGTTCAGCGTGAAGGCTGTGCCGGGCGTGCTACGGCCCGCCATAGCGAACTTTGTTCCGAAGCTACACGGTGGCTACGGCATCTTTCTGGATGTAGGTGCCAATGCCGAGTGCAAACCCGAAATGCTGGAGCAGTTCGGCGAGCTAGGCTCACTGTATGCCCAGTACGTATTGGGCATCACTACCCCTAAAGTAGGCCTAATGAATCTGGGCGAGGAAGAAGGCAAGGGAACTGCCCTGCTGCAGGCCGCGCACCAGCTTTTGAAAATAAATCCACACATCCATTTCATTGGCAATATTGAAGGGCGCGACCTGTTCAATGATAAGGCCGATGTAATTGTGTGCGATGGCTATACGGGCAATGTGATGCTGAAAATGGCCGAGTCAATCTATGATATTCTAGCTGAGCGCCATATCGTAGACCCTTTCTTCGAGAAATTCAACTACGAAGCCTTTGGGGGTAGCCCCATCCTGGGCATCAATGATAATGCGATTATTGGTCATGGTGTGAGCACACCCACTGCTATTTGCAGCATGCTATTGCAAGGCTATCAAATGGCCGAATCTGGTATTTCTGACCAAATCAAAGCTACCTTTAAGTCTTAGCGACATTAGTCCGGCTCCGGCCGGACTTTGTGTTACCGCGCTTCTCTCCCACCACAGATGAAGATAACTGCCGCCATTACCGGAGTTGGGTCCTACGTACCCGATTACGTGCTTACAAACAAAGAGCTTGAAACCCTTGTAGATACCACCGATGAGTGGATTGTAAGCCGAACGGGAATTCAGGAGCGGCACATTCTGAAAGGCGAAAACCAGGGCACGTCGGTTATGGCTATTAAAGCCGTGGAGCAGCTCCTGGCCAAAACCAATACCAGCGCTGCAGAAATTGATCTGCTGATTTGCGCGACTACTACACCGGATTTGGTTTTTCCGGCTACTGCCAATATCATTTCGGCAGCCATTGGCACCACCAAGGCGTTCAGCTTCGACATGCAGGCCGCGTGCTCGGGCTTTTTGTATGCCCTTACCACAGGCGCCCAGTTCATTCAGTCGGGCACCTACAAGAAGGTGGTGGTGGTAGGAGCCGATAAAATGTCGAGCATCATCGACTACACGGACCGCTCTACCTGTATTATTTTCGGGGATGGTGCCGGCGCTGTGCTACTCGAGCCCACTACCGACGGTCTGGGCCTGCTCGACCACGAATTGTGCTCCGACGGCCGCGGCGAGCAGCACCTGCACCAGAAAGCCGGCGGCTCACGTCGTCCGCCCTCAGCCGAGACGGTAGCCAACCGCGAGCATTTTGTGTACCAAGAAGGCGCCGCGGTGTTTAAGTTTGCCGTGAAAAATATGGCCGACGTAGCCGCCCAGGTAGCCGACCGCAACCACCTCTCCGCCAACGACATCACATGGTTGGTACCGCATCAGGCCAACAAGCGCATCATCGACGCTACAGCCCAGCGCGTGGGCATTGGCCCGGAGAAAGTGATGCTCACCATCCACAAGTACGGCAACACCACCAACGCTACCATTCCGCTCTGCTTAGCCGACTATGAGCAGCAGCTCCGGAAAGGCGACAACCTGATTTTTGCCGCCTTTGGGGGCGGCTTCACCTGGGGCGCGCTCTACGTGAAATGGGCGTATAATCCTTCGGGAATTATGAATTAGAAATTATGAAGCAGGAATGGATTGTCTCTCTAGCTTAACTACAGCAGACTGTCAATTCCCACTTCAGGTTTACCAATTCATAATTTTTAATTCATACTTCATAATTAAGAAAAATGGCTACTACCGCAGACTTCCGCAACGGGCTCGTGCTGAACTACAACGGCGACCTGCACGTCATCACTGAATTTCAGCACGTGAAACCCGGTAAAGGACCGGCTTTCGTGCGTACCAAAATGCGCAATATTAAAACCGGCAAAACGCTTGACAACACCTTCAACGCCGGCGTGAAAGTGGAAACCGCCCGTGTGGAGCAGCGCCCGCATCAGTACCTATTTCAGGACGACTACGGCTACACTTTCATGGACAATGCTTCGTTTGAGCAGGTAGTACTGCCCGAGGCCATGGTGCCGTTTGCCGATTTGATGAAGGAAGGTCAGGAAGTAACCATCCTGTTCCACGCCGAAACGGAACAGCCCCTCACGGCTGAATTGCCCACTACCGTAGATTTGGTAGTAACTTACACCGAGCCCGGCCTGCGCGGTGATACGGCCACCAATACCCTCAAGCCCGCCACTGTAGAAACGGGCGCCCGCATCCAGGTACCTTTGTTTATTGATACTGATACCAAAATCCGCATCAAGACCAGCGACTACAGCTACGTCGAGCGGGTTAAGTAATTCTGCCAGCAACTCCACCCTACCGTGCCCATGAAAGCCAAAGAACTACAAGACCTTATCGACTTCATTGCCAAATCGGGGCTGAACAAGGTTAATATCGAAACCGAGGAGTTTAAAATCTCGGTGCAGCGCGAACCCAGCTATAAGCCTGTAATTAGCAGTGTAGCCCCTACTCCGGCCCCGGCCGTTGCGGCGGCACCTACCCCAGCAGCGCTACCGGCTGCGGCGGCCCCAGCCCCTACTACGCCTACCCCTGCTACACCGGAAGCAGCCCCCGCCGCGGGTAGCAACTACCAGTCGCTGAAAGCACCGATGATTGGCACCTTCTACCGTAGCAGCAGCCCCGAGGCACCCGTGTTCGTGCAGGTAGGCGACTTAGTAGAGAAAGGCCAGGTCATCTGCATCATCGAAGCCATGAAGCTGTTCAACGAGATTGAAGCCGAGCAAGCGGGCCGTGTGGTGAAGATTCTGGTTGATAATGCTACCCCCGTTGAGTACGATCAGCCGCTGTTCCTGATTGAGCCGATGTAATTTGTTGGGGTCTTAGGGTCTTGAGGACGTAGAGATTTTGGTTGTATTGCCAGCTCTACGTCCGCAAGGCCCTTTCTTTTTTCGCTAAGACCCCACGCTCCTAAGACTCCAAGACCCCACTCATGTTTAAGAAAATCCTCATTGCGAACCGGGGCGAAATTGCCCTGCGGATTATTCGCACCTGTAAGGAAATGGGTATCAAGACGGTAGCCGTGTACTCGACTGCTGATAAAGACAGCCTGCACGTGCGCTTCGCCGACGAGGCCGTGTGCATTGGGCCGCCTACCTCTTCGCTTTCTTACCTGAACATCCCGAGCCTGATTGCGGCCGCTGAAATCACTAATGCCGACGCCATTCACCCTGGCTACGGCTTTCTGTCGGAAAACGCGGAGTTTTCGCGCATCTGTCAGGAAAATGGTATCAAGTTCATCGGCGCTTCGCCCGAGATGATCAACCAAATGGGTGATAAGGCTTCGGCCAAAGCTACCATGATCAAGGCTGGGGTGCCATGCATTCCAGGCTCCGTGGGCCTGCTTGATTCGTTGGACCAAGGCAAGAAGGTAGCCGCCAAGATCAAGTATCCGGTTATTCTGAAAGCTACGGCCGGTGGCGGCGGGCGCGGTATGCGCATCATCAATTCGGAAGAAGAGTTTGAGAAAGCCTGGAACGACGCCCGCACGGAGGCCAAAGCAGCTTTCGGCAACGATGGCGTGTACCTGGAGAAATTCGTAGAGGAACCCCGCCACATCGAGATTCAGGTATGCGGCGACCAGTACGGCCACGTGTGCCACCTCTCGGAGCGCGACTGCTCCATCCAGCGTCGCCACCAGAAGCTGGTAGAGGAAGCTCCCTCCCCCTTCATGACCGATGACCTACGCGAGCGGATGGGCAAAGCAGCCATTGCCGGCGCTTCCGCCATTGGCTACGAAGGGGTAGGCACTATAGAGTTCCTGGTAGATAAAAACCGTGATTTCTACTTCATGGAGATGAACACCCGCATTCAGGTGGAGCATCCTGTGACCGAGGAAATCATCAACTACGACCTCATCAAAGAGCAGATCAAGGTAGCTGCCGGCATTTCGATTTCGGGAAATAACTACTACCCTCAGATGCACGCCATGGAGTGCCGCATCAACGCAGAGGACCCTACGAACGGCTTCCGCCCTTCGCCCGGCAAAATCACGACGCTGCACATTCCTGGCGGCCACGGCGTACGCGTGGATACGCACGTGTACGCGGGCTACACCATCCCGCCGAACTACGACTCGATGATTGCCAAGCTCATCACCACAGCCCAAACCCGGGAGGAATGCATCGTAAAGATGAAGCGCGCCCTCTCAGAATTTGTAGTGGAAGGCGTAAAAACGACCATCCCATTCCACCTGGCCCTGATGGACAACCAGAACTTCCGGGACGGTGACTTCACCACGAAGTTCCTGGAGTCGTCGTTCGATTTTTCGACGCTGTAAATCGTTCTGAAACGATATAGGAGATACAAAGAAGCGCTGGGAGTAGTCCCAGCGCTTCTTTGCATTTAATCTCAACTGTATTCTACTAGGAAACACAAATAGGGTTATAGGGACTCAATCCTCCACCTACCCGATTAACCTTGCGCGCCGCCTTCAATTTCCTGCACCAGCTCGCCATACCACGCCTCGCCGTATTTGCGAATAAGCGGCTCTTTCAGGAACTGGTACACACGCACACCTAGTTCGCCCCCAAAGGCACAGGCCGGGTTGCAAATGCCCCACCGATCGTAATTTAGTGCCTCAAAGTCTTCGTACTTGCTGATGCGGATGGGGTAGAGATGGCAGCTGATAGGCTTTTTGAACGTGGTGGCCCCGGCCAGATAGGCTTGCTCGATACCACATTTCAGGATGCCACGCTCGTCGTAAAGAGCATAGGCGCACTCCCGGTCGTTGATGGTAGTAGTGCTGAAGTCACCCTCCCAGTCTTTGATATAAAGTCCTTGCTGCTCAATAGCTTCCCTACCCTGCTCAGTAAGGTAGGGTTTGATGGCTTCGTATTCCTGCTCTAAAATGCGCAGTTCGTCTTCCTCCAGGGGGGCGCCCAGGTCGCCCTCTACGCAGCAGGCACCCTTGCAGGCTTCCAGGTTGCACACGAAAAAGTTGTCGCGTACGTCGTCGGAAATGACGGTATTCTGAATGATGATCATGGCGTAGGTTTCTGCTGAAGTTGGCAGCGGTAGAACAGTGCGCAAACAGCGCTTAGCGGCATGTTAGTACACGAAACAAAACGCAAAGATAACCATTCGGGCGTGTCTTTGAGCTTACAGCAGTTGCCGCAGAATATCTTCCGTCAGCGCGCATTGATGGTGATGCGAATAGGTACGCACGGCCACTTGTTGTGCTCTTAGGCCCATTTCTGCTGCCTGCGCTGGCTGTTGCAGACACCAGCCCACTGCCGTTAGCCACGCTTGTATATCACCTAGCGGGTAGAGCAGGCCCGTTTTGCCTTCCGTCAGAATTTCGGGGGTGCCGCCTGCGCGCGTGGCCACAATGGGCAGACCGGCGGCCATGGCCTCGATGGTTACCATACCGTAGGTTTCGTTGAGCGAGGCCACCAGAAATACATCAAGGGCGCGATATACCACTTGCGGTTGGTCTGTAAAATTGCGGATATGCACGTATGGCGTCAGCCCCAGCTCTGTAACTCGCTCTATCACGGCCGTACGGTAGGCACTGGCGGCTTGGTGGTTTTTGGTCGCTTCTCCTACCAATACCAAGTGCAATTCTTGGTCTGGAAAATGCTGCCGTAAATGGTAAAAGGCTTCCACTGCAAACTGTTGCCCTTTGCCTTCGTCGAAGCGTCCGACCAGGCCGAGCAGGTGACCTGTGGCTGGCAGTTGCAGCTGCTGCTTTGCCTGTTGCTGGGTAAGGCCCGGGTGCAGAAAACGGTCAAGCTCAATCCCGAGCGGTACCACATGCACGCGGCGCATATCCATGCGAGTCTTCTCACCTACCTGCCGGGCTAGGCCAGGTAGTGGGGCCAGCCAGGCATCTAGCGCCTGGTAGCGCAACGTGTGCAGCAAGTCGCGCTTCGACAGGCCCAACTGCATGTGTTGCTGATATACTAAACGCAGACGCGGCAGCAGCCACCGTTTGCAGAGCACGGCCAGCGGCAAATCTTGATTCTGCGTGACGATGAGCACGCGTGCACCCTGATGCTGTACTAGCGTGCGCAACCGCCAAGCTGCGGGAACATCCACGGCGCGCAGGGGGTTGGACAAGAAACAGGTAGTGATACCCTTCTGCTGGGCCTGCGCTGCCAGCGGCGACCCGGCCGATGCAATAAGCTGCACGGGCCAACCACGCCCGCGCAGCCAGTCCGCCAGCTTCACAGTATTGATTTCCAGGCCGCCCCAGCTAGCCGAAAGACACAGGATGGCTATCGGAAATTGAGCAGAAGGTAAGGTAGGACCAGTGGCAGACATAGGGCGGAAAGGCAACAGGGCGGGCGAAAAAGAACCGCAAAGGTACTTCGTTTCGTCTGCCGCTCGCAAAGCCGTATCTTTGCTAACACGCCAAAACGCTTAGCTTTTCGCATGGCCTTAGATTATCTTTCTTTACTAAACCCCTCGCAGGGCGCCGCGGTGATGCAGACCGAAGGCCCGTGCATGATTATCGCCGGTGCCGGTTCCGGCAAAACACGCGTACTCACCTACCGCATTGCCAACCTGCTCGAAAAAGGCGTCGACCCGTTCCACATTCTAGCTCTTACCTTCACTAACAAAGCGGCCCGCGAAATGCGCGCCCGCATTGAGAAGGTGGTAGGCCCCGAAGCCAAAAACCTGTGGATGGGCACCTTCCACAGCATCTTTGCCCGTATTCTGCGCTCCGAGGCTGATAAAATCGGTTTCCCACGCAGCTTTACCATCTACGATACACAGGACTCCAAGACGCTGGTTGGGCAGATTCTGAAGGAGCTGGAGCTGGATGACAAGCTCTACAAGCCGGGTATGGTGCTGGGACGCATTTCGGCTGCCAAAAATAAGTTGATTTCGGTGCAGCAGTACCTTAATGACCCGGTTATTCGGGCCGACGATGAGGCGGCGTTGCGACCCAAAATCGGAGTCATTTACCAGCAGTACCAGCAGCGCTGCTTCAAAGCTGGCGCCATGGACTTTGACGATCTGCTGTATCAGACCAACGTCCTGTTCAAAGACCACCCCGATGTGCTGAACAAGTACCAGAACATCTTCAAGTACGTGATGGTCGACGAGTATCAGGACACCAACTACTCGCAGTACCTCATCACGCGCAAGCTCGCAGCCAAAGACCGTAATATTTGCGTGGTAGGCGACGACGCGCAGAGCATCTATGCCTTCCGGGGCGCTGATATTCAGAACATTCTGAATTTTGAGAAGGACTACCCGGAGCTGCAGGTGTTTAAGCTGGAGCAGAACTACCGCTCTACTAAGAACATTGTGCGGGCGGCTAACTCCGTTATCAAGAACAACCAAGCGCAGCTGCGCAAGGACGTTTTCTCGGACAACGAGGAAGGCACGCTGATTGAGGTGCTCAAGGCCGCGTCCGACAACGAGGAGGGCAAGCTAGTGGCGCAGAGCATCTACGAGGACAAGATGAATCAGCATCTGTCTTACGATGACTTTGCTATCCTGTACCGCACCAACGCCCAGAGCCGCGCCATGGAAGAATCCTTGCGCAAGCTCAACATCAAATACAAGATTGTGGGCGGCCTGAGCTTCTACCAGCGCAAGGAAATCAAGGACCTAGTAGCCTACCTGCGCCTCACAGTGAATCCCAACGACGAGCAGGCCCTGCGCCGGGTAATTAACTACCCCAAGCGCGGCATCGGCGACACCACCATCAGCAAACTGATTTCGGCAGCCGACGAGTCCAACCACACGCTGTGGGAGGTAGTCAGCAACGCCGATCAGTTCCTACCCACCCGCGTGGCCAACCCGGTAGTGGACTTCGGCGAGAAGATCAAGAGCTATACCGTGGTGGCTGGTAAGGACGACGCTTTTGAGGCGGCTAAGTTCATTGCCAAAAACTCGGGTATGATTGAGGAACTGTATGCTGATAAGAGCATCGAGGGCCTGTCGCGCTACGAAAACATTCAGGAATTACTGAACGGCATCAAGGCCTTCGTAGAAGACCCTGAGCGCGAGGAAAAGTCGCTGAGTGCCTTTTTGCAGGATATTGCGCTGGTGACGGATGCCGACACCAAAGACGCGCAGAGCGAGGACGAGCAGGTAACACTGATGACCATTCACTCGGCTAAGGGCCTGGAGTTTCGCAACGTCTACATCGTGGGCATGGAAGAAAACCTGTTCCCGAGCCAGATGATGATAACCTCGCGGGCCGATCTAGAGGAGGAACGCCGCCTATTCTACGTGGCCATCACGCGGGCCGAGAAAAAGCTAACGCTCAGCTATGCTACCTCGCGCTATCAGTGGGGGAACCTGCGCAGCTGCGAGAAAAGCCGTTTCCTCGACGAAATCGACCCGCAGTTCGTCGACTTTAAGTTTGCTGCTACGCCGGCTGGGCCGGGCGCGGGCGACTCGCCGTTTGGGCACGTATTTGAGCGACGCTCTAACCTTGTGCCCCCGGCGCCACGTAAGACCGTAGCCACCAAGTACGTAGCGCCCTCCGATTTCAAGCCTTCTGATACCAGCAGCCTGCAAACCGGCCAGCGCGTAGAGCACCCCAAGTTTGGCTTCGGCACCGTGGCCAAGCTCGAAAAGCAGGATGGCACTACCAAAGCCACTATCAAGTTTGAGGAGGTGGGCGAAAAAACGCTGCTCCTGAGCTTTGCTAAGCTGCGGGTGCACTGAGGAAGTGTAGAGTTGAAAAACTCAACACTTCCCTACCCTGCCGTATATTTAACCACAAATTGCACTGAACCCGAGCAGGAAGCTCTTCCCTAGCGCACGGCAACTGTCGTGCGCTAGCGTGTTTCCTATCCTCCGGTTGCTTTTCTTTTCTCATGACCATTCCCGTTGAACATAATTTGCTGGTGCGCGAGTACGGCCAGAGCACCTATGAGCTGGTGCAGCAGCTGCGCACCATTGAGGACCGCGACGAGCGCACTCGTCGGGCCCAGCAACTGGTGCAGTTGATGCTGCGCTTGCAACCCGGCCTGCGCGAGCAGCAAGACGTGCAGCAGAAGCTCTGGAACCACCTCTACATCATGGCCGGCGAAGAGCTGGACGTAGACGCGCCCGTAACGATGCAGGGCACGCTCAATCAGGCGAAGCCCGCTCGGGTCCCCTACCCTACCAAGGCGCCCAAGCTCAAGACCTACGGCCGCGGGGTAGAGCTGATGATTGAGCAGGCATCGGCGCTGGAAGATCCGGCCGAGCGCGAGCAGGCGACCATCACCATCGGGCGCACCATGAAGTTTCTGTACCGCTCTTACAACAAGGAAAACGCCAAGGATGTGACCATCCTGAAGCACTTGAAGGAGCTATCGGGCGGTAAGCTCACGCTGGACCCAGCGCAGGTGGATGCGCAAAACCTGTTTGAGTTTACCACCAACGGCCGGCCAGTGCCCTTCATCGTGCCGCAGCCCCGCAGTGACCGCAACGACCGCAACGACCGGCGGGGCGTTAATAATCGCCGTGATAAACAGCGCGGCCGCAGCAAGAAAGGCCGTCAGGAACCTCAGCAACCTCCACAGTAATTTTTTGGGAAGCCAGAAGCTAAAGTGAGTAGCTGGAATTACGCAGAAATTTCAGTCCTGACTTTTAGCTTTTGGCTTCTAACCCCTACCTACTCTACCAAATGGCATCTTTTGAAGTAATCGGCGGTCAGCCCCTAAAGGGCGAAATCATTCCGCAGGGCGCTAAAAACGAGGCGCTCCAGATTTTGTGCGCCGTGCTGCTCACCGCCGAACCAGTTACCATCAGCAACATTCCCGATATCCGCGACGTGAACAAGCTCATCGAGCTACTGCGCGATATGGGGGTGAAGGTGGGCAAGATTGGCGTCGACACCTACGTATTTCAGGCCGACGACGTGCACCTGGACTACCTCGATACGGAGGCCTTTGTAACCCAGGGTAGGGCGCTGCGTGGCTCCGTGATGATCTTGGGGCCCATGTTGGCCCGCTTCGGCAAGTGCCAACTGCCCCGCCCCGGCGGCGATAAAATTGGCCGTCGTCCGTTGGATACGCACTTCGTAGGCCTCGAAAAGTTGGGCGGTAAGCTCACGCTGGAAGGCAATGACTTCTACCGCATCAGCACCGATGGCAAGCTGAAAGGCACCTATATGTTGCTGGATGAGGCTTCTGTAACGGGCACCGCCAACTTGGTGATGGCAGCCGTACTGGCCGAAGGCACTACCACCATCTACAACGCTGCCTGCGAGCCCTACCTTCAGCAGCTGTGCAAGATGCTGGTGCGTATGGGCGCCAAAATCAATGGTATCGGTTCCAACCTGCTCACCATTGAGGGCGTGGAAAGCCTCGGCGGTACTGAGCACCGTATGCTACCCGACATGATTGAAATCGGTTCGTTTATCGGCTTGGCTGCCATGACGGGTTCCGAAATTACCATCAAAAACTGCCAGATTGCAGAGCTGGGGCTAATTCCGGATACGTTCCGCAAGCTAGGTATTCAGTTAGAGTTTCGGGACGATGATATCCACATTCCGGCGCAGGAGCACTACGAAATCAATACCTACCTCGACGGTAGTATCCTCACCATCTCGGACCACACTTGGCCCGGACTCACGCCCGATTTGCTCAGCATCATCCTGGTAGTGGCTACCCAAGCAAAAGGCACCGTGCTCATTCACCAAAAAATGTTTGAGTCGCGCCTATTCTTTGTAGACAAGCTGATTGACATGGGCGCGCAGATTATCCTCTGCGACCCGCATCGCGCCACCGTAATTGGGCTGGATAAACGCACGCGCCTGCACGGCATCAGCATGACCTCGCCCGATATCCGGGCTGGGGTGGCATTGCTCATTGCGGCGCTATCGGCCGAAGGTCGTAGCGTGATTGATAACGTGGAGCAAATTGACCGCGGTTACCAAAACATCGACAAGCGCCTGACTGCGCTAGGCGCGCAGCTGCGGCGACTGTAAGCTTACGCTTTTCCCTGGTGCTCAAGCAGCCTCAGCTACTCCGGTGGCTGAGGCTGTTTTTTTGCGGCGCTGCATATGGCTTTTCTTACCAGATACGTTCCCTGATTACTATATACCACTAATTATATACAGACATGCGATACTTACTTTTCATAGCCGCCTTATGCATGGCTTGGGGATGCAGCCAGCAAGAACCTGCCAAGCAAGAAGCTGTAGCAGAACTAGCTAATGTGAGCGTGTCTGCTCCTTTAATGGCTCCAGCTGCCCCCTCTGCTTCCGAATACGAGGTCAATAGCATCGCCAGTGCTACCCTACCCACAGTAGAGGACAAGCAGCGGCAGATTGTCTACCATGCTGATATAATGCTAAAAGTTGACGACTTTCCTCAAACATCAACCCGTTTAGAAACCCTTCTGCGCCAGCAGCAAGGCGTTATCGAAGACTCGAAGGAAACACGGGAAGACGGGCAGTGGCAGCAGAGCGTACGCATCAGGATAACACCCGCGCGCTTCCAGGAGCTGCTGGCGGGCCTGCGGGGGTTGGGCACGGTAGAAGAGCGGCGCGTGTCTTCAGATGATGTGACAGCGCAGCATGCCGATGTAGCAGCCCGACTGGCAGCTAAGCGCAAGCTGGAGCAGCGCTACCTAGCTCTTCTGACGCAGGCCAGGAAAGTATCCGAGATGCTGGAAATAGAGGAGAAAATGGGAGCAGTGCGCGAAGATATAGAAGCCACTGAGAGCCAGCTTAAAACCCTCGATAACAAGATTGCCTACGCCACCATCTACCTGCGCTACTATCAGCCCCTACCCCTCGCCACCCCTGATCAGCCAGTTCTTTCTTTCGGCAGCCGCATAGTAGATGCTTTCTATAGCGGTTGGGTACTACTTACAGACGTTGCGTTGGGTGTGGTGTCTATTTGGCCTTTCCTGTTAGTGGCGCTCGGACTTTTCTTTTTCATTAGAAGCTGGCGCCGGCGCCGTCACTACACACAACAGCCCTGATTGCAGCGAGGCAACCAGGGCTGTAGCAACTTCTAGAAAGGCCGAACGTTAATCAACCACTCGGTCGACAACAGTCGTTACTAATGACAGCACAATGCTGAACAACAAGGCCGAGAAGAAGCCACTGATTTCAAAACCGCTCAGCAGGTAGCTGGCCAACATCACAATCAGGGCATTGATAACCAGCAGAAACAGACCCAGCGTGATGATGGTGATGGGTAGGCCGATAAGCTGTAGAACCGGTTTCACAAAGGCGTTAAGTAAAGCCAGCACAATCACCAGCCAAATGGCCGAGCCAAAGCCGTCGATGTGCGCGCCGGGTAAAAAGTTAGCCAATACGTACGTGAGTACGGCTGTCAACAAGAGTTTGAGTATGAATCCCATGATTGGAGAGAAATTGGGGGAGAGAAAAAAGACCAGCTTGCAACCGCAAGCTGGTCTCTTCATACGCAAACATAGCATTAGCGTTCGGCTATATAGGCTATTCGGCTTTACGCGCTTTCAGGCGGCCCTGCGAAACGGCCATCCAGTTGCACAGGTTGTAGAGCAGGCGGGCACCCACAATGGCGTTCCACTCGGTGTCGCCGGGCGCCACCTCGTTTAGGTCAAAGCCAATGATTTCGCGACCCGAACGCACAATCTGTCGCACCAGGTATAGCGCTTCCTCAAACTCTAGGCCGCCTGGAACCGGCGTACCGGTGCCGGGGCACAGCTTGGGGTCTAGCCCATCTATATCGAAGCTGATGTATACTTTTTGCGGGAGCTGCGCAATGATTTTACCGCACTGCTTCTTCCACGATTTCTTGGCGTACATCTCATCGCGCAGGAAACGGTGGTGAAACATCACCACGCGTCCCCCCGACTGATCGATGGTTTCGGCCTCTTGTTGGCACAAGTCGCGAATGCCTACCTGCACCAGCTTCTTCACCTGTGGTAGTTGCAGGGCATTGTGCATAATGGAAGCATGTGAGTAGGTGAAACCCTCATACGCCGGGCGCAGGTCGCAGTGCGCGTCAATTTGCAGAATACCGAACTCTTGGTGACGGTCGGCCAGGGCGTGCAGGTAGCCCAGCGGCGTGCTATGGTCGCCGCCCAATACCACCACGGCTTTGCCGGCGTCGAGGTAGGCACCGGTTTTCTCCTTCAGCCATGTAAGTAATTGCTCGCCGCGCTGGCTGATGGCGCCGGCAGTATCGGCGAAACGTGTGGCCTCGGCCTCGGGCTGTCCTGCCTCCAGCCAACCAATGTAGCTAGCAGCCTGTTCGCGCAGGGTACGGCTTTCCTGTGCCCAGTGCTCGTCTACCTCTTCCATGGCCAAACCCAGGCGCCAGGCATCCGGAATGTCTGGGTCGTAGAGGTCCACTTGCAAGGAGGCGTCGCGGATGGCCTCAGGTGCTTCGGCTGTGCCGGCGCGGTAGGAAACTGTGACTTCCCACGGCACGGGCACAATCACCATTTGCGCCTCCTCCACCGTGAAGGGTAGGCCGTACACACCGCCGGCCGTGTCGCCAAGGGCATTGGGGTCAAAATTGGCCAGCTTTTGTTCCAGCGAAGAATCAGCGGAATATTCCATGAAAAAGCAGTAAAAGAAAAGTAAAAAAGAAAACGCCGGCTACTATTTGGCTGAGTACACGGGTAATCAACCAAACAATAGCCGGCGCGAAAATACGACGCCCAGAACGGACTTACGCCGGAGCCTGCCCGCCCATAAAGTTATAGGTGCGGATAATTTCCAACATTTTCGCAAACGTTGCGCGGTCGAAGAAAATCATTAGGGGTAGCTCTACAGAATTGTCTTTGTCGGAAAACTGGGTGATGACCGAAAAAATCAGCGGCTGTACCATGGGCCGGTTGGTCATCAGATTATTGAGCGAATCAGCAATGTTGCCGCGCGGCGCTACGGGCGGCGCCCCGTAGATATTCGACTTCAGGATGTTGGCTAGCTGCGTTACCAGCGCCCCCGTAATGATGTTGCTGATTTCCAGCAACAACGACTCCTGCATGGCGTCTATCTTGATGCTGTCGCTCACGTTCATGCGCAGGCACACCTTGGAAAGCCGCTGCACGTGCTGCCCCGAAAAGAACATGAGCGTAGTGCCGTTGAAGTCGCCCTTGATATCAGATTGAATGATGACGTGCGTACCCTCGTACTCGTGCACACGCCCCAGGATATTGCTACCCGGCACCAGGTCCAGGTTGGGCACTTCCAGCAGCACCCGCTCCTGCGCAATCACCGCGAAGGAGTCAGCTGCCCGAGCCAGGCCAATGTTCAGAATCTCGCGGATGATGTCCCGCTCCAGTTCTGTCATGTGCAAATCCATAGGAATGTATTAATTAAGCGGCTTTTCTCAACGGCTGAGATTGGCCGGTGTCTGCAAGTACGTGTTTTAGGGTCGCTTGGCTAAAAAAAGTCGGGTGAGGGCTGGCACATCCAGCACCAGGCACACCTGGCCACTACCTAGCAGCGTCACTCCCCCAAATAAATCAATAGTATCAAGCGGTTTACTCATGGGCTTGATCACGATGCTTTGCTGGCGCAAAAACCGGTCGATAATCAGGCCCAGTTTACGGTTGTTGTAGTTAACGATGATGATGTCCTGCCTACCCTGCAATTCGTTGCGGTTGGCGGATGGTAGGGGGCCGTCGCCGTTGTGCAACAGGCGGCGCAGGTCCACCACGGGCACGTTTTCGTCCTGCACTTCGGCCAGCAGCAAGCCACCTACCACATGCAGGTCTTCTGGTTGCAGCGACACCACCGAGTCGGTGTGCATGAGGGGGATGGCGTAGCTACGGGCGTCCAATTCGAAAAGCAGGGCGCCCTTCACGGCAATGGAGGTAGGCAGCACCAGCGTGAATGTGGTGCCTTTGCCCAGGGTAGAGCTCACGCGCAACTGTCCGCCCAGCGAATCAATAGCCAGCTTCACTACGTCCAGCCCTACCCCCCGGCCCGAAATATCGGTGATTTCCTTGGCCATGGAGAAGCCAGGCTCAAACAGAAAAGCGCGCACAGCATCATCGTCGAGCTGCTTAGCAGCCTCGGCACCTATTAGGCCGCGCTCTACGGCCTTGCGGCGCACGTTTTCTACATTGATACCAGCCCCGTCGTCGGATACTTGAATCAGCACATTGTCGCGCTCAGTTTGGGCAGCCAGCGTCAGGCGGCCTTGGGCGGGCTTGCCGGCCTGTTCGCGCACGGCTGGTGCCTCTATCCCGTGCCCAATGGCGTTGCGAACTAGGTGCAGCAGCGAGTCAGTGATGATTTGCAGGATGTTACGGTCGATCTGTATATCCTGCCCGTCTACTTCCAGCGCAATGTCTTTTTTCTCGGCAGTGGCTACGTCGCGCACCACCCGCGGAAACTTGTTGAATAGCGAGCCTACATTTACTAGGCGCACGTCCATGATGCTGTACTGCAACTCGTCGGAGATGCGGAACAGATGCGCGGCAGTAGCTTGCAACGCCGGACTGTCGCTTTCTTTGCTTAGTGTCAGGATCCGGTCACGGTCGATGATCAGCTCGCCTACCAAGTTCATCAGGTGGTCGAGCTTTTTGATCTGGATGTACACTAGGTCCGACAGCTCTAGCTTGCGGCTGGCATCTTCGTCGTCGGCTTCTACCTGCTCTTCCAGGATGGGCTCTTCCCCATTCACCAGCCGGTCGAGGTTGGCCATGAGCGTGTCGGCGGAGGGCAGCTCGGTGCCGGCACCTACTGCCCGAATCATCTCACCAATGGTGTCTACCCCCGTAAACAGCACGGGTACCACGTTGCCCTCAAACGTGCGCTCTTTCTCGCGAATGAGCCCAAAAATGGTTTCCATGCGGTGCGCTACCTCGCTGATGGCCGGGTAGCCCATGGCGCGGGCGTTGGCCTTCAGGTTGTGCATCAGGCGAAACAGCTCGTTGAGTGCCGCGGCATCGGCCGGGTTCCGCTCCAGCTCGCTAATATGGCGGCTCATAGCGTCGTAGTACTCGAGCGCCTCCACCATAAATATTTCGCGGTATTCTTCTTCTCTCGATTTCATAGCTGTTCAGCGTGAGAAAAAGAAGAAACCAAACGTCGTCCGGGCCGGGCCTGCAACGCAAATTGGTTGATATAGTCCGCTATATCCCTCAACAGCAATTCTTTGTCGGCGCAACCGGCGTGCAGTGCGGCTTGAGGCATGGCGGTTACGGCAGCATCGCGCTGTACCACTACCCGTCCCCCGTGCTGCCTAATGGCGCGGGCGCCCTCAGTCCCGTCATTTCCCAACCCACTGAGGATAACCCCTAACGTAGGTCGGCCTGTAGTTTGTACCACAGATTGCATCAGCAGATCAATGGACGGCATAGTGCTGTTTGGGTTGGACTCCGCTACAAAATTGGTTTGCCAGCTAATCCAAGGCGAACCTGTACCACGTCTGATGCTGGTGTTGCCACCACCAGGCACCACAATGATTTTGCCTGCAGTCAACGAAGTACCGGTTTCGCCGCTCACCACGGGCAGCGAGGTCACGCGGTGCAAACGGTCGACTAATGTTTGCGTGAAAAGGGCGGGTAAATGCACCGCGACCAGTATGGCGCAGTTGGAAGGAAGCAATTGACTCACTACTTTCTCTACAGCCGCCGAGCCCCCTGTAGAGCCTCCCAGCACCACAATACCGGTAGGCAGGGAGGTAGGCTGCCTTGCTATAGGCAGGACTTGCGGAGCCGGGCCTGCCTGCAACACAACCGCACGCAGCTGTTGTAGCAAGCGCAACCGCCAGCGGACATAAGCCGGACTGTCTTGTGGTACCCAAGGTCCAAAATAGTCGTGTACGTTCCACCGGGTTGCCTGCCGCAGGCGGGCACCACCCAATGAGAAGGAGCTGTATAGCACCACCGGTACCGGATGTATCTGCGCCAGCTCGGCCAGCTCCATCATGCCGCTTTCGTCGGCAATTACCAGATCTACCCGGTACTGCCGGGCTATAGCCGCAACTGTTCCTCGCGCTGGTTGCACCGGCACCACCTGCCACGCTGGCTCGCTGCCCAACAGGCGCACCAACTCTGCCCGCACCAGCGGCGGCAGATTGCCAATCAGGACAGAAATGGAGGTGGAAAAATTGGACACGAACAAGGTACTACACGTGGCGGCCCATCTGGCCGCGCACAAAGAGAATAAGCTTAGGCTTCGCTGGAACCGCTGGTTTGCAGGGCGCTACCTACTATTTCCAGCACTTTCTCCTCCGAGAAGGGCTTCACGATATAGGCCGTAGCGCCGCTTTCCAAGGCTTCGTTCACGATTACCTCTTGCCCCACGGCGCTGCACATTACCACTTTCACATCGGGTTGGTCTTCGCGAATACCCTTGAGCACGTCGAGGCCCGTGTTATCGGGTAGAATCACATCCAGGGTAATGAGGTCGGGCCGGGTAGCGGCGGCCATTTCCAGGGCCTGCTGCCCGTTTGCGGCTTCGCCTACCACTTCGTAGCCCGCGTCGGAGAGCATATTCTTGAGCATTGTGCGCATGTAGAAGGAGTCGTCCACAATAAGAATGCGGTTTTTCATACGAAAAGGGTGCAGTAGTCTGAGTTTGAAAAGAGGAAGCAGAGGAGCTAAGACGCCCCGGCCTTTGTACGTAGGGAAACAGGCGAAGATTAGCTTTTTGCAGGCAGCTGCATGATTTCAGCAGGTGTCAGCAGTTTTAGCATGTCCAGCACCACAATGATGCGACCGTTTACCTTGGCAATGCCCTCAATGTATTTGTCGTGAATGTTGATGTCCTGAATGAATTCTGGTGCTTTCTCAATAATGGACGCCGGAATAGACAGCGGCTGCGGTACCTCACGCACCACAATCCCGATGGTGTATTCTTTGCCCTCAATGGCCATTGTGTAGCTGACGGCTGGCATTTCTGCGCCGGCCGAGCGTAGCTGAAACCGCTCCTCCAAGTCGATGATAGTGATAATATCACCTCGTAGGTTGGCAATGCCCTTCACAAAGTCCGGCGTTTTGGGCATTCGCGCAATTTCTGGCGTCAGCGTCACTTCCTTCACCTGCTCAATCCGAATCCCGTAGTCTTCGTCACCCAGGCGAAATACGATCAGCTGAATCAGCGGCTCCTGCTTGGTATTCTTCTTGTCGTTGGTGGCGTTATCGGTGTCTGCCATGCAGCATCATGCTTACGGGTGCGGAGGGTAGGCTGGTCTGTGCGCAAACCAGCTTACCTCCTACCCTGCTGGAGTATTTATTTCGTCCGGGCCTTGCGTGTAGCTTTCGCCGCGGTTGCTTTCGGCTTGGGGTCCTTACCGTCGTCCGATGGCTTCTCGGGGCGGACTTTAGCGCGAGCCGGTTTCTTTTGCTCGTTGCTGTTCTCTACTGGTTCGGTAGGAGCAGTTGGGGCAGCACTACGCCGGGAGGGAGATGCTGCCGGAGCCGGCCGCGGTGCGGTTACCTGTGGCCGTGCTACAACGCCGTTGGTCGATGAGGCCGATGCAGCGGCGGCGGCTTGCTGGCGGCGGCGTAGTCCCAACCGCCGCTGGGGCTCTGGTTCCGGCTCTGGTTCGGGCTCGGGTTCCTCATCTTCCATCAGCAGGAAGGCGGCCAACCCGTCTTGCAGGTCATCGGCAATATCAGTCAGGTTCTGGCTGGATGTCGTTAGCTCCTGCATGGAGGTAGAAAGCTGCTTGGCCGTGCTGGCTACCTGCTGGGTGCCCGAGGCCGTTTGCTCGGCAATGGCTACCACCTCCTCCACGTACTTCACCACATCACCGATAGAGGCTTTCTGCACTTCGGTAGCTGTGAGGATGTCGCGGGAAGTACGCAGGGTTTCGCCGCTGCTGGTGGCAATGTTTTTAAAGGCGGCGCTGGCCTCGAAGGTGGCATTTTTGCCCTTCATCACGCGGCCTTCCATGGTCGAAATAGCCGCGGCAGCCGTCGTGGTGTCTTTCTTTACGTCATCTACCAGCGTGCCGATTTCGTTGGCCGAGCGACGCGAACTTTCTGCCAGCTTGCGAATTTCCTCGGCTACCACTGCAAAGCCGCGGCCAGCCTCACCGGCACGGGCAGCCTCAATGGCTGCATTCAACGCCAGTAGGTTGGTTTGGGCAGCAATATCGGTGATAACGCCCAGCGACGTGCTGATTTGTTGCGAGCGAGTGCTCAGGACTTCGATGGTGCGCGAGGTTTGGGTAGCGGCGCTGGAAATCTCTTCCATGTTTTTCACCACTTCCGCCACCGTTTTCAGACCCAATTGCGAAGTTTGCTCCCCCAGAATAGCGGCCTTAATACCCACGTCGGCTTTGCCGGCGGTTTCTTTGGTGGCCTGCATGATTTCCTCGATCAGCTTAAAGGCCTGATCGGTTTTCAGGGCTTGGTTCTGCGCACCTTCGGCCATTTGCTGCATGGCCAAGGCTACATCTACCGTCACGCGGCTCATTTCTTGGCCTTTCATGGCCATTTCGCCCGATGACTGCCCAACCACCTGCGCCGAGTCGTTGATTTCACCTAGCAGCTCGTTCAGATTTTCCACGGCTAGGTTCAAAGCGCTCGACATGGCTTCAATATCCCCGGCAGTGGGTACTTCCACGTGCTGGGTCAGGTCGCCTTCGGAGATGCCCCGCACCACGCGGCTCACTTCCAGTACCGGCGAAGCAATAGACTCTAGCAGGTCATTGAGGGTATCGACCAGTTCTTTCCAAGAGCCGCTCACGCCGCCTACAGTGGCCCGCTCCGTCAGCTTGCCCTCTACCCCCGCTACCTTGGCTACACGGCTTACTTCCACGGCCAAGCGGTTCAGATCGGCCACCATGCGGTTGATGGTGTCGGCCAGTTCTGCTACTTCGCCTTTGGCATCCAGCTCCAGGCTCTGCGTCAGGTCGCCCTGCGATACGGCCGTTACTACCTTTACCAGCCCACGCACTTGCGTAGTCAGGTTAGCCGCCATCGTGTTCACGTTGTCGGTGAGGTCCTTCCATACACCGCTCACGCCGGGCACGCTGGCCTGGCCACCTAGGCGGCCTTCGGTGCCTACCTCCTGCGCTACGCGCGTTACCTCGCCCGCAAAGATGTTCAGCGAGTCTACCATGCGGTTCAGGTTTTCCTTCAGCTGAAGCAGCTCACCTTTCACGTCCACCGTCACTTTCTGGCTCAAATCTCCCCGGGCTACGGCGGTGGCCACGTTGGCAATGTCGCGCACCTGACTCGTCAGGTTCGAGGCCATCGTGTTCACATTGTCGGTCAGCTCCTTCCATGTGCCGGCCACGTTCGGTACTACAGCCTGCCCGCCCAGAATGCCCTCGGTGCCTACCTCGCGCGATACGCGCGTTACTTCGCCCGCAAACACGTTCAACGAGTCCACCATCTGGTCGAGAATGTCCTTCAGCTCCAGAATCTCACCCCGCACATTCACTGTCATTTTCTGGCTCAGGTCGCCGCGCGCCACAGCCGTAGCCACGTTGGCAATGTCACGCACCTGACTCGTCAGGTTCGAAGCCATCGTGTTCACGTTGTCGGTCAGCTCTTTCCACGTGCCGCTCACGTTCGGCACTACGGCCTGTCCGCCGAGCTTGCCCTCGGTGCCTACCTCGCGCGATACGCGCGTTACTTCGTCGCCAAACGTGTTCAGCGAGTCCACCATCTGGTTCAGAATGTCCTTCAACTCCAGGATTTCTCCTTTTACATCAACGGTCATTTTCTGCGACAAATCACCCCGTGCTACGGCAGTAGCTACGTTGGCAATGTCACGCACCTGACTCGTCAGGTTCGAGGCCATCGTGTTCACGTTGTCGGTCAGTTCTTTCCACGTGCCGCTCACGTTCGGCACCACGGCCTGTCCGCCGAGCTTGCCCTCGGTGCCTACCTCCCGCGACACGCGCGTTACCTCATCGCCAAATGTATTCAGCGAGTCCACCATCTGGTTCAGGATGTCCTTCAGCTCCAGAATCTCGCCCTTCACGTTCACCGTCATCTTTTGGCTTAGGTCGCCGCGGGCTACGGCGGTGGCCACGTTGGCAATGTCGCGCACCTGACTGGTCAGGTTGGCGGCCATATTATTTACGTTATCAGTGAGGTCCTTCCACACGCCAGCCACGCCGGGCACGCTGGCTTGGCCGCCCAGGCGACCTTCGGTGCCTACTTCCTGCGCCACGCGCGTTACCTCGCCCGCAAACAGGTTCAGCGAGTCCACCATCTGATTGAGGTTCTGCTTGAGCTGATACAGCTCACCCTTCACATCGACGGTGATTTTCTGGCTCAAGTCGCCTTTGGCTACGGCAGTGGCCACGTTGGCAATGTCGCGCACCTGACTGGTCAGGTTCGAAGCCATCGTGTTCACGTTGTCGGTGAGGTCTTTCCACACACCACCCACGTTCGGCACGTTGGCTTGGCCGCCCAAGCGACCTTCGGTGCCTACCTCCTGCGCCACGCGCGTTACCTCGCCCGC
This sequence comes from Hymenobacter aerilatus, assembly GCF_022921095.1. NCBI lineage: Bacteria > Pseudomonadati > Bacteroidota > Cytophagia > Cytophagales > Hymenobacteraceae > Hymenobacter > Hymenobacter aerilatus. The sequence goes on from NZ_CP095053.1 coordinate 2,249,698, forward strand.
AAATACGTTGAGGTTATCGATGGTTTTGTTGATGGTTTCAGCCATCAGCTTGAAGTCGCCCGACACCGGAATCTGGAACGTTTCGTCCAGATTGCCTTTCGAAATGTTCTTCAGAACCTTGCCTACCTCCAACACCGGCACGGCAATGCTGTCTACCAGCCCGTTGATGTTGTTGATCATGTCGCGCCAGAAGCCGGAGGCATTCTCGGCCGAGGCGCGGGCTTTTAGGTTACCTTCTACCCCCGCTACCTTGGAAATGCGCGACACCTCGCCCCCTACCCCGCCAATCATCTCCACCATGGAGTTATAGGCCTCGGCAATGTCGGCGAAGATGTCGTTGTTCTGCTTGGTGAGCCGCACCGAGATGTCGCCTTTCTTAAAGGCATCAAGAGCATAGAGCACCCGATTAAGCTGATCGTCGATGTAGGCGGCTTCCTGGGCGCTGGTGGCTTGGCGTTGCAAGCCGCGGGTCTGACCTACGCGTCGGGTCAGACCCGCGGCCTTCTTTTCATCAGCGGGCTTCACCGGCTGGTAGGACTCCGGCGCGGACGGAGCAGGGGTAGTCGTCGGTTGGTTATTCTTACCTGATGCCATATAATACGAGATGGGCGGGCTGAAAGCAGTCGATAAATCCTATCATTCTGCGCGAGCACGACGGTTTTACCTGACTGGCAAAGGTAGCAAATACGCCGTTGGGGCGCATGCGCTTTTTTTTGGGAACGGCTTTTGTCAAAATAGGCAAAGGCTGAACTACTTATACTGCTCAAACTGTATTCACGAGTGCTACCCTACCCAAATGCGGACGTCGGCCAGCACGGTACATGACGGGTCACACCGGATTATTCCAGCATCTTTGCCCCAAAATCAACTTTTCCCGCGCCCGCCCCGTTTTTTAGTTGATACCCACCCCCACCTCCAGCACTCCGCCCCCGGGCTTTCTTCCTATGATCAAAAATCTAGTTATTGTTGAGTCTCCTGCCAAGGCAAAGACTATAGAAGGATACTTAGGCAAGGATTTCATTGTGAAATCCAGTTTTGGCCACGTCCGGGACTTACCGAAGGATAACAACGCTATTGATATTGCCAATGGCTTTAAGCCTACCTACGTCGTTTCGCCGGACAAGCGCGAGTTGATTTCGGAGTTGAAGAAACTGTCGAAAGAAGCCGAAACGGTGTGGCTAGCCAGTGACGACGACCGCGAGGGCGAGGCCATTTCGTGGCACCTGGCCGAAACGCTGAACCTTACGAACGCAAAAACCCGCCGCATCGTATTTCGCGAGATTACCAAAAACGCGATTCTCAATGCCATCGACTCGCCCCGCGAAATCGACCTGAACTTGGTGAATGCTCAGCAAGCCCGCCGCGTACTCGATCGGCTGGTAGGCTTTGAGTTGAGCCCGGTGCTGTGGAAGAAAATTAAGGCCGGGCTGTCGGCCGGACGGGTACAGTCGGTGGCGGTGCGGTTGGTGGTAGAGCGGGAGCGGGAGATTCAGCAGTTCAGCGTGTCGTCGGCCTACCGCGTGGTGGCCCGTTTTGATGCTGGTCAAGGTGCCGTGCTGGAAGCCGAGCTGCCTACCCGCTTCAAAACCCGCGAGGAGGCCGATGCCTTCCTGACGCGTTGCGTGGGTGCTGCATACACCATTGAGAACTTAGAGAAGAAGCCTGGCAAACGTTCACCGGCGCCGCCTTTCACTACCTCTACTTTGCAGCAGGAAGCATCGCGCAAGCTGGGCTTCTCGGTGGCTCAGACGATGAGCGTAGCACAAAAACTGTATGAGGCCGGCAAGATCAGCTACATGCGTACGGACTCTGTGAACCTATCGGTGGAAGCACTGGCCGGAGCTCAGGCTGAAATCACGCGGGCCTACGGCGCAGAGTACGCGTTTCAGCGTCATTTCAAAACCAAATCGGCTTCGGCCCAGGAAGCCCACGAAGCCATCCGCCCTACCGATTTCTCACTGGCGAAGGCGGGTAGCGACTCGGCCGAGCAGCGCCTCTATGATCTGATTCGGAAACGCGCTATGGCCTCGCAAATGGCCGATGCGCAGATTGAGCGTACAGTCGCCACCATCGGCATCAGCACCCAGCCGGGCACCACGCTCACGGCTACGGGCGAAGTGATTACGTTTGAGGGTTTCCTAAAAGCCTATGCCGAAAGCAAAGACGACGATGATACTGACGCTGATGCGGAGTCGTCGTTTTCGCGCGGCCTACCCCCCCTCACGGTAGGGCAGCGCCTACCCTTGCAGCTGTTGCGAGCCACCGAGCGGTTTTCGCAGCCACCAGCGCGCTACACAGAAGCTTCGCTGGTGAAGAAGCTGGAAGAAATGGGCATTGGGCGCCCATCTACCTATGCGCCTACCATCTCTACCATTCAGAAGCGGGGCTATGCCGAAAAGGACTCCCGCGAGGGCAAGGAGCGCAAGTTTCATGTGCTGACGCTGGACGGCGACGCGGTGAAAACAGAGGTGAAAACCGAAACCTACGGCGCCGACAAAGCCAAGCTGTTTCCGACAGATACAGCCATGATTGTCAACGACTTCCTGGTGGATCACTTCCCCGTGATTGTGGATTATAAGTTCACGGCCAAGGTGGAGGACGAATTCGACCAGATTGCCAACGGCCTGGAGCAGTGGGAGAAGATGATTGGCGACTTCTACGGCACTTTCCACGAAACCGTAGAGCGCGGGCAAGACATTGAGCGCAGCTCGTTGGGCTCTACCCGCGAGCTGGGCACTCACCCCGAAACCGGGCAGAAGATTACGGCGCGCTTGGGTCGCTTTGGACCCTACGTGCAGATTGAGCCGCGGGAAGGCGCGCCCGAAGATGAGAAGCCGGTATATGCCAGCCTGCGCAAGGGACAGTTCATTGAAAACCTGACAGTTGACGAAGCGCTGGAGCTCTTTAAACTGCCACGCATTGTGGGGCAGTACGAAGACAAGGACATGACCGCCGCCGTGGGTCGCTTCGGTCCGTATATTCGCCACAACAGCAAGTTCTACTCCCTAAGCAAAACGCAGGACCCACTTTCCATCAGTGCTGATGAGGCCATTGCACTGATTGAAGCCAAGCGCAAAGCCGACGCCGAACGCCTGATTAAGGAGTTTCCGGAAAATCCGGAGGTGCAGGTGCTCAATGGTCGATTCGGACCATATATTGTGGTAGGCAAGAAAAACGTGAAGATTCCGAAGGGGGAAGAACCCGCTGAGCTTACCCTGGAGCGTTGCCTGGAGCTAGCCGCCGCTACCCCTGACAAACCGGCCAAAGGAGGTCGCTTCGGCAAGAAAGCCGCACCAGCTGCTGATGTAGCCGAAACCGCCGACAAGCCCGCCAAGAAAGCTGCTACGGCAAAGAAGCCGGCAGCTAAAAAGGCTACGGCGAAGAAGGCGACAGGTGCTACTGCCAAAAAATCGGCCGCAAAAGCAAAATAAGCTTCTCTCTTCACCGTATAAAGGCCCCGAGCAATCGGGGCCTTTCTCGATTATAACCGTTAGCTGTTATATGAAAAAGAAAATCGTAGCCCTCACGGGTGCAGGTATTTCGGCTGAGAGTGGCCTGGCTACCTTCCGCGGGTCCGATGGGTTGTGGGAAGGCCACCGCGTGGAGGACGTAGCCACGCCCGAAGGTTTTGCCAAAGACCCTACCCTGGTGCTGGAGTTCTACAACCAACGCCGCCGCGCCGCCCGTGAGGCGCAACCTAATGCGGGCCACCTTGCTCTGGCGGCGCTAGAACACGATTTCGACGTGGTGGTAGTGACGCAGAACGTAGACGACCTGCACGAACGCGCTGGGAGCAGCCACATCATTCACCTGCACGGCCAACTTTTCCAATCGCGGAGCACGCGCCACGAAGAGCTGGTGTATCCCATGACCGGCGACCGGATTGAGCTGGGCGACTTGTGCGAGCGGGGGCACCAACTGCGGCCTAATATTGTGTGGTTTGGCGAGGCGGTGCCACTGATGGAGCAAGCCGCTGCGGAAGCAGCCTCTGCCGATGTCTTTTTGGTGGTAGGCACCTCGCTGCAAGTGTATCCGGCGGCGGGGCTGGTCGATTATGCGCCGCGCTATTGCCCGGTATACGTTATTGACCCACAGCAACCGCCCCTGACCAGTCGTCGCCATGTACACTTTATTACCGAGCCAGCCAGCACGGGCATGGTGCGGGTGGCTGCTGAGCTACGGGCCGCGCTCTAATGAATTTCTAATCTACTTTTCGGTTGGCTTTTCGTAAGAAAGGGTTCACCTCCCTTCTATGCGAAAAGTAGTACTTCCCCTCTTGACAGTTTTTTTACTGTCAATGCATCTTGCCTGCGCTCAAGCCCCTACCCCGCCCACGCACACCGTTTATCTGTTAGGCAATACGGCCACAGCCGAGCTGCCCAATACACATCTCCAAAGCCTGCGCCGCACGCTGGAGCAAACGCTAGGTACTTTCACAGTAGTACACCTGGGCGACGTGGTGAGCAACAATGGCTTGGGCAGCAAGAAGGACTCCATGCGGGCCGGCGAAACAGAACGCATTGATGCCCTGATTGGCTTGGTGAAAGACCTACAGAAGGGTCGTATCTACTTCGTGCCCGGCGACAAAGACTGGGACAACTCCGGCCGAGAAGGCCTGAAGCGGGTGCGCCGACTTGAAAAGTATATCGAAAAGCAGCTGGGTGGGCAAGATGCCTTCCTACCTAGCAACGGCTGCCCCGGCCCCGACATCATCGACGTGGCGCCTAACGTTCGCCTAGTGGCCATCAACTCGCCCTGGTGGACGCACCCCTACCACAAGCCTGAGGCCCCTGACACGGATTGTAAAACACTCACGCAGGATGAGTTTCGGGAGGAACTACAGGATGCGCTGGAAGAAACCGATGGCCGCAACGTGCTGCTGCTAGGCCATCAGCCGGTGATTAGCAATGGTATCTACGGCGGGCATATGCCCCTGAGCCGGCACTTGTTGCCGCCCGTATTCGGCACACTCTACGCCGCCTACCGCCAGAACGTGGGTGCCCCCCGCGACATGGCTAATCCGGCCTATAAAGAGTTTACCAAGCAGATACTGGCGACGCTCCAGGAAAACCCCGGCGTGATTTACGCTGCCTCGCACGACTACAGCTTGCAGCTCAACCAGTTTCAGGGTAACTACCACCTCGTTTCTGGCAGCTTTGCAGAGAAAAAGCATGTGGGAGCCAACAGCAAGTCGCTGTTTAATAAGTCGGAAGAGGGCTTTTCGAAGCTGGAATACTTTGCCGATGGTACCGTGAAAGCGTATTTCTATACGTTTGATGCGGCTGGCACTGCGGCCAAGGAAGCGTATGCCAACACCGTGTTTCAGTCGGCGTGCCAGGAGCCGCGCCTGCCCAACGTGCCCGTGAATACCTATATTCCGGAGTGCCCATCAACCCCGAAGGGAGTAGCCGCGCCCAAACCTGATGCGCCCGCGCAAGCTACCGTCACGGTAGCGCCCGGTCCCCAATATGCGGCCGGCTCATGGCGGCGCTTTTGGATGGGCCCGCTCTACCGCACTTCCTGGACCCAGCCGGTGAAGGTGAAGACGCTCGATTTAACCACCGAGAAAGGCGGTTTGCGGCCGTTTGGGCGCGGGGGCGGACGCCAGACCACGTCGCTCAAACTCATTGCCGCCGACTCGTCGGAGTACGTGTTTCGGTCGGTGGACAAAGACGTGACGCGGATTCTGCCACCGGAGCTGCGCAACTCTGTGGCCGCCGATGTGCTGCGTGACATCACGCCCACGGCTCACCCGTATTCGGCGCTAGTTATCAGCTCGATGCTGGACAAAACGGACATTTTGCACGCCCGGCCGCGCCTGTTCATCCTACCCGACAACCAGCAGCTAGGCCCCTACCGTGAAGACTATGCTGGTTTGCTGGGCACGCTGGAAGACCGCCCCAAAGACCCCAAGCCTAACCTGCCTGGCTTCGGCAACTCCGACAACGTGCGACGCTCCGGCAGCTTCTTCCGCCAGCTGTATAAAAACAACAACAACCGCGTAGACGCCTACCAGTTAGGCAAAGCCCGCGCCTTTGATATGTTGGTGGCCGACTTCGGCAAGCACCAGGACAACTGGAAATGGGCCGGCTACGATAAGGGCAAAAAGACCATCTACGAGCCCATTCCGCGCGACCGGGACCAGGCCTTTACCAAGTGGAATGGGGTGCTCACCTACCTGGCCAACCGTAGTTGGGCTGTACCAAGCATAGAGGATTTTCAGGCTGAATTTCATGACATGAAAAGCCTGAACTGGCCCGCCCGCCACCTCGACCGGTTCCTACTTCAGTCGTTGAGCCGGCAGGACTGGCAGCAGATTGGCCAGTACATGCAGCAAACCATGACGCCCGCCGTCATTGACGAAGCCACCGCTACCCTACCCTCCGAGCTGAAGGATATTTCTACGGAAGAGCTGAACCGCAAGCTGAAAGCCCGCGTGCAGGAGCTACCCAAAGCGCTGGACAAATATTACTTGCTGCTGGCTAAGCGCGTAGATGTGGTAGGCTCCAATAAAGCCGAGGTATTTCTGGCTGACCGCCTACCCGATGGCAACCTGCGCGTACGGATGTACGACAAAGACAGCGACAAAGCCGACCAACTCGGCGAGCTGCTGTTTGACCGCACCTTCAAGCCCAACGAGACTGACGAGGTCTGCCTCTACGGCCTTGATGGCAAGGATATTTTCCGGGTGACGGGTGAGACGCGCAAGAGCGTTCTGCTGCGCATTATTGGCGGGGAAGGCAAAGACCAGATTGTCGATAACTCTCGCGTAACAGGCTTGCGCACGCTTACCAAGGTCTACGACGTGCCCGATACTGACCTGCAACTGGGTAGGGAGAGCGACAACCGCACCTCTACCCGTCCCGGCGTGAACCACTACGACCGGGAAGGCTTCGAGTATGACAGCTACCGCCCCAGCGCCACGCTAGGCTACAACCGCAACGATGGGTTTATCATTGGCGCGGGCATCAACTTCATGCAGCAGGGCTTCCGCAAGCCCGATTTCAAGAACATGTACTCGCTGGATATACGCGGCTCCAGCAACGGCAACTTCCAAGTAGGGGTAGGCGCGCGCTACCGCCACGCCATTGGGAAGTGGGATATTGGCGCCCGCACCGAGTACGGCGACTTTTTTCCCTACTACAATTTCTTCGGCTTAGGCAATAACACAGTGAAGGATGAAGGCCTGTACGACGCCCGGTACTACACGGCACGCTACAAAGGCTACACGATTGGTGGCTTTCTGGAGCGCACATTCTTCAACAACAAGAGCATTTTTCGGGTAGGCCCTACCTACGAGCAGTATACAAGCAGCTTTTCCGACAATAGCTACCTGGGCGAATTGCTGCGCAACCCTATAACCGACACGGCGGTACCCAATGCGGATTTTCAGCGCCTGATTGGGTTGAATGCTTTGTTTGATCTGGATTTGCGCGACCGGCAAAGCTTTGCCCAGCGCGGTGTGCGCCTGCTGGTGCAGCACGACAGCTACCACCAGCTCAACCGCGCCAAAGGGAATTTCGGCCTCACCCAGGGCTTCGCCGAGTACTACGGCACAGCCCGCATCGGCATTCCGATAACGCTGGTGGTGAAAGCCGGTGGTGCCAAAAACTATGGCGACCGGGACGAAATTCCATTCTACAAATACACCAGCCTGGGCCTGGCCGAAAACCTGCGTGGGTACTACCGCAACCGCTTCACCGGCGACGCCAGCCTCTACCTAAACACGGAATTGCGCTTGGCCCTGGGCCACGTCCAAACGTCGTTCCTACCCTTCTCCTACGGCATATTCGGGTTCTACGACCAGGGCCGCGTGTATTACCGCGGCAGCTCGCCCGATGGCTGGCACCGCGGTACTGGCGCGGGCTTCTATATAGCCCCTGTCACAGATCAGCTGGCGCTGTCGATTTCGTTTCAGCATTCGAAGGAGCAGAACGTACTGTTCCGCTTTGGGGTAGGCTTCCGCATCGACAAGTAGTGTAATTGGCTATATGAGCAGGCGGTCATGCTGAGCGCAGCGGAGTCGAAGTATCTCGCGTGCTGATGTCAGATAGCCATTCTGAAAAATGAAATCACCGGGACCACGCGAGATGCTTCGACTCCGCTGCGCTCAGCATGACCGTTCTATTCACTCCCCAGCCGAAGGCCAACGATGCCAATGACGAGGCACAAAATATTGTGTCTCTACTTCGTCCGGCTATATTTGAGCACTTTTTTCTCACGTTTCCCTCTCCCTATGGAATATCCACTGCTGAAACTGGCTGCTATTGATATTGGCTCCAACGCCGTCCGTTGCCAGATTTCGGCAGTTTTACTTTACGAAGGTCAGTTCCGACTGAAGCGCGTGGAGTACGTGCGCTACCCCATGCGCCTGGGCGAGGACGTGTTTGCCTCCGGTCAGATTTCGGCGCCTAAGAAGGAGAAGTTTGTGAAGTTTCTGCATTCGCTGAAGCTGCTGATGGAGGTGCACGACGTCAACCACCACCTTATTTGCGCCACCTCGGCCATGCGCACTGCTACCAATGCGCCCGGCATTGTGGCGCGGGTACGCGAGGAGCTGGGCCTGGAAATACAGGTGATTGACGGGCAGGCGGAAGCCGCGTACATCAACCGCGTGATGGAACACCTGCTGGAGGACAAGAAGCACTACCTGCACATCGATGTGGGCGGCGGCAGCACTGAGTTCAACATCTACCACGACCGCCACAAGGTAGCCTCGCAGTCTTTCGAGGTGGGCTCTATTCGGCGGATGCAGCAGGCCGAGCAGGGCACTGATGGCACTACCCTGGAAAGCACCTGGGACCGGATGGAAGCCTGGGTACGCGAGAATGCACGGCGCTACCACGTCACGCGCGCCATTGGCACAGGGGGCAACATTGGCAAGATTTACAACATGAGCAAGCCAACGCCCGGCACGCCTATCACGCGCAAAACCATTGCCGCTACCCTGCGCGGCCTCGAGGCCATGACCATGGACCAGCGCGTGAACGTGGCCATGCTCAACCCCGACCGCGCCGACGTTATTCTACCCGCCGGCAATATCTACCTTTCGGCCATGGAATGGGCCAACATCAAAACCATGCAAGTGCCCGACATCGGCCTGAAAGATGGCATGATGCAGACGCTGTTTGAAGACCACTTCGAGGAAATCCGCCCCGCCGCCAACCACTCCGGCCGCATGCCTTTCCCCAACCTACAAAGCAACCCCACTACGGAGTAAGTGGTGAGCTTATTAGATTAAGCTGAATATGCAAAAGCGTCTGTCATCCTGAGCAAAGCGAAGGACCTTATCACGCCTAAACGACTGACGTAACAACGTCCTGTTCTACCGTGATAAGGTCCTTCGCTTTGCTCAGGATGACAGACGCTTTTTTAGCGCATCACCTCACAACTTCACCACTCAGTCCTTGCTTGGCCCTAGGTGATGGTTAGGCGTTTCCAGCATTTCTTCTGCTTCATCGGTGTCGCATTCTTCCTCGCCCAGGGCGGCTACAGCCAGCGGATCGAGTAGCTCGTCGGCGGGTACCTCGGGGGCGGTGCCGGCCACAGCAGCGTGCTGGGCGGCAGCAATTGCTTGCTCGGTGCGACGGCGCTGCTGGTCCAGCAGTTCGAGTAGGCCCTCGGGCGTGGCGTTGGCCAGCAGCTCTGCATCGGGCAGGTAGAAAGCGCGGTGGATGTTGATGGCGGGTTCGTCGGCACCCGGCTTGAGGCGGATGTATGCCCCATCCTCGCGCATGAGGTAGGAATTCTGGTTGTCCAGCAGGTTCATCATCAGGATGCTGATGGCCTCACGCTTGAGCTGCGGATTCACAATCAGAAACAGCGCCTCAATACGCCGGTCAAAGGAGCGCACCATCATATCGGCCGAGCCGGCGTATACTTTCGGCTGCCCGACCTGATGAAAATAGAACAGGCGCGAGTGTTCCAAGTAGTCGCCTACAATGCTGCGCACCTCAATGTTCTCACTCAGCCCTACCCTACCCGGCCGCAAGCAGCAAATGCCGCGCACAATGAACCGAATGGGCACACCAGCCTTGCTGGCCTTGTAAAACTCATCTATCATCTCCTTGTCTTCCAAGGAATTCATCTTCATCACAATGCCGCTGGGCAGACCCTTCTTGGCATTCCTCACCTCCTCACGGATGAGGTGAATGAGTTGCTGACGCATATCCTTTGGCGCCGTGATGAGGTACTCGTAGTCGTCGGGCTGAGAGTGGCCGGTGATAACGTTAAAGAATTCCGACACGTCGTGACCATACACGTCGTTGGTCGTGAGCATGCTCACATCGGTGTAGAGACGCGAGGTTTGCTCGTTGTAGTTGCCTGACCCGATGTGCACGTAGCGCGTCACCTTCTCGCCTTCCTTGCGGATGATCTGCAACATCTTGGTGTGGGTCTTGTACTTTCCTACCCCGTAAATCACGAAGCAGCCGGCCTTTTCCAGCTTGGCGCCCTCACGAATGTTGCGCTCCTCGTCAAAACGCGCTTTCACTTCAAACAGCACCGACACGTGCTTGCCGTTCTCAGCCGCCTTCAGTAATGCCGCCGACACCCGCGAGTCCTCGGCCAAACGGTAAATGGTCTGCTTGATACCCAGCACGTAGGGGTCCTCGGCAGCCTGCTCCAGCAGCCGCACCATGGGCTCGATGCTGTTGTAGGGATGATGCAGCAGCACATCGTAGTGCTTGAGGTATTCAAACAAGTTTTCCTCGGCGCCTTCGGGCAGGCTAAGTGGAGGCACTGCCGCTGGCATGCGAGCCGCTTTGCCTCGGAAGTTCGGGTGCTTCAGAATCTGAAACAGCCCTTTCATATCAATCAGCGAGTTGATAACGAACACGTTGCCGTTGTCAATCTTCCAGCGCTCCTTCAGTACACTCAGCAAAATTGGGGAGGCGTTCTGCTCGATTTCCAGGCGTACTACCCTACCCTTCTTGCGCGTTTTCAAGCCCGACTGAATCTCTTTGATGAAATCCACGTCGATGTCGTCCGACTCTTCCAGCGTGAAATCACCGTTGCGGGTGATGCGGAACAGACTCGCCGCCAGAATATCCACGTTGCGGAACAGCTTGGGTAGGTTGGCCCGCACAATCTCTTCAATAGGAACAAACAGCACCCTGTCTTTGCGCGACAACTCGAAGAAGCGCGCCAGGTTCTGCGGAATCTGCACGAAGGTGAGGCGCTCCTGCCCTTTTTCCATATCGCCATCGCCTAGGCTACCGCTGCCCGCCCGCGTCACTACCCCAAAGATGAGCATCTGGTTCATCATCATGGGGAAGCCGTGGTAGGAATCGTATACCATGGGCGTAAGCAGCGGAAACACCGTGTTTTTGAAGTAACCGTCGGCCTTCTTCTGCTCAGTTTCCGTGAGGTCTTCCATCTTCAAAAGGCTGAAGCCGTTCTTTTCAAACAGCGGCTTCAGTTCATTCAGGAAGGTGAGCGACTGGTCGTTCACGAAGCGGTGGGCGAAGTCCAACAGTTTGCGCCGAAACGGCAGCTCGCGTAGCCCTGAATAGTCGATGCGCTCCTTACCGTAGTCGAGGTAGTTGTACAGCGACCCTACCCGAATCATGAAAAACTCGTCGAGGTTCGACGAGGTAATAGCCAGGAATTTCAGGCGGTCGAACAGCGTGCGGGCGGTATCCTTGGCCTGGTCGAGCACGCGGTAGTTGAAGCGCATCCAGCTCAGGTCGCGGCTGATGTACTTGCTTTTGCGGATGAGGTCGGAAGATTTAAAGAGTTTCATGAGATAGAAGGGCAGACTACGAGGCATAAGGCAGCAAGCTACACGCTATGCTTGTAGTTGGGCGGTTCAGATCGTACTACATCACTACGCGTAATACGCGGCCGGAAGATAAAAAAAGCCCGCTGGGCAGCGGGCTTTTTTTACAACGTTAAACGTCCAGCTTCGCGTATTTCGCGTTTCGCTCGATGAACTCGCGACGGGGGCCTACCTCGTCGCCCATCAGCATCGAGAACAGGTGGTCGGCCTCAGCAGCCGATTCTACAGTTACCTGCTTCAGAGAGCGAGTTTCGGGCTGCATGGTGGTTTCCCATAGCTGCTCGGCGTTCATTTCGCCCAAGCCCTTGTAGCGCTGTACGTTCACTGAGTCGGGCTTGCCGCGGCCCATTTCCTCCTGGGCATCCATGCGTTCTTGCTCGGTCCAGCAGTAGCGCTCCTCCTTACCCTTCTTCACGAGGTAGAGCGGGGGTAGGGCAATGTAGATGTAGCCCCGGTCCACTAGCTCACGCATGTAGCGGAAGAAGAACGTCAGGATCAGCGTGCGGATGTGCGAGCCGTCGATGTCGGCGTCGGTCATGATGATGACCTTGTGGTAGCGCAGCTTGTCGGTGTTCAGGGAGCTGTTGGTGGTACCATCGTCTTCGCTCACCTTCTTCTCCATACTCACGCCCAGGGCCGTAATCATGTTGCGGATTTCCTGGTTTTCGTAGATGTGGTGCTCTTGCGCCTTCTCCACGTTCAGGATTTTACCGCGCAGCGGCAAAATGGCCTGGAAGCCCCGGTTGCGGCCTTGTTTGGCAGTACCACCAGCCGAGTCACCTTCCACCAGGTACAGCTCACAGATAGCAGGATCCGTTTCCGAGCAGTCAGCCAGCTTGCCGGGTAGGGCCGTTGAGCCCAGCACGGTTTTGCGCTGCACCATCTCGCGGGCCTTGCGAGCCGCAATGCGGGCTTTAGCCGCCAGAATCACTTTTTCGATGATGATGCGGGCTTCCTTGGGGTTTTCTTCCAGAAACTGGTTCAGGATTTCACCTACCACCGTGTTCACGGCGCCGCTCACGTCAGAGTTGCCGAGCTTGGTCTTAGTCTGGCCTTCAAACTGCGGCTCGGCTACCTTCACGGAAATAACAGCTGTGAGGCCCTCGCGGAAGTCGTCGCCCTGAATCTCTACCTTCGCCTTCTCCAGCATCCCCGACTTATCGGCGTAGGCCTTCAGCGTGCGCGTGAGAGCCGCCCGGAAGCCAGCCACGTGCGTGCCGCCCTCGTGGGTGTTGATGTTGTTAACGTAGCTGAAGATGTGCTCCTGGTAGGAATCGTTGTACTGCAACGCTACTTCTACTGGGGTGCCGCCCTTCTCGCTTTCTACGTGGATGGGCTTGGGCATGAGCACCGTACGGCCGTTGTCGAGGTACTGTACGAACTCGCTCAGACCACCCTGCGAGTAGAATTCCTCGCCTAGGTAGCTGCCGTCTTCCTGCTGCTCACGGCGGTCGGTGAGGACAATGCGGATGCCTTTGTTGAGGTAGGCCAGCTCGCGCAGACGCCCTGCAATGGTTTCATATTTGTAAACCGACTCCGTGAAAATCGTATCGTCGGGCAGAAAATCTACCTGGGTGCCGTGCTCATCCGTCTCGCCGATTTCCTTTACCGGGTACTGTGGGAAGCCGATTTTATACTCCTGCTGGTACACCTTTCCTTTGCGGCGCACGGTTACCTTCAGGTCCTGGCTAAGCGCGTTTACGCAGCTCACGCCTACCCCGTGCAAGCCGCCCGACACCTTGTAGCTGTCCTTATCGAACTTGCCACCGGCGTGCAGCACGGTCATTACCACTTCCAGGGCCGAGCGACCTTCTTTCTGGTGAAAATCAACCGGAATACCGCGGCCGTTGTCGCGCACGGTGATAGAGTTGTTTTCGTTGATGGTCACCTCAATCCGGTCGCAATAACCAGCCAGGGCCTCATCAATAGAGTTGTCTACTACTTCCCACACCAAGTGGTGCAGGCCTTTGATGCCAATATCGCCAATGTACATGGCCGGGCGCTTGCGCACGGCTTCCAGTCCTTCGAGTACCTGAATGCTATCCGCGGAGTACTCGGCGGGGACTTTATTTTCGGTGGTTTCGCTCATGTGTCGCTTGTTGTTTCAGCGCAAAATTTAGTATACAAAGATACCGATTTTATCCGGTTTTTGCCAGTTTTCGCCCGGTTTGCGGCCCATAAACGTGGCCATTAAATCAAGCACTTTCAGGCCTGCCTACTGTCGACTTTTTTTAGGGGGTAAGAAGTGCTTCTCACTAACTGGCAATGGGTAAGAACGCACCAGTTGGCTTGCAATTATAAATCTATATTACTATATTAAGCAGCTCACCAAACTCCAACTGCCATGGCTACTCTACTCGCGCTTGCTGGTCGGCCCACTACGGTTCGGCGCATTCTGTCCTTGAAGTGGCACCGTCCGTCGCTGCTCACTACGGTACACCAGTTGCACAAAGCCGAGCGCCTGCGAAAGCAGCAGGAGTTGCAGGCGCAGGAAGAGGAACGCTGCTACGGCTATGCCTGGGTGAGTGCCTGCCAGGGCTTTGCTTCTATCTTTTGATTTCCTACCCTCTCGCAAACGAAAGCCCCGTTGCTACCTTAGTGTAGCAACGGGGCTTTCGTTTAGGATAGATATGTGGCTTACAGCTGCGCTAGGCGGCCCCCATCTACACGGAGCAGGGCGCCCTGCACAAACTTAGCATCCTCGGAGGCGAGGTAGGCAATGGCAGCGGCCACATCTTCGGGTTTTCCCACGTTGGCTTTGTCGATTTTCTCTACCCCGCTTTTGATGTTGGGATTCTCCCAGAGCATGGGCGTATCGATGGCGCCGGGTAGTACGGAGTTTACCCGGATATTCTTGGGCTGCCCCTCCAGCGCCGAGGAGCGCGTGAGCGACAGCACCGCCGCCTTAGCCGCCGCGTAGGGCGCTACCAGCGGGCTGGTTTCGATGGCGTGAATGCTGGATACGTTGACGATGGTACCGCCCTCGGGCATGTGCAAAAAAGCTTGCTTGGTGAAGTAGAACGTACCCAGCAAATCCACACTCAGCACACGCATCCAATCGTCGCCGGTTAGTTCTTCCAGGGGCTTGAAGTCCATCAGGCCCGCATTGTTGACGATGACATCCAAGCGGCCAAAATGCTTCAGCGCACTGGCTACTGTGGCCTCTACCTTCTTCTCTCTGGCCACATCGCAGACGCTGGTGTGCACAGCGGGGGCGCCGATATCCAGCACGATTTGCGCCGCTGCCTTCAGTTTTTTGTTATCGAGGCCTACCAACATTAGGCGGGCGCCTTCGGAGGCCAGCCGCTTGGCCACGGCCAATCCAATACCACTGTCGCCGCCGGTTACCAGCGCCACTTTATTCTCAAATCGCATACGTAGGTGTAGTTCGTGTCTTGAAAGAAACGGGAGGGGAAACTCGACAGTACTACGGCTCTGCGGACGGTGTGTTGGCTGGCGCGGTCGATTTATCCTGTTGTGCTTGCCGGGCCTGGGTTTTCTTGTTGCGCGCCCATGGCTCCTCGTTTTCGCTGGGCATGATGATGGGCACCTGCAAGCACACGCTTTGGGCGGGCAGCACCTGGCGCCAATCGTGGATGAGTTGTTTGTAGGCCTCCCCTACCGGCCGGATGTTGCGGTCAAGGTCGTAGAGGCCCAGTGGGTTCACGTGGCCGTTGTTTTCGCGCAGGGCCGTGTCCCAGTCTACCTGATCGGTGAGCGAGTACCACGTGAAGCCCACGATGGGCACGCCGTCGTTGCGCACGCGCAGCACGTTGGCCCACTCCTTCCAGAGCCACTGCACGGCCTCGTCACCATTGGGCCCTTGCCACAAGTTGGTTTCGGTGTGCATCACGGGTAGGCGGTATCGGTCGTGGTACTGCCGGGTAATCACGTGGTAGCCGAACACCTCGCCCGATGCGGTGGTGCTGCCATCGGCACGTACGCGGTGCTCGTTGGTCTTGTAGTAGTCGTTGCCCATGATGCAGTGGTGCTTGAGGTTACCCTTCAGAAAGAAGTGATATTCCTCGCGCGTCATGCCATTGTCCAGGAGATACTCGTACATCTCGGAGTCTACCCGGCGGCCGTAGTTGAGGTCGAGCGACAGAAACCGTTTGGCGTTCAGTTGCTCAGCGGGCTTGATAGCGGCGGGATTCTCAGCGTGGAAGTACTCCGACGACTCACTCTGGATAAACAGCGCATCGGGCCGCACCTCCAAAATGGCGTGCATGGCCAGCACATTGGCCTTCACAATGTACTTGAGGGCCGTCACGAAAGCCCTGTCACTGGCTAATTGCTCGTTCCACCAGCCATACAGCGCCGAAAACTCGGCGCAGATGTACATTTCATTGACGGGCGTGTAGAGCTGCACCCACGGAAAGCGCTCGGCAAAGGCCCGCGCATATTGCGCAAAGAGGGTAGGAAACTCACCGTTCTGAAAATTCCCTACCCAGTCGGGCACCCCAAAGTGGCACAGGTCTACGAT
Source organism: Hymenobacter aerilatus (assembly GCF_022921095.1). NCBI lineage: Bacteria > Pseudomonadati > Bacteroidota > Cytophagia > Cytophagales > Hymenobacteraceae > Hymenobacter > Hymenobacter aerilatus. The sequence continues at coordinate 2,265,960 of NZ_CP095053.1, forward strand.
GGGCACAATGTCGCGCCGCCGCAGCTCCCCAAACGTTTCATCCGCAAACGACCAATCGTATTTGCCCGGTCCCAGAAAGGTGGTGTGAATAGGCGGGCCATAACGCAAGAATGAAATACCCAGCTCTTGCACCCGATCAAAATCGGTGCGCCAATGCTGGTAGTGGCCACATTTTTCCAGCTCATCTACCCGCTCTGCGCCATGCTTGATGGTAGGGTTGCTGTTCTCGATGCCTGTAGCAAACAGAAAGAGAGAGTTCATAGGCCAAAACGTAGTGAGAGCAGAAAAAGTAGGTGACGAAGCCTCCACAGAACTACGCCAGAAGCTGAACCATATAGCCGATACTGATTTTGCTACCCCTGCGTTGTCAGGCCCCTCTCTTGGCCTGAAGCTGAACAGCGGTTGGGGTGAGAACAGGCCCGGCACACGACACGCTGTAGACCTATTCGCCTAATTCACTCAACAATTAGTGGTATCTATGGCTTTTTAAACAAGTAGCTGTCTACCCTGGGCAGTCGTCATTTCTTTTCCTACTCAATGATCCGTTCCGCCATTGCGGCCACAGGCAGCTATATCCCCGATACAATTGTTGGGAATGAAGATTTTCTGACAGCCCGGTTCTTCACGGCCGAAGGCACCGAGATAACACAGGAACCTTCTACCATTCTAGCAAAGTTTAGCGCCATCACGGGCATTCAGCAACGGCGGTATGCCCATACCGACCACAACGCTTCTGATCTGGGCTTCCTGGCAGCGCAAGATGCACTCACCAGCTCCGGCATCGACCCCGAAACGCTCGATTATATCATTGTAGCTCACAACTTTGGTGATGTAGTCTCGGGTAGCAACCGGGTAGATATGGTGCCCTCGCTGGCTTCGCGCATCAAAGAACGGCTGGCCATCCGCAACCCCAACTGCGTGGCCTACGATATGGCCTTTGGCTGCCCCGGTTGGCTGGAAGCCATCATACAGGCTAACTATTACATCCGCTCCGGCGACGCCCAGCGGTGCCTAGTTATCGGCACCGAAACCTTGTCCCGCATTGTAGACCCGCACGACCGCGACACTATGTTGTTCAGCGACGGCAGCGGCGCCGTTGTTTTGGAGGCCCGCTCGCAGGACGGCCGCGGCATTCTGGCGCATCATACCCAAACGCACGCCCACGAATACGCTGGCTTGCTGCAAATGGGCAAGTCCTACCACCCAGAAAAGGCGACGGAGCCAGAGCGCTACATGAAGATGAACGGCCGCCGACTCTACGAATTTGCCTTGCAACACGTACCGCTGGTTATTCAAACGGCGCTGCAAAAGGCGCAAGTACCGCTTCAGCAGATTCGCAAAGTGCTTATCCATCAGGCCAATGAGAAAATGGATATTGCCATACTGCAGCGCCTTTTCAAACTGTATGGTGAGGAATACACCAACCAGGAGCTGATGCCCATGACTATTAGCTGGCTAGGCAATAGCTCGGTGGCTACTATCCCTACCCTACTCGATCTGTTGCAGAAAGGCCAGCTACCCGGCCACCACATTGAAGCGGGAGATGTTGTGCTGTTTGCTTCTGTAGGGGCCGGCATGAACATCAATGCCGTCGTATATCAGTTTTGACATAGAACAAGCCAGCCAGCGCCGGATTAGCACTGATGGTGACAGATAGAAGACAAACAAAGGCAAGAACACAGCACTTTACGTGTTTTGCCCCGTTAAACCCGTATTTTTTTCTCTAAATGAAGCTCGTAGAAAAAGGTAGTCCTGGTGCTAAGTCACCAGGGGCCACCTTTTCTACGAGCTTTATTCATGACTCTATCCCTCAAGCAGACCGTCGTCATTACGGGTGCTTCTAGCGGCATTGGCCTCGTCACGGCCCGGATGGCTGCGAAACGCGGTGCCCGCCTTGTAGTAGCGGCCCGCAACACCGAAGCCCTGGAACAACTGGCCGAAGAAATTCGCAGCCAAGGCGGGCAGGCCATTGCAGTTACCGCCGATGTGGGCCAGGAAGAGGACGTGGCACGCATCGCCAGCGAAGCTATTGCCGCCTTTGGCAGCTTCGATACCTGGGTCAATAATGCTGGTGTGTCCATTTTCGGCACGTGCGAAGAGGTGACCATATCCGACATGCAGCGTATGTTCCAGACCGATTTCTGGGGAACAGTGTATGGTTCTCGCGTGGCAGTCCAACACTTCAAAGAGCGAGGTAGCGCGGGCGCTCTTATCAATGTAGGCAGCTTGTTTGGCGACTGGGCTCCTCCGGTGCAGTCTACCTACTCGGCAGCTAAGCATGCCCTGCACGGCTGGACCAATGCCCTGCGCATGGAGCTGGAAAAGGAAAAAGCACCCGTATCTGTCACGCTGGTTCACCCTGGCCGCATCGATACGCCTTACAACGAGCATGCGCGCAGCTATCTGGACAAGCAGCCTTCGCACCGGGGCATGATTTATCCGCCCGAAGCCGTGGCCGACGCTATTCTGTTCTCGGCAGAGCACCCCAAGCGAGACATGTATGTGGGTGGGCAAGCCAAAATTTACGCCATGCTCGCCCCGCTTTTCCCACGTCTCACCGATAAGGTACTGGAGCTATGGCTCTACCCCACGCAGCACGACGACCGGCCTTCACGCAGCCGCGAAGACAATGCCCTTTATCGCGCTGGCTACGGTCTGCACGAGCGAGGCACGCACCACGGCTGGTTCCGTTCGGGTAGCCTCTACGTGCAAATGCAAAAACATCCGCTCCTATCGGCAGCGGCCGTGGCGGGCTTAGGCGTTGCAGCTCGACTTTGGGCAAAAAGCCGACAAGCGGCATAGACAGCTAGCTGGCTAGTCCACATGCACCCCAACAAGCTACGTCCTGCCAATATGCTCGCTTGCTTCGGCAATGCAGGGTAAGGAAAGCGACTCCCTTTTCTAGCGTCTTCTCACCATCTACGTGAGCCCTCAGCTTGTACCACTGCTACCAAGCAGCTTGATTGGGCTGAGGCTCACCTATTGCCCCCTCCTTTCCTCTACCTCATGGAAAAATCTCCAGCTTCTGATCCTACGAAAGCAGGCAAAACGGAACAGCAAACTGCTTCCGACAACGTGCCGAAAAGCGGTGAACGGCCCGACCAAGGCAAAGCGCCCGCTATGAACCCGTGGGAAAACTCAAATAAGGACGATGCGGATAAGCGCATCATGGATGCCCCCGATACAGTAGAAGCCCGACAGCAAAACCCCATCTTGGCGCAGCCACCCATGGAGTTTACAGGCCTTACCTTGGGGAAGCCCGCCACAGTAGCTGCTGGCATCACGGCAGTGTTGAAATCAGGCAGCTTTGCTTTTAGCGAGGATGGCCCTATTCGGGGTACGCATGCACTCTTGAAGCTGAACCAAAAGAATGGTTTCGATTGCTCGAGCTGCGCCTGGCCCGACCCCGATGGGCATCGCTCGGTAGCCGAATTCTGCGAAAACGGCGCAAAGGCCACGGCCTCCGACTCGCAGGATGAGCGCGTAGACCCGGATTTCTTTGCCAAGCATAGCCTAGCGGACCTCTCGCGCATGACCGACCGCGACCTGAACAATGCCGGCCGCCTCACTCACCCGATGGTGCTGCGGCCGGGGGCTACCCACTACACGCCTATTTCGTGGCCCGAGGCGTTTCAACTAGCTGCCGATGAGCTGAATGCCCTAGCCTCGCCCGACGACGCCATTTTCTACACCTCAGGCAAGGTGCCCAACGAGCCCGCCTACCTCTACCAGCTCTTTGTACGGCAATTTGGCACCAATAATATGCCCGATTGCTCCAATATGTGCCACGAGAGCAGCGGCGCGGCTATGAGCCCTACCACGGGTCTGGGCAAGGGCTCGGTCACGCTCAATGACATCTACGAGGCCGAGGTCATCATCGTCATTGGGCAGAACCCCGGCACCAACCACCCACGCATGCTGTCGGCCTTACAGAAGGCCAAGCGTAACGGTGCCAAGATCATCAGCATCAACCCCTTGCAGGAAGCGGGTTTGTTGCACTTCAAAAATCCGCAGGACTTCATGAACCCGCTGCTGGCGTTGGGTACGCTGCTCGGCAATGGCACCCCCATTACCGACGTGTACCTGCAGGTTCGCATCAACAGCGACCAGCTGGTGATACGGGGCCTAATGAAGTGCCTGCTCGAAGCGGAGCAGCTCAACCCCAACCAAGTACTCGACCACGCCTTCATTCGGAAGTACACCACCGGCTACGAGGAAGTTATAGAAACGCTGCACAACACGAGCTGGGCGGACATTGAAGAAGCCAGTGGTCTGACTAAGGCCGAAATTCAGGAAGCGGCCAACCTGATTGCCCGCCACAAGAAAGTGATTACCTGCTGGGCCATGGGCCTTACACAGCAGAAAAACGGCGTGTATACCATTCAGGAGATTATCAATATGCACTTTATGAAGGGGGCCATTGGTACGGCTGGCGCAGGCCTGTGTCCGGTGCGCGGCCACTCCAACGTGCAGGGCGACCGGACCATGGGTGTTTGGGAGCGACCCACCGATGATTTCCTGGATTCGTTGGAAAAGGAGTTCAACTTTCAGTCCCCGCGTGAGCACGGCCTCGATACCGTCGATTCGGTGAAGGCCATGCACGATGGCAAAATCAAGGTATTTATGGCCATGGGCGGTAACATGCTCTCGGCCTGCTCCGACACGGAGTTTGTGGCGGAAGCCATGCGCAAACTACGCCTATCCATCCACGTGACGCCGAAGCTCAACCGTGGCCACCTCACCAACGGCGAAATGGCTCTGTTGCTGCCGTGCTACACCCGGGTAGATATCGATATGCAGAAATCGGGGCAGCAATTTATGTCCTGCGAAAACTCGATGGGCGTAGTGAGCATGAGTAAGGGCGTGCTAGAGCCCCTGCAAGGCGAGATGCTGAGCGAGGTGGCCATTGTGTGTGGCATTGCCATTGCCACGCTGGGCGAGCGTACTTCCGTGGACTGGGTAGGCTGCACCGAAAACTATGACCTGATTCGCGACTACGTAGCCCGCACGATTCCTGGGTTCGAGCAGTTCAACGAGAAGATTCGCCGCCCGGGTGGGTTCTACCTACCCAACGGCCCACGGGAGCGCACCTTCACCACCGAAAACGGCAAGGCCAATTTCACCTGCACGCCCTACGAAAAGCACGTGCTCGAACCCGGCCAACTGGTGCTCATGACCATCCGCTCGCACGACCAGTTCAACACCACTGTGTATGACTACAACGACCGCTACCGCGGCGTGTACAACGAGCGACGCGTGATTTTCATGAACCCCGAGGATATGGCGGACCGGGGCATCCAGGAAAAGCAGCAGGTCAATATCACTAGTCACTTCGAAGACCAGGAACGTCACGCTGAGAAGTTCATCGTGGTACCCTACAACATTCCGAAGGGCAATTGCGCGGTATATTTCCCTGAGGGCAACGTGCTGGTACCCATTGGCTCCGTGGCGTATAAGAGCAACACGCCTACCTCTAAGTTTGTGGTGGTGACGGTAGCCCCAGTAGAAATGCCCATCGGCACCCAAATTCCTACCTTCCACCAAGTGGCAGTGCCGGCGTAGGTATCAACGCAACACCATTCGCTTGAAGTAGCAGCAAGAGCTGGCTCCCTGAATTAAAGGGAACCAGCTCTTTGCGTTAGGACTATGCCGTATCAATGCAACCCATAGGTACATTCTACCTGTTGTCTGGAAAGGCGTATGGGTAGGGACCAGTGAAGAGGTTCATAGCGGCAAATGCGTAGGGCAATATCCCGATTTACCCGGAGTAGATTACGGGTTTTTCCGGTGGTAGTGCGCCCATACCGTGGCGTATAACTAGCAGGCGCCCAATGTGCTTCGACCAGACTAAGCCTGCTGATTGTGTCGGTGGTGATACTGGTTTATGCGGTGTGGCCTCACTTCATCGAGTGGAAAGCGCATCGCCGTACATGAGCACAGACTAGCAACCAGCGAGATAGAAGGCAGTGCCTTCTAGAGCGGGGCAAGCGTGTGGTTGAGTTTCTTCTATCGTTTCAATTTTTGGTATGGCTTCTTCATTTGTCCGGCGTCATCCGGTTGTAACCGGCTTGTTGGTGCTGGTTGGTTTCGTGTTGATAGGTGGTGGTATTGCCTATTTTTCCACCGACCGCGGCAAGGAACTGCTGCCTACCCTAGAGCAACCAACGCTCAACATCAGCAACATCACCCGCGAAAAGATTAAGGGCAACATGGTGGTGCAGATGCGCAATCACGCGCCCATTACGCTCCGCATCGATAGCCTGCACTACACTACCCGCGTAGACGGCAAGCAACTGGCGCAAGGCCATAAAAGTCAGCCGCTTGTGCTTCATAAGAATGCTACTAGTCGCTTGGAGCTTCCATTGGAGCTGAACCTACCCCAGCTGACCCGCAAAGCCCAGGAGGCGCAGCGCGACTGCGTAACGGTGCAGATGCACACCGTACTGTACGCCACCCTGCCGGTGGCAGGCCCCCAGCAATTTCCTGTGGATGTGCGCAAACGCGTGTACATACCCAAGCTACCCAAGATTGAAGTGGCCGACGTAAAAATCACCAAGCTAGGGTTGCAAGAGGGCAAAGCGCAGGTCTACCTGCGCGTAACCAACTACGAGTCCATTCCTTTCACCATCAAACAGGTCAGCTACCACTTTCAAGTAGAAGACGACCTTGATGTGCAGGGCCAGGAGACTCAAAACGTCACGTTTAAGAAAAAAGGCACTGAACTGATGCCCATCCTTGTCCGGTTCGAGCCTAAATCCATGCCCAAAGTGCTGTTTAAGTCGATATTCAAGGCGGGCAAAACCAACTACCGGCTTACGGGCACGGCCACTGTGGCCGCCGGCCAGGCAAGCGCCCGCGATGCAACGATGAAGTTCAACAGCCAGGGCACTGTGAAAGAGCTGAAAGAGCTGGCCAAGGGCAAGAAGAGCGACTAGCGGCCAAGGCAGTACAGCGCACCGTGGCGCTTAGCACACGTTGTATTTCACAGGCAGCTTCTGCTTCCTATCCCCTACCCCACAGCTAGCTGATGACAGCTGGTTGCCATTCGGTGTGCTTACACCTTACGCAGGCAGTCGTCGGCGCAACATCACTCGAAACCACCCGGGCGCAGCTGGCACAGGCATATTTGCCGGGGGCTTTGGGCTGCTCCTGCCGAAACTGCTCGTCGCGCAGGGGTAGGATAGACAGTCCCGGCCGGGGCTCAGAAAACTTCACGAAAGAGAAACCTCCGTTGGCTTCCTGGTAGACTCGTTGCACGTTGCCCAGGTTATCAATGCTTTCATTGCGCAAGCGAGCCAGCAGCTGCTCCCGCGACATCACGCTTTCCTCTAATTTATCGAGCTGCAACTCGCCTTCTTTAACCAGGATGGCGAAGTCGTCCAGCACAAATGTTTCCAGCTTTTCGTGGCGTGCGGCCTGCCAGGCAACTACCTGCTGGTAGCCCACGATAATAGCCACGGCCACCACCACGGGTAGCAGCCCCCGATCGGGAGCCATCAGCGCCACGCCATTGGCTCCGGCCAGCGAGACGAGGGCAATCATCTCGTTGCGGGTAAGTATAGAGCCCATGCGGTTGCCCATCAGCCGCATGGCCAGCACCAGCAACAGGTAGATGAACACAATGCGCAGAATAGCTTCCAGAAAGAAGCTTGGTGGCACCTCCCCGAAGAGAATACGCAACCAGTCTGTGAGATGAATGTCTTCGGGCTTCATACTTTATGATGCAGATACGGCATACGTCCAGGCAGAGGCGCCGCAACGTGGGCAAGTGGTTGATTGGGGTGATGGAAGCGGCTCTGGCTCGGTATATCCACAGTGCCCGCAAGCCCGCAGGTCCTCGGCGCGAGGAGCGTCTTGGTGCAGCCCTACATCTGGTGCAGGCAAAACCGACAGGCCAGGTTTAGGTTCGGCTTGGCGATAGAGGCTAAACTCGCCGTTTGTTTCCAGATACACGCGTTTAAGCTGCCCCAGATGCCTGATATCTTCGGTTCGTAGGCTGGCAAAAAGCTGCGCGCACGATAAGTTAGCCTTACGCATGGCTTCCCAATCCAGCACGCCATCCACGAGCAGAATCTGCAAGTCGCCCTGCGTCAGCAGCTCTACCTGACGGTAGCGGAACGTCAGCCAGTTAACGAACCGGAACAGCAGTAGGGTACATACCAGAATAAGAGCACTGTGCGCTAGCCCACGGTCTGGCACTTCCATCCCTACCGATACAATGCCGCCTAGCATAATCATCACGGCCAGCTCAATGCGCGTGAGCTGCGCGTTCATGCGCTTGCCTAGTAAGCGCATCACCAGTAGCAACACCACATAGATGATGCAGGTGCGCACAACGACCTCCAGCAGGAACTCAACCGGCGCATTGCCTAGCAGAATCCGCTGCCAATCCATAAACTCTATTTCCTCCTTCTTCACGCGCTCGTATTTTCTACAGTATGATAGGAATATGCCACAACCAGATTGATACGCTTCACTAACTCGGTAGCCAACTGCCAGCTACGAAACGACAATTCGTGGCTTTGGCCCCTTCCCGCAACACCCAGTTGCCGGGCTGATTTATCCAACATAGGTGACCGTCTGGTGTTACCTCACGCGCAAAATTCAGGGAGCATACGTCAAGGGTTTCGGTTCCTACCTGATGTACTCGCAAGTGCTCTACGTACTGCAACACAAGCTTGTCTTCCTCTACGTAGGCGGGGTGCAGCGCCAGATTGTGGGCGGGCGAGGGCATAGCCGCCGATGGATACAAGAGACCATCGAAGGCTGTACCCAATTGGCACGCTTCCGCTACAGCAATGGACAACCGATAATGATGCTGGTTGTCGTCGTGTACGGTTCTAGTGAATAGGTCGGTCAGGAAAGCGGCCAGCTGACGCCGGGGTGCGGGCAGATCAGCCAGGGCATCGCGGAGTGCCTTTTGCCGATCTGTGTGCGGGTCGTCGATGCAGCGGTCGGCGTAGCCGAAGCTAGCTAGACGCAGCGGTTGCTGGGTTTGCCAGCGACTGATAACAATCTGGTCGCCGGGCTGCACACCCGCCTCAAAAAAGGGCGGATGCCAGGTAGCACTGCAATAAAACATGGGCTGCCCGGCACGATTGGCGCGCTGATCGGCTATTACCCGGTTGGCAGGTGGGTAGGAGACATCGGCCAGCGTAGCAGGCAGGTCTTTGCTTACGATGCCTCGGTACAAAAGCAAACCAGCCGGAAACTCAAGACACTGCAGTTCCTGCTGTTCTAGCAGGTTGCGCACGCGGTCGGTGAGTTCCTCAATGGAGTGTTGCCGCAGATCCAGCTGTTGTAAAGCTGCTATCTGGTGCGGCACCGTGGCCTGGGGGTCGTTTGAAGGAGTGCGAGCAGTCATACGGTATACGGCAGCTGGCAGGGGGTGGAAATAGCGTTACGTCTAAAAAGTAGAGTAGATCAGCCTACGCAATAGGAAGCAGCGGTTGCGGGTACGTGTTCTGCTAGCAGCATTTGTGGCCCTTGGTACGCAGCAGCCGGCAGCACATCCAATAGCTTACCACCAGGCCTGGACCGCAATTGCTCCGATAGGTTTGCAGCCACTCCACACCAGTATAGATGCAGCCCCTGCGCCCGGGCCTCCCGATTGGTAGCCAACAGCAGGCGCTGCCCATCAGCCGTAGACGCCATGGTTAAACGCTGACAATCAACCCACAAATAAGGCATACCCAGTAAAATAAGAGGCTGCAATGCCATCGTCATCTGGGCTACGTTGAAAGCACCCGTACATTCTCCGCGCAAGGTAGCTCCTACGCAGCCTCGGTAGCCCCCTATGTACATCATCACCATCGCTTGTCAGAAAAAGGAACATACCTCAGGACGTAGAGATTACAGAGATGCTAACTGTAAAAGCGAGGCATTACCGGCAACGTGTACCGCTCCCCACTACTGAGCAGGTGCAGGCGCGCATCGCATAGGGTAAACGGGGTGTTTGGCGCAATTTCATGGATGTTGGTACTCCCCTCCCGGACATCCAGGATGACGACCATTCCACTACCAATCACCTCTATTTCTTTCCCTTCCGTTATCAGCACCGCGGTATCTTCCTCTAAGCCCAGCCCCAGGCAGCCAGGGTTTGTGGCTAAGATCTGCGCCATGCGCACAATACGCCCCCGTGCCACAAAATGAGTATCCACGGCCACATCGTGCAGCAGCTCCAGGCCGGTTGTGATGTGGATTTCTCCTTTCAGATAGCCCGCGTCGTTGCGGCCCTGGTAGATCATGGGGGTGCTCATGGCGGTGGCACCCGCACTCGTACCCGCAATGATAAACTCATCGTGGGCGTAGCGCTGTTGCAGGACCTGCTGTAGGGCCGTGCCACCCAGCAGGGTAGTAAGCCGCAGCTGGTCGCCGCCCGTAAATAATACGCCACCGGCGTCTTGCACGCGCTGTACGTTTTCAGCTAGCATGGCATCGGCCCGAGACCGCACATCCAATATCTCTACCGCTGGTGCGCCCTCCATGCGGGCATACGCCTCAATGTAGGCCTTGGCTATTTCTTCGGGCTCCGCTGAGGCCGTCGGAATGACTACCAATGGGCCGCTGGCCCGCATTTCGGCTGCCAAACGGCGCAGGATGGTCTCGGGTGCAAAGTTGACGTTGAGAGCGGCCTGCTCGTCATTGTCGGGGGCATCGCCTTTGTTTTCGTGCCCTCCAATGAGAAGCAGCTTACCCCGTGGGGCCGGACAGGAAGTGGATGAGACTTTTTTGGTCGGCATGGTCATGTATAAAAGGGCCCACCGAGATGGGCCCTTCTAAAGTAAAACAGATTTTAAAGCGCTCTTTGATTGATATAGCTTTTTGCCAAATCGTTGAGCTTGGTATCGGTCAGCTGCTCTTCCTCTAGGGTCTGACGCAACAGGGCAGCAGCCTCATCGTACCCTAAGCTCTCGGCGTAATTAACGGCCGTGCCGTATCCCGCAATTTCGTAGTGCTCGATGCGCTGCGCAGCTGCAATCAGAGCCGCGTCCATCACCGCATCGCTTGCGTCTTCCGACATGGTTTCTTGCCCTTCGGTTATGAGGCCTTTCATGGCCGCACAGGTATGGCCGCCTAGCTCCAGCTCCATGGCCTGGCCAATTTGCTCGAGTCGCGCTACCTGCTGTTCGGTTTCTGCCAAATGTGTTTCAAAGCTTTGGCGCAGCTGCTCGTCTTTGGCACTACTCGCCATCAGTGGCAATGCTTTTATTAATTGATTTTCAGCACTGTACAAATCTTTGAGTTGTAACTCAAGCAGGTCTTCCAGGGTTTCCAGGGTAGCAGCCATAACACGTTTGTATAGGGAAGTGGGGTAGAAAAGCCGGCCCATCCGGCTGGTCGTTTTCTACGTGCTCTTTTTCGTCCTGTTAAGTCTTCTGATTCGGTTATTGGTCATATGTGAGTAGTATTGTCAGCAGTACTTATCTGTTTATTAGAAACATGACGCAGCGCTACTGAAGAGCTTATAGGATAAATACGGACATGGTAAATACGTATTTATCAACTTCTTTTCCGTACTATTTTTTGGTGCAGCGGCGCTGCCACACTATTTCAACGGCCTTCATTGCACCGTATGTTGCTCTTTCGTTCTTGTCTCGCTTGTTGGGTGCTACTGCTCATGCTGCTGAGCGGTTGCCAATCGGATGGCCCTACCCCGGCCGGCATCACAGCCGACAACTACCTGAGCGCCATTCCCGACCCCAAAACGCTGGGCGAGAGCTACGTGAGTGACCCGGACCAGATATTGCAGCCCGGCACCACTGCCGCCCTAAATGCCCGTCTCGATAGCCTCGACCACAGCGGCCGTGCGCACATCGACGTGGTGCTGGTGCGCAGCCTCGGGGAAGCGGTGCCCAAAACGGCCGCCTACGAGCTCTTCAACAAGTGGAAAGTCGGCAGCAAATCGACCAACAACGGTTTGCTGATGCTAGTGGTGCTCGACCAGCGCCGCGTGGAGTTTGAAACCGGCTACGGCCTGGAGGCCGACCTGCCCGACATCATTTGCTACCGCATTCAGCAGCGCTATATGGTGGAGCCCGCCCGCGCCGGCAACTACGACCTAGCCGTGCAGCAGGGCGTAGCGGCCCTCATCCGACGCCTCCGCCCTACCCTCGCGCTTCCCAAGCCTGCGCTCCGCACCGCCGAGGACTCGTCGCGGTACTACGTCGACAGCCTGCAACACGCCCTCAAGGCGCAATACGGTTTGCTCCCTGCCGAAGACCCACTGGTTACCGTGCTGCCCAGCGAGTCGCTAGCTGACAACTACTCCCCGCCTGGCCCGGGCGCGCCGGTAGGCATCTTGGTGGCAGCCTTTCTGGCACTGGTGCTCTACTTAGTACTGTGGTACCGCACCACCCAGGGCATGCAGGGGCGCGGGTGGCTGATTATAGTTCCTATCTGCTTGTTTGTCAGCTTGTTGATAGCATCACTAAGCTGCGGAGCAGCCAATACAACGGGCACTTTCGTCGCGCTGGCGTACGGGCTACCCTGGCTGTATTTGCATGGCTACTTTGGATGGTACTACCGGCGGGCGCAACGCGCCGTATTGCCCTCGGAACGGCCAGCGACGTACGAGCAGTGGCAACGGGCGCACCGGGGGCTGGCCTTCACGGCCTACCTGTTTCCGGTAGCGCTGGCGCTGTACTGGCCCTGGTACCGCCGCTACCTGGCGGCGCTGCGCGACACGCCTTTTGCCTGCCCCGAGTGTAGCCAGCTCATGCACCGGCTCGACAGTACCGCCGAGAAACAGCACCTCGGGCCGGGGCAGCAGGTAGAAGAAACCTCCCGCGCCATCGACTACGACGTGTGGGCATGCCCCACCGGCCACTACGTGCCCCTAGCCTACCTCAACCTCGACAGCGACGCCAAGGTATGTCCTGCCTGCCACCACCGCACCCTCTCGCCCGGACGACTACGGGTAGAAAAAGTGGCTACACGCCACACCGAAGGCCGGGGCTGGCGCGTGGAGAAATGCCGCTTCTGCCAGCACGAGGAAAAAACCAAGGAGACAATTCCACGCCTCCCCGACCCTACCCAACGCGCCGCGGCTAGTAGCTCCTCCTCGTCGTGGGGAAGTAGCTCCAGCAGCAGCTCGGGTAGTCGGAGCACCAGCAGCGGTGGCTCGTCGGGCGGCGGCGGAGCGGGCAGTAGCTGGTAGATGCGTAGTACAGAGCTGGTTGCTTTTCTCCCCACGCACGCTCCTCCCGGCGAAAACACGAAGACACAGACGAAGCTTCAGAAGCCAATAGCACGATTACGCGGGCGCACAAAGCACGCAGAGCAATCTGACACACAGTAAATTGACATGTATACTCTGCTCTTCTATTCCCTGACTGATCTGTCTTTTCTCACTACTTCAGATCAAGACTTTCAAGCAATACAGACGCTTGCCTCGGCAGAAATTCTTGCTTGGCATACTTAAAGAATACGTAACAATACCGTAGCTTTGCATCGTGCTTCAACCAGAAAACTTGTTGATGAAGCGTGGAAACCTGCTCAGCAAGGAACCGCGAGTGGACTGCAAGGTCTTCGCCGCCGCCGGTTTTTTCGATTTTGCTTCTGGCATTTCTGTTGTTTTTTTCCGGTGTTGCCCCACTGCCGTTTCGGATTCTGAAACGGTTTTTTTATGCCCGTCGCGTTCGTCAACGGGCGCGCTGCAGTCAGTTGATAGCTCCTACCCTAAACACTATACCTACTTCCCTACCCCCCTCAGGGAAGCCAGTGCCCCCATCCCAGCTGCGGCTGCTTCCACTAGTGCCCCGGCTCATGCCGGTAGCCCGCTTCTCTGCCATGGATAGTGGCAAATCAGACTTCACCTTGTTCGCTTTAGCTAGATAACCTCACTTTTCCTCAACTTCGGTATGGCACGTAAAGACCTGCTCGACATCGCATCCCTTCACCGTGAGGAAATCGAGTTCCTGCTCGACCAATCCACGTCCTTCAAAAAACTGTTCACCCGTTCGGTGAAAAAGATTCCTGCCCTCGAGGGTAAGTCTGTGCTCATGCTGTTCTACGAGGCCAGCACCCGGACGCACTCTTCCTTCGAGGTGGCGGCCAAGCGCCTCTCGGCGGAGGTAACCAATTTCGATGTGGCGCACTCCTCCATCACCAAGGGCGAGTCGGTTCGCGAGACGATTGAGACACTCCAAGCCATGCGCACCGACTATATTGTCGTCCGCCACAGCCACCCCGGCCTGCCCGGCATGATTGCCCGCCAAACGACAGCCTCGGTTATCAATGCCGGCGACGGGGCGCACGAGCACCCCACCCAGGCCCTGCTCGACGCCTTCACTATCAAGGAGAAATTTCCTGACCCCAGGGGTAAACGAGTCCTCATCATCGGTGATATTCTCCATTCCCGCGTGGCGCGCTCTACCAGTACCCTGCTGCAAAAGCTGGGCGTAGAGGTGGCGTACCTCGGGCCGGGCTCGCTGGTGCCCAAATACGTCCCGGAAAGTATCCGCCGCTTCACCGACTACGAGGCAGCTATGGCTTGGGCGCCCGACGTGGTGTATCTGCTTCGTGTGCAGATGGAGCGCCAGGACGTGCAGTTTTTCCCCAGCGTGCGCGAATACCACCGGGTGTACGGCATCACCACCGCCCGCCTGGCCGAAATCCGCGACAAGGGCCTCTACATCATGCACCCCGGCCCCGTAAACCGGGGGGTAGAGCTGTGCGACGCCGTGATGGACTACGAGCGTAGCCTGATTACCAACCAAGTTGAAAACGGCATCTCCATTCGCATGGCCGTGCTCGACTGGCTTACGCCGGGCGGGGACTTCCCGAAGCAGGAAGCGTATAACGCCCAGCAAAAAGCCAGCTCGCCGGTGATTGTGCCCTAGCCGCCAGCCGCGGCGGCTGACTCCATTCTTTGTTTACATCTTCCATAACCCTACTCGGTTCACAGAAATTATCACTTTATGCTCCTCCTTCAAAACGCCCGCATCGCCTCCGAAAATTCACCCGTGCTTCTTGAGAGCGATGTTCTATTTGTCGAAGGAAAAATTCAGGACATCGGCAGCGGCCTGGCTGTTCCCAAAGGGGCCCGCGTCATCGACGCGCGGGGCCGGGTGCTAATGCCGGGTATGTTCGATGCCCACGTGCATTTCCGCGCCCCCGGGTTCGAGAACAAGGAAACCATTACCACGGGGAGCGAAGCGGCTATCAACGGCGGCGTTACCGGCGTGGTGATGATGCCGAACACCCGCCCGGCCATCGACTCGGCGGCCGTGGTAGCTACGGTGCTGGAAAACGCCAAGCACCGGTCGCGCATTCCGGTGTACACCTCCGGCTGCGTCACCAAAAACCGCGACGGCAAGGAACTAGCGGAAATTGAGGGAATGCACAGGCTCGGCGTAACCATGCTCACCGACGATGGCGACACCACCAACGACCCGGCGGTGCTGCTGCGGGCCATGCAGTACGCCACTGAGTTCGGGATGTTTTTCGCCAGCCACTGCGAGGTGCCGGAGCTGGCCGGGCCGCGTGCCCTGAACGAAGGGGTGATGAGCTACCGGCTCGGCATCAAAGGCTCGCCGGCCTGCGCCGAGGAAATCATCATCGACCGGGACATCCGCTTGGCTCGGGCGGCGGGCGCACACGTGCATATCCAGCACGTATCCAGCAAGGAGGGCATGGAAACCATCCGCTGGTGGAAATCGCG
This sequence comes from Hymenobacter aerilatus, assembly GCF_022921095.1. Classification (NCBI taxonomy): domain Bacteria; kingdom Pseudomonadati; phylum Bacteroidota; class Cytophagia; order Cytophagales; family Hymenobacteraceae; genus Hymenobacter; species Hymenobacter aerilatus. The sequence goes on from NZ_CP095053.1 coordinate 2,281,624, forward strand.
CGGCGATGTGAAGGTGACGGCGGAAGTGGCCCCGCACCACCTGCTGTTCACCGACGAGCACATCGGCGACTACGATACCAACTACAAGATGAACCCGCCGCTGCGGACCCAGGCCGATTGTGATGCCCTGCTCGAAGGCCTCAAGGAAGGCGTATTCGACCTGATTGCCACCGACCACGCCCCGCACACGCCGTTCGAAAAAGCCCAGGATTTCGTCAGTGCCCCTAACGGCATCACTGGCTTGGAAACGGCGCTGGTGTCGCTGTATCACTTCTTCGTGCGGCCCGAAAAATTTGGGTGGGACCTGGTAGTGAAGCGCTATTCCGCGGAGCCGCGCCGCCTGATGGGCCTGCCCATTCCTACCATCGAAGTTGGTCAGCCAGCCGAGTGTATCTTGTTCGATACCGAAGCAGAAACGACCTTCACGCAGGACTTCATGAAATCCAAATCCCAGAACACGCCCTTCATCGACCAAACTCTGAAAGGCCGAGTAGACCTAGTAATTCTGGGTTCAGAGATTCTACTGGAACGCTGATAATCAGAACGTCCTGCTGAGCTTGTCGAAGCATCTTTACCGCTTCGTTGAGGATGAATTAGTTTACAAGGCGCAATGGAGGCTTCATCGCAGCTAGGTGGTAACACAGCGCATATTGTGCGCTGCTACAAAAAAGCCACTTACAGTTATTTGACTCCTGTTGGCTTTGTATTACTGGGCTTTCTGTTAGATTTTTTCCTGTTACCGGCACTGCTCATAATACTGCCTTGCAGTATTATCGGCTTGCATTTCACTTTTAAGGGTTTTAAGTTATCCAGTAAGCTGGGCAATTTTGAAAAGAAGGATGTTGGCTACGCTAATATTCTATTAGGCATCATTCTTTTTATAGCTGGATTGCTTAGTGCTGGATTTGCTTACGTCTGGATAAGCAGTTAGCTCTTATCTTCAGCTTGCTACGATGCTTTCGCAAGCAAACTCCAGACGAGGCATGACGACCAACTAATTTCAATGAGTACACCTTTCTCCTCCGACTCCCCTACCCCAACCACCCCCCTCATCGGCGTAGTGATGGGCTCCAGCAGCGACTGGGACACCATGCAGCATGCCGTGCAGATTCTCTCAGACTTTGGCGTAGCCCACGAAGCCCGCGTGGTATCGGCCCACCGCATGCCCGACGATTTATTTGCCTACGCCGAACAGGCTGGTCCGCGGGGTTTGCAGGCCATTATTGCCGGGGCGGGCGGGGCGGCCCACTTGCCGGGTATGCTGGCCGCCAAAACCACGGTGCCCGTGCTGGGCGTGCCAGTAGCCAGCCGCCATTTGCAGGGGGTAGACTCGCTGCACAGCATCGTGCAAATGCCCAAAGGAATACCGGTGGCCACGTTTGCTATTGGCACGGCCGGAGCGGCCAATGCCGCGCTGTTCGCCGTCAGCCTGCTGGCCCTGCACAACCCGGAGCTGGCTACCAAGCTGCAGGCGTTTCGCGCCGCCCAAACCGAGGCCGCCCGCGCCATGACGCTACCCGTATGAGTGCCGATAGTAACGTTGCAGCCATGACCCCGATTTTCCCAGGCAGTGTGGACGCTGCTGGGCAGCCGGCTACCCTAGGTGTGCTAGGGGGAGGCCAGCTAGGCCGCATGTTTGTGCACGCTGCCCAGCGCTTGGGCTACTTCACCGCCGTGCTGGAGCCTGACGCGCAAAGCCCCGCCGGACTGGTAAGCCACCACCACATCCAGACCACCTACGACGACCCGGCCGGCCTGGCTGAACTGGCTCAGCTGTGCCAGTCCATCACCACCGAGTTTGAAAACGTGCCGGCCCAGGCCCTGCAAACGCTGGCGCAGACCCGACCCGTGGCGCCTAGCGCGGCCGTGGTAGGCATTGCCCAAAACCGCATCGAGGAAAAAGCTCACTTCACGGCCTGTGCCGACGTATCGGGGGTGACCTGCGCGCCCTATGCGGTGATTGAAACGCTGGCCCAGCTCCAAGCCGTGCAGAACGAGCGGGCGGATTTACTGCCCGGCATCCTGAAAACTGCGCGCATGGGCTACGACGGTAAGGGCCAGGTGCGCGTGAAGACCGCCAAGGAACTGGCCGCTGCCTGGGCAGAGTTAGGTAGCGTGGCGTGCGTGCTGGAAAAGATGCTGCCGCTCACCGCTGAGTGTTCGGTGCTAGTGGCGCGCGGTTGGGACGGGCAAATCGTGAGCTTCGCTCCGCAGCGCAACGTGCACGTCAATGGTATTTTGGCCGTTACCGCCGCCTACGAAGGCAACATGCCGTCCGTCCTGGCCGATAGAGCCCGAGACGCGGCCGTGGCCATTGCGCAGCATCTCGGCTACGTCGGGGTGCTGTGCGTGGAGTTTTTTGTGGTGGATGATGGCACTGAGCATGGTGGCCTGGTAGTCAACGAAATGGCCCCGCGCCCGCACAACAGCGGCCACTACACCATAGATGCCTGCGACGCGTCGCAGTTTGACCTGCAAGTGCATGCCTTGGCGGGCTTGCCCTTGCCGCAGTCGCGCCAACACTCCCCGGCCATCATGCTCAACCTGCTGGGCGACGTGTGGCTTGATGCCAACGGGCAATTGCAGGAACCGGACTGGCAGGCCGTGCTGAGGTTGCCGGGCACGCACCTGCATCTATACGGTAAGTTGGACGCCCGCGCCGGCCGCAAAATGGGCCATCTGACCATCACCGGCCCGGATGTTGACGGTGTCAAAGCCGTGGCGCGCCGCGCCGCTGCTCTGCTCAGCCTGCCGGGACTGGATGCTATCTAGCTACCCTAGTGGCCTATGGACTGGTCTGATAGGCTTGCAGAGTCTCTTGTAGAAAACGTGCCAATTGGCACAGCTCCCCTACCCTCGCAAGGAATGGGTAGGGTTTCCTACCCCCGGTCCGACGCCTGCGGCGTCGGACCGGTATCGTAGAACGAAGCGCGGGCGGCCGGCTCCTCCGGTTGGTGCGGGTGGCTTTCCGGAAGCTCGAGCAACCCGCTCACCGTCATCGAACAGATTACCTACCTGCTCTTCATCCACCGCCTCAACGAGCTGTACACCGCTCGTGAGGCCCAGGCCCACTGGACCGGCCAGCCGGTGCAGAATCCCATTTTCACTCCCGACCAGCAGGCCCTGCGCTGGACCAGCTTCAAGGAAGCCGACGCCGATACTATGCCATGCGTTGTTTATCGAGGAGCGGTTTCATAAGCTGTTCCCGCAGCTTGGCGGTGGCTTCGTACGCATTATCGACAACTACGAAGAGTACGCTCAGGCCCTGCTCGACAACTTTTCGGAAACCGACAAGACACCCCAGCTGGCTATTTCGGTGGATATGCTCGATACCGGCATCGACATTCCGGACGTAGTGAATCTGGTATTTTTCAAGGCGGTGCGCTCCAGTGCCAAGTTCTGGCAAATGCTGGGCCGCGGCACCCGCCTGCGCCCCGACCTGTTCGGACCTGGCAAGCACAAGGAGCACTTCATGGTGTTCGACTTCTGCGAGAACTTCGAGTTTTTTAAGGCCCGTCCTGAGGGTCTTAGTGGCAGCGCCCCGGCGCCCCTGAGCCAGCAGATTTTCATGGCCCACCTCACGCTGGCGGAAGTGCTGCGCCAGCCCGGGTACCACCCCGACGAAGCGCACCAATAGCTGCGCCGAGAGCTGCTGGGCGAGTTTATCCGCAGCCTACTCGGGCTGGACGTGAATGCCGCCAAAGAAGCCTTTGCCGGTTTCCTGAGCGGCCGCTCCCTGCAGCCCGACCAGATCTACTTCGTCAACAGCCTTCGACTACCTAGCCCACAACGGCACCATTGACCGTCGGAAGCTGTTCGAGAGCCCTTTCACCAAGAAGCACCACCAGAGCGTAGAGGGCGTGTTTCGGGAGGAAACCCCAGGTGCGGGAGCTGTTTCGGATCGTCGACTTGGTAGACCAGAACGCCCCGGCTTCGGCGTAGTAGGCCTTGCGCACCCTGTAGTAATACACTCTCTACCGGTCAGTTATATAGCGTTATACCTGCAACCGTCATTACCGCTGGCCGCTGCCATCCTTTGAATTTACCCTACCTTAGACCACCATCAGTAGGCCGCCGGTCACGAAAAGAATAGCCATGCACACGCCGCGCAATATGGTTGGCCCGTAGAAGTCAGGCAGGCTAGACATTGCTACCGGAATGCTTACTTTTGAGATGATACCAACCGGCCGTTGGGCCCCACTATGAAGGTTTTACTGGTTGAAGACGAACCCGACCTGGCGTCATTTATCAAGAAAGGATTTGAGTCGGAGGGCTATGATGTAACAGTGGCCTATGACGGCCGCACGGGCTGGTCGATGTACCAGCAGCAGCCCTACGACCTCGTGATTCTCGATGTGAACCTCCCCTATCTCAACGGCATTGAGTTGTGTCGCAGCATCCGGGCAGGGCGGCTGCGCGTGCCCGTTCTGCTGCTCACTTCGCTGGATAGCCTTGCCGATAAGGAAATCGGCTTCGCAGCCGGGGCCGACGATTATCTGGTCAAGCCATTTGCCTTCCGCGAGCTGCTACTACGCGCCCGAGCCCTTACGCTGCGCTACGCCGAAACGAGCACGCCGCAACGCTTGCAGCTGGCCGACTTGGAGTTGAACCTGGATTCTAAAATTGTGACCCGCGCAGGACAGCGCATCAATCTGACCAGTCGCGAGTACTCGCTGCTGGAGCATCTGCTGCGCAATCAGAACCGTATTGTGTCGCGCGTCGACATTTCCGAGCAGGTCTGGGAGGTAGATTTCGACACGACCACCAACATCATCGACGTGTACGTGGGCTATCTGCGCAAGAAGATCGACAAGGGCGCTGCCGTCAAGCTGATTCACACGGTGGTGGGTATGGGCTATGTCATGCGGGAAGGATAGGCCACCCGGCTGATTTCGTTAGCTGCTTTAGTCCCCCATCCGGTATGCTGATTCGCCAAAAGCTGATAACACACGTTGTGTTGCTCGTACTGGGCATTCAGCTGGGTTTTTCGGCTCTTCTCTACTACGCAAACACCCAGGTACGGGCGCAGCGCTTCGCGCAGCGGCTGACCCACAGCGCTACTATTGCTGGCCGGCTACTGGCACGTACACACCAGGAGGCCCCGGACCAGGTCAGCCGTCTGCGCCTCAATGATTTACTGACGCTACCCCAAGAACAGATCAGTATTTATGGCCCTGACCGCAGGCTGCGCTACAGTAGCAGCGGCTCCGGTACCCCAGTACGCAGCCGCGCTGGGCTGGACTCACTGCAGCCTGGGCAGGTGGTGATATACCCCTCATCGGACCGCCGTGAAACCGTGGGGCTGGCCCTGGCGCAGCCGCAGGGTGTATACCGCGTGTTCGTATCGGCCGAAGATCAGCTGGGCTGGACGCAGGTACGACAGCTAGGGTGGCTGCTGGGGGGCCTCAACGTCGGGGCCCTGCTGTTGGCTGTGGGCGCGGGCTGGTTGTTTGCCAGTGCCGCCCTACGCCCGGTGGCACGCCTCACGCAACAGGCCCGACGCATCTCCGTCACCAATCTAGGCCACCGCCTGCCCGAAGGCAACAACCGTGATGAGCTGGCCCAGCTGGCGCAGGTGTTCAACACCATGTTAGCGGGTCTGGAGCAGGCCTTTGCCGCCCAGAGCAGCTTTCTGTCGCACGCCTCACACGAGCTGCGTACCCCGCTCACCACGCTGACGGGCACCCTGGAAACGGCCTTGGCCTACGACGAAACCTTACCCGCCGCCCGGCAGAGCTTGGCGCGCAGCCTAGAGGCAACCCGCCACCTGAGCGCGCTGACCAATGGGCTGCTGAATCTGGCCAAAGCCGATGGTGCCTTGCCCGCCTTTACGCTCGTGCGGCTGGATGAGTGCCTGAATCAGGCCCTGGAATTTGTCCGCACCAAGTACCCCGGCCGCGAGTTCCGGCTCAGCTTTGGAGCCTTTCCGACCGATACGGAGGCGGACCTGTTCATGGCCCCCGGCAACGCGGAGTTGCTTACGGCCGCGCTCCTCAACCTGCTCGACAACGCCGGTAAGTACTCGGCTGGCCCCGTGCTCACAGAGCTAGCCTACAGTGACGCCCACACCCTACGCGTACAAGTGCGAGACTCTGGCCCCGGCCTCTCGCCCGATGAGCTGCGCCAGATATACGAGCCGTTGTACCGCGCCACCGGCGCCGTAGGGCGGCCCGGCTATGGCCTGGGCTTACCCCTGTCCCAGCGCGTGGTGCAGCGCCATGGTGGGCGCCTGGAGCTTGTTTCGACGCAGGGACAGGGCACGACTGCCATCATATGGCTACCGGCCGCACCCCTGTAAGAGACTGAACAAGGGCGGTAATCCAAGAAGCTTTTAAGTTGAACTGACTATTTGAAGATGAGGCAGAAGTAGTAGGGCTAGATTCAACGGCGCCCCACTGGGCGAAGCTGGTAATGGTGCTGTCGTGCAGCGCACGAGCAGGTAATCACCGCGAGCGGCAGTAGATATCGACACTTTCCAGCTACATATGTGCGTATGGCGCGACGTGCCGATGGACATTCTGTCCTGGTCCACGGTCTCCTACGACTTTACCTAATGAATGATAAAGCGGCGCGTTGCCTGGGCCGGCAATAATCACTGCCTTGCCCAGACTATAAGCGAGACCTCAGTACGCTACCTTAATCAGCTCTACAAGAGTGCGGAAGCTGAGGTAGCCTTTCTCATCATTTCTCATTTGCTTCTCATCTGATTCTTAAGTCAGCGGGGCATATTGGAATTGTACTCCTCCCCGTTGCAGTCGACCACCTTCGCGATGCTCACTCGCCCCATTTCTCAACGCGTTCCTACCGCGGCCGGAAAGCCCCAAGCGCTACACAAACTGGGGCATCACGAAGCTGGTCTACCGCAATGCATGCGCCAGGGGCAGGAGTAGAAACTTGTTCATGGACTGATGATCTGGCGGCCTTACGCCAGCGACGCCAAGCCGAACGGCATTCACTGGCCTGTCCCCAGCACCACAAAGGGGTTGACTAGCCCTTTGTGATTTCCCAATTCTCTCCTACACTGATGCACAGACTCAGCGTGCGGCACACCGTGGCCATATTACTTCTCACCTCCTGTATACTAGTCGCTGTGGCGGGCTGGTTTCAGCCCCATCTATGGTGGGCACTGCTGCTGCTCGGGCCCCTGCTGCTGTTGTACGGGCAGCAGGTGCGTCAGCGCGAGCATACGCTGCTGCGCAACTACCCGCTGCTAGGCACGTTGCGCTACCTGCTGGAGAGCATCCGCCCCGACCTGCGCCAGTACTTCTTCGAATCTGATCTGGACGGTAAGCCCTTCAACCGGCGGCAGCGCTCCATTGTGTACCAGCGAGCCAAGGACGTGCGCGAAACCGTGCCCTTCGGCATGCTCGCCGACAGCCAGCAGATAGGCTACGAGTGGATTGCCCACGCCCTGTTCCCAGTAACCGTGCGCGACCAGGATTTGCGCGTGCGCATCGGCGGGGCGCGCTGCCGCCAGCCCTACTCGGCCAGCATCTTCAACATCTCCGCGATGAGCTACGGAGCCCTTAGCCAGACAGCTATTGCCGCACTCAACGGTGGGGCCCAGCTCGGCGGCTTCGCCCATAATACCGGCGAAGGCGGTATCAGCCCCTACCACCTGGCCGGCGGCGATTTGATCTGGCAGATCGGCACGGGGTACTTCAGCTGCCGCGACGAGCAGGGCCGCTTCAGCGAAATGCTGTTTCAGGAGCAGGCCGCGCAAGACCAGGTTCGGATGATAGAGATCAAGCTTTCCCAGGGTGCCAAGCCGGGACACGGTGGTATTCTACCCGCGGCCAAAAATACGCCCGAAGTAGCCGCCATCCGCCGCGTGATGCCCTACACCACGGTGGAATCGCCACCGGGGCACTCGGCCTTCCACGACGCGTTCAGCCTGCTGGTGTTCGTCGAAAAGCTGCGCGAGCTATCCGGGGGCAAGCCCGTGGGTCTGAAGTTGTGCTTGGGCAACACCGCCGAATTTGAGGACCTATGCCGGCAGATGCAGACCACGCACCTACGTCCCGACTTTATCACCATTGACGGGGCAGAGGGCGGGACTGGCGCTGCGCCGCTGGAGTTTGCCGACAGCCTGGGCATGCCGCTCTACGATGCACTGGTCTTCGTACACGGCCAGCTCCTGCGCTACGGTCTGCGCGAGGATATTCGTTTGCTCGCCGCCGGCAAAATTATTACCGGCGTCGACATTGTAAAGGCCGTGGCGCTGGGGGCCGATGCCTGCTACAGCGCCCGGGGCATGATGTTCGCGCTGGGGTGCATTCAGGCCCTTAAGTGTGACTCAGGCCACTGCCCGGTGGGTATTGCTACCCAGGAGAAAAGCCTTTACCAGGGTCTGGATGTCACGGACAAGCGGGTGCGGGTAGCAAACTTCCATCGCAACACCATCAAGGCCACCGTCGAGTTGATGGCCGCCTGCGGATTCCGTACCCTGGCCGACATCAGCCCCGACAAGGTGTTTCGCCGCGTGGACGCCTTCCGCGCCCTGAGCTTCCACGACATCTACCGCCCCACGGCGGCGGGGGCGCCCGCGCCGCTTCCTCACGCTCAACTCTCTTAAGCCATGCGAACCTCCCAACAAGTCCGTCCGATTTACATCACCAAGCCCGACCACGACCGACTGCAGCAACTCGTGCAGCTAGAGCGCCACGCCCACGGCAACGAGCGGGTGGAAGCGCTCAGCCACGAGTTGAAGCGCGCTCAATTGGTAAACTCCTACGACGTACTGCCCGACGTCATCACCATGAACTCGCGGGTGAAGCTGCGCGACATGCGCAGCAATGCCGAACTGGAAATTACCCTGGTATATCCCAAGTACGCTGACATGAAAAGCCGGAAAATATCCATCCTAGCGCCAGTAGCCACGGCGGTACTTGGCTGCCGCGTAGGCGACACAGTCGTCTGGCCGGTTCCCAACGGGGAGGCGAAGTACTGGGTTGAGGCAATATTGCACCAACCGGAAGCCGCTGGCGACTGGGTTAGCTAAGACGTACTTTTTACCTGAAGCCGCGGATAGTGATGAACGGGACCCAACGGCTTTACTATTGCTCTTTGCACTAGCAGTCGTGCCCCCTTAAACTGACCCTACCCGCAGGCAAAAGGGTTGACATGTAGGACCTGTAATAAATAGGTAAGCTCGACGAATTAGCACCAAGCAAACTATCACCGACGCAGGCAACCAGAATAACCCGTAACGACCTGGCGTGTTCGTTTCGGCCATCCCATTTTTCAGTTAAGCCCATAAATCTTCTTCCATTTCATTTCCGAGCGCTACATGACCACCAACGTCTCAGTTTCCCGATTAGGTATTCTATATGGCACCTTTGCTTTCGCATTGATGTGCTTCTACTTCTTAATGTGCTACGCACTGGAGCTACACGTAAGTCAGCTAGTACGTTTGGGTAGCCACATATTCACGGTGGTAGCTGTCTTTTTGGCTGTTCGGGCTTTTAAAGCGGAGACAAGTGACCCGACTCCTTCCCTGCTAGGGTTAGGGCTTGGTTTTTTTGTTGGCTTAGTAGGATCGGTGCTCTTCGCGGTCTTCTTATTTATTTACGCCATCTTTCTGCATCCAGCCTATCAGCAGGATTTAGAACACGAATTGTATTTTAATGCGCGTCTTGGTCCTCTTGCGCTGGCTGGAGCCATCATGCTGCTCGGCACGCTCATCGGCAGCCTGACCGGCTATATCCTGCTGATGTTGTACGGTACCCCTGCCAGCAGCCACCGTGACTAGGTGGCAACGAGTAAATGTAGCCTGCTACCCCTACCCTCTTCGCTTTGAATATCATCCTAAATAATAGGGTTGTCCAGTAAAAACGGACGGAGCGCTAAGATATACTGATTTGAAAGTCACGTTCGAACTGGTAGGGCGAGCAGCAGCCTAGGGCGGAGTAGTGTCGGTCGAGTTTGAAGTAGGTGTCGAGGTAATAGGCGACCCAAGCTGGCAAACGCGCCGCCGTGTGGCAGCAGTTCGGTTTTGAGCGTACTCCAGTCGGCTTCGGCCTGCGCGTTATCATAAGGGTTACCCGGCCGGCTATAGCTGGCCAGCGCTTGGGCTTGTAATTTAGCAGGCATGGCAGTGGAAGGTAAGACTTCGCGCTGTCTGTTTTTTACTCGACTACCTCAGTCTCCAGCTGATTCTGTCCGGTTTTTCCTGCTGCGTCATGTTGGACCGTTCCCGGGCATATACGGTAATCGCTCAGTACTCATCGGCTAGGATGCCAAACGTAGGCCCCAGCTTGTGAATACTACTTTCCGCCACCGAGAGATTCGTTGCTACCTTCTCGATATTCGCGCGGCGTTTTGCCCATAATGTTGAAAAACACGCGGTTGAAGTGCGAGAGGTTGGCAAACCCGCAGGCGTAGGCCACCCCGGCAATCGTCTGATCGGTGTGCAGAAGCAGCTGGCAGACGTTGGTGACGCGCAGCTCGTTGAGGTAATGCACGTAGGTTTTGCGGGTGCGCTCCTTGAAGAAGCGGCAAAATGCTTCCCGGCTCATATTGGCTATCGAGGCTACCTCCTCCAGTGAAATAGCGCGGTGGCTTTGCTCCATCAGAAAGTGCAGCACCTGCTCCATGCGCTTGCCTTCACGCTCATTGAGGTTGTGCATCTGGTCAGTCACGTTCAGGCACTCGAGCGCGCCGGGCCGCATGAGCTGCTGCACAATCTGGAGCACGACTAGCACCCGCTCTAAGTTGCTCGTCTGCGGCAGGGCTAGCATGTGCCGGGCAATGGCCTCGCGGGCAGCATCCTGCACGCGGTAGCAACCCGTGAGCTGCTCAAAAAACTTGCGGACGCCTTGCAGCTCCTCGATACTGTAAAAGCCGCTGGTGAACACGCGGTGGTCGAAGAATACGGCTATGGCGTGGCTGCGAAGGCCATTGTGCTCGTCGTAATACTCCTTATGGCTGCGAAAAACGTGGGGCACATCGTGGCCGAGCAGGAACAAGTCGCCGGGCCGGAACAGGCCGATATAGTCGCCCCCAATCAGTTTGCCCTCCCCTTCGAGCACATAGCTCAGCTGGATTTCAGGGTGCTGGTGCAGCTTGTCGTAGAAGTAAGGCTGGTCGTCGACTTGATAGCGGATAAAGTCCTTGTTCGACTTCGGTATCTTAAACGAGATGACCTTCATTGGCAATACTATATTAATCGGATACCGGGCATATTTCCGTAATATTATCAATATAGCATCATTTCTTACTAATTCAGTACGGGACTTCGCTTGCAGGCCTAGGTAGCTTTGTAGAAAAGCAACTACAACCATGATCAACTGGCAAGGCGTATTCCCGGCAGTTACGACGAAATTTCATCAGGACGGCAGCCTGGATTTCGACACGTTTTATAAGAACCTTGATGCCCAGCTCGCCGCAGGCGTGCACGGCATTATTCTGGGCGGCACCCTCGGCGAATCGAGCGTCCTGCGCTCGGAAGAGAAGTACGAACTGACCAAGCGCACCATCGACTACGTGGCAGGCCGCGTGCCCGTGGTCATGAACATTGCCGAAGGCTCTACCCAAGAAGCCATCCTGCGGGCGCAAGAAGCCGAGGACCTAGGTGCCGCGGGCCTGATGCTGCTGCCCGCCATGCGCTACCCCACCGACCCCCGCGAAACCCTCGCCTACTTCACGTCGGTGGCGCAGAGCACGGAGTTGCCGATCATGATCTACAACAACCCCGTTGACTACAAAACCTACGTTACGCTCGAAATCTTCGACAAGCTGCTCGACGCGTGCCCGAACGTGGAGGCCGTGAAAGAATCGACCCGCGACGTATCGAACGTGACGCGTATGGCAACCCGCTACGGCGACCGGATGCGCATCCTAGGCGGCGTTGACACCCTAGCTTTAGAAGCGTTACTCATGGGCGCCCACGGCTGGGTGGCTGGCCTGGTGTGCGCCTTCCCGGAAGAAACAGTGGCCATTTACCGCTTGGTGCAAGAAGGCCGCATCGAGGAAGCCCGCACCATCTATCGGTGGTTCTTGCCCCTGCTGGAGCTCGACATTCACGCCAAGCTGGTGCAGTACATCAAGCTAGCCGAGCAAATGACCGGTATCGGCACCGAGTACGTGCGCGCCCCGCGCCTGACCCTAATAGGCGAAGAACGGGAGCGAGTTACGGCCCTAATTCAGCACGGCATCGATACCCGCCCCACGCTGCCTACGTTCACCGCTACTCCCGCCGCCGTCCATGCCGTTTAATGCGCTTTTGGCCGAAGCCTCGGCCGCTTTTGCCATTTATAAGAAAACTACCGGCGCGGAGCGAGCCGCGTTTCTGCGCGCCATTGCCACAGCCATTGAGGCGCTCGGCGACGAGTTGCTGCGCACGGTCAGCACCGAAAGCCACTTGCCCCTGGCCCGCCTCACCGGCGAGCGGGGCCGCACCCTAGGTCAGCTGCGCCTGTTTGCCGACTTAGTGGAGAATGGCTACTGGGCCGAAGCCACCATCGACACGGCCCTACCCGACCGCCAACCCCTCCCCCGCCCTGATATGCGTCGGCTACTGCTGCCGCTAGGGCCAGTGGCGGTGTTCGGCGCCAGCAACTTCCCTCTAGCCTTCTCAACAGCAGGTGGTGATACGGCTTCCGCACTAGCGGCTGGTTGTACGGTAGTGTATAAGGCGCACCCGGCCCACCCCCGCACGTCGGCGCTGGTGGCGGGTGCTATTGCCCAGGCAGCGCAGCAATGTAACCTGCCAGCGGCGGTGTTTCAGCACGTAGAAGGCGGCGCGCAAGTAGGCGCTGAATTAGTGCAGCATCCTGCCGTAAAAGCCGTGGCCTTTACGGGCTCTTACGGCGCGGGCAAGGCCCTCTTCGACCTAGCCGTGCAGCGCAAAGTGCCTATTCCGGTGTACGCCGAAATGGGCAGCGTCAATCCGCTGTTCGTCTTACCAGAAAAGCTAGCTTCTGACCCAGTTACCCTAGCGCAGCAAGCGGCGCAATCGGTGCTGCTCGGTTCAGGGCAGTTTTGCACGTGTCCGGGCTTGGTGTTTGTGCCCGCGGGTGAGGCCGCCGAAGCCTTTGTGGATAGCCTGGGTGAAGCCTTGAGCAGCGCCACCGCCGCCGAAATGCTGCACGAAGGCATTGCCGACAACTACTACCAGAACCTTTCTACCCTGCTCCAGCACGCCAACGTGCACACCTTGGTGCAGCCCAAAACGCACACACTGGAAGGCCGCGCAGGCCTAGCCCGCACCACGGCCAAGCAATGGGTGCAGAATGCCGCTTTGCAGGAAGAGGTATTTGGCCCGTTCATCTTGGTAGTCACTTACCAAGACGAAACCGAATTACTAGCCGCCGCCAACGCCTTGCACGGCCAGCTCACCTGCACGCTGTGGGGCACTCCCGCCGAGCTAGCCCAAGCCGAGCCTGTGGCCGATGTACTCCGCGAGAAGTGCGGGCGCCTGCTGTTTGCTGGCGTGCCCACGGGCGTGGAGGTCAGCCACGCCATGACCCACGGTGGTCCGTTTCCAGCCACCACGGACCCACGCAGCACCTCGGTGGGCTCCTACGCCATCAAGCGCTTTGCTCGGCCGGTCACGTTCCAATCGGCGCCATCGGAGCTGCTGCCGCCAGAGTTGCGCGACGAGAATCCGACGGGTATCTGGCGGATGATCGATGGGGAAGTAACGCAGCGCAGCCTTTAGCCTAGCTGTAGCGCGGACTTTATAAGCCGCACGTGAAAGTACGATTTGACAAGCGCGGACTACAAAGTCCGCGCTACACCATTAGCCACTTTATGGCCCGTAAAACATTTTTCTGCATTGATGCCCACACCTGCGGCAATCCGGTGCGCCTGGTAGCGGGCGGCGGTCCGGAGTTGCACGGCGCCAACATGAGTGAGAAGCGCCAGCACTTCCTGCGCGAGTACGACTGGATTCGAAAGGGGCTGATGTTTGAGCCCCGCGGCCACGACATGATGTCGGGCAGCATCCTGTACCCGCCCCAAGACCCCGCCAACGACGTAGCCGTGCTCTACATCGAGACCAGCGGCTGCCTGCCCATGTGCGGCCACGGCACCATCGGCACCGTGACCATTGCGTTGGAAGAGGGACTGATTACGCCCAAAGTGCCCGGCCAACTGCGCCTCGAAACACCAGCCGGTTTGGTGCTGGTTTCGTACCGCCAGGAAGGCCAGAAAATTAAGTCGGTGAAGCTGACGAATATCCCGGCTTACCTCGACTCCGAAAACCTAGCCGTGGAGTGCCCGGAGCTAGGTCCGTTGCGGGTAGATGTGGCCTACGGCGGCAACTTCTACGCCATCGTCGACCCACAAGAAAACTTCCAGGGCCTACAAGCCTATCCGGCCGACAAGCTCATCAGCTGGAGCCGGGTGCTGCGCCAGCTCCTCAACGAGCAGTACACCTTCGTACACCCCGAAAACCCAACCATTCAGGGTTTGTCGCACATTCTGTGGGCGGGCGACCCGCTCGACCCTAGCTCTACGGCCCGCAACGCGGTGTTCTACGGCGACAAGGCCATCGACCGGTCGCCGTGCGGCACGGGCACCTCGGCGCGCATGGCGCAGTGGTACGCCAAGGGCAAGCTCAAGCCGGGGCAGGAGTTCATCCACGAAAGCATCATTGGGTCCATCTTCAAAGGCACCATTGAGGAGGAAACCACCGTGGCGGGACGGCCAGCTATCCGGCCCGGCATCGAGGGGTGGGCCATCATTACGGGGCACAACACCATCTTCTTCGACGACGAAGATCCTTACGTTCACGGTTTTCAAGTTCTCTAGGTATGAGCAACGTAGTAATTGTCGGGGGCGGCATCATCGGCTTATTCACGGCCTATTACCTGGAGGAAGCCGGCTTCGGCGTGACCGTGCTCGATCAAGGCGACCTAGCCCAGGGCTGCTCCACCGGCAACGCGGGCATGATCGTGCCCAGCCACTTCGTGCCGCTGGCCTCGCCGGGCATGATTGGCAAAGGCATCAAGTGGATGTTCTCGGCCAAAAGCCCCTTCTACATTCACCCCCGCCTCGACCGGCGCTTGCTGGAGTGGTGCCTGCTTTTCTACCGCGCCGCCACGCCCAAGCACGTCGACCGCAGCATCCCCTACCTCAAAAACCTGAGTCTGCTCAGCAAAAGTCTGTACTTCGACCTAGCTCAGCAGCACCCCGAAGCCAAGCTAGGCCTGGAGGAAAAAGGCCTGCTGATGCTCTACAAAACGGCCGCCGTGGAGCACGAGGAAGTGGAAATGGCGCAGCTTTCCAACACGGTCGGCATCGAAGCCAACGTGTTGTCGCGCGATGAAGTGCGGGCTTTGGAACCCGACACCAACCTCGACGTGCGCGGGGCCGTGCACTTCACCGGCGACGCTCACCTCGACCCTGCCCGCCTCTACGATTTTCTCAAAAAGCACTTGCAAGCCCGCGGCGTGCGGCTGGTACCTCGCGCCGCAGTGCAACGCTTCGTGGCCACCGGCAACACGGTCACGCAGATCGTCACCAATCAGGGCGAGTTTGCCTGCGACCAGCTCATCATCTGCGCCGGGGCGTGGTCGGCCACGATTGCCAAGGAGCTAGGTCTGCGGCTGCCGCTGCTGTCGGGCAAAGGCTACAGCTTCATGCAAACCAACCAGCCCGCCATTCGCATTCCCGCCATCCTCACCGAGCAAAAGGTAGCTGTCACGCCCTTCGGCAACGAGGTGCGCTTCGGTGGCACTATGGAAATTACGGGCACCGACCACAGCATCAACAGCAAGCGGGTGCAGGGCATTTTCGAGTCGATTCAGCGCTACTACTCTGATTTCTCGCCCACAATGCCCCAGCCCGAAACGGTGTGGAGCGGCCTGCGCCCCTGCTCACCTGACGGCCTACCCTACATCGGCAAGACGGAGAAGTGGCAGAACGTGCTCTTCGGCACCGGCCATAGCATGATGGGCATCAGCCTAGCCCCTGGCACCGGCAAGCTTCTGGCCGAGCAGCTGCGCCACCAGAAAACCAGCATGGTCATCGACGCCTTTTCGCCGGATCGGTACAGCTAGGTTGCCTATTAATAGTGCATCTATTTTAAGAACGTCATGCTGAGCTTGTCGAAGCATCTCTACCGCAGTGGTAATCCTGATGCCTAGCTCAACGAAGCGGTAGAGATGCTTCGGCAAGCTCAGCATGACGTTCAGTTTTGACCTTAGGTCGATCCACCCCACCCCACCCCACCCCACCCCACCCCACCCTCCTACCCACCCTGCCATGCGCCCATCTTTCACTTTCAGCTTACTGTTCCTAGGTCTGGCGAGTGCTGCCAGTGCGCAGAAGGTAGCGCCGCCGCGCGACTACCCGATTCAGCCGGTCGCCTTCACGCAGGTGCACGTGCACGATCAGTTTTGGGCGCCGAAGATGCAGACCAACGCCGACGTGACCATTCCGCACACCATGCAGCAATGTCGGCAGGATGGCCACCTCGACAACTTCCGGCGGGCGGCGGGCGAGCTGCCGGGCGACAAGCTCACGCAGTTTCCCTTCGACGACACCGACGTGTACAAGGTGATTGAAGGAGCTTCGTACGCCATGCAGGTGAAGAAAAACCCGCGCATGGAGGCCTACGTCGATTCGCTGATTACCTTGATTGGCAAGGCGCAGGAGCCGGATGGCTACCTCTATACCTTCCGCACGGTGAAAACTGCTAAGCCCCACGAGTGGATCGGGACGAAGCGCTGGGAGAAGGAGGAAGATTTGAGCCACGAGCTTTATAATGCAGGGCACCTGTACGAAGCCGCAGTGGCGCATTACCAAGCCACGGGCAAAAGAACCCTGCTTGATATTGCCCTGAAAAACGCCGACCTGCTGGTGCACGACTTCGGCCCTGGCAAAGTAGAAGTGTACCCCGGCCACCAAGTGGTCGAAATTGGGCTAGCCAAGCTCTACCGCGTCACGGGCAAGCAGCAGTACCTCGACCTAGCTAAGTTTTTCCTGGATGTGCGTGGCCCTAAAGGCAACGACTACAACCAGGCCGCCAAACGCGTGGTCGACCAAGATGCGGCCGTAGGCCACGCCGTGCGGGCCACCTACATGTACTCGGCCATGGCCGACGTGGCCGCCCTCACCGGCGACCCTAGCTACCTGAAAGCCATCGACGCCATTTGGGAAGACGTGGTGAACCACAAGCTCTACATCACAGGCGGCATCGGCGCGACCGGCAATGGTGAGGCGTTTGGGAAGTCGTTTGAGTTGCCTAACATGTCGGCCTACGCCGAAACGTGCGCGTCCATTGCCAACGTGTACTGGAATAATCGCATGTTTTTGCTGCACGGCGACGCCAAATACATCGATGTGCTAGAGCGCACCCTCTACAACGGTCTGATTGCGGGCGTGTCATTAAGCGGCGACCATTTCTTCTACCCCAATCCGCTGGCTTCGATGGGCCAGCACCAGCGCGGTTCTTGGTTTGCGTGTGCTTGCTGCATTTCCAACATGACGCGCTTTATGGCTTCGGTGCCAGGCTACGTGTACGCCCAAAACGCGGATAACCTATACGTGAACCTGTTCATGACCAGCACCAGCGACGTGCAGTTGCCCTCGGGCAAGGTCAGCATCGAGCAGAAAACCAATTACCCCTGGGACGGCCAGATCGACCTAGCTGTGAACCCGCAGAAGCGCCAGGAGTTTGCCTTGCGCGTGCGCATTCCCGGTTGGGCGCAACAGCAACCCACGCCCGGCAACTTGTACAAGTTCATGGACGCCGCGCCCCAACCCATCACGCTAAGCATCAATGGCAAGCCGGTGCAGTACACCCTCGACCACGGCTACGCAGTGCTGAAGCGGCGCTGGCAGAAGGGCGACCATGTGACCCTAGCCCTGCCAATGACCACCAAAAAGGTGGTGGCTAATGCCCAAGTAAAAGACGACCAAGGCAAGTTTGCCCTGCAGCGCGGGCCGGTGGTGTACTGCCTCGAAGGCCCCGACAACGCCAACGGCTTGGTGCAGAACATCGTCGTGGATCAGAAGGCGCCGGTGGAAGTCGCCTACCAAGACAACCTGCTCAACGGCATTAACGTGCTAACGGCCGCCGGCAGCAGCTCACGCCGCCAGCTCAACTCCGCTGAGCTCCTGACCAGCCCCCAAACGGTGAAAGCCATTCCGTACTACGCCTGGGCCAACCGCGGCCCCAGCGACATGACGGTGTGGGTGCCCTACGAAGCCTCGGCCTCCAAACCCCAGCCGGCCCCGACCATTGCCTCACGCAGCAAAGCTAGCTCGTCGCTGAAAAGCGCCAAGACCCTCAAGGCTCTCGCCGACCAGTACGACCCCATCGACTCGAAAGACGCCAACTACCCTTATCTGCATTGGTGGCCCAAGAAAAACACGACCGAGTTTGTGCAATACGACTTTGCCGAACCCGCCACCGTGTCTGAGTCGAAAGTGTATTGGTTTGATGATGGGCCGTGGGGCGGGTGCCGCATTCCGGCCAGCTACAAAGTGTATTATCAGAAAGATGGACAGTGGGTGCCGGTGAAAAACACGACGCCTTACGCCATTGCCAAAGACCAATACAACACCGTGCAGTTTGAGCCGGTGCGCACCACCGCCCTCAAGCTAGAAGTACAGCTCCCTGCCGACAACGCCACCGGCATTCACGAATGGATGGTGAAGTAAGTAATAAGCAAAAAGGACCCGCTTATTAATCAACCCCATATCATGGTCTTGCAGCCTGCACCCGTGTGCAGCCTAGCTTTTATCAGCCGCTCTCCTTACCCCACCCCACTACCCCATGAACCAGTTACTAAAACGCTCCTGTCTTGTACCCGCGTTGCTTGGCTTGCTGAGTACTACCTCATTAGCCCAAACGTACCTGCCCACGCCCGCCGACAAACGGATGAAGGTGCAGCCCAAAGTACCCGTGAAAGCTTACGCTTTCGACCTAGCTCAGGTAAAGCTACTCGATGGGCCGTTCAAGCAGGCAGAGCAAGCTGATGTGACGTACCTGCTGAAGATTGAGCCTGATCGGTTGCTGGCCGACTTTCGGGAGCATAGCGGACTGACGGCCAAGGGCAAGCGCTATGGCGGCTGGGAGTCGTCGGGGTTGGCGGGGCATACACTGGGGCATTACTTGTCGGCGTGCGCGCTGGGCTATGCTTCTACTGGTAAACCGGAGTTTAAGCAGCGCGTGGATTACATTGTAGCGCAGCTGGACGAGTGCCAGAAGGCGCGCAAAACGGGATACGTAGGTGCTATTCCGAACGAAGACAAGCTGTGGGCGGAGGTGGCCAGCGGCAACATTCGCTCCCGCGGCTTCGACCTAAACGGAGCTTGGTCGCCGTGGTACACGGTGCACAAGATCATGGCTGGTTTGCTCGACGCTTACCTATACTGCGACAACAAAACGGCCCTGACCGTCAACCAGGGCCTAGCCGATTGGACCGGCAATACCATCAAAGGCCTCGACGAAGCCAAGATGCAGGAAATGATGGTGTGCGAGTACGGTGGCATGGCAGAAACGCTAGCCAACACCTACGCCCTGAGCGGCGACAAGAAATACCTCGACCTCTCCTACCGCTTCTACGACAAGAAAATCCTCGATCCGCTGGCTGCCCGCACCGATATTCTGCCCGGCAAGCACTCCAACACCCAGATTCCGAAGGCCATTGCCAGCGCCCGCCGCTACGAGCTAACCGGCGACCAGAAAGACGCTGCTATTGCGGATTTCTTTTGGAAAACGGTAACCGATAACCACTCCTACGCCACCGGTGGCAACAGCAACTACGAATACCTAGGCGAGCCGCGCAAGCTCAACGACAAGCTCAGCGAGAACACCACTGAGACCTGCAACACCTATAACATGCTGAAACTCACTCAGCATTTGTTTGCCCAGCAGCCCTCGGCCAAGCTGATGGACTACTACGAGAAGGGCCTGTACAACCACATCCTAGCCTCGCAGAACCACGCTACTGGCATGACAACCTACTTCGTGCCTTTGCGCATGGGTGGCCGCAAGACCTACAGCGACGAGTTCAACACCTTCACGTGCTGCGTGGGCTCGGGCATGGAAAACCACGTGAAGTACGCCGAGAACATCTACCTCCAGGGCACCGATGGCAGCTTGTACGTCAACTTGTTCATCCCTTCGGAGCTAGCTTGGAAGGAGAAAGGACTGACGCTGCGCCAAGAAAGCCAGTTGCCAGCCAACGACCAGGTGACGTTTACGCTCACCGCCACCAAGCCCCGCGCCTTCAAGCTGCGCCTGCGCCAGCCCAAGTGGACTAAGAACCCGCAGGTGCGCGTGAACGGCAAAGCCGTAGCAGTAGCGCCCGATGCGGAAGGCTACCTGGTGCTCGACCGCAAGTGGAAAGACAATGACCGAGTAGAACTGACCCTACCTGCCGACTTCTACACCGAAGCCCTGCCCGACAATCCCGACCGACGCGCCCTGTTCTACGGCCCCACGCTGCTGGCCGGGGTACTCGGCAACACCGAACCCGAGCCCGTAACCGGCGTGCCCGTGCTCGTGACGGCCAACCCCAACCCCAACCAGTGGGTGAAAACTACCGATGCGACTAAGCTCCGTTTCCAAACTGCTGGCCTAGGTACCCCCCACGATGTACCGCTGATGCCCTTCAACCAAACCGGCGACGAGTACTACACCGTGTACTGGGACGTATTTACGCCCGAAAAGTGGGCCACCCAGCAGCGCGTGTACGAAGCCGCCCGCAAGCAGCAGCAGGAGCTAGAAGCCCGCACCGTGGACGTGTTGCGCGTGGGCGAAATGCAGCCCGAGCGCGACCACCTATTTACCATCACGGAGAAAGCCGAAACCGGCGAGGAGCACGGCCGCAAGTGGCGCATGGTAAACGAAGGCGGCAACATGGCCTTCACCCTGAAAGTATCCCCCAACACGCTTAATACGTTGATGCTCACCTACTGGGGCATGGACAACCGCGGCCGCGTGTTCGATGTGCTGGTTGATGGCGAAAAGATTGCCACCGAAGACCTCAACAAGTACAAGGAAAGCCGCTTCTACGACGTCTCGTATGCCATTCCGCCCGCGTTGACCAAAGGCAAGCAGCAAGTGAAAGTGACTTTCCAAGCCAAACAAAACAACAGCGCCGGCCCCGTGTACGGCATCCGTAACGTGCGGCAGTAAACGAGGACCTCACCCCCGGCCCCTCTCCTCGGGGAGAGGGGTGCCAGACGACCTAGGTAGTGGAATCGTTGAACGCACCCCCCTCCCCGAGGAGAGGGGCCGGGGGTGAGGTTCCACCAGCAATCTTAAATCAATTTATATCCTTGAAAAAGACTCTCCTCCTGTTGGCTTGCGTCGGAATACTGGGCAAGGCTGCCGCCCAAACGCCCGCTCCGCTCACCTTCACGCGGGCCGACACCTTGCGCGGCGCCCTCACGTCCCTACGCACCTGCTACGACCTGCACTACTATCACCTTGACGTGAAACTCGATCCGGCGCGCAAGTACATCAGCGGTTCCAACCTGTTCCGCTTCACGGCCACAGAGGACTTCAACTGGCTGCAGTTCGATCTGTTTGCCAACCTCGCTGTGGACAAGGTGCTGTACAAGGGAAAATCAGTGCCGTTCACGCGCGAGGCCAATGCCGTGTTCGTCACGTTTCCGCAGCCCATTCGCAAGGGCACGCAGGACGAGTTTACGGTGCAGTACTCTGGTAACCCCACCGAAGCCAAGCGCGCGCCCTGGGACGGTGGCCTTGTGTACAGCCAGGACAAGCAAGGCAAGCCGTGGGTGGTGTCGGCCTGCCAGGGCATAGGGGCGAGCATCTGGTGGCCCACCAAAGACCACCAAGCCGACGAGGTCGACAGCATGCTCATTAGCGTGACGGTGCCGAAGGGTTTGCAAGACGTATCCAACGGGCGACTGCGCAAAACCACCAAGCTGAAAGGCGGCGACACGCGCTTCGATTGGTTTGTGGCTAGCCCTATCAACAACTACTGCGTGGCCCTGAACGTGGGCGACTATCAGCATTTCGGCGACACCTACCAAGGCGAAAACGGCAAACTCACGCTCGATTACTGGGTGCTGCCGGAAAACGTAGAGAAGGCCAAAAAGCAGTTTACCGCCAACGTGGAGCCCATGCTCAAGTCAATGGAGCATTGGTTCGGTCCCTACCCTTTTTACCAAGATGGGTATAAGCTGATCGAGTCGCCGCACCTGGGTATGGAGCACCAGAGCGCCGTGGCTTACGGCAACAGCTTCGGCAACGGCTACCGGGGCCGGGACTTATCGGGCACGGGCTGGGGCTCGAAGTGGGACTTTATCATTATCCACGAAAGCGGACACGAGTGGTTTGGTAACAACATCACGAGTAAAGACCTCGCTGACATGTGGGTGCACGAGAGCTTCACCAACTACTCCGAAAGCTTGTTTGTGGAAAGCCAGTTTGGTAAACAAGCCGGCCAAGAATACGTGCACGGCACCCGTCTCGGCATCACCAACGATGGACCCATCATCGGCGAGTTCAACCTCAACAATAAAGGCTCCGGCGACATGTACCCCAAGGGTGGCAACCTGCTGAACATGACGCGCACCATCATCAACGACGACGAGAAATGGCGCCAGATTCTGCGTGGGCTCAACAAAACCTTCTACCACCAAACCGTCGACGGCACGCAGGTAATTGACTACATCAGCCAACAGAGCGGGCAGGATTTCACCAAAATCTACGCCCAGTACCTGCGCCACCCCAACATCCCTACCCTGGAAGTGCGCTTCGAGAATGGCGAGGCCCTGGGTAGGTGGGTGGCCGATGTGCCCGGTTTCTCCATGCCCGTGCGGGTGCGGCAGAAGGGCGGCGAATACCGCTTCGTCACGCCGACTACCGCCTTTAAGCCCCTGGGAATTGCCGGCCTCACCAAAGATAATCTGGAAGTCGACACCTTCAATTACTATATCGGGGTGCTGGTCGACTGAGGGCCTAGCCTCTACGCAAGGAGGAAGCCCGCACGCGTAGCTCAGGCTCCAGCACCACGTGGTGCTGGGTAGCGCTACCCTTCTTCTCCTGACGTAGTTGCAAGAACAGCTGTACGGCGGCTTCCCCCATCTGCTCGCACCGTTGGTCGACGGATGTTAGCATGGGCTTGGTGAGAGAAGTGAACATTTCATTGCTGAAGCCGGTCAACGCTACATCTTCTGGCACTTGCAGGCCATGCTCCTCTACCACTTGCAGCGCCCCAGCAACGGCAGCATCGCTGGAGGAAAAAACAGCATCGGGGCGCTCCGGTAGTCGCAATAACTGTTGCATGGCCTGCCTACCCGTATCTACCGTCATGGTGTTGCAATACACAATTAAGTTGTCCAGCGCAGGTAGTCCGTGTTTTTGGAGTGCATCGAGGTAGCCTTGGCGGCGGTTCTTATAGATACCTAGGTGCTGCGGACCAGCAAAGTGTCCAATTCGTCGACAACCCTGTTCAATCAGATGCTCAGTGGAAAGAAAGCCCCCCGCGTAATCATCAAGCAACACGGCATTAACCTCGGTTCCCAGCAGAATCCTATCGAAAAATACTAGCGGAATCCCGCGCTGCTGCACCTTCTCGAAATGCGCAAAATCGTGCGTGGTGCGCGACAAGGATACCAAAACACCTTCCACCTGGGCGCTCAGCAGCGTTTCAATGTTCTGCCGCTCGTGCCCTACCTCCTCGTTCGATTGACAGATGATAATATTAAAGCCTGCCTGGCTAGCTGCCAGCTCAATTCCCTTGATAACAGCGGCAAAAAACCGTCCATCGATAAAGGGTACAATAACTCCTAGCAGTTTGCTTTTGCCTTTGCGCAGTCCGGCCGCTAGGTGGTTTGGCTGATAGTTCATCTGCTGGGCCAGCTCTTGTACCCGTTGCTTGGTGGCTGCACTAATGCGTGGATCGTTATTCAACGCCCGCGAAACACCAGATGCTGATAAACCTAGCTGTTTAGCCAAGTCTGTTATAGAAGTTGGTTTTGTCTCTCTCTCTTTCCTCACAATCCAAGTAGCTATAGGTATACCTTTAGTAGAAGACCATACAAGAACATCTCCGTGAGTAAACCTAAGTAATATTCAGTTAGCCTAGCATTGACGAGCAGAGTCTGTTATTACCATGACGCCTTTTTGCCAGCTGGCAAAATACCTTCAACAACCCTTTTGTTATCAATCGATTGTCTTCCTCAGCGGTTACGCAAACCACCTATTGCAAACGATTTCTAATTTTTTTGCTCAAACGTTTGCGCAATGTATTATTAAACGATATGTTTGTACAAGACCTCACCAGTTGACCACCGCCTTTTCAGTCTAGCGGCTCCTGTTCCTGTCCTATCTGCTCCGCTCGCATCCCGCACACTGTCCCGTGTAGCAGGCACCCACGTTATTTCTCATTTTTTCGCTTTTGCATGCATGAGTAAGCTCGTCCTTACCACCCTAGCATTAGGCTTAACCACCGCCGCGCTGGCGCAGCACACCGATTATCCCATCCAGGCGGTGTCGTTCACAAAAGTTAAGCTGACAGACAACTTTTGGCTACCACGCCTTAAGACCAACACCGATGTGACTATCCCGGCGTCGTTTCAGCGCTGTGAAGCCACCAACCGGGTGAAGAACTTTGAAATGGCAGCGGCCAAGCAGGGCAAGTTCGCCACTACTTTCCCCTTCGACGACACCGACATTTACAAGACCATCGAAGGTGCTTCGTACTCTATGAGTTTGTACCCGGATGAAGAGCTAAATGCCTACGTGGATGCCCTGGTTGCGAAAGTAGCTGCTGCGCAAGAACCTGACGGCTACCTCTATACAGCTCGCACCATCGATCCGGCCCACCCCCACGCTTGGGCGGGCAAAGAACGCTGGGAAAAAGAGCGTGAGCTTAGTCACGAGCTCTATAACTCGGGCCACCTCTACGAAGCGGCTGTGGCTCATTACCAAGCTACTGGCAAGAAAAACCTGCTCAACATCGCCCTCAAGAACGCTGACTTGGTGTGCTCGGTTTTCGGTCCTGGTAAGCGCAGCGTAGCCCCCGGCCACGAGATTGTAGAAATGGGCCTCGTGAAGCTCTACCGCGTGACCGGCAAACCCGAGTACTTGAACACTGCTAAGTTTTTCCTGGAAGCCAGGGGGCAGTATAAAGGATACGACCCGAAGAGCAAAGACGTGTGGAAAAACGGCTCCTACTGGCAAGACCACGAGTCAGTGTACGACCAGCGCGAAGCCATCGGCCACGCGGTGCGCGCCGAATACCTCTACTCGGCTATGGCCGATGTAGCTGCTCTCACTGGCGATAAGCGGATGCTGGCCTCGGTCGACAGTATTTGGAACAACATGGTAGCCAAGAAGTTCTACGTAACCGGCGGTACGGGTGCCGTACCCGGCGGCGAGCGGTTCGGAGGCAACTACGAGTTACCGAACACGACGGCTTACAACGAAACCTGCGCCTCCGTGGCTGACATTTACTGGAACCAGCGCATGTTTCAGCTGCACGGCGATTCCAAATATGCCGACATCATGGAGAAGGTGCTCTACAATGGGCTTCTGTCGGGGGTAGGGCTGGATGGCAAATCCTTCTTCTACTCCAACGCTATGCAGATCAAGAACAGCGCAAGCTTCGCGCAGACGGAGCCGGAACGCGCTGGCTGGTTTGATTGCTCGTGCTGCCCTACCAACTTAGCCCGCCTGTTTCCCTCGCTACCCGGCTACGTGTACGCTCAAAAGGGCAACAACCTGTACGTGAACCTATTTGTGAGTGGCCAGACCGACTTGCTCATCAATAAGAAGAAAGTACAACTCACGCAGCAGAACAATTACCCATGGGATGGTGGGCTGAAATTTACCGTGAATCCCGCTGCTACCACCGATTTCAACCTGTTGGTACGCATTCCGGGGTGGGCCCGCAACGAGGCCATGCCGTCGGATCTGTACACGTTTGCAGCGCCTTCGCAGGAGAAGGTAGGCATCAAGATCAACGGCAAACCGGTGGCCTATTCTGTGCAGAACGGTTATGCTGTCTTAGCTAAAAAGTGGCGCAAAAACGATGTGGTAGAAGTAACCCTACCCATGGAAGTGCGCCAAGTAATGGCTAACCCGAAGGTGAAGGACGACCTGGATAAGGTGGCCTTGCAGCGCGGCCCAGTTATATACTGCGCTGAGTGGAAGGACAATGCGGGCAAAACCAGCAACCTTATTGTGCCTCCTGCAACCACCTTCGCTGCTTCTTACAAACCCGACGTGCTGAACGGCGTGATGGAGTTGACCGCTACGGTACCCGCTGTGAAAGTAGATGCGGCCAACAACTCCATTCGTACCGAGCAACAGACTCTCACAGCCATTCCCTATTACGCCTGGGCCAACCGCGGCAAAGGCGAGATGACCGTTTGGTTTCCCCAACGCGTCACCGATGTTGACATTATCAGTCAACCTGTTACTGAAGCAGTCATCAATAAATAATACAGATAGGCGCTAACGTAAAGCCTTAAGTATCTACCCATTCGCGCATACCGGTATCTTCTGAACGCACAATCGATTGTGCGTTTCACGGGGAGGCTATGGCCTTGTATTTCATTCTTCTCTCTACCTAATCTTTCGCGTATGAAAATTCCCTTACTTCACACTAACAGCCTGGTACTGGCCGCTTCTCTCTGCGGAGCATCGGCAGCAATGCCTGGGGAAAGCTTGGCTTCTGCTCGGCTAACGGCGCCTTTCCTCCAAGCGGATGGCCCCGTCAAAGGTCGGGTGGTCGACGACAAAGGCATGGGGTTGCCCGGCGTAAACGTGGTAGTAAAAGGCAGCACCACTGGCACACAAACAGATGCTGACGGTCAGTACAGTCTGGATGCTCCCGCTAATGCTGTATTGGTATTTAGCTTTGTAGGCTCCACTGCCCAGGAAATAGCAGTAGGAGGACGCTCAACCGTCAATGTGACCCTACAACCCGATACCAAGGCACTTGGCGAGGTAGTGGTAGTAGGCTACGGCACCCAGCGCCGCGCCGACCTGACCAGCTCGGTGGCCAGCGTGAAAGAGGAAAACTTTATCAAAGGCGCTACGAAGGATGCAGGCCAGCTGCTGCAAGGCAAGGTGGCTGGCCTCACGGTAAGCACGCCCAGCGGCGACCCTACCGCCAACAGCCAGATTCTGTTACGCGGTACGGCTACCCTAAACTCCAGCACGCAGCCCTTGGTGCTTATCGACGGGATTCCTGGCACGCTAAATACCGTTGCGCCAGAAGATATTGAGTCGATTGACGTGCTCAAGGATGGCTCGGCAGCGGCTATCTACGGCACGCGTGGCACAAACGGTGTTATCTTAATCACAACGCGGCGCCCAAAGGGCAACATTACGCCAACCATCGAATACAGCGGCTACGTGAGCACGCAGCGCATTGCACGCCGCCCCGAAATGCTGACGGCCAGCGAGTATCGACAGAAGTTAGCTGACGGGGTAGCCTTCACCGATCAAGGTGCCAGTACCGATTGGATCAAAGCAATCAGCCAAGACCCCTTGATTCATGTGCACAACCTCACGTTTAAAGGGGGCAATGGGCAAACTAACTACCTGATTAACGGCAACTACCGCTACTTCGAGGGCATCTTCCAGAAGTCTGATAACCGCACGTTTACAGGCCGCGCCGATGTCAACCACACGATGTTTGATGGCCGGGTGAAAATCAACCTGGGTATTCTAAACAGCAACAACCGCTTTACTACTACTGCCGATGGTGGCAGCTTCAATGGCTATACCTACCGACAGGCCGTTATCCGAAACCCAACGGCGCCTATTTACAATGAGAATGGTACGTATGCGCAACAGCTTTCCTTATTCAACTACGAGAATCCACTTTCTCGACTCTACAACTCAGACGGTGAGAACACCTCTCAGAACACACGTCTGAACGGTAGTATTGTATGGGAGCCCATCGATAATTTGCAATTGAAGGCCTTGGCTTCCAATACCCGCTACAATCAAGTACGTGGCTATTCAGAAGACAAACAACATCCTTCTACCTTGCGAGACGGCCTGAATGGTTATGCCTCCCGGGGCACTACTCAAGTCATTGATAAACTAGCCGAACTGACGGCTACCTACAACCGCAGCTTTGGAGAGCACCGCTTTTCGGCATTGGCTGGCTATAGCTACCAGCAGAATACAGCCGAAAACTATTACATGCAGAACTGGGATTTCCCGACCGATTTATTTACCTACAACAACATCGGTATCGGAAACGCCGTCCGCCTAGGCCGGGCCCCTATCTACAGCGACAAAGGGCGTTGGAACCTCGTGGGTTTCTTTGGCCGTGTAACCTATAACTACAAGGAAAAATACTTGCTGCTCGCCAGTGTGCGACGCGAGGCTTCATCGCGTTTCCTAGGAGCGAAACAACCCTGGGGCACCTTCCCGGCTGTTTCGGTGGGGTGGCGTCTCAACCAGGAGAACTTTCTGCAGGGTGCTTCATTCATTGATGACTTAAAGCTCCGCGCGGGTTATGGTGTAACGGGTACAGCTCCTGATGCCTCTTTCCTCGGGGTAGCTCGGCTTGGATACACAGGCTTCTTCCTTTCTAATGGCACGTGGGTGCAGACGTTGAGCCCCGTAAGCAATCCAAACCCCTCGCTACGCTGGGAGGAAAAGCATGAAACCAATGTGGGTCTCGATTACTCTTTCCTCAAAGGACGCATCAGCGGCACAGTAGATTATTACATCCGTCGCACCAACGGTCTACTCTACAACTATCAGGTACCCTCGCCCCCAAACTTGTTTACGACCACCACAGCCAACGTAGGCTCCATGGAAAACAAAGGCATTGAGGTGTTGCTCAACCTGATACCGGCGCAAACCAAAAACTTTGTTTGGAACTCTAGCTTCAACTTCTCTAATAATCAAAACAAGCTCGTTTCGCTTACCAACGACCTCTACACACTTACCAATAATTTCTTCACGACCGGTTACACCGGGGAACCCATTCAGACCTATACCCACCGGGTAGAAGTAGGGAAGCGTCTGGGTGACTTCTACGGTTACAAAGTTGTAGACGTAACCGACGACGGACAGTGGATTTACGAAACCAAAGACGGAGAGCGGCTGCCCTACAATCAGTTCACGCACAGTGAAGACGATAAGCAAGTACTAGGCAATGGCTTGCCAAAATATTACGCTGGCTGGAATAACAACTTCCAATACAAGCAGTTCGACTTAGGTATTACCATGCGCGGTGCCTTTGGCTACCAAATTCTGAATTTCCAGCGCATGTACTACGAGAATACGGGTGTAACGCAGTACAACCGCCTTCGCTCTGCTTATGACAGAGTGTTCGATAAGGCGGTGCTCAGCACGAGCATGCCGCTAGAATATAACAGCTACTACGTCGAAAACGGCAGCTTCTGGAAAGTTGATAACATCACCCTGGGCTACAACTTTAAGCCAAATCCGGTGAAGTATATCAAGAATATGCGTGTGTACGTGTCTACGCTTAACACCTTCACTATCACCGGCTATTCAGGTATAGACCCCGAGGTGAATCGCATTGGTCTTGCACCCGGCAACGATGACCGCGACAAATACCCAACGGTACGGACCTTCACGCTCGGCGCCAACCTTACCTTCTAACCCGCCCTCCCTTATCCATGAAAACCATCGCTAAGTCATTGCGCGTTAGCCTACTGGCAGCTACTACGCTCAGCCTTCTCAACGCCTGCACGAAGCTCGACGACGAGAGCTACAACCAGATTGTTACGAGTCAGTTTACACCCACGTCTCAGGATTTGCTGGCCCTAGTTGGCCCGGCTTATAGTACATGGCGGCCGCTTTATCTGGAATTTAATGGTGTTTACCGTATCAACGAAACATCGACGGATGCGACGGTTACGCCGGCTCGACCCAATGGTTGGGTAGACGATGGCTCTTATCGGCGGCTACACGAGCACAAATGGACGGCACTAGACGCCACTCCACGTGATGCCTGGACGCAGTCGTATGCAGGCATTACCAACTGCAACCGAGTGCTCTACCAAATTGAAGCCGGGCAAATTCCAGTTACTGCGGGTAAAGAACAGCTTATTGCAGAGCTACGCGTGCTACGCGCCTCATACTACTACATTCTCTGCGACTTGTTTGGCAACGTACCAGTTGTAGATAAATTCGACGTTCCGGCAGGTTTTCTACCCACACAAAGCACTCGGAAACAGGTATACGATTTCGTTGTGAAAGAAATCACGGAGTCCATACCTGCACTTACCGACGTTGCGGATGCCACCACGTATGGGCGTTTCAGTAATAAATGGGCTGCCCAAGCGCTTCTCGCTAAAGTCTACCTCAATGCGCAGGTATATACAGGACAAGCCGAATGGGTAAAATGTATTGCGGCCTGCGACGCGGTAATCAATTCCGGCAAATACTCGTTGGAAGCTATTCAGGCAAGTGTCTTTAGAACCCAGAATGAGGGTTCAAAGGAAATCATTTTTGCTATTCCTTTTGATGAAGTATATGCGCAGGGGTTCCGCATTCATATGCAGACTTTGCAACCCCAAAACCAACAAACCTACAACGCACAGGGTAGTATGTGGGGCGGTGGCATCTGCGCCATTCCGCAGTTCATCAGCACCTACGACCCAGACGATACTCGTTTGAAGCAAAACTGGATTCAGGGGCAGCAATACTCTTCTTCCGGGGCACCGCTCGTGGGCGTGTTTGGCGCCACTACGGGCAAACCGCTGGCATTCACCAACACGCTACCCGGCATCGATAATTCTTTAGAAACAGATGGCTTCCGGGTAGGCAAGTTTGAAATCAAGCAGGGAGTGCGCGTCGACCTCAGCAACGACTTCCCCCTGTTCCGCTACGCCGATATCCTGATGATGAAAGCCGAATCGCAGTTGCGCTTGGGCCAGTCAGGGCCTGCTGCAGCCTTGGTTACGCAGGTACGCCAGCGCAACTTCATCAACAACCCCTCGAAAGCCACTGTGACAGGCGCTGACCTACTCAAGGGTAGCACTTACCAATACGGCCCGGCGCGCAACAATGTGGTGAGCCCGGTAGAAGGTGGCGCCGATATTCAATACGGCCGTTTCCTAGACGAGCTAGGGTGGGAATTCACTGCCGAAGGTCACCGCCGCCAGGATATGATCCGCTTTGGGGTGTACACCAAGAAATCGTGGCTGTCGCACGTACCCAATGGCGACTACCGCACGCTGATGCCCATTCCGCAAAACGTGTTGAATACCAACGCAAACCTAAAGCAAAACCCCGGCTACTAACCTAGCCCTAGTCGGCCAAAGCGAGGAGCTAACTCACTGCTGAGTAGTTCCTCGCTTTCGGGGGCTTCGTGCAACTGTTTGAGCGTCGCCGCATTGAACTGACCGCATAGGCTTTTTTAATTTTTCTTCTGCTCTCCTTCATGCTTTTCAAGCACTCGTTTTGTGTTGCCGCTAGCCTACTGCTCGTGCTGTTGTACCTCACTGGTTGCCAGCACGAGCAGCGAGCCGCAGTACCTAAGAACGCGCTATTTCAGTTGGTGCCGGCGGAGGAAAGTCACGTCACATTCCGTAACGACCTTCAAGAGGACGAGCTGACGAATGTGCTGGTATACGAATACACATACAACGGCGGTGGTGTGGCCTTGGGCGATGTGAACAACGACGGCCTTGATGACATTTACTTTACTGCCAACAAGGGTAGCAACAAGCTCTACCTCAACAAAGGCAACCTTCACTTTGAGGACGCGACCGACGCTGCGGGTGTGGCGCTGCCGCTCGGCTGGAAAACCGGCGTGACCATGGTCGACCTGAATGCCGACGGCCTGCTCGACTTCTACGTGTGCCGCTCGGGCGACTTGCCGGGCAAGATTCGCCAAAATCAGCTGTTTCTGAATCTGGGGCCGGATGCGCAGGGCGTGCCGCATTTTCGGGAGCAAGCTGCTGCTTGTGGGCTGGCCGACTCGGCTTACAGCACCCAGGCGGTGTTCTTTGATTACGACAAAGACCAGGACCTCGACATGCTCCTGCTGAACCACAGTCCGCGCCGGTTTGAGAACCTGGATGAGTTCTACATCAAGCAGCTCATGCGAACTCCCGACGCGCTGACGGGCCTGAAGCTGTACCGCAACGAAGGCACCCGCGAAGGCCTACCCCAGTTTCGGGAGGTGGCCACGGCGGCAGGCCTGCTAAACACGCGGCTGACGTTTGCGCTCGGTGCCTCGGTGGCCGACCTCAACAACGACGGCTGGCCCGACATCTACCTTTCCAACGACTACCTAGCCCCCGACTACCTCTACCTCAACAACCACGACGGCACCTTCACCGACCAGCTCGGCAACCAGATGGGCCACACCTCGCTCTCGTCGATGGGCAACGACGCAGCCGACCTCAACAACGACGGCTACGCCGACGTGTGTACCCTCGATATGCTGCCCGAGGACAACCGACGGCAGAAGCTGCTCTTTGCCAGCGACAACTACGAGCTGTTCCGCATTCGCGACGAGGCGGGTCTGCATAAGCAGTACATGCGCAACATGCTGCACCTCAATAATGGCAACGGCACTTTCAGCGAGGTTGGGCAGCTAGCGGGCATCTCAAATACTGACTGGAGTTGGTCCCCGTTGCTGGCCGACTACGATAATGACGGTTGGAAAGACCTGTTCATCACCAACGGCTTTCTGCACGACTACACCAACCTCGACTTTCTCAAGTACATGGGCGACTTTCTGCACGACCGCCAGGGCGACGTGCAGCGCAAGAACCTGCTGGACTTGGTACGCAAAATGCCTTCTTCCAACGTGGTGGGCTACGCGTTCCGCAACAATGGCGATGCTACGTTCGCCAACGTCAGCGCCGACTGGGGTATCACGGAACCCGCCAACAGCAACGGCGCCGCCTACGCCGACCTCGACAACGACGGCGACCTGGACGTGGTGGTCAACAACCTCAACGGCGAGGCTTTTCTCTACCGCAACACGGCGGAAAAGCAACTGAAGAACCACGGCCTTTCTGTTCGATTGGAGGGCACGGGAGCCAACCGCCTGGGTATTGGGACAAAAGTGCTGCTGTACGGTCCTGGAGGCACGCAGATCCAGGAACAACTAGTTGGGCGCGGCTACGAGTCGAGCGTGTCGCCGGTGCTGCATTTTGGTCTAGGCAAGCAACACCAAGCCGATTCGGTGCGCGTAATGTGGCCGAGCGGTATGCAGCAGGTAGTGCGCGCCGTTGCAGCCGGCAAGCTACTGGTGCTGCGCGAAGCGGAAGCGCAAAAGCCCCTAGCGCCAGCTCCGGCCATGCCTAGCTTGCCAGTGTTTGCGGCGGTGACTTCACCGATTGCAGCAGTAGCGGAGGAAAATAACGTGAATGATTTCAAGCGCCAACCGCTACTGATTAATAGCTTATCGTATAGCGGCCCATGCCTGGTGCAGGCCGATGTAAACGGCGACGGTCGGCAGGACATGTTTATGGGTGGTGCCTCGGGTCATGCCAGCCGCATCTTTGTACAGCAAGCTTCAGGAAAGTTTGCGGAGCTACCGCAGCCAGCCTTGGAAGCCGACTACTTGCACGAAGACACCGACGCGGCTTTCTTGGACGCAGACCGCGACGGCGACCTGGACCTCTATGTAGCCAGTGGTGGCTACGACAACTTCCTACCCGGCGACGCCCTGCTGCAAGATCGGCTCTACCTCAACGATGGGCGCGGCAACTTCAGCAAAAGCTCCGCGGGCAGCCTGCCCACCATGCCCACTAGCACCGCCTGCGTGCGGGTAGCTGACGTGAACGGCGACGGTGCTCCGGACCTCTTTGTGGGGGGACGTGTGACGCCCGGCCGCTACCCCGAGCCGCCGACCAGCTACCTGTTGCTCAACGACGGCCACGGCCACTTCCGCGACCAGACGCCTACCCTAGCGCCGGTGCTTCAGCACCTGGGCATGGTAACCGATGCCGCCTGGGTAGACCTGAACCAAGACCAACGGCCCGACTTAGTGACGGTGGGCGAATGGCTGCCAGTGCAAGTATGGGTGAATCAAAACGGCCGGCTCACCGACCAGACTGCTACCTACTTACCTGGCAAGCTCTCGGGTTGGTGGAACAAGCTGCTGGTGACTGACCTCAATCAAGATCACAAGCCCGATCTGGTAATCGGCAATATGGGTTTGAACACTCAGTGCCGGGCTACCGAGAGCCAGCCGGCAGAACTTTACTACAAAGACTTCGACGACAACGGCGCTGTTGATCCTATCCTGTGCATGTACTTGCAGGGGAAAAGCTACCCCTTCGTGTCGCGCGACGAGTTGCTGGACCAGCTCAGCATGACACGCAGCCGTTTCCCGAACTACAAGAGCTACGCCGACGCCCAGCTTACCGATATTTTTAAGGCGGAAGAGTTGAAAGACGCCCCTGTATTACGCGCCAATCACTTGCAAACCACCTGTCTGCTGAGTACTCCACAAGCCAGGTATCGGCTAGCTCCTCTCCCACTCAAAGCGCAGTACACCCCCATCTTTGCCCTCACTACCCTCGACTACAACCACGACGGCTACCCCGACTTGCTACTAGGTGGCAACAGCACTCACAGCCGCATCCGCTTCGGCAACAACGATGCAGGCTACGGCCTGCTACTACGCGGGGATGGGAAAGGCGGCTTCACCACGGTGCCGCAGCAACAATCTGGGCTACGGGTGCAGGGTGACGTGCGCAGCTTTGCCCAGCTTGGCCGGGTGCTGGTGGTGGGGCGCAATAATCAGCCCTTGCAGGCCTACACGCTCAATAGTCGATAAGCAGAAGCAGTATGCTGCTCCTGCCTCAGAATAGTTTGCAAACTACATCCTTACTAAGCACTATGTTGCATCGTGTACGTCCCTTTTTACTGGCCATCTTCGCGTGGCTGGGATTATCTGTAGAGCAGGCAACAGCGCAAACCGAGCTGCGGCCTCTTACCTCGCTCGATGGCGTATATAGCCCGCCCCGAGGCAAGGGCGAAATGAAGTTCAGCTTCGCGTGGCCCGAGCCCTCAGCGGAGTTTGCGGGCTTTCAGTTTAGCTTCCGCGTGCAGACGTTTGAGAATGCCTACGCCATCGACCCGGCTCGCACGCGACTGGAGCGCTCGGGCGACCGGCTACGCTACCTGTGTCAGGGCTTTACGTGGGCAGGCGGGCAGGAAAAAGCAGCGGGTGAGCTTACGGCGGAATTTCAGCGTAACCCCGATGGTAGTGTGGAGTGGCGCGTGTCCGCCCAGATGGATCAGCCGGTGAAATCCATCAGCACGGTGGTGCGGGGCATTCCGCGGGGCGAGCTGTCGCTGGCGGGTAACAACTTCTTCGACCCGCATGACGACGAAAACACATTTGAATACCCGCAGCTGTTTGGGCAGCTCTCTACCCCGCTGATAGTCATTAAAAAGCCGCAGGGCGGTTTCTTTGAGCTGTCGGCCCGACAAACGGAAGTGCGTCCGGCGCGCTTTTTTCTCCAACCTGGCCCCGATAGTTACCGGGCTGAGTTGATTTATGAGCAAGCCGGCTGGGACCAGCGCGAGCGCATCCAAAGCTGCCAGTGGCACATAGGGGCCGCTCCCACGTATGAGGCCATTGCCAAGCCCTATTTCGACCGCCTCGCGCAAACCTACCGCATTCCGGCTTACGCTACCCGGCCCGATGTGCCCGCCTGGCTGCGCGACACGAAGCTGGTGGTGGCGCTGCACGGCGCCCACTGGACTGGTTTTATCTTCAATGATTACGCCAAGCAACTCACCATCCTGCGGTGGATTGCCACCCAGATCGACCCGAAGCACGTACTCGTGTTTTTACCTGGTTGGGATGGGCGCTACTACTGGAATTACCCTCTTTACCAGACCGACCCGCGCATGGGGGCGACAAGGGCTTTCGGCAGCTTATCGACGAGGGCCACAAGCTTGGGTTTCACTTCTCGGCCATGTTTGGCACCAACTCGGCCAACCGCAAGCAGCCGGGATTCAAGAAGTTTGCTGATGCCGCCACCCAGCACGTCGACGGCGACAACTGGGACCTGAACTGGGTGGACTGGGACAACGACCGGCACGGCGACGGCTGGATGCCAGTGATGAACATTGGTGTGGCTTCGTGGCGCAATCATCTGCGCGACCGGATCGATAAGGTTATCAAGGACTACCATGTCGATTCGTATTTCATGGACATTGCCGGGCTCTGGGAAAACAACCCCCAAGCCGACATGTACGAAGGCACCCGCCGGCTCGTGACCGACCTGGCGCAGCGCCACCCCGGCGTGCTACCCATTGCCGAAATGCACTACGACGCCCTGATGGGTGTATTCCCGCTGACGCAGGTGCCACGCTACCCGCTCTACCCATCTGGTTTCTATACCTATGTGGATAGCTACAACCATCTGAGCCACCCCGCTCCGGGCACGGGCAGCACGGGTGTGCACGAGTACGGCTTCAGTAAGCCCCGGGCGGTGTCGGCCACCCAGCGCCCCATCCCTACCATCACCTTCGCCGACGACACGTTCGATAAATACCGCGAACAAGTCGCCCAGGACATTCAGGCGGCCAAAGCCCGCAAGGTCGAGTAACCCGGGGTTTCGTTTTCCCTGACTCATGTGTTCCGCGCTAACTACTTCCACATGAAGCGCCTATTCTTGCTTTTATTTCTGCTGGCTACCGGTGTGGGTGGCCCCTCTTGCCGGCGCATGGCACCCGCCGACTATGAGCCCACAGCCGACCGAATTGGTTGGGTGGTAGGCGAGATGAACGAGCTCATGATGCACGATGTGACCAACCCACCGTTGGCCGCTCGTTTTTTTGCCTACGCAATGCTGGCGGGCAATGAAGTGCTGGCGCGAAGTGACTCAACCTGCCCTGGAGTAGCGGACCGGCTGCACACGCCGCTGGCTATACCCAGGGCAACTCCCAAAGGATATTCACCTCGATTAGCCACGCTCCTGGCTATGCTGCAAACAGCCGGGAAGCTCCAGCCATCTGGGGCGGAGCTGCAAGCCCGCGAACAGAAGCTTCTGGATGAGTGCCGCCAGCGTGGTATGCCAACGGAAGTGCTTGCCGCCTCGCAGCAAGTGGCCGGCCAAGTTGCTCAGGCAGTGCTGGCCTATGCCAAGCAAGATGGCTACTACCGCATCAGTGACCGGCCGCGCTATACCCCTACCGAAGGGGCAGGCTATTGGTACCCTACCCCGCCCGGCTATTTCGCAGCAGTGGAGCCATACTTCAGCACCATTCGGCCGTTCTTTCTGGATTCGGCGGGGCAGTTTGCGCCAGCGCCTCCGCAGGCGTTTGCCACTGCCAAGGGTTCGGACTTCTACCAGCTTATGGATAGTGTACGGCAGGTAGGCAACACGCTCACCACGGAGCAACGGCAAATAGCCAGTTTCTGGGACTGCAACCCGTTTGCCATGCAAGACCAGGGCCACTTGCAGGTAGGGCTCAAGAAAATGTCGCCGGGGGCGCACTGGATGAAGATTGCCGGTATTGCCTGTGGGCAGAGCCGGGCTTCCTTTGGGCGTACCGTGCACATACACACGGCGCTGGCCCTTACCCTCACCGATGCGTTTATTTGCTGCTGGAAAGAGAAGTACCGCAGCAACCGCATCCGCCCCGAAACGGCTATCCGTCGCTACCTCGACCCGGAGTGGAAACCCCTACTCCAGACTCCACCTTTTCCGGAGTATCTGAGTGGCCACTCCGTTATTTCCACGGCGGCGGCAGGGGTATTAGACCACTACTTCGGCCCTTCCTTCGCCTACACCGATGATACCGAGAAAGAGTTCGGGTTGAAGCCCAGGCATTTCGGCTCCTTTCAGCAAGCGGCCACCGAAGCCGCCGTATCGCGTCTCTACGGCGGCATTCATTTTCCGGATGCTATCCGACAGGGGCAGGTTCAGGGGCGAAAGGTGGGTCAACTAACAATATTGCGTCTGGCTCGTCCCGCATCAGCAGGAGAAGTAGCTCAAAGTATCCACCCTTTCTATCAGTAGAGTACGTTCCGTTGCAGGTCTTAAACATGTAGTATCACTCGGTGCATTTGACAGCCTTAGCATTCGCTAAACAAGGGAGGCGTAGGCTACGTTGTGGTTGCAAACACCGCTTTTAAAGCAGTAACTTAATCGAGAGTGGGAACTCGCTTGCGTTACTGAGTGATACTACACGTTTTGAGAGCGTCTAAGAAGTGAGACGGTAAAGAGCATTGACTTTGTCTCATTCGTCCAATGAAACGGAGGTATGAGTGAGGTGGCCGGCTTAGATGACACAAAGTTGGGTCATAGGGAGAAAAGCTTGTTGCTCAAGCAATGCAGGCACTCGCAGCTCAATGCTGAATGCCGCCGCTGGTGATTGTAGTAGGCAAAATAGGCGGCCAGCTCGGCTTGCGCCTCCCCAACCGAAGAAAAAAGCCAAGCAACCCAGCAACACTTCGGTTTTCACCCGGGACCAGAGACTCTTGGCTTGGCGCATTGTCGCAACACTCGCCCCAGCAGCTCATGCCACGCATCAACTGCCGGTCCGTGAGTAGCCGCCGGTAAACGTGGCCGCAGTACTGTCCACCCCGGTTCGAATGGACAATCAGCCCTGCAGCCGGCTGTCGGCTCAGCAGCGCCTAACGTAAGACCGTGACTACCTATCCCTCGGGCATGCTGCTCCGTCCTTGCCATCCCACGACATATTGGATGTGTAAATTCTGAAACGCAGCCATATACGCCGGGCTGCCATTTTGTATCGGTACATAGGTAATACCGCCTACCCATACTTGGTCTGCCCTTGTGGGTACTGAACGGTTCAGCATGTGATTCGCCGCCACCTGCGGTCCATACTCGCTCTGGATCTAATTTGGAGGACGCCCTATGGCAAGCCTACCACTCCAACCAGGTTATTTCACGGCACTAGACTATATTACCACCTACAACGCACGAAAAAGCCCCAGCCGGGTGGGCTGAGGCTTACGCTCTACATGAGCTAGGAGTAGTCTACAGTGCTATTGCTATCTCTGAGTACACATACTTACTGCCATCTGCGTCAGTGAATTGCTGTCCAGGTTTACTAAAGGCTGCTTGATCTAAACGAAGGCTACCAAGAGGGGCTTCTACACCTTGCTGATACACCTTCGCTTCTAAATGCTCCGCACCACTAGGCCGAGAGAAAGTAGGGGCGTCCACTTTGGAGTAGAAAAGCGATACATATACTTTATCCAATAACTGTTAGGCAAGGGGCGAGCCAAGTGTGCAACTTCCAACGTCTTCGAGATCGGACAGAATTGTTCAGGTGTGCTCGAGGCTGACTTAGCGACAAAGGCATCAGGGATGAGGGACATGGTAAGATAGTTATGATGATTAAAAGGCACTCAATAAGCCTATTTACAGGCAACAGTTCTCAGTCAGGCACCGGACAGTAGTAGCATAAGCTTACCAGGCTTTCCGTGCATAGAGAACTCGCAACACTTATCAAGGCGATACTCAATTTTCCTGCGACTTGTGAACCTCTACACCAAATTGATATTAGAGCCCTCATGTTGAATAATATCGACCAGAGCACTCACTGATTTACGGGTCAACTGTGCTAGGTATTCCAACTCCTGTAACCTCCAGTTCCCTGGCCGGAGTACTCGCCGTCGTAAGGCATTTGCAGAAAGGCCTAAGCGTGCTGCTACATCGATACCAGAAGCGGTGAGCTGGTGGATATCTTGCATTAGCGTAGGTAGGTGCGCTTCTAATGGTTGATCAGTATCAGTTAAATGTTGCGTGTACATAGGTCCCACAGACCAAGGTTCCACTACAGTTACATCTGTTGGTAGATGTGCAAATTGTGTAGAAGATAGCCCACATACCTCATTGCAGTCTATACCTGTAGAAATTGGATATCCACCCACATAGGCTTCCTGGTTCCAGGAAAGGCGTGGGTAATAGTCATGAGGTAGCCGCGACCCAATTTTTTGAGGACCAGTCAACTGACTATACCAACCTCGCGCTGCCTCCGCCACTGGAAATACCCATCGATGCGAACAGTCATTAGGAGCTGTTTCGACAGTCACCGTATAGAGGCTTTGGCGCTGGTGCAGCACCAATAGTCCACCAACACTCTCTACTATTTTCTCTACTTCGGCTAGGTCCGTAAAGTAAAAGCCCGATTGTCCACCAGGTACGCCCTGCGGCTGGTGTAGCCTACTAGTAGCTTGGTTCACTAAGGCATTAAGTGGATGATCACAAGGCAATGCGCTAGCCAACTGGTAATAGGTATAACCAAAACGCCAATGCGTATAGGGTGTGAATATTATTGCGTGTGGCACAGGCTCTGGTTCTGGTACCGGAAAAGCCGTATAGCCGTGCGCATTGGCACCCCAATGCAATAATAATGGGCCATAGGTTGGATGCTCGAACAGTTGCCCGCCTTGCTTGCGAGCGAGTTGTACTACATGGTCGTAATCTAAACCTGCTGCTGCCACGGCTTTCGGATGCACAATAGGATGTATGCTCAGCTTAGCAAGGTTATACGATTCGAAAAGGGTTATAATCCTGAAGGCTTCTCCCAGCGTGTACGGTTTGGCTCATCAATACCTTGGTAATAACGCTGGACAATAAAGCCTCCCTCATTTAAAGTGTTGGGTATGTAAGCAGGACCAGTTGGGGTATCGATCTGCGCTAATACCGGGGCTTGAAGCAGAGTGGGCAGTGAGGCATCTCTCATAAAATAGGTGAAGTAGGACCAGAAGGAGGTCTAAAACTACCATCTTTCTACTCTTATAGTCACATGTGATTACACATAAAGTTATCCACTGCCCGAGCTTGCCAAGGTGAAAGTACCGGGGGTTCGGATAGCG
This sequence comes from Hymenobacter aerilatus, assembly GCF_022921095.1. Lineage (NCBI taxonomy): Bacteria > Pseudomonadati > Bacteroidota > Cytophagia > Cytophagales > Hymenobacteraceae > Hymenobacter > Hymenobacter aerilatus. The sequence continues at coordinate 2,322,342 of NZ_CP095053.1, forward strand.
TTTGGAGCTCATTTGCGCACGTTGCGCGAGGCGCGGGGTTGGAGCCAGCAAGAACTGGCTGACCGAGCCGATGTGTCTAAGCCGACGGTATACCGAATTGAAACGGCTCGGTATTCGGCTACACTGGATGTGTTGGCTGCTCTTGCTCATGCTATGGAGCTACCGTTGCGCGATTTGGTAGATTTTTCGGCGTAGTGTGCTATATCGATAAATATGACTTGCTTTCGATTTTGCCTCTAATGCAGTAGGTCATTTGGTCTTGAGCAGACCATAATAATAGATATCTAAACTTTATTAGTATCTATTTATTTCTCACGCCTTAATTAGAAAGCGTGTTGATGGATAAGTTCGATACAGATAATTGCTCTCAGCGTTTTCAGCTACGCAAGCTGAGATTAGGCTATAGTTTTTATTATTACTACACCTCCCATTCTTATTGTTTACCTATGATTCCGGAAGAACTATCTATTGAACAACAAGCAGTACAACAAGCCGAGCAAATCCTTTCTGTTCTTAGAAATTTCAGACCTCAGTCCACTGCTAGACTACGCAGCATACTCGACCGTTTAGATACCGCTTTTACTCAAGAGGCCATATTAGATCTGGTGCGCTTGCAGCCCATCGATTTTACGGAAGCTTGGTATGCCGGTTCGGGGCATAGAAACTCAGTGCTCAACTATCATCTCTGGCGGCAGACAAGCCACCACAGCTATGAACTGATGAAAGAGTTTCTTGCTGCCACAAAAGAGGCTTTTAGTGGCATAGAGGATGAGTTACCCTTCTTCAAACCGATGAGCAGCGGCCTGCGCACTCCTTATGACCCAGTACGAGAATTATACTTGGTGTTCCCAGAACAAGTAGTTGGCGAAGGCTGCGACTATACTAGTCTATGTAGATTCTACTTGAATCTGCTCCAGGTTATTCCGGCTGAGATTGAGGTAGTACTATTAATAAAGACCAGCCAGATTGCTAATCAGCTGCGGGCTAATCCGCCACGGGAACGTATTCGGTACGTGGTACACTCGGAGCTGGAAAGCATCTGGTTACGCGATTACGCGGGCTTTAATATGGGTACCCACTTAGTGAAGCCCGTGTTTTCTCCCAGGCGCATTGGGGATAATATGAAGTTGCTGCATTCGCTACTCGGTATCGACCTAGTTCCACTCAACCTGGTGTGGGATGGTGGCAATATGGTAACTAACGGCAGCCATGGTTTTATCAGTACCCGCCTACTTAAACACAATTTTAAAAAACAGCAGCAAACACTTTTCGACGAATCACCCCAAGAACTAGCCGGGCAGCTGATACGGTCCTCTCTAAAAATAGACCCCGTCTGGGTTGAACTGCCGCAGACCGACAAGCTTGCGCACACCGATGGGTATATAACTTTCATCTCCCCTACCCAAGCTTTGGTCAGTACCTTTCCGGCAAAATGGTCCCGTAAATATCCCGAAGACCAGCAATGTGTGGATACTGGTGACCCGGTGCGGAATGAGAAGGGGTGGCCGGTGAAGAAGTCAAGTGAAATTATTTCTGATATAGTTGGCGGCACCAGCTATGGAGGGGAAGACAGGGATTTAGAGCCCGACGAATTGGGGGTGCTAAAAGTTAGCGCTGTAACCAAGGGCTATTTCAAAGCAGTACCCAAGGCCTTGATAAATAAAAAGCTTATTAAACCACGCAAGGGCGACCTTTTGTTCAGCCGCGCGAATACCCGTGAACTTGTTGCGGCAACCTGCATAGTCGATAAAGATTACGACAATCTGTTTTTGCCAGATAAACTCTGGCGAATTGACCTTAATACTGAATTGTGTAATGCAATCTATTTTAAGCATCTCCTATCAAAGCCTGAATTTAGAAATGAGCTAACAAAGACGGCTACTGGTACAAGCGGCTCAATGCTCAATGTATCAATGGCTAAGCTTCGCAGTCTGAAGTTGCCTTTGCCCCCAATTGAATCGCAAAACCGGTTCGCTGAAATCGTGACCCAAATCGAAGCGCAAAAAGCCGCCATGCAACATCTTCAGCTTCAGTCCGACGCCCTGTTCAACAGCTTGTTGCAGCGGGCGTTTCGTGGGGAGCTGGGGCGGGCAGAGCCAGCGGGCAAGGCGGTAGCAGGGCAGTTGAGCTTTACCATGTAAATTCTTTTTCTACTTTTTATTTCTTCCAATTGAATACTCATCTGAATCTATTCCGGCACTACTCGGCCAGTGAGGACCAACAGGTACTTGAAAACAACCTGACCCGTGCCCTAGCGCTGTGCCTACAGCACGACACCCTATTCCTGTATACATTACTAGGTGCCATTGTGGGTGAGGAGAAGCTTCGTAGCGACTTGCATCTGACAGACGCCGATGAGCGTCTTATCATTGACGTGCAGCAATCAGTGAACGACCTAGGTACCTGCAATGCCCTATATCCGGTAGCACTTACCGAAGCCAAGCTCGATGGCGCTTCCTATGACACCATTGTTAGCTGGCGCAATGATTCGCCCATTACTGACTTTGTCATTCGATACAAAGACGTGCTGGTACTGGTGGAAGTGAAGCGTACCAACGAAAACTGTTTAGCCCAGTTGAAAGGGCAGGTAGAGGCTTATCAGGAAAGCCAGGGTGACGACCCGATAACTATCATGCCCGTCACGACCTTGAGTTGGGCACAGATAGTCCGGCTAGCGACCAACACGCGCAACCTGCATCAGCTGACAGGGCATGCCAGCCCCTACACCACCGATCTAGTGCAGTTTATTCAGTACCATTATCCGCATTGGGATGAGGTGTTACCTTTCAGATCCATTCCTTTTACCCAGAGGAATGGCGCCATCAACGAGGCTGCGCTGTACAAACGTCTACATTATATTCAGCAGCAGGCTTTTGGCGAGAAACTGATGTGGCTGAATGGCCGGGTAGCAATGCCTATTACCGTGAAGTGGGCCAGCGAAGTGATTACATATCCAGAACTGAGCGGGGACAAGCCTTACATCAGCGTGAACGTATGGCCGGGTAACACCAAGGGTCAGGGCTGGTCGCTATACAATCGACCATTAGATTGGACTACCCAGCAAACGCTGGAAGTGAATGGCCACTCCTACCCCTTGTGGATACGCCAGTACATCAAGTTCTCGCACTTTAACCGCTATATCTTCGAGCTTTCTCTGGAAGGCGAGTTGGCCCTTTATGCCCGCAACTTTCAAAGTGAGCAAGCTTTTCATAAATACGCTGGTAAGTGGAAGCGCCCCCGTTGGACGGAGTTTGAGCAATTGCTAGATGAAGACACCAACGGCGAGTGGCGTTTGCAAAAGTCGGGCTGGCAAGCTTGGGAGGACTCCTTTGTGCATACTGCGCGTAACTACACAGATGTAGCACTAGGCTTTCAACTGTCGGTTATGCTACCATACGAAGCGCTACAACAACAAGACAGCAACACCGAAAACTGGCAACCAGTAGCCCACACATTGCAGGCTGTTATCCAGGCGTTACAGGAGTTGATTGACGGCCCCACCAACGCTTAATTACATGAACGATACCGTTCGCGAGTACCTGATTGATAAGGCCCTGACCGGCAAAACTGTTTCCTATCAGGATTTAGCCAATGCCTGAGGATTAGGTTTAGATATGGGATTGGCTAACCATCGAAACAAAATAGCCGGTATCCTCGGCGACATTGGGGCTTATGAGCACCGGGCTGGTCGCCCGGTGCTCGGTGACGTGGCCGTGTTCAAGAATACTTACGAGCATGGCAAAGGCTTTTAAGCTCTATGTGAGCAACTAGGTATAGGAGATGCGAAGCAGTTGGAGAGGGATATGTTCGGTGTCCAGCAAATAACGGCCTGCTTTGATTTCTGAAAGGACCCGCAGCACTACGATCATTTTAAAGTTTTGCAATAGATTCCAGTCAAAAGTTGCCCGCAGCTTTAGCTACTCATTACTATTCCTGTCAGCTTATATGTACCAATCCGTTGACCTCGAACAGCTGCGCCGCGATAACCCCCGCCCCCTTTTCAAAAGCCCTTTCGAGCACCAGAAAGATGCATTCGAGAAGCTGAGTAAGCTGTTCACGTTCACCGACCAGGAACACAAGGCTGGCATACTGGTGCTGCCCACCGGCGCGGGCAAAACCTTCACTTCGGTGAACTGGATTTGCCGCAACGTACTGCCCAAAAACGCCAAGGTGCTCTGGCTGGCCCACACCGGCCACCTGCTAGAGCAGGCCTACGACACGTTCAAAAGCAACCTATTACAGGTACCGCCGCAACGACGCAGCATTAATATGCGCCTGGTATCGAGCGACCCGGAGCACTCCAATGCCTCGCAGATTGAACCGAGTGATGATATTCTCATCATCACCACCCAAACCGCCATTTCCAACACCGAGACCACGGCCCTGGACGAAGCGGGCCGCCCCCGACAGACCGCTTTTGAGCGGTTCCTGAAACACGCCCGACAGACCCGCCTGTTCGTAGTGCTCGATGAAGCCCATCATGCCCCCGCTTACGGGTGCCGCAACCTGCTCATCGGGGGCAGCCGCTTCGCCGAGGGCATCCGCCAAAAGGTGCCGGGCTGCTACATCCTGGGCCTCACGGCCACGCCTAGCTACTCCGATGCCCGCCGCCGAGGCTGGTTGTGGGAGATATTTAAAGACGGCATCATTCACCAGGTGGAAAAGGCCGACCTGATCAGCCGCAACATCCTGGCTGTGCCGCACTACGTGCAGAAAAACACCGGCCAGGAAATTGCCGTTGATGACCGCCTGTTTGACCGCCTGGAGCGCCAGCATCAGGATTTGCCCGAGGACCTCATCGAGCGTCTGGCTCGCGACAGCGGCCGCAACGACTACATCGTAGACGACTACCTGGCTAATCGCGCCGCCTACGGCAAAACCATCATCTTCGCCGACCGCTGGTTTCAGTGCGTGTACCTCAAGGAGAAGCTCCTGCAGCGGGCCCGCGAGCAAGGTATTCCGCTGAAGGTGGACGCCGTATACTCGCACGTGGACGCCCGCGCCAACACCGTGGAAGAGCGCAACCAGCGCAACGCAGCCGAGAACACGCGTATCCTGCATCAGTTCCGTAATAACGAACTGGACGTGCTGCTGAACGTGCGCATGCTCTCCGAAGGCACCGACGTACCCAACGTCAATACCGTCTTCATCACACGCCAGACGACTAGCGCCATCCTGCTCACCCAGATGATTGGGCGGGCTCTACGCGGCAAGGCCGCCGGTGGTGGCCCCGACAAGGAGGTAGCCAACATCGTCTTCTTCGTTGACAACTGGAAAAAGGTCATCAATTTCGCTACACCCGAAGGCCAGGGCGGCCGCGCGGAAACGGAGCCGCGCACCCGCGGGTCTTATCCTATCGAGTTCATTTCCATTGCCCTGGTGGAAGAATTGTCGCGGCAGATCGACAGCGGGCTCGTCTTCGCCGACCGTTCCTTTCTCGACAGCCTGCCGGTGGGCTGGTACGAAACCGAGGTATTGGCCAGTACGGTTGAGGGTACGGAAACCTACCGCGAGTTCGTGGTGGTATCGGCATCGGCCCAGCCCAGGTTTGAGCGGTTCTTAGAGCACCTCAAAACCAACCTGCCCCCCCACTGGGAAGACGACTGCCTTGATGAAGCCGTGATGCAGGCACAAGCCGCGCAGTGGATAGCTGAGTTCTTCGACCCCACCGATAACACCAGCAACCTGCTCGACGCGGACCTGCTCAAGTTGTCGCGCCACTACGCCCAGGCCCGGCAGGTCCCGCCTTTCTACTCCTTCACTGAGCGCCAGCAGCACGACCTGAGCCAGATTGCCGGCGACCTGCTAGAGTTCAACGAGTTTGTGGTGCAGGATAAGCTCACCGACCTCTACCACGATGGGTCCCGGCTGTGGCAGCGCTTTTACAAAAGCTATGAGCGGTTCAAAACAGCATTCGACGCCGAGCGCAACCGCATTTATCACCTGCGCAAGTTTGGCAGCGTCCCAGACGTGCAGGTGCACGCCCCGATTCAGCGCACCCTAGAGCAGCGGGAGCTGACGGAAGACGAAAAGCAGCAGGTGTACCATCGGGACAACTACACCTGCCAATGCTGCGGCAAGCAGAGAGAGCCGGGGCGCCGCGTGAAGTTTGAAGTAGACCACATTGTGCCCTTCCGCTTCGGCGGTGAAACCAGCCTTAGCAATTCTCAGACGCTGTGCAGCGTCTGCCACAAGCATAAGAGCATCAACTCCATCAATTTCCGACTGCATAAGAGTCCGCTGAGCTTACCAAAGCCAACGCTTGCAATACTACGTCTGTCGACGGCTGAATATGCCGATGAAGAGCTACGACGCGTCATCAACTTGTTTTACTACTGCAAGGCCGTTTCGCACATCTACTGCGACACCCGGCCAAACAGCAAGTACCGTTACAAGTGGGAGGTCGTTCTGTACGAGGGCAACAACCCCGAATGGCTGTTGAAGCACAAACCAGAACTATTGAATTTTATTCAGCAGGATATGGGCTGCCATTTGGTAGCGGATATCTTAGTCCGTTAAGTGTTATCCGGATTGTTTAAGCTACCCGGGCAAGAGTTTATTCTAAAGCTATTTTGATTTAACCGCAATGCCTACTACTCCGCTATCCAACTTCTCCTTCCTAGAAGCTGCCTGGCCCGACCTTTATGAGCCAGCCCGTGAGGCGGAGTTGCACGTCTGGAGTGCACCGCGCCTAGCGGCCCTCAGCAGCCGCATTGCTCTAGAAAACGCAATTCGGTGGGTGTACGACAACGACAGCAGCCTCACAATTCCCTATCAGGATAACCTGGCGACACTCCTCCATGAGTCCGGTTTCCGCAATCTGATTGGCAGCATCCAATTCCAAGGGGGCAACTACGTACGTAAACTGGGCAACCAGGCCGCTCACCAGAAAGTAAGTCCTACCGGTCCCGAAGCCTTTGATGCCCTACGACATTTGTATGGCTTTCTGGCCTTCGTAGCCGCGGCTTACAGCCCCGAGCGGCCTCGCATTCGGCCCTTCGATGAAACTCTGCTGCCTGCCGCCGACGCCTCTGATACCACCCAAGTGCAGGCGCAGAAGCTGGAGGCCGACTATCTGGCTCAGCAAGAGGAGTTGGCTCGCAAAACAGCCCAACTCGCGGCCAACGCCCAACAACTCGCCGCTTTGCAGGCTAGCCTGGCTGCTATTCAGGAAGTGAAGGCCTACAACCTGGCTCACCCTGTAGCTATGCCGCAGGCCATTACCGAAGCTGAAACGAGGCGGCGTTACATCGACCTGCTGCTGCGCGAGGCTGGCTGGGACGTCACCGCGCCCCGGGTGTGCGAGTTCGAGGTAACCGGCATACCCTTGAGCACGAACCCCAGCGGGAAAGGCTACGCCGACTATGTACTCTGGGACGACAACGGCCGGCCGCTAGCCGTGGTGGAAGCCAAGAAAACCATGGCTGAACCCACCAAAGGCCGATACCAGGCCACGCTTTACGCTAACTGCCTGGAGCAGATGACTGGTCAGCGCCCGATCGTGTTCTATACCAATGGCTTTGAAAATTTCTTGCTCGATGACCACCCCGCCACCGATTACCCGCCCCGGCAGGTGGCCGGCTTCCTTACCAAGAATGAGCTACGCCGGATGCTGCTACGCCGCACCTCACGGCACAACCTTACCCAGGCCAGCATCAACCCCGCCATTGCCGGCCGCTACTACCAGGCCGAGGCCATTGGCCGGGTAGCCACCCGGTTTCAGACCCAGAAGCAGCGCGGGGCCTTGCTGGTAATGGCTACCGGCTCGGGCAAAACGCGTACTGCTGCTGCCCTTGTCGATGTACTACTAAAAGCGGGCTGGGTGACTAGAGTACTGTTCCTGGCTGACCGTAAAGCCTTGGTGCGCCAAGCTAAAAATGCCTTTGCTGAGCATCTACCTAGCCTCTCACTAGTCAATATCACCCAGGAAAAGGAGGATAGCAACAGCCGCATGGTGTTCTCCACTTATCCCACGATGATGAACCGCATCGATGGCGAAGTAGCACCCGGTGCGACCCGCCTCTACGGTCCCGGCTACTTCGACCTCATTATCGTGGACGAGGCTCACCGCTCGGTTTACCAGAAGTATCAGACCATTTTCGAGTACTTCGATTCCCTGCTCATCGGCCTTACAGCTACACCTATTGCCCAGATTGACCGCAACACCTACGAGCTGTTCGGCCTGGAAGACCACCAGCCTGCCTACGCCTACGAGCTTAACCAAGCCGTGCAGGACAAATACTTGGTGCCACCCAAGGCCCTCTCGGTGCCCTTGAAATTCCAGCGCCAGGGCATCAAGTACAACGAGCTGAGCGAGGCTAAAAAGGAAGAGTACGAAGAAGAATTCCGGGATGAGGCTACCGGCCTAGTACCCGACGAAATTGGGTCAAGTGCCCTGAATGCATGGCTTTTCAATCAAAGTACGGTAGATGAAGTACTGCGCTTTGTGCTGGAGCGCGGAGTGAAGGTGGAAGGCGGCGACAAGCTGGGCAAAACTATTCTCTTCGCGCGCAGTCACCGCCATGCCTTGTTTATTGAGGAACGATTTCATAAGCTGTTCCCGCAGTTGGGCGGTGGCTTCGTACACATCATTGACAACTACGAAGAGTACGCTCAGGCCCTGCTCGACAACTTTTCGGAAACCGACAAGATTCCCCAGCTGGCCATTTCGGTGGATATGCTCGATACCGGCATCGCCATTTCGGACGTAGTGAATCCGGTATTTTTCAAGGCGGTGCGCTCCAGTGCCAAGTTCTGGCAAATGCTGGGCCGCGGTACCCGCCTGCGCTCCGATCTGTTTGGTCCTGGACAACATAAGGAGCACTTTGTGGTCTTCGATTTTTGCGAGAACTTCGAATTCTTTGAGGCTCAGCCTGAAGGTCTGATAGGTAGCAACCAAGTACCTCTGAGCCAGCAGATTTTTACGGCTCGCCTCACGCTGGCTGAAGTGCTGCGCCAACCCGAGTACCACACCGATGAGGCGCATCGGCAACTGCGCAGGGATTTGTTGGATACATTACACGGCCAGGTTGCCGCCCTCGACCAGGACTCCTTTGCCGTGCGGGCACGCCTGCGACACGTGGAAGAGTTTGGCGGGCCTCGCGCCCGCTGGGAGGCCCTCACCAAAGTGGACGTACAAAATCTGGAAAACCACCTTGCCCCCTTAGCCCCCGTGGAAGGAACCGACGAGCTGGCCCGCCGCTTCGATTTGATGGTATTGAACCTGATGCTGGCCATCGTGCAAAAAAGCACCCATCAGCAGGGCTACATCGAGCGGATTGCTAACCTGGGCTACAACCTTAACAGCCAGAAGGCCAGCGTGCCGGCCGTGCTCCGGCAAAAGGAGCTATTGCAGCAGGTGCAGCAGAAGCAATACTGGCAGTACGCTACCCTACCCGACTTGGAAGCCCTGCGCCAAAACCTACGCGACCTAGTGAAGTTCCTAGATCGTGACCAGCAGCCAGTAGTGTACACCCACTTTGCCGACCAGTTAGACGCCGCCGCCGTAGCCGAAAAGGACATCACTACCTGGGGCAGCACGGTGCTGGAAAGCTACTATCAGCGTGTAGCCCGCTACATCCGCAACAATCAACATCACCTCACCATCAGCCGCTTGCGCACCAATCAGCCTATCACGGCCACCGAGTTGCACGAGTTGGAGCGCCTAGTATCCGACGGTCACGAGCGGGGCACCGTAGCCGACCTGCACAAGGAGTTGGGCCAGCCGAAGCCGCTAGGCGAGTTTATCCGCAGCCTGCTCGGGCTTGATGTGAATGCCGCCAAAGAAGCCTTTGCCGGTTTCCTAAGCGGCCGCACGCTGCAGCCCGACCAGATATTACTTCGTCAACAGTCTCATCGACTACCTAGCCCACAACGGCACCATCGTCCGTCGGAAGCTGTTCGAGAGCCCTTTCACCGAGAAGCACCACCAGGGCGTAGTAGGCGTGTTTCGGGAGGAAACCCAAGTGCGGGAGCTGTTCAGGATTGTCGATTTGGTCAACCAAAACGCACAGGCATCGGCGTAGACAATGCTTAATACTAGACTTTTAGCAGAAATTTCATCAGTATACCAGCAAGTATAAACACCTAATGGCCGATACTTCATTGGAAACTCCGCTGTTGCTGGGCCGTGACGATATTGGTCGGCTGGCCTATGGTGCGGGACCAGGGGTAGGTATGCGCTTCGTGAAAGAATACTTCCCGCAGACACAACAAGTGCTACGCATCGCCACGGCATATTTTACCTTGCGCGGCTATAAGTTGGGACGCGAGTTTGTAGCTCCCATCGCGCAACTACATATTCTGGTAGGACGCTCTGAAGAAAAGCACGCCTACGAAGCTGTCATCGATGAAATCGAGGCAGAGTTGGGCCAATGTGATACAGACCTGATGGCAGCCGTAACGGACTTGCTGCAACGCATTCGTACTGGTCGGTTTTTTATTCGCGAAGCCCGGTCAATGCAAGTGCCGTTTCACTGCAAAATTTACCTGATTGACGAGCAGTTGGTCTGGCATGGCTCGTGCAACTACACTTACAAAGGGCTGTGCGTATCAGCCGAGCAGGTCAGTGTCAGCTATGATAAACCTCAGGTTCAGGCTTGGATTAGCTGGTACGATCAGGTGGCCACGCAGGCCCATAATCTGCTGCGAGAGTTAGAGAAACGGCTAGATCAATGGCAGCTTCTGGCTACGCCGTTCGATGCCTATCTGAAGATGCTCCTGCTGCTCGACCATTTACCCGAACTGCCGAAGCATAACGGTGCATTTGCTCCAGCTTTCTACCAGCGTGGTGTTATTGCGCGGGCGTTGCGCCAGGAGCAGGATTTCGGTGGTTCGCTAATTGTGGCCGCTACTGGTTTAGGTAAAACCATTATCGGAGCCGAAATAGCGGGCCGTTTGCAAGTACAGGGTCGGATTCGCCAAACTATTTTGATTGCCCCAACCGGCGTGCTGCCCGAATGGGAACAGCAACTGGATGGCCGCGACGTGCGCTATAAGCATTTTACGCCCCAGGTGGTATTCCGGAAGGCCTCGGAGCAAGAACGTGGGCAAGTACACCACCTTGACAAAGTACTACGGCAAGCCGACCAGCACACGCTGCTGCTTATTGATGAGGCGCACTTTTATCGTAATCAGCTGCTGGTAGATGTTTCTGCCAAGCGCGACAGCCGCGTATACAACCGGCTGCTGCCCCTGGTAGCTGCGGGTGCCCGGGTAGTATTGCTCACGGCAACGGTGTACGGCACCAGCTACCAGAACCTCAATAGTCTGCTGCATCTGTTGCCGCATTCGCCGGACGAAAGTACAGGCCATCCATTACCACGGAGTGTCCGCTCGCACCAGCAATTTCTTGCGCTTCCCGTAACAACGGTGCTGGGTCTGCCCCATGTACTGAAGCTGGCCAGGAACCGCGGCGACGTGGACAACCAAGGTCGGACGTTTATTCAGTTCGAGCACGAGCGGCGCTACCTCCCGCGTTTTATGCGCCTGCGTACAGTGTCTTATCAACTGCTGATGCTGCCTGAAATGGAGCGAGCAGCTGAATCGCGTTGCTTCGACCAGCAGTTTAAAGTCCGCCATTTATATTCTGACGATGCCACTCTGCAGCACCGCGTTGGCCTCACCGACGCAGTATACAACACAACCATCGGCAGCTGGCTCAGCTCTCCTGCAGCAGCTAGCCTATCACTGATCAAGAATCTGGGTTCGCGCGATGCGACGGGCCAGCGTGGTACTGCCACCGATAACAAGAAGCGCCGGCGAGAGCCCAAGGCATTTGAGACACCGTTGTGGTTGGCATCAGATACTCGACAACAGCATTTAGCGCCGCTGTTGACGGCGCTTCAGCAGCTCAGCACGCCGGCCGACGATAAATACCAGGCTGTAGCCCGCATAGTAGAGCGGCATTGCGTAGTCGAACGTGGTAAGGTGCTTCTATTTGTTAACCGGCTTTCTACGGCCATTTATCTAAAAAAAGCGTTTGAGCAGCAGTTTACTATGCTGCGTATCGGCTGCACGGTGGAAGAAGCGCGGGGCGTAGCTCGCCTGGCCTCGCCCGAGCAGCGTCGCACCATTCTGACAGATTTCTCGCCTAAATCGCACCACCAGATGGGCCGCGATAAATACGAGGTGTTACTTTGCACCGATGCTGACGGCGTTGGCGTCAACTTGCAGGATTGTGCCACGGTGGTAAACTATGACCCACCCAGCGGGGCTGATGTACTGTTCCAGCGCGTTGGGCGCATCCTGCGCATGACCACCGACCCAACTCGCGAAGTACACGTGTACACACTCGCGCCCAGTCTGCTGACCGAAAACGGCAATCGGAGCCGAGTGGCGCATACTGTGCGAGAATTGTTTGAGCGTATTACCCAACGACACGAAAAGTCGCGCAGCATTACGGGCGCGGCTGTGTATGCGCCCGGTGCGCAAACCGATATCCAGCTGGATGGCGACATTGATGCGGCCGATTTTGTCCAGCAAGACGAGCTACTCACTGATATCGGCGGCCTAGGAGCTAAATCTGCTCTGACGCACACGGCCACCCTAGAACGCTACCGTTCGCAAGCCGTCACCTTGCCTTCCTTTCTGCTAAGTGCCTGTACCTACTCCTCAGCGCAGCCACGAGTAATCGTATTGATTCAGCATGGCACCTCTTATCGCCTGATTTGCTACAACTGCAAAAAGCAACAGCTGGAAACGCAGCATCAGGACTGGGAACTGCTTGACTGGGTTAGAAGCGAGCCGACTGCTTGCAAAGCGCCCGTGGCAGCTGACCAAGTAGAATACGAAGCTAACCAAGCAGTAAAGCGCTGGGCTATTGAGCAGCAAATAGAGATAGGTGAAGTAATAAAGCGGTGCGCCATATATTTATTGCCCGCCCGGCAACGGCATCATCAGGTCCGGCAGTTGCTCCGTAGTCTAACCCAGTAACCAAATCACTCTATCTAGATATAGCATTGATCATCAGCAAAACATACTACTAGCGTTTTCGCCAGCACAGATACTACTTCGTTAAATACTCAGTGAAAACTTTTACTGTATGATCTTATCATTCAATACTGCTGACCGCTACAATGGCACTTATAAACCTACTCTAGATACGCTTATCATTACCCACGATGCCGTACTGGTGAAGCTTTATACCGAAGGCTATTCGGCGGAAGACATGGTGGACTTTGTCTCCGACCTGATTGCTCTCGGACAGTTCAGTTTGGAAACGCTCAACGACGACCTGCGTCGGGCACGCGTAGCCGCAGAGGTCGATACTGCCCGTCCCGCTGTTGAGGTGGCCCCTAGCTAGGTGCAATTGTATCTACGAGGCCTGTTCAATACGCCGACCCCGAGTGGCCCGCCACTACGACACACGCCCGAGGTGCCGCTCAGCATCCAACTGCCCGATACCATAGCCGAAGAACATCAGACCATCCGGATACTGCGCCAACGTTTTCCGGCACTGCCGATAGCCACCGCCCGCCGCCTGCTGGACTATCCGTTTCCCGGCAACATCCGGGAGTGCAAAATACGATTGAGGGGCTCTACATGCTGCACGCAGAAAGCGAAATTGAGTTGCATCATCTACCCCGCCGCTTGCGTGAACCAGCTGCCGGCACCCTTTCGCTGCGCCTACTCGACGCGGAGCGAGTACATATACTGCATGTGTTGAAACTCAAAAAGGGAGTGAAGCTCCAGGCTGCTATGGCCTTGGACATTGACGAGCGCACACTGGCGGCCAAGCTGCGGGGATACGAAAGCGATGCTACCACTAACGCGTGAGACATGAAGCAATGTAAACCAACGTGTAAACCAACAACAAAAAGCCACCCAGCATCTAAGCTAAGTGGCTCATTATCAACGTGACCCCGATGTGATTCGAACACATGACCGGCTGCTTAGAAGGCATAATGCCATTCGTATTTGTCTGCTACTATCAGTTATCAAATCCACGCTTAAACGATTATAAGGCCATTTTTAGTAATTGCCCTCTATTGCCCGTATCGGTTATTTTACTAGATTTGTAGGCACCACCGTAGGCACCAACCGTTGGTGCCTACACTTTCAGCAGGAGCCGAGCATGAGCAAGACGACCGAACATAAAGAAGGAAAGGCTACGGTTAAGGTGTACTACAAGGTTGGGAAGACCCTGGCCGATGGCTCGCACCCCTTCATGGTTCGGATTACCAAAAATCGAAAGCAGGTTTTCCGGTCTACAGGCTTGAGCCTACACCCAAAGTACTGGAATCCCAAATCAAAAGAGATACGTCGGAGCTATCCGGAACCTGACCGGGATAAGCTGATAAAGGCGCTGGAAGCATGGCGCAAGAAGTACGAGGACGCCGCTGACTCCCTAGTGGCCGAAGATGAGCAGCACGACGCGGAAACGGTACTACGCAAGGTAAGCGAAACCCGCAAGGCCACGCGCCGGGTGTTACTGCTGGCTTACGTTGCGGAACTAGTCGAAGCCCAAGAGAAAGCTGGCCAACTGGGCAACGCCCGCGTGTACCGTCAAACGGCTACGGAGTTGCGCCGCTTTATTATTGATGAGTACAAGGTCGATGATGTGCCTTTCAGCCGGGTAACGGTAGCTTTTTGCAACGAATGGGAGGCCACACTACGCGCTACTAAAGCAGAAGATACAACCCTCTCCCTACGCTTTCGGACGCTCAGGGCCGTATTAAACAAAGCCATTGCCAACGGCCTGACCAAAGCGGAACACTACCCATTTTCCCGCAACCGGGCCGAACAGCACAAATACAGCGTCAGTAAGTTTGATTTAACTACCCGTAAGCGGGCAATCAGTCGGGCCGAATTGCGGCTACTGGAGGCTCTGCCCACCACCGACAACCGGGCGGGCAAGGCAAAGGATGCCTTTCTATTTAGCTATTACTGCGGCGGCATCAATTTCGTGGACTTGGCCCAGCTACGCTGGCGGGATTTGAGCGGCCCGGCTGACGCGCAACGGCTCGACTACGTACGGCAAAAGACTGGTGGCAAATTCTCGGTAAAGCTATTGCCCCCGGCCGCTGCTATTATTGCCCAATACCATCCCCTCACCTATACCGGGCCAGAAAGCTACGTGTTCCCATTCCTCACCATGCAGAAGCACGACACGCCCGAAAAACGCCTAGTGCGATTGCAAAACGTGTTGGGCTGGGTCAATAAGAGCCTGAAACTATTAGGGGAACAAGCTGGCATCAGCACCCCGCTTACCACGTATGTGGCTAGGCATTCCTTTGCGCAGACACTCAAACTAGGCGGGGCGCAAACAGGTATTATCAGCCAGGCAATGGGGCATAAGTCCGAAGCAGTAACGGCTATCTATCTTGACTCCTTCGGCTCCGATCTGGTAGATTCAGCATTCGAGCACCTTCTATAGTTAGCTGCTATGAACTACTATCAGGAACAACAGCAATACATTCAATCTCTTTTCTCCGACACGCATCGGGCAGAGCTTATAAGCTTATATGGAGAGGAGGATACAAATAGCTATTTAGATAGCTTAAGAAAAGACGAGGCGAAGCAGATAAGACTATTCAGAGAATCGAAGGCCCGCCAATTTGAGCAGCAAACAATGAAGGACTGCGATGAAACTGACCCTTTTTACTGGAGTCGGGTGGTTCAAAATGCGGCCGGCAGCTTCATACAAGAAAGAGTAGTGCCGCCGCCATACGGCAGAGCATACCAGTATGTATTCGTAGACACGATTCTGAACGGCTTAGGGGAGAGGATATATCAGTACCTAAATGATACATTTATCGGTGATGAGTGCGATAGGCAATATGTACAAGAGTTACTTGACATGATGGTTACTACAGGCTTTTTTAATGATGATATTGCTATAAGATTTCATAGTGGCGGTGATGGAGGTATCGAGCAGTGGGAAGCAGGGCAAGGTGAAAGGATTGTCAATATCAAAGTAGATGACAAACCATTACCTAGGTTATTCCTTGGCAGAGCTAGAAATATAGTCCGCGCTGACATTGTGCGCCGCTGGATATCTGATAAAGAGAAATCAGCACCTCAACGAGTTAGCCATAGGGCTAAAGCGCCTCTTACTCACAAGAGAGTGGCCTTGCTTGTGTTTCTATTGGGGAAATCTATTAGCAAGAATAATGCAGCGGCAGTTGCTAACGAATATGGATTAAACCCTGCCCCCGGCACTCCAGGAAAGCTCTATGATTATTGGGAAAAGTGGTGCACTAATGATAAGCTGAAGGCTGTGCACAGCAGCAGAGTGGCAAAAGCACTGATAAGAGACATTGAGGCAATAATACCAAATCTAATTGCTGAGCAACAGCAAGTTGAGGCACAGGAGCTAATGCTATATATCCAAGATAACCAGTCATCAAATTAGAAAACTAGTTTAAACCAGTTACGCCAATTAGCATCGGCAAACTTTGATCTATCGCCAGTGAATAGCAGGTAACGAAGCCTGCTATAAAGTAGCGCTAGGTAATGAATAACCCATTTGCGACCCTAGAAGAGTGGCTTCGCCGTATCGAAGCGAACCAAAACGAGTTGCTCCAACGGCTGAATGCTCCCCAACCCAACCTGCCCGAAGTTGGTGGGATTGAACTGGCCTGTGAGGTGCTACGACTAAGCAAGCCACGTATATACGCTCTTGTTTCAGAGCGAAGCATTCCGCACATGAAGCGAGGTAACCGCTTGACGTTCAGTCGTAGCGAATTATTGAATTGGGTCAAGGCAGGCAGTCGGCAAGTATCTGCGCAATGAGTAATAAGCGCAAGTCTGCAACTACTCCTGAGTTGCTCCACACTATTGGGCAGGCAGTGCAACATGAGCAGGAAATGGAAACTCATGTGCATAGGGAAAGTGCCCCCAAACGCGAAAAACAACGGCCGCCGCACTCTCATTTAGCCACCATCTTGGCCGGAGAGAAACGAATAGGCGAGTTAGCAAAGCAGCCCATTATAGGCGTGCTGCCATTCATTCGCCAGTACGAGGAGCCTATCTTCTTTTCTCGCTCTATTAACCTGCTACAAGGGCAAACCGGAGCGCACAAGAGCAGGGTAGGCGAACTGATAAGCGCCGTTGTCATTGCCCAGGATGCCCCCATTTGCGACAATCTTGGCTTTGTTCGCTCGCGCGAGTTGCCGCAAGAGTACACCCTAGTGTATGTGGATACGGAGCGAAACCTAGCCAGCGAGTCTCCCGCAGCCGTGCAACGCATCAAGGAGTGGGCGGGCTATAACAGAGTAGATACGGTGCCGCACTTTCGCTTTATCTCGCTGCAAGGTATAGCCAGGGCAGAGCGGTTTGACGCGCTAACCGAGTTTCTAGAATATGCCCGAGGCACCATTCAGACGCATATTGTAGTGGTCATCGATGTGCTTTCTGATTGCGTCAACGACTTCAACGACCCGAAGGATAGCCTGTTGCTCTCTGACTTGCTCAATCAGGCGATCAATACGTTTGACGTGACGTTTATCGGCATCATCCACGAAAACCCAGGCACCACCAAAGCACGGGGGCACTTAGGCACAGAGATTAGCAACAAGTCTAGTACCGTTGTACAGGTCGGCTATATCAAGCAGGCAAGCGGCGAAGCTACTGAGGTAATAGAATTGCGCTACATCAAACGCCGACATGGCAAACGCAATCTAGTAACCCATGCCCGATTTGACGAGGCTACAAAGCAATTGGTGAAGGCTACGCCACAGGCAGTAAAAGAGGCGCGGAGCCAACGTCAACGGGTTGCTACGCAGGATATGATACAGCCCGCACTCCTAAAGGCTCTTGCCAATGGTCCATTGGAACAGGGCAAGCTCGTAGCCCAGCTATGTGATGAGCTGAAAGCTAGCGGTCGTACAATGCGAGAGCGTTTAAAGGAGCTAGATGGTTCTACTCTCTCAAATGAAGGCGGGCAATCAATCCGTCTACGAAGCACGAAGGATGGCCGGTCAACAAGGTACCAGCTTACGTCGGCTCCAAATACCACTACTCCGGAATAGTGGCATAGTGGCAACTCCTTATAGGGGCTTTGCCAGTTGCCACAATCAACACACAGCCGGATAAATAGTGGCAACTGGTAAATAGAGTATATGCTTTTGCCACTATGCCACTATCGTACAAGCCCCTAACGGTGCGGCAGTCAGCAATCCTTGACGCTAGGCGCTGTGCCTTGTCGAATGCTCCCTTCGGTCCGCTTCGACCCCCTCTAAAAACTTGTCTTAATTGCTGGAAGAACGGTTTTTATCATATCGTAAACCGCAGCGGAGCGGAGGTTTATGATGCCCAGCGGCGAGCGTCGCTTCGTGCTGATGTTGTTTAGTCCGCACCAGTAGCACCCCGGCTACACACCACCCCAACCCCTGTATTTACTCACCCCCGTAGGCGCCCAAACAGGGCACCCCGGCCAAACCATGCCCTTATGTATGTACTTCCCAATGTCCCCACCATCAAATACAACGGTTGCACCTACTACCAAATTCAAGAGGCTCACGACTACTATGTAAGTACGTGCGGCTTTGTCTACTCAACACTTGCGGGCCGTCTCCTCAGTGGGGGCACGCACGGAGGTTATCGACAAGTATGGCTGAAGCTGAATAATGGGACTGAAGCATGGCGAGACGTTCACCGACTCGTAGCAGAGCGCTTCTTGCCCAACCCCGACAATAAGCCGTGGATAAATCATATATCCGGAAAAAAGGACCAGAACGAGGTCGGCAATCTTGAGTGGTGCACTCCGAGCGAGAACACCCGGCACGCCTACGCTACGGGACTACTGAAAGCCAGACACGGCGCCGAACACCACAACTACGGCAAACAATACAGCGAAGAAACCAGGTCTAAAATGGCTGAGGCAAAGCTAGGTGAGGCGCACCCTAAGTTTAAGGGCTGGTACATCACCCCGGCCGGCCGCTATCCTTCGGCCCGAGCCGGCGCCGAGGCCAACGGTACCTACCCCAAGCAGGTGGATAGATGGTGCAAGGGCGGCAAGATGAAAGCTCGGGGATGGGATTTTGAGCCGGCCCAACAGGCACCCGCAATGGCCCAGGCGGCCTAGTCTTTCTCATGGACACGCCTGTTTTGCTGCCCTGCCCGTGGTGTGGCGCCCCGGCTGCCGTCGAGGTGTGCTGCCCACCGTCACCTTACGAGGCGGCACCTACTGAATACTTTATCAGCTGCTCCCACGAGGGCGCGGGGTGCCCGGCAAACTTGGTATTTGTTGGCCCCTGTACCACGCTAATAAAGGCTGCTAGGCGGTGGAACACCCGCGCGACGCCGAGTCAGTAGCGGTAATTTTCAGAAGCGAGTGAGCTGCACACAGCCAATAGGCAATTCAGCCCCTTTCACCCCCTCCACCACCGCCGATAAGGTAGGCGGTGCCCTACCTCAAGCCGTATAAATTCCCCATGTCCAACGTGTTCAAAATCAACACAGAAGAATGGATTGTGCGGGCGCTAGTTAGTGAGCCAGTGCGCAAAAGCACAGCCGCGAAGCACGGTCTACGCCCTAGCCATTTACAGGCCCTGATGGCTCTCTATTCACTGACTCAGCGCGAAATGATAGCCGTTACCCCCGGCGAATTGTACGCCAGCACCCCGACTAGCCCAACGCTGCTACGCTCCTACGTTTGGGTGTTGGTGCTGAAGGGATTCGTGCAACGGAGCCGAGATGCCAGGGGCCGCGCGCGGCTTAGCCTAACGGTAGCGGGTAAGCTATTAATGACTGAGCACGCTCGTAAATTGAAACGGGCGGCCGAGCGCTACCTAGCAGCATAGTAGCTCGTAGCGAGTAAGCTACCGCTTTGGACCCTTAACAAAAATAAGCGTACTCACGCCGCTTCTGTCCTGTCCAGGAATCATGCCTTGCATAGAGTAACCTTCCTGATAAAGTTTAGCAATCACTTTTTGATAATGCACGGCAGCAGCCGATATCCGATCATCGCCAGCCCCGCCTTGAAATTCAGTTTCCTCCGGCTCTTTGCTACCTCGAGCTATTGACAGGAAGACACTCCCTTGACGCTCTTCTACTCTAACAATAATAACCTGAGGCGCCACTGCCTGCGCCAATACCGGCGAGCTACCCAGCACCAGCAGGCAGCCCACCATAAAGAATAGCTTTTTCATAGCGGCCAAGGTACGCACAGGCGTTAGCGCTACCTAGCACAGTGGCAAGTAATGAGCGAGGTATACGCAGAGGCTTAGCCTACACTTTAGGGCCTACCCTCTACTCATCCAAAACCGAATCCCAGAACCGGGTACCCTCGATAAGACGCCCCACCGGCCTAGCCGACTTGCTATCCCACACCACCGAGCCCCCAGGTACAGGCAGAAGCAAAATCTGAAAGCGGCCTAGTTACTTGCCGGCCTGTGTCTGCTGGAATCGAGATAAGAGGTCATCATAATCTAGCTGGAGCTGTTGGCGACGTGCTGTCTCTGCTTCTAATAGCGCCCAGCATTGCGTCTCCTTAGCTGCTTCAGTATCCCGTAGCATCGGCCCTTGCCCAGCTACCAGCCAATTCAAATTCAACTCAGGGCACGCCGTTACGAGCTTCTCCAGCATATCGGCTGAGGGCTTGCTAGTCCGTTCGCTACTGCCCACGAGGTAGCCCACCGCCGAGGCGCTTACCCCTAACTTCTTGCTGAGTGCAAACTTGCTTTGGCCTGTCTTTTCCAGAAAGGCCGCTAGACGGGTGTTAATCGTGTCCTCTTCTTTCACAACTGAGAAATAAAGTGTGCCGTATGTTTGGAATTAATTGCACAACTGTTAATATTTACCACAGTTGTGCAACAAACATAGCGGTTTACCTTTATTCTACCACCAGCCCTACCCCTGCTTACTATGGATTACCTACCCTTGCCCACGACGGGCACCGATGACTATATATGCGAGTTGTACCCGCCCCTGTCGCCTACCCTGTGTCGGGAGCTACGGTTACTACTGACGCCCGAAGAGACGCTGGCCGGCTGCCAGGTGTACGAAGTGGAGGAGCCCACCCTAGGCCCCACGCTGCCCCGTGGTAGCTACGCCGTTGTGCAGCCACTGCCCCCGAGCCAATGGCCTACCGTTCAACCGGGCGAACACTGCTTTCTGACGCTCGAATACCTAGCCGACGCACCGACCGCAGACTTCCTAGCTAATTTCATGTCGAATGAGTTTGTGCGCGTTGTTGCCAACCAGTTGCGCACGGCGGGCACACTGGCGGCCATCATCTCCAAAGACAACCCGCCATATCCCACGGTCTTAACCTTCGAAACAGAGGAACGCGCCGGGCCGGACGCGTCGAATTACTTGCGCGGCATAGGCCGGGTGCTACGTGTCATCTTATTGCCTACTGTGTAATGGGCGCCCGTATTCTGGCCCAGTTCGCCACCGAGGCGCGGGCCGTGGCCGACCGCTACGCATTGGCCCACATCGCCACCGACTACAACCCGCGCCGCACGGAAGGCCCATACGTGTGCCTATACCGTTGGCCCTTCGAGGAGGAATATTCTACTGCTTTCCCTGCCTATACGCCCGAAGATGCCGTGGCGAACTTGGAAGAGGCCCTATGGCAAGCCTACCACTCCAATCAGGTTATCTCCCGGCACTGAAACCCTACACCCTGTTGACTACCTGAAAGGCCCGTGCTTCTAGTGCGGGCTTTTCTACTGAAAATAATTTAGTAGAGTATTAATATACAGATATTTAGCTAAACAAAATACTTTTATGATGCTGGGGTGTCTACTAGGTTTGCGGCATGGAAGTATACAGCAAACAAGAGTTGGCCCCGTGGCTCAAACAGATTGAGCATTTGACCCAGCAAGTACAGGAGCTAGTGGCCGCCCGGCCCGATTGGATACCGGCCGAGGAGGCACAGGCCCTTACCGGCCGCAGTCGTGCATGGTTCTACATGGGGCGTACGGCGGGCACACTGCCTATTACTATGTTGCCCCGCGCCAAAGGCAGTCGGCGCGTCATGTACTCGCGCAAGGATTGTATAGCTTACGGAATCAAACACCGTATTTTACCGCCATGGTACCCGGGGGAAATGCCCAAGTAAAGCAGAGATATACCCTTTAGACCTATGGCGCTAGAAGCGTCGATGCATGAAGTACTTTTAAGGCTATGAGCGACAAATTATACAGAAGAATACTCTGCCTACTGCTAGTTGGAGCCTTGTTTATTGCTTATCAATGGTCAAACAATGGGCGCTATCATAGGGTAGGAGATTCCGGCTTATTCGACTCACGAACAGGTGAGGTATATATAATGAAACCGGATGCCGATATAAAGGGCTGGCACTGGGAACGGGTCACAAAGCCTGTAGAATAGGAGAGCCAATAAAGCAGAAACCCGCTAGATAGTCCAGTGGGCTTCTCTCTTATCTACTTCTAATCGGCGTAAAACGGTGCCGATTGATTAGGCCTCTATGCCTTTAGCTCTTGCCAATAGGCGCCGCGGCCTATGGTGAAAGTATACGTAATACCATTATGCGTAATGGCTGCGGGTACACCCAGTAGATCAGTATTTAGTTGCCCAATCTGCACACCATCCACATAGAACAGGGTGGTAACGTGGTGTGGATGTCTGACGGGCTCAGGATTGTAGCGGAATTGAGTCCCCGCGGCCCCGCACCATACGATACCGCAGTAGTTCTCTTGGCCCTCGGCGTTTCTGCCTGGTCCATTGCCCGTCAGTACGGTTGAGAAAGATGCAGCTGCCACCATTAGGTTAAATCCGTGCGGAAAGGGTAGCGGCCGCTGGGCGTAAAGTAATAGGTCATGCCCTTATATGTGACAGCGCACAACTCGCCACTCAGGTTCGCGTCGAGCTGCCCAATTTGCACACCGTCTATGAATAGCCAACGACAGCAGTAGCCAGCAACATCGTTTGGGATGGGATTGTACTTGAACTCAGTGCCGGGAGCACCGGACCAATGCACACCGCACAGGTTGTCTTGGTTCTCCGCATATTGATACGGTCCATTGCCAGGCAGAGAGGCAGAAAAGGAGGGATTTGCCATAGAGTAAAGATACCCATTTACGGCCTGAAAAATGGCCGGTAGGGGCCACCACGCACCGAGCAAAACTATATTCCGGCTGCCCTATGCTTTGTGGTCAATTCTTTGTAGCATAGCGCCCTATATCAACGATACGCTATGAAAAAACTACTACTATTCTGCTCCCTGTTACTGGCAGGCAGCACTGGCGCCACCAGCGTAGCTACTGCTACCTATGCTACGGCCTCCGGCATCGAGGCCAGGGCCGCCACCGTGTATATCTGCAACAATGGCAAAACAGCCGTGTACCATAGTGGTATGGATTGTTCAGCTATGAAGCGCTGTACCCATGAGACGGTGACAACGACGGAAGCCAAGGCCCAGGGTGCTGGGAAACGTCGGTGTATGAAGTGCTTTTGAGATATGAGAAGAGGAACAATTATAACAGTGGGGCTCCTGTGCTTCTCCTGTAGCCACTCTACTGATGAACAGGCCGCCAAATCTAGCAAGCGACAAACCGCACCGGGCGCGGCCGTAAATATTCAAGAGCTAATGTATTACTCGCATGGAGAACTAGACGCCGTTTCAGCGAAGTACAACATAGGCCGCGACACCGTATTGGGCATCATGACAGAATTTGAGCAGCGCCATTATTCTCCCTTCTCCTCAGATTCGGCGCGGCAATTACAGCGCCCTGGTAACACCATATCAAAGGAATTATCAATACGCTACCAGATACCATGCTCAACAGTCGGGAATATCATATATGATATCAAGGCCCTTACGATCATTAATGAACCTTCATCAAAGGAATAATTATGCATCATGGAATCGACCACAAATTCTAGCGATAATCAATTAGAGCACGTCCTAACCCAGTTGCAATCTTGCGACCAAAGAATTAAAGACGTTGCAAAGTACATGGTTGCTGAAGCAGTACTTTTCCCCATGGATTTGCTGACAAGCGCTGTCTTGAATCGATCTTTGGCAATGCTAAACGGGTTTATCTTATTGATGCGAGGCAACAATTCGCTGACAGCTTTGCATCTTGTTCGTTTGCAACTAGACAGCTTATTGCGGTACTCTGCCGCTTGGCTTGTAAGCGAGCCACACTCATTTGCCAATGAGGTATTAGCGGGCAAATCAATAAAGACATTGAAGGACCGTACAGGGTCCTGTATGCAGGATTGGTACTTAGTTAATGAATTAGCCAAAGAATATGATTGGGTCAAACCCGTGTATCAAGCTACCTCCGGATATATTCATTTAAGTGAGAAGCACTACCATTCTTCTACGAGAAGGAAAGAGGGAGCAGATGACACAATAGAAACAGTGATAAGCAGTGACGACCCATTTATACCTCAATACTTGAAGATAGAAGCAACTGAAGCGATGATTGAAATTACCAATCAAATTTGCAACTACGCCTTTGGCTGGGCAGACACCAAGCATGGTAACGGTCCAGTAGGCGAACAGTAGATAATATTGGCTGTAAATATCATATAGCTCCCGTTTATCCATAGTTATAGGTTTATTTGCTTTCTTAGATAAAATGAGTCTATCTACCACCTTAAATTTTTCTTTTCAATCTAGATAACACCATGAGCTTCAACCCCTATGATTTCTATTTCTCGTACGGATTGTATCAAAAAACACCTTTCAATGAGGAGAATTTTGAGGATCTATTCAATCTAGTATTTTCAGGAAAAAGACAAGATTTATATTGCCCATATTGCCAAAGAGAGACAGTCTTTTCCCCAAATCCCAGAAGGGAAAAAAAGGATAATAGCCCGTATGCCCCCAGCAGCGATATATATACTTTCAGTGATTTTAAGGAAAAATTTGATTTTAGATATTTCCATAATGGAAAAAGATTCGAGATAAGCTACAAGTGCACGAGGGAACAGTATTTAGATCACATTATTTATTTCCAGATGATAATTACCGATAGCGCTATTATGAAAATTGGTCAGTATCCATCTATAGCTGATTTGGGCGCACAGGATATAAAAATTTATGAGTCTGTTCTGCCGAAGAATTACTATAGAGAGTTAAGCAAGGCAATAGGATTATTTTCTCATGGTATTGGTATTGGGTCATTCGTATACATGAGAAGGATATTTGAACAATTGATATTTGATACATATGATGAATATAAAAGTGATATAAATATAGAATATGAAGATTTTAAAAAAATGAAAATGAATAATAAGATAGAAATTTTGAATAGCTTTCTACCCAAAAGTTTAGTTGAAAGAAAAGCATTATATGGAGTACTGAGCAAAGGTATTCATGAATTGGATGAAGATATTTGTAGGGATAGTTTTCCTATAATAAGAGCTGGTATCGAATTTATACTTGACGAAAAAATTAGGCAAATTGAACAGAAACGCAAAGAGGAAAAGTTTAACAAGGATTTTGCTTCTCTAATTAAAAAGCTAAGCTAAAGCAAAGATGTAATAAAAAAGCTCCAGCCTGTAGGCTGGAGCTTTTTTATTAATATCAGGGAACGTACTACGAATACATTAGACTGCACTCGCGTTGCCAACTCATTATAAAAGGATGAAGCTGTGCTACACTTAGGCCAAATATTAATAACACATCGTCTTCGCTCATACCCTCATCAAGTGCATCTAAAGCTGCCCAAGCTTGAAACTTAAGCGTTGTCTCTTGATTAAACTTAAAATCTGAGAGCATACCCAATGTTATCTGATCTCCCGTTTTCATGGCTTTGGACTAAGATACTCTTCAAATCTAACCACTTGTTGTTGATTATACAAATTTAATTCACCATGCCATATAGAACCTATTAGCAGACCTTTCAATGCGGGTACTGACCCCCATTGCCAGATAGGGAAAGGTTGACCAGGGCTTTGTGTGAAGTGTCTGCCTACCTGTCTTTGTAGGGCTTTTATGACGCTTTCCGGCTGTAGATTGAGCCGACTCGCTCTTGTTAACATGTCATCTAATTCTTCCTGATCTACAGCAGAGAATCCAGCTTTAGCCCACACGTATCCACCCACTTCCAACGAAGCACATGTTTCGATAGTTCGAACCTGCAAAATTTTATACTGTTTGTATAATGCTCCGTTAATCACACGAGACAGATTCATGTTTTGCAATGCACCAGGAAGACAGAGATAATCGTGATGTGCTACGAGTTGACCATCACGATTACTCAATCGGCGTTCGAGTATCAGTTTTTCTCGATTATTAAAGATAGCTTCATATTCCATCGTAAGAAGATCACCATTTATATATCCATCTGAAAATTCCCACTTGATAGTCTGCCACTCAAAGCCAAAGGTTCTAGCAGCATCGTTTAAATCCAATGCTAATTTCTCAAAATCACTATCAGGGAGAAACGCTTGGACATTCTGAATGATGGATTCATCACTTGCGTTCCTCGTTCCAGTTATTTTAACCCCGTAACTGCGAAGGTTAGCCAATGTTTCCTCATTAAACATATTAGTATAATAGTATATATATCATATAAGGTAGAGGGGTAAGATGTAGGCACCAACGTGGGCACCGCCAACATAAAAGCCACTTAGCTAGCGAGCTAAGTGGCTGATAATCAGTGTGACCCCGATGTGATTCGAACACATGACCGGCTGCTTAGAAGGCAGCTGCTCTATCCAGCTGAGCTACGGGACCAAAAACAAAAAGCCGGCCGTCCGGCTAGGTGGACGGCCGGCTTCCGCACGGGTCGGGGTGGCAGGATTCGAACCTGCGGCCTCCTGCTCCCAAAGCAGGCGCGATACCGGGCTACGCTACACCCCGAAAAGAATTATGAATTAATGACTAGCAATTAAAACGGGATCTGGCAGACCAGATGACTTTTAATTATTAATTCACAATTCTTAATAATGAGCAGCGGAGAGAGGGGGATTCGAACCCCCGGTAGCCTTTAGAGCTACGGCAGTTTAGCAAACTACTGGTTTCAGCCACTCACCCATCTCTCCAGAAGACGGCTATTCCGTCTGAATGGTGCGCAAATATACGACTGGAATGGAGAAATCAAGCATTTTCAAAAAATATCTTCTTCTCAGCAGCGTTGTGAAGAAGACTGCGCTACCCGGCAAAAGCTATCTTTGCTGGCATGAGTGAAACAAGGGCAACCCGTTATCAAATGACACCCAACAGTTTGGGTACTATTCTATGAGTTGGGCCTACCCTCTAAGCTGGCCCGAACTGACGGCGCTGCTGGCCTTTCTTTTTTTGTATGTGGGCTATGCTGTACGTACGTGGCGCCTGGCTGCGCCTCTGCAACAGCGCGGCTGGCGGTTAGGCTGGAAGCTAATGCTGCGCCTCACGTATTTCAGTTTGCTGTTGGTGGCGCTGCTCGGCCCGGCGTATGGCCTCACCCAACAACCCGTGCGCACGGCGGGCAAAGACGTGTGGCTCCTGCTGGACGTATCGCGCTCCATGGATGCCCCCGATGTGTCGCCTACCCGGTTGCTGAAGGCCCGGGCCGAGCTGAGTGAGTTAATTAACCGGTTTCAGGCCGACCGTATTGGACTAATGGTGTTTGCGGCTGATGCCTTCGTGCAATGCCCGCTAACGTATGACCAGAGCGCGCTGCAATTGTTTGTGAATACCATCCAGACAAATTTATTGCCCGTTGGCACTACAGATCTGGCGCCGGCGTTGGATTTGGTACTGGCCCGACTAAACGCCACGCCCCAGCCCGTGGGAAGCCCGCCCCGGGCCACGGCGCTGGTATTAGTAAGCGACGGCGAAGACTTTGGGGAAAATTTAGAGCCTACAGTGCGCCAACTCACCCGCTCAAGCGTCCGGTTGTTTGCGGTGGGGGTAGGCACGCCCGAAGGAAGCCGCATTCCGCGTAAAGGGGGCTACGTGCGCGACGCCAATGGCCGCGATGCTGTGACGCGCCTGGAGCCAAAATCCCTGCGCCGCCTAGCTGAGCAAACCGGTGGACAGTATTTTGAGTTAACAGATCAACGCAATGAATTTCCGTTGCTCGTGAATGCGCTAAACCGGGTAGAAGGCCAAGCCGAGCAGGTTCGCACCGTATCGGTGGCCGACAACCGCTACCGCTACCCCTTGGCGCTGGCTTTACTGCTCTTAGGGCTCGACATCTTACTGACTGTGAAAATAATTCGTCCGTGAAAAGCTTTGGTCTGTTGCTGCTTCTGCTACTGAGCGATGTGAGTGGGCTAAGCTGGCTTACGCGTATTCATCACCGCAATGCAGCCGTACGGGAGGCCCAGACGGCCTACACTCGCCAGGATTTTGCGGCAGCAGCACGCGCCTACCAAGCGGCCGTGGTGCAGTATGGCGCTACGGAAGAATCCATTGTGCTGAACCTGGCACATGCTTGCCTGCGTGCGGGTCAGCCTGCGCTAGCCCGCGCCTACTATGGCCGCCTGCTCACTAGCCCTACGCGCACCGTGCGCAGCGTGGCCCAGCAGCAGTTGGCGTTGTTGGCCAGCCAGCGCGGCGAGTATGCCCAGGCCGTAGGGCTGCTGCGGCAGGCGCTGCTAGCCTCTCCTACGAATGCGGATGCTCGCTATAACTACGAGCTATTGCGCGACTACCTGGCACGTCGGCAACAGTCGCCGGATATACCACCGCCGGCTGTGCCTCCCACTGCGCAGGCGCCCAAAAAGCCTACTCCACCCCAAGAGCAACAACAGCAGCAGAAGCAGGCCGACACCGGGCAGCAGGGCCAGCGCAACGACCCTACCCTACCCGACGACCCACGCAACGCCCCCCAACCCCGCGCCGACCAGCAGGGTAGGCCCGATGCCCGTCAGCCTGACGCAGCGCCCGGCTCCGAGGCGCGAGGCGGCTTCCGGCCGGGTAGTGGCACCCGGCGCGAGGTAGCTACAGGCAGCACCCCAGGTAGCGTGCGTGGCCTCAGCAACGATGCCAACGGCCCCGCCGCCCGGCAGGGCTATAGTAAGCGGGCTGGAACCGACTTGGCCACCGACGAAGCCCAACTGCAAACCCAACGTGCCCGCCTGGAGCAGATGAACCTTAGCCCCGACAAAGCCCGGCAGCTCCTGAACGCGTTGGGTGCTGCCGAACAGCAATATTTGCAGCAGATTCCGCACAAAGCAGACAAAAAACCAGACTCTGACAAACCAGCGTGGTGATGGCTAGGGCATCGACGCACTAACCATCAACACCTCAGTATACTTATCCACCCCACCCACCCTTTTTATGCAAATCAAAGACGTAGTAATTGTAGCCGCTGTCCGTACCCCTATTGGCAGTTTCGGCGGTAGCCTGTCCTCCTTGTCGGCTACGGAACTAGGCGGCATTGCCCTCAAAGGTGCCCTAGAAAAAGCCGGCGTGCCCCCTGAGCAGGTACAGCAGGTGATTATGGGCAACGTGATTTCGGCCAACTTGGGCCAGGCACCTGCCCGCCAGGCCGCCCGCAACGCCGGCCTTCCCGACACGGTAGAATGCACCACCGTAAATAAAGTATGCGCTTCCGGTACCAAAGCCATTATGTTTGGTGCGCAAGCTATTATGCTGGGCCAGGCCGATGTAGTGCTGGCTGGTGGCATGGAAAGCATGAGCAACGTGCCGTATTACCTCGACAAAGCGCGTTTTGGGGCGAAGTATGGTCATGGCCAAATGATTGACGGCCTAGTGCGCGATGGCCTCTGGGACCCTTACCACGATTATGCAATGGGCAACGCGGCCGAAAACACGGCCAAGGAAATGGGCTTCACCCGCGAGCAGCAAGACGAGTTTGCCGTTGAGTCGTACACCCGCAGTGCCAAAGCAGCTCAGGAGGGCAAGAAAAAGGACGAGATTGTAGCCGTGACTATTACCAGCCGGGGCAAGACCACGGTGGTGGAAGACGACGAGGAATACCTAAAGGTAGACTTTGCCAAACTGCCTGGTCTGAAGCCTGCGTTCCTGAAAGAAGGTGGCACCGTAACGGCCGCCAATGCCTCTACCCTCAACGACGGTGCCGCCGCCGTGCTGCTCATGAGTCGCGAAAAGGCCGAAGAGCTGGGCATAACGCCTCTGGCCCGTATCCGTGGCTTTGCCGATGCTGAGCAGGCGCCCGAGTGGTTTACTACCTCTCCTTCTTTGGCTATTCCGAAAGCACTGAAACACGCTGGCGTGGATGCTTCGGAGGTTGATTTCTACGAGATTAATGAGGCATTTTCGGTGGTGTCGTTGGCGAATAACAAGCTGCTGAACCTGGAAGGCACTAAGGTGAACGTGTACGGCGGTGCCGTGAGTCTGGGACACCCACTGGGAGCCAGCGGCGCCCGCATCGTGACAACGTTGGTAAACGTGCTGCGTCAGGAAGGCGGCAAAATCGGCGTGACAGGCATTTGCAACGGCGGTGGCGGAGCGAGTAGCTTAGTCATTGAGCGATTGTAAGTGTTGATTAGAACGTCCTGTTGAGCTGGTCGAAGCATCTCTACTAATAGTACTCAATTACTCACGGTAGAGATGCTTCGACCAGCTCAGCAGGACGTTCTTGTTTTTCATCAAACCAACTTCAACAACGACGGGCGTGTGCAACGCGCCCCTACCCTATGCCCACTGGAACCATTCTGCTCATCGACGACGAAGCGGTGCTTCGCCAGGCTATTGCCCGCACCTTGGAGCTGGAAGGCTACACCGTGCGCCAGGCCCCCGATGCCCGGCGCGGCCTGGAGGAATTGCGCGCCCACGCCGAAGAGGTGCTCGTGGTGTTGTCGGATGTGAAGCTGCCCGACGGCCGGGGCCTCGACCTCCTACCCCGTTACCGGGCGTTGGCTCCCCTGGCCGAAGTGGTGCTGATGACTGCCTACGGCACCATTGCCGACGGCGTGCGGGCCATGAAGGAAGGCGCCTTTGATTACCTCACCAAGGGCGATGCCGACGACCAGTTGGTGGTAGTGGTAGACCGCGCCGCCGACAAAGCCCGCCTGCAACACCGTGTGGCTGCGCTGGAAAAGAAGGTAGGCACACAGTACAGTTTCGACTCGATGATTGGGCACGCGCCGGCTTTGGAACAGGCTAAGACTATAGCGCAGCAAGTGGCCCTCACGGATGCTACTGTGCTCTTGGAAGGCCCTACCGGCGCGGGCAAGGAGCTATTTGCGCAGGCCATTCATCAGGGTAGTCCGCGGCGGGGCAAGCCATTTGTGGCCGTCAACTGCTCGGCTTTTCCGAAAGATTTGCTGGAATCGGAGCTGTTTGGCTATAAGAAAGGTGCTTTCACGGGAGCCCTGACCGATAAGAAAGGCCAGATGGAAGAAGCCAGTGGCGGCACCTTGTTTCTGGATGAGATTGGGGAGCTGGAAGCCGGTGCCCAGGCCAAGCTGCTGCGCGCCCTCGAAACGCAGGAGTTCACCAAGCTCGGCGACAGCAAGCCTACCCGCGTGAACGTGCGCCTAGTAGCCGCCACCAACCGCAACCTACGCCAGGAAGCCGCCGATGGCCACTTCCGCCCCGATCTGTATTACCGCCTATCGGTAGTGACGGTTCAGGTACCAGCCCTCAGCGCCCGCCGCGCCGATGTGCCGGCATTGGTGCAACACTTTGCCCGGCAGTTTGCGGCCAAGTTGCGCCGTCAGCCGTTGGAAATCAGCTCTGAGGCGATGCAGGCCCTTACGGCCTATCCTTGGCCGGGCAACGTGCGCGAGCTAAAGAACGTGCTGGAGCGCGCCTCTATCCTTACTCCTCCGAATCAGCTCCTCACCGTTGATGACCTGCCGGTGGAAATTCAGTTGGCAGCTGCTGCGGAAGCTCCTACCCCCGACGACCCGCGCAGCTTGCGCAACGCCGAAAAGCAGCACATCCAGCGCATCATGCTGGAAGCGGGCAGCAACAAGGCTGAGGCTGCGCGGATGTTGGGCATCGCGCATACTACCCTCTACCGCAAGTTGCAGGAATACGGGTTGTAAGATTGTCAGTCAGTCGGCTGTTCGCGGCCCCGCCCTACCCGGCGGGGCCGCACGCGTTTAGGGGCGGGGCGAAGTCCCCTGCCAGTCGGACGCATCTAGCATCGGACCTGCAAGCGACTTTCACTAGCATTCTGCACAACGGACTAGCGTTTCGCTAGTCCGACATGCTTTGCATGGGCCATACGCACAACACTATTTACATTATTTATATCTGATTATCAACTATTTAATTATCAAAACCTGCAGTTGACATCGGGGTAGGGCTAGGAATTGCTGAATGATTGGCATCACCAATACACGCAAAAAAGCATATGCCTACTCCCCTGCTTCTGCCGCTTCTCGTGGCTACTGGTTGCGCCGGCTTCCGGCTGTTCTACCGCTCCATTTCCTTTTTCGAGCGCATCTGAATGTGCGCTTTGGCTTCTATCGCTACCTACCATGATGCTTGCCCTGCTCCTGCTTTCTCTGGCTACGTTCGCCTACCTCAGCTACGTGCTGCTGCGCCCGGAGAAATTCTGAATCTAGTTGCTGGTCTTTCGCCCGCACGAAGTGCGCTGCAACTCCCAACGCTCAACCGAAATGAACATTGAATTATTCGGCATCCTCCTGATAGTGGGTGCCACCATGCTACTGGCTGTTCCACTGGGGCGCTACCTGGCTACCATCTACCGCGGCGATAAAAGCTGGACCGATTTCTTGGCGCCGCTGGAGCGCCTACTATTTCGCCTAGCTGGCATCGACCCTACCCGCGAGATGCGCTGGCAACAGCATTTGCTGGCCCTGCTCACCATCAACCTCCTGTGGTTTATCTGGGCGATGCTGGTATTGACCACCCAGGGCAGCCTACCCCTCAACCCCGACCATAACCCCTCGATGCCCGCCGACCAAGCCTTTAATACGGCCGTGTCGTTTCTAGTGAACTGCAATTTGCAGCACTACTCCGGTGAGTCGGGCGTGACGTACTTCTCGCAGGTGTTCTGCCTAATGTTCCTACAATTCGTGACGGCGGGCACAGGTATGGCGGCTTGCGTAGTGGTGTTCAACGCCCTGCGCGAAGGCACTACCGAGAAGCTGGGCAACTTCTACAACTACTTCGTCAAGAGCATTACCCGTGTGCTCCTACCCCTGTCACTGGGGCTGGCGCTGGTGCTGGTGTTCCAGGGTACGCCCATGACGTGGGAGGGCAAAATGGCCCTCGTGACGGTGCAGGGCGATACTACGGCGGTGAGCCGTGGGCCGGCCGCTGCCCTCATCGGCATCAAGCAGCTGGGTACCAATGGCGGTGGGTTCTTCGGCGTCAACTCGGCTCACCCCCTCGAAAACCCTACCTACCTCAGTAACGCCCTGGAAAACATGGGCATCTTGTTGATTCCGATGGCGATGGCACTGGCTTTGGGGTATTACCTGCGCCGCCCGCGTCTGGGCTGGATGGTGTTTGGGGTGATGACGGCTGGTTATTTGCTGCTCCAACTCCCTACCCTCTACCTGGAAATGCACGGCAACCCCGCCCTCACCGCCCTGGGCATCGACCAACGCCTGGGCGCGCTGGAAGGCAAGGAGATGCGTCTGGGTGCGCCGGCCTCGGCGCTGTGGGCCA
Source organism: Hymenobacter aerilatus (assembly GCF_022921095.1). Taxonomy (NCBI): domain Bacteria; kingdom Pseudomonadati; phylum Bacteroidota; class Cytophagia; order Cytophagales; family Hymenobacteraceae; genus Hymenobacter; species Hymenobacter aerilatus. Next base: position 2,355,775 of record NZ_CP095053.1, read on the forward strand.
TCAGCACCACCGTTACCAGCAATGGCTCCGTGAATGCCATGCACGATTCGCTGATGCCGCTATCAGGTATGAACACGCTGCTGGGCATGATGACCAATTCCTTTTTCGGCGGCGTGGGGGTAGGCTTCCTGAATTTCTTTGTGTTCATCATCGTAGCTGTGTTCATTTCAGGGCTGCTAGTAGGGCGCACGCCCGAGCTACTGGGCAAGAAGGTGGAAGCCCGCGAGATGAAAATTGCCGTCATCGTGGCGCTGCTGCACCCGTTGCTGATTCTAGCCGGCACGGCCCTCACGGCCTACCTCTACGCCCGTCACCCCGATGCCTACGCCGGCTGGCTAGCCAACCCCGGCTACCACGGCTTCTCCGAAATGCTCTACGAGTTCACCTCCTCGGCCGCCAACAATGGTTCGGGTTTCGAAGGGCTAGGCGACAACACACCCTGGTGGAACATCTCCACCGGCGTGGTGATGCTGCTGGCCCGCTACCTTCCCATCATCGGGCCAGTGGCTATTGCCGGGCTGCTGGCGGCCAAAAAGTACACGCCCGAATCGGCCGGCACGCTCCGCCTCGACACAGCCACATTCGGCCTGATGGTCTTCTTCGTCATCTGGATTATTGCCGCCCTGGCTTTCTTCCCAGCGCTGGCACTGGGGCCACTGGCCGAGCATTTCACGCTGTAGCACGAAACTCCCCTCCTCAGCCGAGGAGGGGATGTTCAGCCGCCAGGCTGAACGGGGGTGGTTGACTCGTTGCTGATGCTGTTTGCCAAGAACGAGCTAACTAAACAACGACTAAACCACCCCGCCTTTCGGGCACCCCTCCTTAAAAAAGGAGGGGACCTCCTACCCTTCGTCTTTCTTCTCCATGTCTTCTCAATCTCAATCTCTCTTTCAACCCGCGCTGGTAGCGGAGGCCACCAAACAGGCCTTCGTGAAGCTCGACCCGCGCACGATGTTCCGCAACCCGGTGATGTTCACCGTGGAATTGGGCACGGTGGTAATGCTCATTGTCACGCTGGGCCTGCTGTTTCGGCCCGATGCCGGCCAGGGTAGCTTCGGCTACAACTTCACGGTATTCGTGGTGCTGCTGCTAACGTTGCTGTTCGCCAACTTCGCCGAGGCCATTGCTGAAGCGCGGGGCAAGGCTCAGGCTAACTCCCTGCGCAAAACCCGCCAAGACACCCCCGCCCGCCTGCGCCTCGATAACGGTAGCTTCCAGCAAATCAGCTCGGCGCAGCTCCAAAAAGGTCAGATTTTCGTGGTGGAAGCCGGCGAAATTATCCCTACCGATGGGGAGATTCTGGAAGGCCTAGCTACCATTGATGAGTCGGCCATAACGGGCGAATCGGCGCCGGTGATACGGGAGGCTGGCGGCGACAAATCCAGCGTGACGGGCGGCACCACGGTGCTGTCGGACCGCATTGTGGTGCTGGTGACTACGGCGCCCGGTGAGTCGTTTCTCGATAAGATGATTGCTTTGGTGGAAGGCGCTTCGCGGCAGAAAACGCCCAACGAAATTGCCCTCACCATCCTGCTGGCCGGCTTCACGCTGGTGTTCATTATCGTGTGCGTCACCCTGAGCCCATTTGCCGATTACGCCCAGACGCCCATTGCCATTTCGGCCTTCATTGCGCTGTTTGTGTGCCTGATTCCGACGACCATCGGCGGGTTGCTTTCGGCCATTGGCATTGCGGGCATGGACCGGGCACTGCGGGCCAACGTCATCACGAAGAGCGGCAAAGCCGTGGAAACGGCCGGCGACATCGACGTGCTGCTGCTCGACAAAACCGGCACCATCACCATCGGCAACCGCAAGGCTACCCACTTCTGGCCCGCGCCGGGGGTAGATGTGCGGCAGTTTGTGGAGGGCGCCACCGTCTCGTCGCTCACCGACGAAACGCCCGAGGGCAAGAGCATTGTGGCCCTGGCCCGCGAGCAGCAGATCAGCCCCGAGCAGCTGCAAGGTAGACTGGAAGGCGCCGAGCTAATCCGCTTCACGGCCGAAACTCGCAGCAGCGGCGTGACGCTCCCCGATGGCACGCGTATCCGCAAGGGCGCCGCCGACGCCATCCGTCAGCTCACCGAAAAAGCCGGCCACCCCTACCCCGCAGAAGTGGCCGAGCGGGTCCAGGCTGTGTCTGCCAACGGCGGCACGCCGCTGGTAGTCAGCCAAAATGATCAGGTGATGGGCGTGGTAGAGTTGCAGGACATCATCAAACCTGGCATTCAGGAGCGGTTTGCGCGCCTGCGGGCCATGGGCATCAAAACGGTGATGGTGACCGGCGACAATCCCCTTACGGCCAAGTTTATTGCTGAAAAGGCCGGTGTTGATGACTTCATTGCCGAGGCCAAGCCCGAAGACAAAATGCAGTACATCCGTGCCGAGCAGCAGCAAGGCAGGCTAGTAGCCATGATGGGCGACGGCACCAACGACGCCCCCGCCCTGGCCCAAGCCGACGTAGGCGTGGCCATGAACAGCGGCACTCAGGCCGCCAAAGAAGCCGGCAACATGGTTGACCTCGATAATGACCCTACCAAACTGATTGAGGTAGTAGAGATTGGCAAGCAACTGCTGATGACGCGCGGCACGCTCACTACCTTCAGCATCGCCAACGACGTGGCCAAGTACTTCGCCATTGTGCCGGCGCTGTTTATGACGGCCATTCCAGCTCTGGGCGCGCTTAATGTGATGGGTCTTCACTCGCCGCAGTCGGCCATTCTCTCAGCGGTGATATTCAACGCCCTCATCATTCCGGCCCTGGTGCCGCTGGCCCTGCAAGGCGTGGCATACAAACCCCTGGGCGCGGCGGCGCTACTGCGCCGTAATCTACTGGTGTACGGGGTAGGCGGTGTGGTAGTCCCGTTCGTCGGCATCAAGCTGATTGACCTGGTGGTAGGGCTTTTCGTGTAGCTGAACTAAAACAAACAAGAACGTCATGCTAACCTGCTTTAGCGTCGCCCAATCGACACAAACGAAGCGGTAGAAAGGCTCCACTCCGTGGATGCTAGATGAAGCATGACCGTCCTCTATAAACATCGACAACCATGAAAACGCATTTGGTTCCTGCTTTCCGCCTTACAGTGGCACTCCTTATAGTATGCTGTGTGCTCTACCCGGCTTTGGTGTGGACTGTGGCCCAAGCCGCCCCTGGTCACGGGGGGGGCGTGCAGGTTTCTTCCAAGGGCCGTGTGGTAGGCTTCGCCAACGTGGGTCAGAAGTTCGACCGGCCCGAATACTTCAACTCGCGCCCCTCGGCCGTAGACTATCACGCCGATGGCTCAGGTGGCTCCAACAAAGGCCCCAGCAACCCCGAGTACCTGGCCACGGTACGCACCCGCGTGGGCGAGTTTCTGCGCCAAAACCCTACCCACCAAGGCCCAGTACCTGCTGAGCTAGTAACCGCCAGCGGCTCTGGCCTCGACCCGCACCTCTCGCCTGAAGGAGCCTACGCCCAGGTAGGGCGCATTGCCCGACTGCGCCACCTGCCTGAAGCCCGCGTACGGGCGTTGGTAGCGGCCCACATTCACGAGCCACTGGTAGTGTTTTTTGGGCCGGCTACCGTGAATGTGCTGGAGCTGAACCTAAAGCTGGATTCGTTGGGCAAATAGCCACTGGTTGGGCGCCTACGACGTCCGACCAGCACATCCCCTCCCCTATTCTAATAGCGCCTTATTTTGCGCAAAATCACTCCATGAAACACGTTGCATTGCTAGTGGCTGCGGCCTTAACCGGTCCCGCCGCCCTGGCGCAAACCGATACCACCCAGGCTGCTCCTACCCCCCTTACCTTCTATGGCTTCGTGGATGGCTACTACGGCTACGATTTCGACCACGCCGCGACCCACGACCGGCCCGCTTTCCTTTACTCCCACGACCGCCAGAACGAGTTTACTATCAACCAGGCCCTGGTGGGTATGCGCTATAATAATGACCGAGTACGCGGGGCTGTGGGGCTGCACGCCGGCACCTATGTAAGTGCCAATTACGCCGCTGAAGACCAGGTGCTCAAGCACGTATTTGAGGCGTATGCGGGCTTCCGACCATTCAAAAAAGCCTGGCTCGACGTGGGTATCTTCGGCTCGCACATTGGGTTTGAGTCGGCCTTGAGTAAGGAAAACTGGACGCTCACGCGCTCCATGATGGCCGAAAACTCGCCCTACTACGAGTCTGGTGCCCGCTTCACCTACGAGGCGGCGCCACAGCTTACACTTACTGGGCTGGTGCTCAATGGCTGGCAAAACATCCGCGAAACCAACCAAGCCAAGGCGCTGGGCACTCAAATTCAATGGAAACCTACGGAGAAGCTGTTGCTTAACAGCAGCACGTTTTACGGCAACGAGCAGCCCCAGGACTCTGCCATCCGTCGCCGTTATTTCCACGATTTCTACCTTACCTATGCCGCTACCAGTCGTCTGAGCGTGGCGGGCGTGTTTGATGTGGGCAAGCAGCAAAGCCAGAGCCGCCGTGGCTACGACACCTGGCACACCGGGGCGGCCTTCGTGAAGTATCAGCTCAGCGACCTGTTTTCCACTACCCTGCGCGGCGAGTACTACTATGCCGAGCGCGGCGTGCTTATCAACAACATCACCCCAGCCCGCACCGACGTTGATTTCCGCACCAGCGGCGGCTCCCTCAACCTCGACTACCTGCCTACCCCCAACGTGGCCGTGCGGGTAGAAGGCCGCTACTTACGCGCCCGCAACGCCATTTTTCAGCACGACGACGGTTTCAGCCGCAACTACGGCAACGTGACTACCAGCGTGGCGCTGTCGTTTTAAGAAGCCTCTCCTCCTATTAGTATAAGGAGAACAACCGTCAGAACTCATGGCCAAAACTACCCAAGATCCACGCGACCTATCGGCCGAGCGGTTTCTGCGCCTCGTGCAGGGTAAACGACGTGGTACCCTGAAGGTATATCTGGGCCTAGCCGCCGGGGTAGGCAAAACCTACCGCATGTTGCAAGAAGCCCACGACTTGCACCAACATGGCGTGGACGTGCTACTGGGCTACATAGAAACCCACCAGCGCGCTGGCACCGTGGCCCAGCTGCACGACGTGCCCCTCCTGCCGCGCAAGCAGCTATTTTATAAGGGCAAGGCACTGGAAGAAATGGACTTGGAAGCCATTGTACAACGCCGACCGCAGGTGGTAGTAGTGGATGAGCTGGCCCACACCAACGTGCCCGGCTCGCGCCACGAAAAGCGCTGGCAGGACGTGGAATATATGGTGCAGCAGGGCATTTCGGTGATTACAGCCGTGAACGTGCAGCATCTGGAAAGCCTGCACGACCAGGTGTTGCACATCACCGGCACCGACGTGACCGAGCGTATCCCTGACCGTCTTTTAAAGCACGCCGACGAAGTGGTGAACGTGGACCTGACTGTGGGCGAGCTGCGCACCCGCCTAGAGGAAGGCCTCATCTACCACGCCGCCAAAGTCCCGACTGCCCTCAATGGTTTTTTCCGGGCCGAGAATCTATTGCAGTTACGACGCCTAGCGGTGCGCGAGGTGGCGCAATTGCTGGGCCAGCAGGTAGCCACCGATGCCGGCGGTGCCCCCGCCGTGGCCGCCCCCCGCCGCACCGACGACCGGCTGCTGGCTTGCATCAACTCCAACGAGCGCGCCGCCCGCGAAATCATCCGCAAAACCTCGCGCCTGGCCGATCAGCTGGGCGCGGCCGTGTGGTACGTGCTCTACGTGCAAACCGCCCGCGAAACCGCCGACCGCATCGGATTGGCAACCCAGCGACACCTATTAAAGAACCTACAGCTGGCCACCGAGCTGGGTGCGCAGATTTTGCGGGTGAAGAACAACGATGTAGTAGACGCCATTCGGCAGGTGGCGCAGGAGAAAAACGCTACCCTACTAATATGCGGTATCACTGGCGAGAAAGGGCTGTGGGAGCAGGTCAGCCGGCGCAGCGTGACGCACGATTTGCTTCGTGCGGTGGCCCGCACCAGCCCTACCCTCGACGTGTATTTGGTAACGTATTGAAGACAGCGTTGAGCACCGCATGACCAAACCGACTTCCTGAACAGCTTCTCCATGAATCTTAAAACGAAAATCAACCTGGGCTTCTTGGCGATGCTGCTGCTGGTGCTCAGCATTGGGGGGTATGCGTGGTACTCACTGCGGCAGCTCGACCGTAGCTCTCGCGATGCCCTCACGGCCAACGTATATTCCGTGGAGCTAGGTCACCGTATGCTCCGCAGCCTCGACCAACTAGCTCAGAGCCCCCTTCCCGACACGGCCGGCACCGCCCGCTTTATGGCGCTGGTACAGCAAGAAGCCCGCAACGTGACGGAGCCCGGTGAGCAGCAGGTAGCAGATGCGTTGGTACGTGGCACGCAGCAGCTGGTGCAGGCTCAACAGGCCGCACGGGATGGTCGGCAGCCACCGGCGGCCTCTCCGCTGGTAGAGCTACGGATACTTACTTACCGCGTCATATCTCTGAACACGGAGGCACTTACTCGCAAAACGGAAGCCGCCAACCAGCGCACCGACCGGGCCAATCGTAACCTTTTAGTCTTCATTACCTTGGCTACCCTGCTGGCGCTGGCACTGGCGAGTAGCGTGCCCGAAATAGCCGTGCAGCCCCTACGCAAGCTCACGGCCGCGCTGAGCCACGCCACCGAGCGCGATTTCACGGCTACCATTCCGCAGGAAAGCGGCGACGAGTTTGGGCAGGTAGCGCGGGCCTTCAACCACATGCTGGCCCAGTTGCGTGAGTACCGTACCTCTACCACCGCCGAGCTGATTACGGAGCGCAACCGCGCCGCCAGCATTGTAGATACCCTGGACGAAGGCCTGTTGCTGCTCGACGAAAACCGACGGATTCTGCTAGCCAACCCCGTGATGTGCGAACTGCTGGCCCTACCCGCCACCCGGCTCGTAGGCCAGTCGGCAACCCAAGTGCGCCTCGAAAACGACCTGTTGCACACGCTTCTCCTACCCCTAGATGCGCCCAACCAGGCAGCGGCCGTGGCGGCAGCCCCGCTGCTGCACATTGCCCAGCGCGGCGAAGAAGCGTTTTATCAACTAGCCGCGCAGGACCTGGTTTCTTATAATGAGGCCACTGACAAAACCGAGCTGGTAGGCCAAATGCTGACGCTGCGCAACGTGTCGGATTTCAAAAAGCTGGATCAGGTGAAGTCTGACTTCCTGGCTACGGTGTCGCACGAGTTGAAAACGCCTTTGTCGAGCATCAACCTGAACGTCCGCCTGCTCCAGGATGAGCGCCTACCCGCCGACGAGCGCCAGCGCGTGACCACCCACATCCGCCAGGAAACCCAGCGGCTGCAACGCATGGTGGCCGAGTTGCTGGCCGTGTCGCGCCTCGATGCCGGGGCTGGCATTCAGCTCGATGTGCGGCCTACAAATTTGGCCGAAGTTGTAGACTATGCCACCGATACCGTGCGCCCCCAGCTCACCGACAAGAAACTCCGGCTGGAGTTGGAACTGCCGCCTACCCTCCCCGCCGTGCGCGCCGACGTGGAAAAGACTACCTGGGTGCTCATCAACCTGCTCGCCAATGCTATCCGCTATTCGCCTAGCGAGGAAGTGCTGACCGTGGCTGCCACCGCCACCGGCGGCTTTGTGCAGGTGCAGGTAGTAGACCACGGCCCCGGCATTGCCGCCGAACACCACGAGCGCATCTTCCAGCGTTTCGCCCAAATTCCAGACAAGGTGGGCTACCGGGGTGGCTCGGGTCTGGGCTTGAGCATTGCTCGCGAGTTCATCACTACGCAGGGTGGTCGGCTGTGGGTAAAAAGCGAATTGGGCAGCGGCAGCCGGTTCTGTTTCACGCTGCCAATAGTCAAATAAGCTGGTTAGCAAATCAACTACACCGCTTTCCCTTCACGCGTTGGGAGAGGTGTCAGAGCGTAGAATTGCATTACGTATTTGTTAATAAATTACCATTTTGTTGATAAAAACATAAATAATCACACTAAAACTACTTATCGCTATGGCAAATCGAACATTTTGTTATAACTTAAATTTTTAGCTAGGCTGCACTACTTCTGGTTGCGGTATCAGGCTATTCTTTCGCGATGAAACTTACCGGTGATAACCAGCAGGGCTTGTACCGTCCGGAATTCGAGCACGACTCCTGCGGCACAGGCTTTATTACGGCCATTGACGGACAAAAATCCCATCAAACCATCTCCGATGCCCTCACCATGCTCGAGAACATGGAGCACCGCGGCGCCTGTGGCTGCGACTCCGACTCGGGCGATGGTGCAGGCATCTTGTTCCAGCTCCCGCACGAGTTTTTGCTCGATGAATGCATCGACCAAGCCGTGCGCCTACCCGAGCCGGGCCAGTATGGGGTAGGCATGCTCTTTCTACCCAAGCGCATAGCCTCCTACGCCGCCTGCAAAACCATTATTACAGAAGTAGCCGCCCAATTGGGCGTGCCGGTGCTGGGTTCTCGCAAAGTGCCCGTCAACCCGGATGGTATCGGCGAAACGGCGCTGTCGGCTGAGCCGCATGTGGAGCAGGTGTTCTTCGGGCGCCCCGCCGGTCTGGCTACCAACGACGACTATGAGCGCAAGCTCTACGTGCTGCGCCGCGCTATTAAAAAACGCGTCTATGAAACGGTGGAATTGGGGAACGAGACGTTCTACTTCACCTCCCTCTCCTGCCGCGTCATTGTCTATAAAGGCCAGCTCACCACCTACCAGGTGCGCTCCTACTACCCCGATCTGTCGGATGCGCGGGTGGTATCGGCGTTTGGTATGGTGCACTCGCGCTTCTCTACCAACACCTTCCCAAGCTGGAAGCTGGCCCAGCCCTTCCGGATGCTGGCCCACAACGGCGAGATTAATACCCTCACCGGCAACCTGAACTGGTTCTACGCCGGTTTACGCTCTATTTCCTCAGCTTATTTTACGCCCGAGGAAATGGAATTGCTGCTGCCCGTTATCGACAACAACCAGTCGGACTCGGCCTGCCTCGACAACATCATCGAGATTCTGCTGCACTCGGGCCGCTCCCTACCCCAGGTGATGACCATGCTGGTGCCCGAGGCCTGGGACGGCAACGAGCAGATGGATGCGCTCAAAAAAGCATATTACGAGTTCAACGCTACACTGATGGCCCCCTGGGACGGCCCCGCCGCCCTCACCTTCACCGACGGCCACATCATCGGCTCGATGCTGGACCGCAACGGTCTGCGCCCCCTGCGCTATACGATTACGAATGATAACCGCATTATTGTAGCCTCCGAGGCTGGCGTATTGGATATTCCGGCGCACACTGTTGTGCGCAAGGGCCGCTTGCAGCCGGGCAAGATGCTGCTGGTCGATATTGAAGCCGGCCGCATCATCACCGACGAGGAAATCAAGCATCATATTGCCACCCAGCAGCCCTACGGGCAGTGGCTAGAGAACTACAAAATCCGACTGGAGGAGCTACCCGAGCCGCGCCTGGCCTTCACTGGCCTCAACGCGGAGGCCGTGTTCAAGTATCATCAGGTATTTGGCTATACCCGCGAGGACATTGATACGCTCATCAAACCGATGGCCCTGGAGGGCAAAGAACCTATTGGCTCTATGGGCGTTGATGTGCCGCTGGCGGTGCTATCGGACCGCCCCCAGCACCTGAGCAGCTATTTCAAGCAGTTCTTTGCGCAGGTAACCAACCCACCTATCGACCCCATCCGGGAGCGGCTGGTGATGAGCCTGGCCACTTTCATGGGCAACAACGGCAACATCTTGGACGAGGACAAGATGCACTGCCACTGTGTGGCCCTGCAACAGCCGGTGCTCACCAACGCCGAGCTGGAGAAGCTGCGCAGTATTGATACGGGCATGTTCAATGCCAAGACCCTGCAAACCTATTTCCGCGCCGATGGCAAACCCGGTGCTCTGGAAGCTGGTCTGAACCGTCTTTGTCGATACGCCGAGGATGCGGTGGAAGATGGCTTTGAAGTGCTGATTCTTTCCGACCGGGCGCTGGACTCGGAGCACGCCGCTATTCCGTCGCTGCTGGCGGTATCAGCCGTGCATCACCACCTGATCAAGAAAGGTTATCGTGGGGCCGTGGGCCTAGTGGTAGAGGCCGGCGACGTGTGGGAGGTGCACCACTTTGCCTGTTTGCTGGCCTTCGGGGCCACGGCCATCAACCCCTACCTGGCGCTGGCTACCATCAAGACGATGCAGGCCGCAGGGCAGCTAGAAACCAAGCTGGACGCGCCGGCGCTGGTGAAGAACTACATCAAGGCGGTGTGCGACGGGTTGCTCAAGATCTTCTCCAAGATGGGCATCTCTACCCTGCAATCGTACCACGGCGCGCAGGTGTTTGAGATTCTGGGCATCAACCAGACCGTGGTAGACCGCTACTTCACAGGCGCTGTGACGCGCATTGGTGGCCTGGGCCTCGATGAAATTGCCCGCGAAACGCTTTATAAGCACCATCACGGCTTCCACGACAACTCGCCCGAGCAGGTACAGTTGCTGCCCGAGGGCGGCCTCTACCAGTGGAAGCGCCGCGGCGAGGCGCACCTATTCAACCCCCAGACGGTGCACTTGCTGCAATACGCCACTCGCACCGACGACTACAAGACCTATCAGAAGTACGCCCGTCTCATCAACGAGCAGACGGAAAAGGCCTTCACCATTCGGGGGTTGCTGAACTTTGCCCACCACCGCAGCGCTGTGCCGCTAAGTGAAGTAGAGCCGGCAGAGAGCATCATGCACCGCTTTGCCACGGGCGCCATGTCGTTTGGTTCGATTTCGCACGAGGCGCACAGCACGCTGGCTATTGCGATGAACCGCATCGGTGGCAAGAGCAACACCGGCGAGGGCGGCGAAGACCCCATGCGCTACGAGAAAATGGCCAACGGCGACTCCATGCGCTCGGCCATCAAGCAGATTGCTTCTGCTCGTTTCGGCGTAACGGCCCACTACCTCACCAACGCCGACGAGCTGCAAATCAAGATGGCACAGGGGGCCAAGCCCGGCGAGGGCGGCCAGTTGCCCGGCCATAAGGTAGACGAGTGGATTGCCAAAACGCGCCACTCCACGCCGGGGGTAGGGCTGATTTCGCCCCCGCCTCACCATGACATCTACTCCATTGAGGACCTGGCCCAGCTAATCTTCGACCTCAAAAACGCCAACCGTGCCGCCCGCATCAACGTGAAGCTGGTGAGCAAGGCGGGGGTAGGCACCATTGCGGCCGGCGTTGCCAAAGCTCATGCCGATGCCATCCTGATTGCCGGCTACGACGGCGGCACGGGCGCCTCACCCATCAGCTCCATCAAGCACGCTGGCCTACCCTGGGAGTTGGGTCTGGCCGAAGCCCACCAGACGCTGGTGCGCAACCGCCTGCGCAGCCGCGTGGTGCTGCAAGCCGACGGCCAGGTGAAAACCGGCCGCGACCTGGCCATTGCGGCCCTACTGGGCGCCGAGGAATGGGGCGTGGCCACGGCTGCCCTCATTGCCGGCGGCTGCGTGATGATGCGCAAGTGTCATCTAAATACCTGCCCGGTGGGTATTGCCACGCAGGACCCCGAGCTGCGCAAGCTGTTCACCGGTCAGGCCGACCATATCGTGAACCTGTTCCGGTTTATGACCGAGGAGCTGCGCGAGATTATGGCCGAGCTGGGCTTCCGTACGGTGAACGAAATGATTGGCAAGGTGCAGTACCTGAAAGTGCGCGACGACATCGGCCACTGGAAGGCCCGCACCATCGACCTGTCGGGTATGTTGCAGCTGGTGATGAACCCCGGCGGCGGCACCCTCTACAACAGCGAAACCCAGGACCACGGTCTTGATACCATCTTGGACTGGCAGCTGCTGGAGCACGCCCAACCCGCCCTGGAAGAGCGCGAGCCGGTGTTTGCTACCTTCCCGGTGAAGAACACCGACCGTACCCTCGGCACGCTGCTTTCCAACGAAATCACCAAGCGCTACCACGCCGCCGGCCTCCCCGAGAATACCATCAACTACAAGTTCACCGGCTCGGCCGGACAGAGCTTCGGGGCGTTCTGCGTGAAAGGTTTGGCGTTTGAGTTGGAAGGCGAGGCCAACGACTACGTAGGCAAGGGCCTGAGCGGCGCGCAGCTCACCATCTACCCCGACAAGAACAGCGGCTTTGTGCCGGAGCAGAACATCCTGATCGGCAACGTGGCGCTGTATGGCGCTACCAGCGGCGAGCTGTTTGTGCGCGGGCAGGCTGGCGAGCGGTTTGCGGTGCGCAACTCCGGCGCTACGGCTGTAGTGGAAGGCGTGGGCGACCACGGCTGCGAGTACATGACTGGTGGCCGCGCCCTCATTTTGGGAAAAACCGGCCGCAATTTCGCGGCTGGCATGAGCGGCGGCATTGCCTGGGTATACGACGAGGACGGCACTTTCCCCGAAAACTGCAACATGGAAATGGTGGAGCTGGAAGGTATCGACACCGAAGACGAGGACCACATCCAGACCCTATTGCGCAAGCACCAGCACCTTACTGGCAGCCAGCTGGCGGCTTATCTGCTAGGTAATTGGCAGGAAGCGGCCGGCAAGTTCCGTAAGGTGTTCCCTGTGGAATATAAGAAGGTGTTGAAGATGGCGAAGTACGAACCGGTGCGGAAATAGACTCCGCTCCGCAAGTACGCCCTTAGTTAGTTTAGCGAAATGCAAAGCTCCGGCTTTGTGCTACCATAAAGATTATGTCTCACATCACCGGTTTCAAAGAGTTTTCCCGCGTCCTACCCCCCAAAGTGGCTCCTACGGAGCGCGTGCGCCACTACCAGGAGTTTATTGGGATGTACTCGGAAGCAGAGCTGAACCACCAGGCAGCGCGCTGCATGGACTGCGGCATTCCGTTTTGCCACTCGGGCTGCCCGCTAGGCAATATCATTCCTGAGTTCAACGACGCTGTGTACCAGCAAGATTGGCAGGAGGCCTACCGCATCTTGTCGTCTACCAACAACTTCCCAGAGTTTACGGGCCGCATCTGCCCCGCGCCCTGCGAGTCGGCGTGCGTGCTGAGCATTCATAGCCAGCCCGTTGCCATCGAGGAAATTGAAAAGCACATCATCGAAATTGCCTTCGAGAAAGGCTTCGTGCAGCCGACCGCACCCCTGCTGAAAACCGGCCAGACGGTGGCTGTAGTCGGCTCGGGTCCGGCGGGGATGGCAGCAGCAGCACAGTTGGTAAAGGCCGGCCACAGCGTGACCGTATTCGAGCGCGACGACCGACCAGGCGGGCTCCTGCGCTACGGCATTCCCGATTTCAAGCTGGAAAAATGGGTGATTGACCGCCGCATTGAGCTGCTTGAAAAGGATGGCGTCGAGTTCCGGTGCAATACGGAGGTAGGCAAGGACATTTCGGCCGATGAGCTGATGAACTCCTTCGATGCCGTGGTGCTGGCCGGGGGCGCTACCATCCCGCGCGACCTCACCATTCCGGGCCGCGACTTGCATGGCATCCACTTCGCCATGGACTACCTCAATCAGCAAAACAAGCGCGTGAGCCAGCCCGACTGGGCCCACGACCCCATCCTGGCCACCGACCAGGACGTGGTGGTGATTGGCGGCGGCGACACCGGCTCCGACTGCGTGGGCACGGCCAACCGCCAGGGCGCCCGCTCGGTGCGGCAGTTTGCCATGATGATGGAGCCGCCCACCGAGCGCACCAAGCACATGCCCTGGCCTACCTACCCCTTGTTGCTCAGCACCACCAGCTCGCACGAAGAAGGTTGCGAGCGGCATTGGGGTGTGAATACCAAAGCGTTTCTGGGTGATATGCGGGGCAATCTACGGGCCTTGCTGGTGACGGACATCACCTGGGAAACCGATGAACGGGGCAAGCGCATTAAGTTCGAGGAAATTGCCGGCTCAGAGCGTGAAATTCCCGCTCAGCTGGCGTTCCTGGCCATTGGCTACCTGCATCCCCAGCACGATGGCCTGCTGACGGACCTGAAGGTAGAACTGGATGAGCGCGGCCACGTACAGGCCACCGAGCGCGACTACCGCACCAACGTAGATAAGGTATTTGTGGCCGGTGATGCACGCCGAGGCCAGTCGCTGGTGGTTTGGGCCATATCAGAAGGTAGGGAAGCGGCCCGGCAGGTAGATTTGTTCCTGACTGGCAAAACTACCTTACCTAGCAAAGACGCGGTGGGTATGTTTGCTTAGAATTCCTTCTTGAGGAGACAAAACGCGGAGGTTCGCAGGGGTCAACGACAACCATCGTTAGAACTCTGCGGACCTCTGCGTTTTGCCTTCACAAACCTCTGCGGGAAATTTTATAGCCCAACTTTCCGTTCTTGCCAGCATGAAACGTTTGCTGTTCCCGCTACTGCTGCTGCCTACCCTCGCCTACCCTCAGAAACTGCGCCGCTTGGTTACGTACCAAGACTCGACTAAAACACGGGTACGCGAGGTATACTCGGCCATTGTAGCCGGCGACACCGTGATGGAAGGTCCTTACAAGCGCTTCTACCGCTCGGGCGCGCTGGAGGCCCAAACCAGCTACCGCGCCGGCAAGGCCGATAGCGCCTACGTAGAATTTTTCCCCGATGGCAAAAAGCGGGTGGAAGTAACGTTCCGGCAGGGTGAGCGGCAGGGGCCGTTCAAGACGTTTTATAACTCGGGCCAGGTAGCACAGGAAGGAACCTACGCCAACGACCAGCCCACCGGCACGTTGCGCTACTACCATCCGGATGGAAAAATTAAGATGGAAACAACCCTGAACAACGGGCAGCCAGCCGGCGCCGTGCGGGAGTTGTATCCGTCGGGCAAGGTGCGTTCGGAAATCACCTATGCCAACGGGCAGCCCAATGGGCCTTCCAAAACGTATTACGAGAACGGCCAGTTACAAAGCGAGTCGACGTACCGGGCCGGCTTGCTCACGGGCTCTTATAAAACGTATTATCCCAACGGCCAGATAGAAACCGAGGTACAGGCCGATGCCAAGGGCAAAGGCACGTACCGTAGTTACTACCCCTCGGGCAAGCTCCGCACAGAAGGTAGTTATGCTGCCGCCACCCTACAGCAACGAGCCGTAACCAACCCACTAGCCGACAACAGTACTAAAGCGCCCACCGCTAACCTGGGCGGCACCAGCAACCTCGATGGCCCCGCGAAATCATACTACGAAAGTGGGGCCGTGAAAAGCACCATGACCTACAAGAGCGGCACGCTGGTAGGTACGCAGAAGGATTTCTTCGAGTCTGGTAAAGTGGAGCAGCAAATCGAGTACAGTAACCAGGCCCGCGACCGAAAGTTGACCACCTATTATAATACAGGTGCCCTTAAATCGGAGCAGCAGTTCAAGAACAACCAGCCGGCCGGCACGTGGCGCACGTTTTTCCCCGATGGCAAGCAAGTGCATTTCGTAGACCCCTACCAGAACGGTAAGCTGGTAGGCGAGCGGCTGGAGTATTTTGAAAACGGCACCGTGCAAAGCCGCGTGACCTACGAAAACGGCCGCCCCACTGGCATGAAACAGGAATTTTATCCCTCGGCAAAGCTCAAGAGCGAAACTACGTACGCTAAAGGTCTGAAAGCCGGCCCCTACCGTCAGCTACGCGAGGATGGTACTTTAGAGGCAGCTGGCGCATTCCGCAATGGGAAAGAAACCGGCGTCTGGACATACTATAAAGCCGATGGCAAAGCAGTGCAGGAAAAGAAAACCTTCCGCAACGGACAGGTGGTGGCACCTGGCACCAAGTAAGCAGCTTTCTGCTGTACAGAGTTACAGATAAGTAAAACAGGAGCCAATAGGAGTAAGCTGACCAATAACGTCGGCGCTCCTGTTGGCTCCTTTTTATTTTCTATTAGCTCTACGCGAATTTTCTTATCCCAAAGTCAGTCAATTAAATACCTATTCACAGGCAACGGTTGTCTCTGTACGCGCGTCTACCATATCAAATGCCTACCTCTTCGACCTTTACATAGAAAAACGAAAATAAATTTACCTAGTACCTTGCGTTGCATAGTACCTTATACTACCTTTGAATCACTAACCTGACATACCCGCTGTGGCGCCCGGCTCTATCCTGGCGTCGCCCGCCGCAGCTACCGGACACCGCCCCGCCAACCGGGCTGGGCTGCTGATTGCGCTTTACTAAAATTATATTTTTCTAAGTCGTCATCTATGCGTTTCGGTTCATGGAGCTGCTTGTAAGCAGCTTCCTTCCCACGTGTGCTTACTCTGGTGGCAGTGCCCCTCCCCCCTCGACGGAACCGCGGCCGTTGGGCTGGCCTCGCATTGCCGGATTTTTCATCCAACTCACCACTCCGATGAACTCCTTCCTGACTTTTCGCCGGGCACTGCGGTGCCTGGGGCTCCTCGTTATGCTCTTTCCGCTAACCGCCTGGGCCCAAACCGCTGGTACGATAACTGGTACGCTACTCGATGCCGCCAACAACCAGCCCCTACCTTTCACGACAGTAGTGCTCCTACAAGCGCGGGACAGCAGCCAGGTGGCAACGGGCACGCAAACCGCTGAAAATGGCACCTTTACTTTAGAGCCCGTGCAGCCTGGCTCCTACTTGTTGCGCACCTCGGCAGTAGGCTACGGCACACTGCGCCGGGTAGTTACCATCACGGCAGCCGCGCCTACCATGCGTTTGGGCACGCTGCGGCTGGCCTCTACCACCACCAAGCTAGGCGAAGTGACCGTAACGGGCGAGCGGGCTGCTGTAGTGGATAACCTGGATAAGAAGGTGATTAACGTAGATAAGGACCTGAATAGCGCTGGCGGTACGGCCGTGGATGTGCTGCAAAACGTGCCCTCAGTGGCCGTGGACCAGAACGGGCAGGCTACCCTGCGCGGCGCCGATGTGGCCATCTACCTCGATGGCAAACCTGCCCCTGCCAGCTTCCGGCTCGAGCAGCTGCCTGCCAGCCGCATCGAAAACGTGGAGGTCATCACCAACCCCTCGGCGCGCTACCCCGCGGCCGGTGCGGGTGGAGTCATCAACATCACGCTCAAAAAACAGCAGAAAGACGGCTGGAATGGCCAAGCAGCCGGTATTTTGGGCACTCGGGATAAGTACAACCTGTCATTGAGCGCTAACCGTAAGCTGGGCAAGCTCAACTTCTTCGGCAGCTACGACGCCAACGACAACCGCTACCGCGGCGAGTCGGACTTGCGCCAAGCGGCTACGGTAGAAGGCCTGACCACGCGCACCGACCAAGATGGCCGCAGCCTACGGCACCAGCAGTACCACGGCGGCCGCTTCGGGGTAGACTACGACCTGACGAAAGACCAAAAAATCACGGTCTCGGCTGATTTGAGCCAGAGCCGGGGCAACTCGCAAGAGAACTTGAATACCCTACTCACTCGCGGCACTGATACCCCGCTGGCCCTGCGCAACCTGGGCTACTCCAACGAGAAGCAGCACGAATCGGTGTACTCGGCAGACTACCGCCGTACCTGGGCCGAGCACAAAGGGCGTGAGCTGACGGCCAACGTGGCCTTCGTAGACGTGGGTGTGGATGTACAGGTAGGGCAGCGCGTGCTGGATGGCCCTGCTTCCTACCCTCGCCAGGAGCGTCGCCAGCTGTACGGGGTAGGCATCAACGTTCTGCAAGCCCAAGCTGACTACGTGCACCCGCTGGGCGAGAAAGGCCGCCTGGATGTGGGCCTGCGCAACGAGTCATGGTGGTCGGATGGCACGACGGACTATCTCTTGCAAGCCGGTGAAAACGAAGCCTTCGTGCGCCTCGACAACCAGTCGTTTGCCTACCGCTACCAGCAGCACGTGCGGGCCGGCTATGCCACTGCCCAGCAGGAGTTTGGCAAGTGGAGCCTACAAGGCGGACTGCGGGCCGAGCACACTACCCTCGACGGCCGCGTGTTGCCCAACACAGGCCAGTTCACCCAGCGCTACCTCAACCTGTTCCCTACAGCCATTCTGGTGCGCACCCTGCCCGGCGACCAGCGCCTGCAACTCAGCTACTCGCGCCGCGTCAATCGCCCCAACTTCATGCAGGTACTTGCCCTACCCATCTACAACGACCAGCGCAACTACCGCATCGGCAACCCTGTGCTACGGCCCGAGTTCATCAACGCGGTGGAACTAGGCCACCAAGCCACTTGGAAACAAACTTCGCTGACAACCACGCTGTTCTGGCGCCAGACTGTTGATGCCATCCAAGCCATCCGCGCCATCGACACGGCGGCTACCCGCCTCAGCGGCCAGCCCGACTTCATCACCCGCACCAGCTACCAGAACTTCGGCCAAACCAACAACTACGGCCTGGAAATGTCGCTGAATCAGCCCCTTGCGAAGTGGTGGAAAATCACGGCCAGCGGTTCGGTATACCGCAACGAGGTGACCAGCTTCCTGGGCGACGGCCGCAACCGCAGCACCGTAACGGGCACGGCCCGCCTGATGAACAACTTCACGCCCACCAAGCAGCTCGATGTGCAGCTTACTGGCAATTACCGCGCGCCCCAACTCACGGCTCAAGGTCGCCTGGCCGCCTTCTACGGTATTGATGTGGCCCTGCGCCAGCGCCTGTTTGAAGACCGCGCCGCCCTCACGCTGCGGGTGAGCGACATCTTCAACACCCGTCGCAACTACACGCAGCTATATTCCGAAGGTCTGGAGTCGAACTTCCGCACTAAGTACGAAACCCGCGTGGCCTACCTCGGCTTCACTTGGTTCTTCGGCAACAGCAAGCCCTCCAAGAAGATCGACCAAGGGCCACAAGGTGGTGGTGGCGGTTTCGGTGGCTAATTGTTGATGTGCTGATGGGTTGAGGGGGTAGGGGTATTCTGAGCGCAACGAAGGGTCTTATGCCTGTTGAACGACAGGCGTACCAACGACTCGTTCAACAGGCATAAGACCCTTCGTTGCGCTCAGAATACCCCTACCCCCTCAACCCATCAGCAATTTGTGGTATCCGACGGTCTGCGTATCGATGTGGCAGTACCCACACAGGCCTCGACTGGCGGCGTTGCTCACCACGCCGGACCAGCCGCTTTACCATTTGTAGCGTTTGGTCGGGGCAATGCAGCCCTTTACTGCCGCTCCCTTGGCGAATAGTTGGGCGTCGACACTGCCTCACGGGCAGCCTCACCCTCGCCTACCCTGCCGCGCGCGGGTTGGTGGGTAGGGCTGTCCTATACTGCCCAGGCCCACTTCTTTCGAGCGCGCCGCCACTAGCATCGCCTACCCACCTACAACCACTAAGCAACCTGAGTATTGCGCCTTGCTGGCTCGTGAGCAACACCCAAAACACTATTGCTCGATTATGTATTTTTCCAAGTACAATCAGTATGAATTACGAAAGGTCTTTGAAATATTTGAACAATAGCGATTTACTTTTTATGGCCACTTATCGGATTATTTTAATGAAAACTGATAATTTTCGACAAAAAGCTGTTTTCGTGTGCACTTTCTATGAATTCGGCCGTTTAAGTATCATTATTCTAACTGCGCTTGCATTTGGGGCAGTTATGAGTCGATTCACGTTACGATGCTACATATTCACCGCGACCCACTGCCTGACCGTTTCCTGCTGATTCCGGCCTCCGATTCATCGGAGTCGGCGGAGTTGGACTTATCACGGTCGCTGCATCGGGCCTCGCGTAGCGACAAACCGTCTATCTGGCTCGACTGTAGCCTGATTACGGACCAGTTGTCGGAGGATGCGGTTGATATTTTATTGGCTTACGCTTTTATGCTACGGCAGCAAGGACGGCAGTTGGTACTCTGCCATGCTAATGAAGCCATTCAGGCCGAGTTTGCCCGCCACGATGAGGCTTCCCAGCCTAGTATCGTCTCCACCCTCCTCGATCAGCCCGATACCGAATCTGGTCAGGTACAACACATCAGCTTATAAAGCTGGCATCAGTCTGCCAACTGGGTTTGCGTACCTTCGCAGTTCATTCACTTTAATGAAGTAGAAGGTAGAAGGAACGGTGGAAGGAATCAACTGGTCAGTGGCCGGCTATTCAATTCCTACCTTTTGCTTCTTGATTTTCAAATCAAATGAAACCCAGCATACCGCAAGGTACCCGTGACTTTGGACCGGCCGTAGTAGCCCGCCGCAACTATATCTTCGGCATCATTCGCCGCACGTTCGAGAAGTTTGGCTATGCCCCGCTCGAAACCCCTACCCTCGAAAATCTGTCGGTGCTGACGGGCAAGTACGGCGAGGAAGGTGACCAGCTGCTGTTTAAGGTGCTCAACTCGGGCAACTTCCTGAAAAAGCAGAAAGGCGATGTCGTAAAAGAAGAAGTCACGCCCGACGACCTGCTGGCCGGCCCTCGCCAGGTGCTGCCTAAGATTGCCGAGAAAGGCCTGCGCTACGACCTGACGGTGCCCTTTGCGCGCTACGTAGTAATGAACCGTGGCACGCTTACATTCCCCTTCAAGCGCTACCAGATCCAGCCCGTGTGGCGCGCCGACCGCCCCCAGCGCGGCCGCTACCGTGAGTTCTACCAGTGCGACGCCGATGTGGTGGGCACCGACTCGCTGCTCTGCGAGGCCGAGATTGTGCTGATGATGTGCGAGGTACTGAACGGGCTGGGCCTGACGGAATTTACTATCAAGATCAATCACCGCCGCGTACTGAGCGCCATCTACCATGCGCTGGGCGGCGAGGGCACCGAAACGGCCCTGTTCACGGCCATCGACAAGCTCGACAAAATTGGGCAGGACGGCGTGGAGAAGGAGCTGCGCGACAAGGGTTTTGGCGACGACGCGCTGGGCCGGCTGTTTGCTCTGTTGGGCGTGGAGGGCACGTTTGGCGAAAAGCTGGAGCGCCTGCAAGCGGCCTTCGTGACGGCTGGCGTAACGCCCGAAAATGAAGACGGTTACAAAGGCTTGCAAGACTTAGCGCGGGTGCAGGAGCTGCTGCAAGGCTTCGGTTTCGCACAGTTCGACCATCTTGATTTCGACGTGACTCTGGCCCGCGGCCTGAGCTACTACACGGGCTGCATCTTCGAAATCAAGATCAACAACGTGAACATGGGCAGCGTGTCGGGCGGCGGCCGCTACGACAACCTAACCGGGGCCTTTGGCCTGCCGGGCGTGTCGGGGGTAGGCTTTTCCTTCGGCGTCGACCGGCTCTACGACTGCCTGGAGGAACTGCAACTATTCCCTACCGACGCGACGACTACTACGCGCTGCCTGCTTGTAAATTTCGATGCCGAGAGCGAAACCGCCGTGCTACCCGTGCTGCGCCAGCTGCGCGAAGCCGGCATTGCTAGCGAGCTGTATCCGGAGGCCGGTAAACTGAAAAAGCAGTTTCAGTATGCCGACCAGAAAGGCATTCCTTACGTGCTGCTGCAAGGCTCGGAAGAGCGGGCGGCCGGAGTAGTGAAGCTGAAAACCATGCAGACCGGCGAGGAGCGGACGTTGCCGCTGAGCGAAGTTGTGGCGGAGCTAAGCAACTAAGCGTATATGGCCGCTGATTTTCTTCTTTCTCCTACTACCCCCCTCACGCTGCCTACCCTGCGCACACTGCTGGCTGGCAATGCCCGCGTGGTGACGGCAGATACTAACGCCCCGGCCGCCACAACTACTCCTGTAGCCTCAGTAGCACCACTCCTGGCGGCCGCCTGCGGAGTAGGCGCCGAAGTACCGCGCGAGCTGGTGCGCCTTATGCTGGTGCTGCAAGCCGGGCAGCAGCAGCGTTGTGGAGCTTCAGCCGCCACCGTGCGCCGCCTGCTCGACTTCTACAACCGCGAGGTGCTACCTGTAGTCTACCAGCAGGGTGGCAACCAAGTAGGGCTGGCCCACCTGAGCCTGCCGCTGTTTGGCCTAGGCGAGGTGAACTACCAGGGCTACCGTCTGCAAACCCGCGACGTGCTGGAGCTATTCGGCTGGGCGCCTTTACAACTGGCCGATGCAGATGCATCGGCGCTTCTAGTCGGGTCGGGCTTCACGCTAGCCTACGCAGTGCAGGCCTGGCTACGGGCCGAGCATTTGGTGTGGGTGGCAGACAACCTCGGCTCCTTATCGCAGGGCAATGCAGACCCTGCACTTCCTTCCTCACACGCAGCTTGCCACGCAGCCCTGGTGTATGTACAGCAGCTGTTGGAAGAGGCGCTTACCGTGGCTCCTACCCCAGCTAATCAACAGCTTGCTACAAAGGAATCCTTAGCCCCACCAACCGACGCTTGGCTAGCCCTAGGCACGCTGCTACTTGCAGTGGCAGAGCTGGGTAGCCGCTCCGCATGGCGCACAGAACTTCTGCTGCGTAACGCGGCGCCTACCTTAACGGGCCTGCGCCACCCGGTTGGTAGTCTCGTGTACCAGAACACGCAACTAAGTGGCGGGGCGTCGGCAGGTACTGCCGCTGAAATAGCCATCAATACGCATCAGCTGCTCGACAATGCAGAGCAGCTGCTTGGCATTGAGCTACTTGTAATTTTGCAGCAGCCTACGCAATTGCCTGCCACAGCGCCGTTTTTAGCGGACGCACGCGAACAGCTACCAGTTCTTGCCGAGCACCAACTGCTATATCCGGCGGTGCACGCAGCCGCGCAATTTGTACATCGCTATATTCGACCTGAGCAGGCTATGTAAGTTGTACCCCTCTCCGAACTGTTCCAGACACGTAACCAGTCCCCGCCGCCGTTAGCATCCCGTGAAACTCTACCAACTCTTCCTGTGCGGCTTGCTGAGCATTGTTGGGCTGACGGCGGCGCGGGCACAATGTCCTACCTCGCCGCCCTCGGCGCAGGCGCGCTTTCGCTTTTTCGATGTCGAAACCAAGCAGGAAATCACCGGTCGGTTTCTGTGCGTGGGCAAACGTGTCCGGATTGTAGATGCCAGCACGCCGCGCTTGGTCCCGGGCCAGGTGTTTTACCAGTGGCAGACCAGCGTAGCGTGCCGGGGGTTCACGGATACCACTTCTTTTTACACCCCTACCACCGCCGGCCCGATTGTACTGACGGCTAACATCAACCAAAACCAAGCTGGCGGTGGCTCCTCGGGGCTGCTGGTAGCGTATCCGGCGTTTGAGGTGAAGACCTCACCCCCGCCTACCTTTTCGCTGGTGAGCTGCACGCCGGGCGCGGTGCAAGTCACCGTAACCGACGCTACCTACGACCGGTACACGGTGCAGGTAGGCAGCGGCACAGCGGTGGCGGCCGCCCGCAATACCACAATTACCTACCCTGTTCCGGCTGGCAGCCCTACTACTGTAACGGTGGCAGGCTACTACACAGCGGCTACCCTGTGCAGCAACTCGGCCACCCAGCCTTTCACGTCGCCCCCTCTGGCCCAGGCGGCCCGGTTTCAGCGGCTGAGCCTGACTGGTACTACGGCCCAGCTCACGTTTGCGGGGTTGCAGGCCGGGTATCAATACAGCTTGCAGCTGCGTGATGCAAGCGCACCCGGCGGCTACCGTACCCTCACGGCTCTTTCGGCGGCGGCTTCCTCCTACTCGCTCCCCAACGCGGCGGTACCGGGTT
The DNA here is from genome assembly GCF_022921095.1 of Hymenobacter aerilatus. NCBI lineage: Bacteria > Pseudomonadati > Bacteroidota > Cytophagia > Cytophagales > Hymenobacteraceae > Hymenobacter > Hymenobacter aerilatus. The sequence goes on from NZ_CP095053.1 coordinate 2,379,147, forward strand.
GCTACCGCCTGCTGCAAACGGACGCCTGCCAGCCCTCCGTTACCAAACTGACTTCCAATGAATTGTGCACAATTGGGCTGACGGCTACTGCCCAGAACAATCAGAATCTGCTCACCTGGGCCACCGACCAGGCCGGGCCTTTTGAGGTAGTGCGCGAGGGGCAGGTAGTGGCACAGCTACCCGCCGGCGCCACCCGCTACACCGATGCAGCCGTAGTATGCGGCACCAGCTACACCTACCGGGTCCGGACCGTTGGGAGCAGCGTATCCGAGTCGGGAGAAGCGCGCGCGACGGCCATTTCGACGGACGCACCGCCAGCACCGGTATTACTAGCAACGTACACGCTGCGCAACCAGATAGAGCTGTCGGTTGGTAGTGCTGCTGGGAGCAATGTGCAGTACACCTACCTACGCGATGCGTCGCCCCTGGCTACCACCACAGCCCGCCTATTGCGCGACTCTACCCAGGCCACACCGGCCACACTGGCACCAGCGTGCTACACGGCCACCGTGCGCGACGCCTGCGGTAACACCTCGCCTCCCAGCGCAGCCGTGTGCCCCGTGGTGCTGACGGCCGAGGCTACTACCGCCGAAGGCACCATCGTGCGCCTGACCTGGACGGCCCTCGGCGCCCCTACCCCTAGCGCGCCCGTTACCTACCGCCTGCTCACGCTGGCCCCCGACAATACGGTGCTCAACGCCCGCCCCGTGACCTTACCTACCACCCTCGACCAGCCCGCCGCCGACCAGCAGGTGCTGCGCTACCGGATAGAAGCCACGGGCGGTGGCTTGCCGGCACCCAGCTACTCCAACGTAGCCACCGTGCCCCGCCGGTTGCAAATAGTGATTCCTAACGCGTTTTCGCCCAACGGCGACGGCCAGAATGATGTATTCGGGGTGAAAGGACGCTTTTTGGGGAGTTTTCTGCTGGTAGTAGTCGACCGGAGCGGCCAGGAAGTGTTCCGGGCCACCGACCGTTCCCAGACCTGGGATGGCCGTATAGGCGGGCGCCTGCCCGTACCCGCCACCTACGTATGGCGCTTCGAAGCCACGGATGCCACCGGCCAGCGCACGGTGGACCACGGCACCGTCACGATTTTGCGCTAGCAGCTACCCTACCCTACCCTACCCTACCCTACCCTACTATGCGGCGCCCTCTGCCGAACGACTGGTAATTAACTGCACCAACAGCCGGCAGAGGTCGTCTTCCTCAAAGGGTTTGGTGAGGCAGGCATCCATACCAGCAGCCAGATAGCTGACCCGGTCTGCCTCAAAGGCGTTGGCCGTCAGCGCAATAACCGGCACAGTGGCCCGGCGCTTGTTTGCACACTGCCGGATAGCCTCCGTTACCTCCACGCCACTCAGGCCCGGCATCTGAATATCGAGGATAGCCGCGTCGTAGTCGTTTTCCTGCAACTGCGACAGCGCATCGAGGCCATTGCCCACGGCATAGACCAGCACGCCCCAGTGTTCCAGCATCACGGTGGCCAGCCACTGGTTCACCATGTTGTCTTCGGCCAACAGCACGCGCACACTGTGCAGCTCTGGGTAGCCGACCGTAGCAGGCTGCTCGGCTGCCTGACCGGTAGCCGCTGCGTCTTCGGCGAGGGGCAGTGTGAGCACAAAAGAAAACGTAGTGCCTTGGTTGGGCAAGCTACTCAGTATCAGTGTGCCCCCCATATAGCGCACCAGCTGCTCGCTGATGGCTAGTCCCAGGCCGGTACCACCAAAGCGGCGGCTGGTCTCAGCGCTGGCCTGCGTGAAGGTGCCGAAAATAGCCTCTTGCCGCTCGGGGTCAATACCGATTCCCGTGTCTGCTACCCAAAAACGAAGCGTCTGGGCTGTGCCAGTGTCAGCCAGTATGGCTACTCCTAGTTGTATGCTACCCCGCTCCGTGAATTTGATGGCATTGCTAAGCAGATTGAGTACTACCTGCCGCAGCCGGTAGGCGTCGCCGAGCAACCGCGGAACGGGCCTGTCATTTGGTGGTAGCACAGTTAGTTGCAGCCCTTTTTCGGCGGCCAGCGGAGCCACCGTTTCCACGGCGGCTTCCAGCAACATCTCCAGGCTGAAGGCTGCCTGATCAAGCTCCAGGTGGTCTGCCGTAATCTTTGCCATATCCAGTACGTCATTCACCAGTGCCAACAAATGCTGTCCTGCCCGCTGCATGGTGGTCAGGTACTCATACTGCTGCGAGGTGAGTGAGGTTTTTTCCAGTAGCGCAGCCATGCCCAGCACCCCATTCAACGGCGTTCTGATTTCGTGACTCATGCGGGCCAGAAACGCTTCCTTTGCCCTGGCGTTGTCTTCTGCTTCCTGCTGCGCCTTTTTCAGCGCCGTAATGTCGGTGCTGACAATCAGCAATTCCGACCCTTTGTCGGATTGCGGCAAGGGGTGCATGTAGGTTTGCAGTATGCACGCTTCGCCCGAGGTCATTTCCAGCGAAATTTCTGTCGTTAGAGATTTCTGCGACAGCATCACCTGCTGCCCGAGCCGATAAATCTGCCGGAGCTGCTGTTGCACAACGGCCGTTTGCTCATCTGCCGGCAGCATATGCTGGCTGCGGGCTGCCATTTCATCAAAGGCGGCGTTCCGAAATACCACTTCGTTCCGGATATTCTTAACGTAAATCACGCTAGGCAGCGAGTCTACAATCAAGCGGATAAAGGCTTCCTGCTCCCGCATACGGGCCTCGGCCTGACGCTGTCGTTCCTCGGCCGCATACCGGGCCGTGATATCAATACCCGACCCTACTACCATTTGCAGGTTGCCCGTGGCACTGATGACGGGGCGTAAGTGGCGTAGAATCCGTTTAGGACCGGTAGTAGTCTGCATGGTTTCTTCCCACAGCACATCGGCATGCGTTTCCAACGCTTCCTGAAAACGCTCTTTCCGCTCCTGCGCCAACTCGGTAGAGCGCCCCCGAAACGCAAAGTACTCATCACTGGTCATACCCAGTATCTGCTGACGCACCTGCGCATTAGAGATGGAAGAGGGATTGGTGAACAGGAAGCGGTGCTCATTGTCGAATACGGCCACATCAACGGGTAGCAGGTTCAGAATAGACTCGTAGAATTCCCGCTGCCGTGCCACAGCTTCCTCTGCTTCCTTCCGCTCCGTGATGTTCAGGCCCGAGCTGACGATCATGCGTACGGTTCCATCGGGCCCCGCAATGGCCCAACTGCGTCGCAACCAGTGCTGCGGCTTGCCAGTGGCTTGATCAATCACCTGCTCCTCCCACACCGACTCGCGCCGGTTGTTTATAGCTTCGGCAAAGGCCTGCTCGCGCTGCTCAATAACCTCCTCCGACCGCTGCCGCATCTGGCACACCTCCCGGGAAGTTCTGCCCAGCATCTGCTGCCGCCGCACAGGATCCGGCTCCACGGCAGGATTCACAAACAAATAGCGGTGTTCCACATCAAATACTACTACCCCTGCGGGCACTTCCATCAGGATTGTCTCGTAGAACAGCTGCTGCTCTACCAGCGCCTGCTTGGCCTGTAGTATCGTGGTAACGTCGGTTAGGTAGTATGTGACGCGGCTATCATTAGAGGTAGAAGCATCCACCACCAGCAGATAATGCCGCTCCCCCACCATCAGTTTTTGCAAGGGTTGCTCCAGCGCAGATGCAGCCAGCGTTTGCAGGCGTTGGGGCAGCGTGGCATGAGCCCGCAACAGTGCGGTTCCGGCTGCATTGGCCCACAGCAGTGTTCCATGCGCATCCGTTTGCAAAATGGGACTAATATTTTGTTCGGGAATGCGCGCCTGAGCACGTAGGGTGTCAAGTTGGGTGGTAGTAGCGACCAGTTGTGCTTCGAGCGCCACAATCCGGGCTTCGGCTGCGGCCAGTGCTTCTTCAGCCCGCAGCCTACCGGCCTGCTCGGCCGCAACATAAGCAGCACACTCTACAGGAGCGGGTGGTAACAGTGTATGCATATAATGTTATAACACCTAAACTAGTTAAACCCGGCGGCTGTAACAGTCGGCAGGTTCCATGCGTTTTTTTATCCACAAACTACGCCAATACGCTTTCAATTATAGCCTTTCCAAGGATAAACTGTGTCCTTCCCAATTTGGTCTATTGAAGCCATTTAGGCAGAGTACCATGCTGCCTTCTATCATTTGCGGCCGCATGGAAACACATACCCTACCCAAATAATTGCAGTAGCTTATATCGATAAAGCGCCTGGCGCTGTACAGTCTGGCACCCACGGGCTACAGTGCAATTTTTATGCATCTTCTGCCTGCTACCTCGTCGCGTCCAGTTGTCTGTACGGGCCGCTCTATACTTTCTGTTTGTGCATCCGTTGTTCTCTGAAGTAGATATGCGAAGACAGCACCCGTAAGCTTAAAAAGCTGTTTGTGCACTCCTCTGAAAACGATGCTCCGCTGCCTATATTGCTACATACCGTAGCTATGCCCGGTACAGGCTTTGCGGATGAAGTGCTACGTCCCACGTCATTTCGCGTAAATTGCGTCCCTGCTAGCGTGCCACCCCTTTGGTATGGGCACGGCTAGTGTTAGCCGCTGCTATTTGCTGCTGGCTACCAACTATTTCTTTTAAGAACCGCGTTTCCGATGAATACGCACAGATTCTACGACTATGTTTGATATGATGGGCATGATGGGCAAAGTGAAAGAGCTGCAAGAGAAAATGCAGCAGGCCCAAAGCGAGTTGCAGTACCTGACCGCCACTGCCGAGTCGGGCGGCGGGCTGGTGAAGGCGACAGCCAACGGGCAGCGCCGGTTGCTGAAGCTGGAAATCGACGAGTCGCTGCTGACCCCGCAAGACCGCGATATGCTGGCCGACCTGGTGGTGGCTGCCGTGAACAAGGTGATGGAGGAGGTAGGCGAGCAGGCCAAGCAGGAATTGAAAAGTAAAACCTCGGGCTTGCTACCCAACCTGCCCGGCCTCGACCTGAGCAACTTTGGCCTCTGATACTACCGCCGCACCCGGCCCGTGCGCCGACGTGGCCGTGGTGATTCTGAATTGGAATGGGCGCCGCTGGCTGGAACAGTTTCTCCCCACCGTGCTGGCCCACGCCGACGGCGCTACGGTGGTGGTAACCGACAACGCCTCTACCGACGACTCGGCGGCCCTGGTGACGCGCTTTTTCCCGCAGGTTAGGCTTATCCAAAATGCTCATAACCTGGGCTTTTGCGAGGGCTACAACCAAGCGCTGGAGGAGCTGCACGCCACGGCCTCGTTTCGCTACTATGTGCTTCTAAACTCCGATGTGGAGGTGACGCCGGGCTGGCTGCCCCCACTACGCGCCCTGCTAGAGCAACAGCCTAAGGTAGCCGCCGTGCAGCCCAAAATCCGACAGTACAGCTCTGATGCCGCCACCCGGCAACAGTTTGAGTACGCGGGGGCCGGCGGCGGCTACCTCGACCGCCTGGGCTACCCCTTCTGTCGGGGCCGCCTGTTCGATACGCTCGAAACCGACCGTGGTCAGTACGACGACCTGCGCCCTGTGGCCTGGGCTACCGGCGCGTGCCTACTGGTGCGCGCCACAGCCTGGCATGCTATGAGTGGGTTGGATACAGCCTATTTTGCCCATATGGAGGAAATTGACCTGTGCTGGCGCCTCTGGAATGCCGGGCACGAGGTATGGTACCACGGCGGCAGCACCGTATTTCACGTAGGTGGCGGCACGCTGGCCAAATCCAACCCGCACAAAACCTACCTCAACTTCCGCAACGGCCTAGCACTGGTGTACAAAAACTCTCCGTCCGCCGAGCTACCAGGGGTGCTTGTGCAACGCTTTTTACTTGATTGGGTAGCCGCCCTGCGCCTGCTTACACAGGGCCAGGTAGCCGACTGCCGAGCCGTGCTACGGGCGCATTGGTATTTTGTGCGTCACGTGCGCCAGTGGCGGCAGCGACGCCAACAGTTTCCGCCCCGGCTACGCATCGACGAGCGTCCCGGTGTATATCGGGGTAGTTTGGTGTGGGCTTATTTCGCCAAGGGCAAGCGCGCGTTTCCGGCACTCACCAGAAAATTATTCAACAAAACGTAGTAGTTTCTTCACAGAGGACGCGCTCTTTACTGCATCAAACAATAGAATACAAAAGGCCCGCGAAAGTTGGTTCGCGGGCCTTCTGATCATGCTGTTTAGTACGTGGCCTGCTTACAAATCCCATACGGTGTAGCGCTGCCGACGCATGGCCTGGCGCACGTTCATCCAGAACGCCAGCACGAAGTACAGCACGATGGGCGAGCCAAACGTAAAAAAGGACGCGTAGACAAACGACAAGCGCACGCTGCTGCGGGAGAAGCCCAAGCGGTTTCCCAGCGCATTGCAAACGCCGAAGCTCTGCTTTTCGATGAAATCCGTAATTCGCCTCATGGTTTCTCGTTCAAGTAAGAGTGTATACTACTCTAGCAGAAATTCAAAATAACACTATTTCGCGCAGGTTGCAAGCCCAACAGCGCAAATCGGGCGAAAACGCAGCCTTTGGGCGGGCTTTTGCGTTTGTTGACCGACCTTTCGTCTGCTTTACCTTCACCGTATGAGAAACTCGCCGCGCTTTGTACTTGCTTTCCTGACCGTAGCCGTCTGTGTGTTACCGGGTTGTACGTTGCCCCGGATGCTAAAGGTTGCACAGGCCGGACAGCAAGTGCGCGTGGCGCCGAGCGTATTAGAAAGCAACGGCGAAAATGTGTTGTTTGAAGTGACGGCGAAAGTACCCGCCCAGCACCTACACAAGGGCGCCGCCTATCAGTTGCAATTTTCTTACCGCTACGACAATGGCCTGTACCAGGACACAATAGGAACGCTACGCTTCATTTCGGGTGAGTACGTGTACGACGACTCTGTGAAAAACCAGCTGGTGATTCGGCGGCAGCTGTCGTTTCCGTATGCGGCGCGCAAGTCGCCGGGCGAGCTTGTGGTGCAGCCGGTGGTTCGTGAGCTGAAGCCGGGCGGCAAGCAGCTGCCGGGCAAATCCTTTGTGGCCGCCCGCGGCATCGTCACGACCGACCGCCTGGTGGTGCGCGAGGATACGGCTATTGCCCTCCTACCCGAATCGGTGAGCAACAACATGAGTGGCACGCGGGTGCTCCCGTTTTTCTTCGATGCGGGTCAAGCTAAAATCCGCAACTACTTGGGTACCAACGTGGCGGCGCTGGAAGATTTCATTGAGGCCAACCAGCACACCGAAAAGGTGATGATTGCCGCCGGCCACTCGCCCGACTCCCTCGACCGCCACGACCCGCGCCTGGCCGACAAGCGCGTGCGTGTATTATTAGACTACTACAAGCACCGCGTCGACACAGATTCCTACCTGAACTCGGTCAAGAATATCGACTTTGAAACTCAGGCCTACCACCGCCGGTGGGACCTGTTTCTGACCAAGGTGCAAAGCTCGGCCCTCAAGCCGGCGCAAATCGACTCGGTAGTACAGCTCATCAACGACACACCTGGCAGCTACGCCCAGAAGGAACAGAGCCTGCACCAGCTCAGCTACTTCGACTACATCGAGCAGTATATCTACCCGGTGATGCGCTTCGGCACAGTGGCCGTGCGCTATACTGCCCCCAAGCGCTACGACTCAGAAATCTACCTACTCTCCAAGAAAATTGTGGAGAAGCAAACCGAGTTGGATGCCCTCACGCCCGAAGAACTGCGCTACTCGGCTCAACTTACCCCCTTGCTGGCCGAAAAGCAGCGCATCTACGAAACGTCAGCGGCGGCTACGGGTAGTTGGCAGTCCTACCACAACCTGGCCGTAGTGCTGCTGCAACGCGCCGAGAAAGAGCCCACCGATAAAGTACGGCGGGCCTACCTCCGCCGGGCGGCCGTCAACTTCACGCTGGCGGCACACCGCAACCCCACGGCCCAGCAGTTTTTCTACGTAGCCACCGCCTACCACCGCGCCAACGACCGGCTAGAAGCTCTTCAAAACTACGACTACGCCATTAAATTGGGAGGACCGCGCCCCTTACTGGAAAAGGTTTTTGCCGATAAGGCAGCCCTGGAAATCGAAATCGGCCAGCTCAGCGACGCCTACGCCAGCCTGGGCTACTCTGGCATCTCCTACCAAAACACGATGAACCGGGCGCTCATCTACCTACTGAAAGGCAACTACCCCGGCGCCGCCGATATCTACCAGCAAGCGCTGCAGATGCGCCCCCAGTCCCCGCTGGTTCATTATTGTCTGGCTGTGGTAGCCGCCCGCCAACACGACGAAGCAGCAGTAGGCTCCCTGCTCCGCCAAGCCGTACAGCTGGACCGCAGCTATGCCAACCGCGCTGTGGTAGACTTGGAGTTTGCGGAGGTAGCCAAGTCGAAGGCGTTTTTGGAAGCGGTACGGTAGGGGCGCCGTGCAGGCGCCTGTCGTTGCTGCTGCTCTTGTTCGACTGCCCCAAACGAACCCTATCCCTATTCCCCCAGAATCCGTCCTACCGTTTGCACGACGTTTGTCAGATGTTCAGACAAGAGCATGTTCACTCGCTGGCAGCTCATGGTAGTAGACCAAGGATGGGCAGTGCTCCTGCACCCCGCATTGCCAACGGTATGGTTAGCGGCTTGCGGGAGGGAGAAAGGGTAACAGTGTCTCTTTACTCCGGCGATACTTCTAGCGTTAGCACCTGGCCACCAATTTGCCGCAGACGGGTCAGGTACGCATGCGGCTCCAGGAGTTGATAGGGGAAGTATAACCCCGCCGGAACCGCAGGCTGGCCGTCTAGACCGAGCAACCGCTCCAGCAGCAAGACTACACCGAGAGCCGTCAACGGCATTTGTCCCTGCGGGTGCACCACCGCGTGCCGGGTGCGCAGCGGTTGCCCTGCGTGGTCTTCCCCGGCGAGGTCAATGAGGATTTCTGTCGACATGGGCTCTCCCTGGCGGCGGGAGGAACTCACACCAAACGCTAGCTTAAACTGTACGTTCGGCGCGCCAGTCGCCGTAGCCAGGCCGAGCACGTCATAAAAGGAGAACGAGTCCGCTTGTTGATCGGTACCATCCACGGCGCGAAAGGAGCTTTTGGCCTCGTCACCTACTTGCCAGGCAAAAGCCCCATCACGCCGAACAAGTGCCGCAGGCATAGTCTTGGTTTGGCGCTCAAAGTCTTCGTAGCCGGCTGGCCCCGTCACGTCTTGCTCATCGAGCAGCGCACCAATCGTAATGGCGTGAACCTGACCAAACGCTTGGGTAAATTGCAGCGTGGGCACGGTAGTAGCACCGACCAGCCATTCCGTACCTAGAACAACGGGGGACGCCTGCGGTTGGTGCATGTAGGTGGCTACCTCGGGACCCATCTCGAAGATGCCTGCCGAAATGCTCACGTGTGGGATGCCGCGAGCTTGGGCAAAGCGAAGCGCGGCAAGGCGGTGGTCCGTGAATAAAACCACTACGGCACTCACTTGGCGTTGCCCTACGCCTAGGTCTTCGGCGGCAAGAGCCAGTGCAATGCCTTCGGCGCTGGGTAGCGTGGCTCCAGCTTCCTGTGCTTTAGCCAGGTCACGGCCGCCCAATAGCAGAGGCACTTCTGGATGGGCATCATAAAGCAACTGGGCTACCCAGCGGCCAACGGTGCCAGAACCACCGACTAAAAGAATGGGATTTTGTACCATAGAAAATGCAAATAGGTATTGAGTACTTTTGACAAATATACCTACTATTAGTAAGTTACCAAAAGTAACTTACTAATAGTAGGTTATTAAGCCTCTTCGTAAGCAGAGATTATACCTATGACTCACTCTTCGGATACTGAAGCCCCTAAGCGCACCACCAGCAGGCTGGCAAAGGAGGAGCGGCGACACCAATTGCTTGCTACCGCGCTTGTTATCATTCGGGAGGAAGGCGCTGACCGTTTAACATTAGGCTATTTAGCAACTCGGGCCGGCGTGTCGAAGCCTATTACATACGAACACTTTGCTACTCGTGTGGGGCTGTTGACCGCGCTCTATAAATTACTAGATGAGCAGCAGTTACACGTATTGCAAGAAGCGTTGATATATGTTCAGCAAAATCTGCGGGATACAGCAGATGTGCTCGCCACCGCCTACATCCACTGCTCTGTCGACACAGGGGGTGAATGGCACGCAGTAAGGGCAGCTTTGGCAGGCAGCGAAGAAATGGGGGCAGTGCAGCAGGAACTGCTAGCCGGTTACGTCCAGTTGTTTAGCACCACTCTGGCTCCTCATAGCTCCTTAGCCCCAGTTGCATTACATCGGTGCTGCGTGGGGCTAGTTGGTGCCGGCGAGGCCCTTTCGGTGCTGATGCTAAGCGGACAGTGTAGTGAGTTGGAAGCAGCCACTGCTTTTTCCTCCTTAATACAGGGCGGCCTCCTGCTTTCGCCTCAACGCTGAGCGTAGGTATTGCAGCAAGCAGCAATCAAGGCCAATGCTGACTCTGCGGAGGGTAGACATACACCGTAAAAACAGATGCTTACTCTATGAAACTATCAAACTTTACGATTAAAAGCTTTACTGAGCTAGAATGGCCTAATGGAGGCTATGCAGATTTGCATAATGATTTCTTATCCAACCAATTAGCATATAAACCTCAGGCTGCAAGCCTAGTTCTATTCTGGACAAAATCGACAGGAGAATGGGCAAAACAAGTTCAGATTGCCTCTCTCAAGATTGTCTTTACAAACGTCAACTTCTTGCGAGTAAGGGAACGTGAGGCGGCCTACCCATTATCGGAGGATGAATGTTTATCTGAAATTGGCTGGTCTCCACCAGATGAGAAAGACAATTTTGACAGCTTTTACCCTGATCAAAACGCTCCCTCCACTTACGACTTACTTATTGGCTTTCACAGTGAATGGGCCATTAAACTTAATGCTGATAATGCTCAGCTATTTATCGAGACTCTTTGAGCCTACCACCCTACCCCTGTAACACAAGCGCAACATGGGTATACCCTCAAGGTCCTTCGATGCACTCAGGCCGACAAACGAGTAGGCACGAATCTGATTTGCCCAACCCGGCTACTCGTCGTAGCTTTACGGGCCGGATATTGCCGGTTTTTCTGTTTTCTGATTGTTGTCATTTACTGTCTATGCGGACTATTCAATTCCGGGAAGCCCTGCGCGAAGCCATGACGGAGGAAATGCGGCGCGATGAGCGCGTGTTTCTGATGGGCGAAGAAGTTGCCGAATACAACGGCGCCTACAAAGTGAGCCAGGGTATGCTCGACGAGTTCGGCCCGGAGCGCGTGATTGATACGCCGATTGCCGAGCTGGGCTTTGCCGGTATCGGGGTAGGCGCGGCGGCCAACGGCCTGCTGCCCATCATCGAGTTCATGACCTTCAACTTCTCGCTGGTGGCCATCGACCAAGTGATTAACTCGGCTGCTAAAATTTACTCCATGTCGGGTGGGCAGTATTCCTGCCCCATCGTGTTCCGTGGGCCTACGGGTAGCGCGGGCATGCTGTCGTCGCAGCACTCCCAGAACTTTGAGAACTGGTTTGCCAACACGCCCGGTCTGAAAGTGGTAGTTCCTTCGGACCCCTATGACGCCAAAGGCCTGCTGAAATCGGCTATCCGCGACCCCAACCCCGTGATTTTCATGGAGTCGGAGCAGATGTACGGCGACAAAGGCGAAGTACCTGAAGAAGAGTACCTGCTGCCTATCGGCAAGGCTGCCGTGAAGCGCGAAGGCAAGGACGTGACGCTGGTGAGCTTTGGCAAAATGATGAAGGTAGCTTTCGGCGCTGCCGAAGAGTTGGCCAAAGATGGCGTAGATGTGGAGGTAATCGACCTGCGTTCGGTTCGTCCTATTGATTACGATACCATCATCGAATCGGTGAAGAAAACGCACCGCCTCGTGATTGTGGAAGAAGCCTGGCCCCTGGCCAGCATCAGCGCCGACATCGCCTTCATGATTCAGCGCCGCGCCTTCGACCATCTCGATGCTCCCGTGGAGCGCATCACCTGCGCCGACGTTCCCCTACCCTACGCCCCTACCCTCATTGAGGCTTCGCTGCCGAACGTGTCGCGGGCTATCAAGGCCATCAAATCCGTGATGTACGCGGAGAAATAGAATTGCATTTCATAAGCGTGTCATCCTGACGCAGGAAGGACCTTATCCAGCTGGAACACTATGTTCGACTGAGATAAGGTCCTTTTGCGTAGCAAAAAATAGCTTTCTCTTATCCTACCCTCTTTTCTCTTCACCTATGAACTACCGCCTGAGCACCCGTCTGGAGCAGTTGGAACGTGCTACAGAACGCCTACTTCAGTCGGCGGAGGCGCTGGGCGAGCGGGCTTACCAATCGCCAGGATCGGGGAAGTGGTCTGCAGCGCAGGTAGTACAGCATTTGCTGGTGTCGGAGACGGGTATTAATCAGTACTTGGAGAAGAAAATCCAGGAGGCCGAAGGGTTGCAACACGCCGGACTTGGGCATTTCTTGCGCAGCCGGTTGCTGCGCGTGTTGCTACGAGCACCGTTTCTGCGCTTCCAAACGCCTGCCTACCTCACGGCTAAAACGCCCATCACGGCCCCACCCCTACCCGAGCTACGCCAGCAATGGGCCAGCGTGCGGCGACGACTGGAGCAAATTCTGAACGAATATCCAGAGCAGCTGATGCGGCGTGCCATCTTCAAACACCCGCGCTCAGGCATGCTCACCATCGCTCAAACGCTGGATTTTATGGTCGACCACGTGCTGCATCATCAAAAGCAGATAGAGCGGATTGAGAAAATGGTGAAGTTGTGAATGGCAGACGCTTGTCATCCTGAGTGGAGCGAAGGACCTTTTCACGTGTGAACGACGGTCATAATAACGACTCGTTCTGGTGTGACAAGGTCCTTCACTGCGTTCAGGATGACAGCTGAATTTTTATGTTCTTTTCTCCCTATTTCGCTTCTTTCACAATATCCTGATAGCTCTCGTGGCGGGCAGCGGCAGTCATAGCAGCGGCTAGCTCGGCTGGCGGCACGGTGAGCTTACGACGCTGCAAATCCAACCAAGCACCATCTACGGTGACGGTGGCCGCTACCACGCCATCGGGTTTGCGAATAGTATGAATGATGCGCCAGCGCGAACCATCGGCGTTCAGGCCAGCCACTTCCGACGATACGGTAATGGACTCACCCAGGCGTACTTCGCGCAGAAAACGCGTGTCTTCCCGAAACAGAATCGGTCCTAGCTGGTGCTCGGTGAAATACTTCATCGTAAAACCGGCCTCGGACAAATATTCCAGGCGGGTATGGGCGGCGTAATCAGTGTAGGCGGAGTGGCGCATGTGGCCGTTGGGGTCCATGTCGGCCCAGAGGGCAGTGTAGGTTTTTTCGTAGGCGGGCATAAGAGCGTGATGGATACAGGAAATGTTGCGGGATAAAACGCGTAAGCACCCTGGTTGTTCAAAAAAACAGCCCCATTGAATTTTCAACGGGGCTGTTTTCTGCAATGTGCATCTGTCCCCTACCCTTTATCAAATAGCAGGGTCGGTGGGCACGTTGGGGTTGGTGAGACGCTCCTGCTGCGGGTAGGGGTAGAAATTGCGCGTACGCTCTACCAACAAAGCCAGCGGGATTGGACGGCTCAGGCGGCGGCTATCGGGCAGGCGCAGGCCGGTCATGAACAGCTCGGCGGCCCGCTGCCGATAGATTTCCGCGAGCAGCGCATCGGCCGTAACGGCGCCGGCGTAAGCCGGTAGGCTAGCCCCTACCCCAAAGGCATCGGCGCTGGAGGCCTGGGTACGCACGGCGTTGATGAGCGTAACGGCCTGCGCCAAGTCGCCGTTCTGGCGCACAATGGCTTCGGCCTGAATCAGGCGCATCTCATCGGGAAGATACACTGGAATGGCGGTGCTTTGCGTGGTGAAGGAACCTGCCACGGAACGCAGCGTGTCGCGGCCCAGCACCGGGTCCGATACTACATCGGTTGGGTTGGTAAGGTAGAAGCACAGGCGCGCATCGCGGCGGTTTACCAGTGCGGCGGGCACTCCAAAGAGGTTGCGCGGCCGGAAGTTGCGTCCCAGCACAATGCTCTGATAAATGGGGTTTGGGTTCTGCGGATTGTATTGGAAAGTTGAGCGGCTACTCAGATTCACCACAGCGGCAGCGGCGGCGGCCTCAGCGTAATTGCCGGCGGCTAGGTTGTAGCGCGCCCGATGGGCATTGATGGTGTTGGCTAGGTCCAGCGTACTGGCCGTTACCTTGGTCGTAAACTCGGCCGAGGGCGCGGTAGTGGTAATCAGCTGCTGGGCTTCATTGAGCAAGCGGATGGCCTCGGCCAGCAGCTGTGCGCGCGGCACAAACGTGGCCTGCCCCGAACGGTCGGAGTTGACGGGGGCCTGTTCGAAGTATTGGGCCAGCGTACCCAGCGCAATGGCTTTAAATAGGTTAGCATGAGCCAGTACGGCGTCGCGGGTGGCGTACCAGGCGACCATCCTTCCAGAATTTTTCCTCCGACAGCTGGTAGGAGCCGCTGGCTTTGAGGTAGCGCTGCCAGTTGCGGTCCTGGTTGATATTGTCGTAAAAAGGCGAGGCGGCATCGAAGCGGATGGCGCCGGTGAGGTACACACGCTGCCCCAGGCCAAAGGTTTGCTGCAAGAAATAGCCTTCTATGCGGCGCTCGGCCCGGTAGTCATTGGCCAAGTAGGTGCCGTTGAAGTTTCTACCCCCGTTACCAGCTGTTGCGAGGCAATGTTGGTGAGCAGCGTGCGGTCAAACTGCTAGGTGCCGCCCAGCGAGGTAGTCGATTCCAGCCAGTCAGGAAGGTACGGCGGTAGCCCAGCGTCAGGTCGTTGTTGTACTGCAGCACCGTTTGGTCCCCACGGCAGGCATAGCCGGCCGCGTAGGTAGGCGTGGTGTTGCCGGGCGGAATAAAGGCCGTGCCAATCTGGGTGTAGGTATCAAAACCGAACACGTTGTCTATCGTGAAGCCCTCAAACGGCGTCAAATTCAGCTGAACGTCGCCAATCAGGCGCGAGGTGCGCTGCTGGAATTTGAAGCGGTTGATGGCCTGCAGCGGGTTGGTGCGCGTCACGATACTGGTAGGCGTAGTGCTAGGGTAGACGCCCGTGGCCTCGTTGGGCCGTGGGTTGATGAAGTTGTTGCTGAAGATAAAGCCTGTGAGGGCTCCGTAGGCCTCGTTGATGCCACCATTGGGCACCTCGTTGCTGGTACTAAGGGTGTAGCTGGCCCCACCCGACACACTGGCCCAGTTGGTAAGAGTCTGCTGCAAGCGCAGGCGGCCGGTATTACGGTTGAAATCGGTAGCGTCGATGATGCCCTGTTTTTAAAATAGGAGCCCGACAGCGTATACTTTGTGTTCTGACTGCCGCCGGATACCGAGGCGTAATTTTCCGTGCCCACGGCCGTCCGGAAAATCTTATCCTAGTAGTCATAGCGCTCTGCGGGTACCTGCGTCAGGTCGGTAGCGGTGGTATTGGCAAATCGGAGTGGGTACTGATTGTAGTCCAGCTTATTGCGCAGCTTCGACACGATAAACTCGCTGGAAACCGTGACAGAAGGCTTGCCTTCCTTGCCGCGCTTCGTGAAGATCTGCACCACCCCGTTGGCCGCCCGCGAGCTATAAATGGCCGCTGCCGCCGCACCCTTAATGACCTCGATGCGCTCAATGTCGTTGGGGTTGATATCGGCCAGGCGGTTTTGGGCGTAGCCGCCTAGATCCAGTAACTCGGGCGAGTCGTTGTTGATGATAACGGTATCCACCAAATACAGCGGTTCCGACGAACCCACGATGGTACTAGTGCCGCGCAGACGCACCGAAATGCCCCCGGCCGGATTGCCCGAGTTCTGCGAAATCTGTGCGCCCGATATCTTCCCCTGCAAGGCCTGGTCTATTTGGGTAGGGGCACCGGCGGTCAACTCGCGGCTGCCTACCGTACTGATGGCGTTGCCGAGCTGCTGCTTGCTGGTAGCCACCGAGTTACCCGTTACCACTACCTCTTTCAAGCCAATCAGGTCCTGCCGCAGCTGCACGTTGGCCGTCATAGTGGGGTTGTTGCCCAGCGTGATGGTTTGCGTGCTATTGGCGTAGCCTTCCGAGCTGACAACCAGCTGATAGGTGTCCGGCGCCACAGCGGCCCGCAGGTCGTAGTTGCCGAACGCCAGCAGCTACCAACCGGCAGCCCCACGGGGCGGCCTACCCAGATGCTCAGAAAAGGATGCGTAGAGTTTACTCATGCACTACAAAAAGTTAGGGTGAAAAGAAGCATAAACCGGCCGCATGTGCCCACAGTGTTTGTTGCGCACATTACCAGTTAGTAGCTCAATGTAAGCGGTTTTGTCTTTTCTTGTAGCACTTTCCTGATACCAGTTTCCTCCTTTTTTATGAATCCCAACCTGCTCCACCTCGTCCGCATAGCGCAACAGCCCGCGCGCCGTATCATTGGCCTAATGTCGGGTACTTCGCTCGATGGGCTGGACGTGGCCTTGTGCCGGTGCGAGGGAAGCGGCTTGCATACGCGGGTGCAGGTAGAGCGCTTCCACACAGTACCCTACCCCGAGGAGGTGAAAAACGAAATCCGGCAGGTGTTTGCCAAAGCCGATATCAGCTTCGAGCAACTCTGCCTACTCAATCCCTGGATTGGCCACTTGCACGCCGATATGGTCTTGGACTGCCTGCGCCAGTGGCAGGTAGCACCCCACGAAGTTGATTGCATTGCCAGCCACGGCCAGACCGTGTACCACGCGCCCAGCCACCAGCACGGCCGCCCCAATTTCCCGAACGCTACCCTCCAGCTCGGCGACGGCGACCATGTGGCCGTACGCACGGGCATTCTCACCCTCAGCGACTTCCGGCAGAAACATTTGGCAGCGGGCGGCGAAGGTGCTCCACTGGCTGTGTATGGCGACTACCTTCTATTCTCGAAAGAAAACGAAGACCGCATTCTACTGAATATGGGCGGCATTGCCAACTTCACCTACCTACCCGGCTCCCGAGAGCTGGCCGGCATCTTCTCCACCGATGTTGGTCCCGGCAACACCCTGCTCGATGCCTTCACGCAGCACTACTTCCCACCCCTCAGCTACGACGCCGACGGCGCGCTGGCTACCCAGGGCCAAGTGCACCAGGCCTTGCTCACTGCCCTCCTCGACCATCCTTTCTTTCAGGCTGATTTTCCTAAAACTACCGGTCCGGAGCTATTTAATAAGGAATATGTGCGGCGGGCGCAGCAGCGTAGCGGCTGCCCTACCCTGCCGCCGTACGATTTGCTGGCCACTCTCACGCAGTTCAGTGCCGAGGGTATCGTGCGGGCGCTGGAGCGTTGCTTCCCCATTCCGCACCTCACGGTATACGCAAGTGGCGGCGGCATGCACAACCCTGTGCTGATGGCCGCCCTAAGCCAGCGCCTCCCTCACTGCCGCTTCACTACCACCGACGAATTGGGTGTTTTACCCGATGCCAAAGAGGCCGTACTCTTCGCCGTGCTTGCCAACGAAGCCCTAGCCGGCACACCCGAAACCTTCCAGGGCGGCCAGCCTGGTAACCCAGCCGTGAGTATGGGCAAGATTTCCTTTGCGCGGTGAGATGGTGAGTAAAAAACGGCTGTCATCCTTCATCCGGCGTCTGCTTGCGAAGGACCTTATGCCCGAAAAAGGAGTCGTTGGTACGCTTATCGTTCTGCCGTGAGAAGGTCCTTCGCGCTGCTCAGGATGACAGCCGTATTTTTACTCACCATCTCACCATTTCACTATCTCACCACTTACAATAGCGTGAGGCGCACGAGGTACTGGTCTTGCTCATCGTGGTCCAGGAATTCGACGGTGTAGCCGGCAGCTTCGGCGTAGTCTTGTAGGATGCTGGCATCGGCGAACAGCCAGTGGAAGGGTGCGCCGGTTTCCTCTTTGTAGCTCATGCGGTATTCTACCTCGCCGTAGTAGGGGCCATTGAGGTTGAGGACCAGAGCGCCTTCTTCGTCCTCGTAGAGGTAGGCTATGTCGGCGGAGGTGGCTAGTATCTGCCCGCCCGGCGCTAGCAGGCCGCGGGCGTGCACCAGAAATTTTTCGAGGCCATCAAGGGTACCTACTAGGCCCAGGCCGTTCATCAGCATCAGAATGGTATCGTAAGGCTGGTCGTTGTGGAGAATGGGGTCGAACAGGTCATGACAGGCTACCTGCTGCACGCCACGCTGCTGCATTACCTGCACCGCACCAGGCGAAACATCCAGGGCCTTCACCGTGTAGCCGCGCTGTTGCAGTTCCAGCGCATGGGCACCGGCACCGGCGCCCACGTCCAGCACCCTACCCTGGCAGGCCTCTAAAGCAGTGCGCTCCAGCTCAGGCATTTCCCACAGGGTACGAAACAAGTAACTGGCCGGCAGGGGCTCATCCTCGGCCACATTGCTGTGCACCGTGAGCGTGGCCGATGCGTGGCCGTGGTGAAAGTCGAGCAGGGCGTGCCCCATGGGGTCGTGGGCGACAGAAGGAGAAGAAGGCATACGAGCAAGCGAAAGACAGAGGAACTACCCTGGTTTAGGCTGCAAGTTACGCCGCATTGCGCGAGTAAACAGCTCTTTTATGGGTTGCTGTATCCTTCGGCGGGCGCGTTGCGTTTGCCCTACGTACATTCACTCCTACCTTACATTCCTTCGGCCATGGCCAGCAACCTCGACTATCTGAATCCCGATCTGCTACCCCTCGAAGAAAAGCTAAACGCCTACCTCGAAGCCGAGCAGGACTATCGACGGGCTGCTACGCAGGCAACCAATCTGCCCGTTGACCACGCTGCCTCCTCCAAAACCGACGACCTTTTCGCCCAGCGCCCCGCCACTGGCAGCTTCGATCAGGCCACCGACGAGGTAACGCAGCAACTGGATACTATGCGCGCGGACATAGAAGCTTTGCGCCGCCAGATAATCGACTTGCTCCCCGTGCGCGACGAGTTTATCAAAGTTAATCTTGGGTATGGTCCCAGCCGTGCCGGGGCATTCCGTATTCCTTCTTCGCCGGCTGATGCGCCAGAATATGAGTTGCGCATTGTGCATTAAACGCCTTCTTTCCCTACCCCGCTAGCCAGCCGCATCTGCACGTAAAGGCCCCGCCGCTCCTGTATCATCTACAAGAGCGGCGGGGCCTTTACGTTTCTACCCCAGGCAGAATCTCATTTCGGGAAACCACCCGATTAGACATAAAAAAAGCGGAACCAACGGCTCCGCTCTTTCCCACAACCAAAACGGGTAATTTCCTAAAATCCCCTTTCTGATTGAATTGAGGCACTTTATTTTTTAGAATCCGGACCATGTTTGTAAAAAATCCGGACCATGTTTCCTGAAGCTTTAGTATTTTAGCATTACCTACTACAACTGCTAAAATCATGGCTACCATAACACCTGTGCTGAAAATTCGGAATAAAAAGAAAGAAGATAACCCACTACGGGTAATGTTCCGACATGGCAAGGTAGAAGTAGTGGTAAGCACATCGGAAAGCATCAAGGTAGAGGAATTACAGAAGGGAAAGATAGTAGGTGAAAAGGCAATTGCCCTGAATGAGTTGGTAGCTAAGATTGGGAGTGACCTTCAGAAAGCCCATGATATCATCCTGAAGCGTGGTGATGAGATAACCAGCACCAGTATCAGAGAAGAGTACGAACGTATCACCAGTGACCGTAGAATGGCTGAATTACTAGCCAAACCAGATGAGTACGCTAAGAACCAAAGAATCAATCAAGGCACTAAAGCTATCAGCAAACTTGAAAAAGAGATAAGCGAAAGAAAAGAGGCTATAGCACTTCACGAACGTAGGCTAGCTGAACTAACTGGTAACATCACCAGAAGTGATAAATCACAACTGTTGGTATCCTACATTGAAAAGTACTTAGAGGAAAAGAAAAACAACCATAAGAACAATACTAGGAACAGTTATTACGCTATCATCAAGATATTGAATGGGTACAATAAGAAGCTAAAAATTACTGATGTAGATAGACGTGTAATGTATGAAATTGAAGATTACATGATTAAGCTACAACACTCTAATAGCACCATAGAAAACTATACTAGTAAGACGAAAGGTATTCTTAACTATTATGGAATTGAACTAGGTTTATCCCAATCTTATAAACAATACAAGTTCAAATTACCTCTTTATCAGAATGAGGTTCTGTACTTCAGTCCCCAACAATTAGTAGACTTTTGGAATCATAAGAAAGAAGCTAAAATTTATGACAAAATCCCAGGTAGAGTTGTGCAGAAAAATTGGCAACGTATTAAAGATATTATGATGTTCATGTGTGGCACATCACTGAGATTCATTGATTGTTTTGAAGACTTCAGAGACACTATCCAAACCACAAATGGTGCAGAGGGTAAGAAGACTGAAAAGATAGTGCTGAGGCCCAGCAAAACGACTAAATATGATGTTGAAATACAGATACCTTTAACCCCTTTGGTTAAGTCTATCTTAGTGAGGAATGATTATAAGTTTAAGAAAATTGAAGACTATTATTTCAGGGACTTACTACGTGAATTCTGTGAAGATATACCATCCTTCCAACATGTAGTAAACAGGCATTACTACATAGGACAAACTAAGCATACTGATAAGAATAAGTACTTTAAAGAAATAGGGGCACATACAGGCCGTAGAACCTTTATCAACTTCGCTTTTCAGTCAGGTTGGACTATCCCAGAAATTTCAGGTTGTACGGGACACTTGGAAGTTAATACATTGATGCTATATGCAAGCAAGGTGAAGCAAACACAAACTAACCCCATGCAGCTATTCCACACACTTGATGATAACTTTTAGTCGGTTTTATCATTTCGCTTAAAACGCTTATACTAAGTTCAACGATTGTTATTCTTTACTTATTATCTCTATATACACTCTACACTACTATATTATCTACTCTATACTTACTACTGTATAGGTAGTACTAGTATCTCTATATGTTCTGGTATGTTCTCTTCTCTTACTCTGGTACACTTGCAAAAATATTGATTATAACATACATATAGTCAACACTTTAGAACGGTAAAAACATAAATAATTATTACACACCCCAATCAAAAGTTGGGGTTTTTTCATGTTCTACCCTTTCGCTGAAGCATGAAGTGAGGGTATGTTTGTTCACTTAGATATAAAATATTTTCGGGTAAAAGTGGATTTCATACACTACCCGACTATTTAGATAAGTAAGCAGCCTGATAAGCTTTCCCCATTGGGTGAAACAGGCAGGGGAAAGGGTAAGTGTTGTTCGTGCTTACCCTTTCATACCACCCCTACGAACAGTCAGAGTGGTATCTGAATATAACTAAAATTAGAAGATAACGAACAAACAATGATTCAACATCAATTCTCTATCCCTTCGAAGATAGATATCAATAAACTACTACGGGATAACATCACCTTCCCTAACCTTGCTGCTGATAAGGCAGAAAACAAGCTACAGCGTTACATAAACGACCATCAAGACAAATACGCCTACTTCATCTCAAAGATTGTAGAAACACGTGTTTTCAATCGTAGCATCAAAAATGATGATTACGTATGCCTGAATTGGGAGAAATTGAGAGACTTCTTAGGTAAGAGATATGCAGATGAAGTACGGGCTAACCTACTTCAATGGAATATTATACAGTGTGATAATCACTTCATCAGAGGCACTAAAAGTTTCGGGTATAGGATTCACCCCAGCTACGTTTCAAAGTCTATTCTACGTGATATTTTCAAGGTAGAAGTGATGGGTAAAAAGCTAGATGCCCAACACAAAGAATATGTAAAGAAGTACACTAGAAATACTACATACTCTAATCTAAAGAAGTTATGTATAGATGTTGATAAAGCTATTACTTATGTAGATACTAAGCTAGATACTACTATATCGTTTCTGTATGATAACATAGATGTATTATCTACTACTACTGTAGAGGATAAGATGTACAGTAAGGTATGTAAAGATATCTCTCTTCTTTCCCATCCTACCTACTCTCTTACTCTGGTACACTTGTTAAAAAGCAAGCTACAACGCAATGATAATAAAGGACTTACAGCGTTTGATATCCTCATAGAATCTGCATACAATCAGTATGATACAGATGTAATGTCAATCAGCAAGATTAAAAACAAGCAATTCTTTCTAGAACAACCAGACACAGAAAGTAGAATCTATACGAATCTAACCAGCCTATCTACGGACCTACGTCAATTCCTCTATCACCATAGTTCAACTGAGAAGTTAGTGAACTTGGATATCCGTAATAGTCAGCCCTTCATTTTTGCAGCTATCCTAAAAGACTATTACAAGGCTTCTACGGTATTACCAGAAGATGTACAGGAATATATCAACCTGTGTGCTGTTGGGACTATCTACGAAGAGATAATGAATCGATTACAGGTAGAGGAAACACAAAGAAGAACATTCAAAATAAAGTTCTTCGCTAATCTATTCTTCTGCAAAAATCAACATAGTGAGAATAGCAAAGCTGGCAAACTCTTCATGCAAGATTTCCCCAATGTGTACCGGGTTATTCATGAAAACAAAGCAGTAAACTATAAGTATCTAGCAATCCTCATGCAGAGAAAGGAAGCTAGCATTATCCTTAAAACCATCTCTAAGAAACTTCAGAAACAAGGTATCTACCATAATACCATCCATGATAGTGTAATAGTACTTGAAAGTGATGTTGAGACTGTGAAGAATCTGATGTTAGAAGCCTTTACGGATGCTATCGGTGTTGCACCCTCAATAAAAGCTGAAGTACTCGCAGAAGAGAAATTTGAAGCATCTATAGCCCCTATTGAAATGGGGTTACTATCTATCAACTACAATGATTTTGATGATATCCTTTCGATTTATTTACTATCTGATGAATACTGCTATGAAGAACTACTTTTAGCCTCTTAACTATACTGATATACAATTACTTATAACATCTTATTACACTATACCCTAATTCAATACCGACGATATAACTAAATACTTAGTTAAAGGAACCCCATACAGCCACTATAGGGGGACATAATAGAGTGACTTCTAAAGTAATGCGTCTATAGTGCAGAAGTTGAGAGAAACCCAGATAGTAATTATGTCTAAAGGCCCAATAGAGAGTATTTAAGAATATAGAAACAAAATATGAAAAACCTACCTACACACGGCACTACTATTAACTACACCTCTACTACAGGTGAACAAATCCTAGCAGCAATCAAAGCAACGCCTAAAGTGGGTGAAGCGCCTACTACAGATGATATCCTGAAGCAATTGAGAAGCAACACAGATAGTATCCAACAGCTAACAGAGAAGATACACCAGCTACTACGCTACCTCTCTACACCAAGCACACCAGATAGTAAGGCAGTGTACCATGATTAAGATAGGCCCCTACCCAGGGGCTTTTTCTTTTGGGTGCTACTTGCAAAAGTCAGATAGAGTGCTTTGAAGTCAGTTTGTCATGTCCCCTACCCTAGTGGCAAATCTTGGAAAAGTTGATTAACATAATATTGGTTATACGGCCACTCATGGAAGAGTACAAACAAGAGTGAAATCAAAGCAACCACTGTAACTACCATAGCTGCCAACCTGACAGAAACCGATACTTACAAATTATGTAAGTATAATTTCGATTTATGTAAGTTATTAGCTATCTTTATTGTATCAACTCTCTGTTTCCTTTCACCCTGCATCTATGCGTACCATTAGCAGAAGCATCATCAATGCCTTCATTGCCCGATACCCTGAATCAGCAGAAGTTTTACGTACATGGTACGCTATCGTAGATGCTGCTGATTGGTCAACGTTTCAGGATATGAAGGATACCTTCAATACTGTAGACTTGATTGGCGACAATCATTATGTGTTCAACGTTGGGGGTAATAAGTATCGGATAATAGCCTTGATTTTCCTCCCTAGCAGACGTGTATACCTACGGGCTATACTCACTCATAAGGAATATGACAAACTCTCTAGAAAGCAGATTTTAGAGATGTAATAGCATAACATTCAGTCAGTTCACATCTTAACTCTCAACATCATGGAAGCCGCACTTTCCTACAACATCACGAATGACACTGAACATCGACAAGCTATTGCCCAGATGATAGCTTTAGAAAAGGATAATGAAAATGGAAAGAATGAAGATAGAATAAATGAAATTGGAGATGCAGTAGTAAAATATGAAGAGTCACAAGGGCATACACCAGAACCGCCCCGAACATTACAAGGCATATTAGAAGTAGAAATGTATAAGCGTAGGATGAATCAACGTGCTTTAGCAAAGGCACTTGAAATCACAGAAACACGCCTAAGTGAGTTCATGAGAGGAAAGAGAGAATTGAATATTGATTTAGCTAAGAAGATACATGTGATTCTAGGTATAGACGGTAACATAATCTTAGAACTCACTACTAATGCAGAACTCTTAGAAAAGAACGTGAAGGGTATGCAACTAACTCAACCTTCACATTCAGAGTGGGATTACCTACGCAAACCATTATAAAAGAAAAGCCCCTATCAAGGGGCTTTTCCATATACCTACACTTCAGTTACTCCATCATGCCTACGTACCAGTACAGTAATAATGAGTATCACTATCTAAGTGATATACCTGATGCTTTTAATTACACCTTTCATGATGGTGTAGAAGAGACTTACAGTACCCTTGAAGATGTCTTTACTAGAGTGCAGCAAGATTCAAGTATGCTAGGAAGCAAAGGATATCAGGTACTCGATATAGAGAGGATTGAAACAGTGAAGAAGCATCTTGAGAACAAAGGTTACTATCAGCTACCCAGTATCATCCGAAAAGGCATTTTCTACAGATTAACAATCAGACTTACCAAAACAGAATAGCTAGACTTCTCTACTCGCTGCATCATAGAGTTTCTTCAGCCTCTCTTTTAGCTTCAGTGTGTCTCCATGTCTCATGAATTCATAGTTACCACGTGAGAAGATAAACCCTGGGTTCAGCAATAGGGCTACAGCTAATCCCTCAAGATTTATTTGTCTATCACCTGTTAATGTATCATAGTGTTCAAATGCTATTCCCAGTGTCTCTAAGTTGTATATAGCACCAAAGGTGAAGGGCTGTAAGTCCGTATTGGCCTTGCTTTTCCAAGATGCTGCATACTCAGTTACGATGTGGTGCAAATGTTTTAAACGTTTGTACTCTTCATCCGAGAAGATTACCGTCAGTATAAGGTAATTATACTGTTCACATAGTTTTTCTACGTCCATAATATTATAGTTATCCCGAATAGTGACAGGACTATGTTACAAACGTATATCATAAAATAAAGATATGCTATACTTGTGATACTGAATTTTTATTTTCGTTGCTTTAAATGAAATCAATAATCTAAATGGAACAGATAAAGAATAACCTACCCTTAATCTCTGCTGCCTTATTACCTATTGCACTCCTAAGGTTGATAATGTACTATTATTACTTTGGTATAGATATATCTAGCTACATTGAATTTACAGAAGCATTAACACTATCAGCACCAGCTTTTTTTCTGGGGGCATTGTTCATCAGTATCATGCTAATAATATTTCAATTAGAAAGTAGAACGAACCGCAATAGTGAAATTTTGAAAAGATTACAATTGAAGCTTAACGCAATAGGTTATAAGAAAAGATTGAAAAAATACTACCTAAATAAAGAAGCTATTGTCACATGTTTCATATATCCCTTAATGTTTTTTGCACTATATTTTATTATAAAACATTTCAAAGCCCCCATAATGCTAGCAAAAATATCTCTTCTATTCGGAATATACATGTTGTTATTGGCCCATTACCCAAAATTAGCGTACGAATTACGTTTAGGACATTTAAGAAGAAAGAAAGAAGTATTACCACAAAAAAATAGAATGCTGATTGATGCTATAGCTTTAGCAGTCATATTCATAGGTACAGTAGCTATTTTAGAAGCTATATATACTGAATATGCATCTTATCCCAAAGAAGCCACTTATGTCACTGAAGATGAAACCATAAAAAGTAATGATGACTACCGTTTTATAGGAAAAACTAAGAACTATCTATTCTACTATAACAGCAAAACAGATTCATATGATGTATACCACTTTGATGATTTCAATAAGCTGACAATAAGTACAGGCAGATACTATCAAAAAACATATTAGAAACAGCCTAACAACATGAAAGACCTTTGATTTATAATTTTATATTAATTGGCTTTACCCGAATCCTTAGAATAAAATAATTCTGAGTCATAATCAAATGTGGGTAGATATGTAACATCGGGCTTCCCACGTAAAATATTTCCTCCGTTAACTGCAATTGCGCTAATCGCATTACAAACACTGTAAAAGCACCCTCTCGCTTCTATTTGCTGAACATCATACTTTTCAAGATGGATAACTTTATTGCGCACCTTGATTGCTTTATTCAATAAATCAGCGTATTCTCTTGAATCTTGAAAGGCATACCCAGTAGCATCTTCTACTAGAATAGCAGCTATATCAGTTATAAACATAGGGTTTCCATTAACCTTAAATTTATTCTTTATAGCATTTTTTGACAATCCTTTTTCTGTATATATCTTATGAAGATAGGGCCGTATCCACGACTCAAATAGAATCAAAGAATCAGCTACAGCCATACGCCAATCATGAGTAGTTATTTTATACCATACGTCTTGATATATCCTTATATATGTTGCAAACTCATGATTATCCAATAATCCATTTCTTAAGAATAGTTCAGTCTGGTAATCATGTGTGTCTTCAAATGATACTGGCGTACCATAATGCTTTAGTACTTGAGTAATCAAAGAATTATCGTTTTCATCAACGTCTAGAAATTGATATTTACCAATACCGTATGTAGTTAGCTGAGGTATGTAATGCTTTTCGTTTATTATCTTATATATTACTAAAAATTTATTCAATGCTTCCATAGCACCATCAACTAATATATCTGTATTATTACCTTCATTATCATCATCACTGTTTAGAGGAAGAGAAGTGTATATGTCATCAAACTCAACATACACAGTGGTAAAACTTAATGCTTTACTGACACTACCGTAAAACTCATGATGAAGTTTTAAGGGCAATTCAGGATTATTTCTTCGTAGAAAACCTATTTTAACAATTCCTATTGACGTTACCACACTATAAGGTTCAATAAATTCAGTAGGAATGTACACTGGTGATTCCTGCACATGAACTGATGTTGGTGTATATGCAGACTTAACAGTTATGTCGTTGCCTTGCTTAAATTGCTTATCCCATTCCTGTAAATCATGGTCATTCACGCTATCCTTCACCATCACAACGAATGGTAAATCGAAACGCAATAGCCTATTTACCACTTTACCGTATACTCTACCTGGTGTCGTTTTTACATCTACTACCTTATGATACTTTTGATTGTATGATGGTTGTTTCATGCTGCCTTTGAATATCTAGAAGTGAATAGTACACTAAGTTAATGAGTCTTTACACATCAAAAAAGGGGCTTCTATGCCCCTCCATTATACTATTCCCATTTTAACCTTCTTTTGATACTCCCTGTGCCATTCGATGTAATCCGCCTTGTACTTGTTGTGCAAATAGTCTTTCAGTTCACCTTCAGGTAAATGCATAGACTGATTGTGTATGTTGAAGATATAATTAATCTCCGTGTTGAAAGGGTTAAGGTCTTCGTGTGCTACTGTATAACGTGGACCGTTTCCAAAATCTATTATCTCACCATTCAACAGTCGTTCTTTAGTTGTCCATCCTACAACCCAGCCCCCAGTTAGTGATTCATTTAGCACAACCTTCACATAATACTTTGCCCATTTAGATTGTTTTTTTAGACATTTCCCTGCTTTAACTTCTTTATTTTCAATTAAATATGAATTTTTATTACCTACTGAAGTCTTTACATCAACAGAGTTTTTAAAGTCTTCTCCTGTATCACCATAAGCCTTATAATCGAGGCTAATTTCCTCTTCAAGTCCCACCAGACGGGCGTATACTGCTTCCCCTTTTAACCCCACTACAAAGGAGTTCTGTTGTCCCTTCATTTCGTACAAACCGGGGGTACCTCGTTTGCGATTTTGCCATTCTATAGCAACTGCTTCTAATTCAGCACATCTATCAGTGATATTAATAAGCTTGCTAGTTGTTAAGTTCTTTGTAAAGTTGTTAATCATATAATTCTACCGGATATTTCTTTTATATATCCAGCGTTCTATTCTAAATAGTACCTCATATTCTTGTTATGTAAGTTCTTGAGAATAACTATTGAAATTTGACAGTATTTCTACCAAAGTCTCATACTTAAATACGTTGAAAACACCTGTAAAAAGAAAAGCCCCTAATGATTAGGGGCTTTTTTATTGCAATAAGAAAGGTGTTGTATCTGGTATCTCTAGGCAGGTTTATCAGCTTTGGAGGCTTTACCTTTACCTGATGCTTTGGGTGCTACTTCTGCTTCATCAGAAGGAAACACAGGTAGTGTGGCGTTTACACCTTGTCTAGCTGCTGCTTTAGCTTCTCTCTCAGCTTTCTTGCTACCACGTGGCGCACGTTGCTTCTTAACAGTAGCAGGTGCTTCGTAATCCTCTTCAAACACTTTAGCCAACTCTTCTACAGTAGCTACAAGCTTTTGGAAAGCTTGACGCATTGCTGCATTTTGGTTAGTCGTTTTAGCAGCATTCTGCATAAAACTTACCATTGCTTGTGGGTCGAAATTTTGGTTATCTGCCATTATCTAGTTGGTTAAATTCTTAAGATGATTCAAAGCTAATAAGAAGATACATATAATCTAATATTACTTTCTCTTTTCTCTAATGTAAGTGTAGGTAGCACCAAACAGGAACACTACTATAGCTGCTACATTCCACATCATTTCATTCCAAGGATAACCACGTACGAAAGCATCATTCAGGGTTATAATCACCATCAGCAGAGTAGCTAGTACCATAGCAGTTATAAAGGCTGCTGTTCCTCCATCATGCGAAGGAAACAGCTTTTTCAATAGTTTTTTCATCATATTCTTTTTTTGTTAATCTCTTTATTGTTGCACCCATTGTATACGGTGCTGTAGATTCACCACCAAAGTAAAAGCCTAGTAACCAGTTGAATAGAGGGTAATCAGGTTGCTTGCTGTATTCAAACTCTACTCCATTTATTGTTACTTCGTAGCTGAATTCAGCATCATTGATACAGATAAGTACCGGAACATTAGGCTTAATAATAAGGGGTGTTTCTAAGTCATTAATCAGCCTCTTACCACCTTGATAGACATAAGGTAGGACTTCGATAGCCTTACCATCTTCTGACGTTCTCCATCCTATCCGGCAACTATTGAAGTGATGGTTATAGGTAGTTGATAAGCCTATTAACTTATTCCAAACTATAGGGTCAATATCACTCTGTTTATATAGACAGGATTCATCAAATCGTACTTCATAATAAATGCTGCTATCGAATGTAATCTTAGGTATGAATGCTGTAGTGTGATAGTGGCAACCTTTCTTAATCTTGTAATCTTCACTACCAAACATTAAATACCTAATTTAACAGCATAGTACTTAGTTACTTCGTGTAGAATACTCACTTTCAAATCCCAGATGTTTTTATAAGTGATATCCATATCTCTGTTCAGGATTTCATCATCTAAGAAGATGGTAGCATTCATTACGGTAGATAAAGCAAAGAATAGTTCTTTGGTGATGCACACTAATTGTTCTTCTCCATCATGTACTTCACTAACCAGATAATCTACTATATCCTCTTTATCAGTACCACTTTTTACGTGTGCTGCTAGCCCTATTTCTTTTGTCTTTACACTCTCAAGTAAAGCTGTAAATTGTTTTAATACGGTTTCAGTAAATCTCATTGTATTCATGTTCTATAGATATATACGTTAAATAGTAACCAGATTGGAACAAGCATAAAAAAACCCTATCAATTCGATAGGGTTTTGCAGTTATTAAGCTAAAGTTGTTTATTTATTAAAGTATTTATTGACTTTACTGGAAAGTCGTACGCCACCTTTACATTTAGACATCCTAGTAACGATGATATCAAGAACATAAGTGTCAGATTTGAACCATTCGCCTTCAGCCCTGTAGAAGCGCAATAGCTGGTGAAGTTCAGCCTCTATATCTTCTGCTACTGAGTAAAGTAGATATAGCTTTGCTGGTGAACCTGTCTGTAGCTGCTTTAATCTACTTCTAACATTAATAGCACGACCTATCTTCACCATGTTGAGTCCTTCAGCCTCTATAACATAGGTATAGTAATCACGTTTAGTGCGCTTAATATTTTCTAACGTAGCAGACGTAAACGACCTTGTAGATGTTGGGCCTTGGTTTGGAGATGTTGGTGGTGTATCCCAACTAATGGAAGAAGTTATTTTAGTAATTAGGCCAATATTCGTCGTGACTGCTGAAAACCTCTCATCGGTACCATAGTCTGCATCACTACCATTTATATTGAATCGGTACTCCCACGAACCATCAGGTGTGTTTGTGTTGCCCCACGCCACACAAAATACAGCGTCATCACACAGCATCGAAATCAGCCCTTTATCATAAGCAGCTTCACGCTTAGCATCTGTGTTAAGTAGCAGTTCCGCCGATTTACACCATTTGATTAACTCGCTAAGGCTAGCTATAGACTTCATTGGTTAGTTATACTGTTTTTTGACCATAGGAAAGATAGGCAAGTGCTTACTCCACTCCAAAAGAAAAGCCCCTAATGATTAGGGGCTTCTTTGTTTCTATCTCTACTCTACCCTCACCTATATATATAGGTGTTTCATGCTTGGAATGGAAGTGGTCCGGATTGCTGGGTTAGATGGTCCGGAATCCGGACCATGTTTTAAGGAATTTTCCGGACCATGTACCGATTCGGGAAATTCTCGAAGTTGTAAAGGGTTGACTGATAGGAAATAAAAAAACGGATAGCATAGCCATCCGTCTTTCCCACAACCAAAACACCTAAAAACTATTCTTTCGTGTTAGGTATTATCAACCTCCGTGCCAAAAAAATAAATACCTATGATATAAATATTCCCAGCATTCTTATTTACATAATACAATTATTTGAAAAAGTATTTCGACCGTCTATAGTCAGGACTCATATTTGATTATATCAGATCATACCGACTACCTCGTCTTGTATATGCTTACTAAACAGACAACTACAAAATTATTTCTTCAAATATCACCATTCAACTTATTTCTATGATTTGGAATTAATTCCAAATCATAGAAAAACTGCGCTATAATAATCATATAAAGTATTTATCACTTTTTATTCCAGCTTCACTTGTCTGCTTTGCACAACACTTTCCTCTGCATGCTGACCTATATGGTCTTGTTTTTTGCCTCACGCTAGTTGTTTTGCCGCCTTACGTTTCTAGAGGCGGCGTTTTGCTATTCACTCTCTTCTCCACTGCTTCCATCTTTCTTCCACAGCTCTCCATCTACCACGCTTATGAAAAGAAACATACTCTGTCGGCATGTGTCTACTAGTAGTGCGCGCATCAGGCAACTGCTGGCGCTGCTAGTGTTGTTGCTGGCTAATACCACGGTATTTGCTCAGTTTCCGCGTCAGGTTAGCTTTTCCACAAACGCTAGCTCTGACTTTAACCTGGGCGGCACGGCCAAACTTACGGGTACCAGCACCAGCACTGATGGCGTTCTGCAGCTGACTACCAACGCCACCAACGTGGCAGGCTACGCCATCGACCAGAAGTCCTTTCCGGCGCCCAACGGCTTTAGCATCTCCTTTGAGTTTTTCTCATACGGGGGCAATGGCGCCGATGGCTTCTCGGTATTTCTGGTTGACGCTGATAAGACTACTGCCAGCGAGACAGGTATCAACGCGTTTCGTATTGGTGCCACAGGCGGTTCATTAGGTTATGCCCAAAAAAATGCTGCACCAGCAACCGGGCAACCGGACCTTAGAAGTCCAGGCGTACCAAACGGCTATATTGGCATTGGTATAGATGAGTTCGGTAACTACGCTAATCCGTCGGAAGGTCGGGTAGGCGGACCCGGCTCACGACCAGATGCGGTGTCGATACGCGGCGCTGGTATAGGTACGGACTACAACAGCACAACGGACTACCCTTACCTGGCGGGCAGCGGCACGCTACCCTTCAGCTTGGACGTAGGTACGGCCGGGCGTGTGACGGATCCTCTAAATCCAAACTACCGCCGGGCCTACATTGATGTTGTACCTCAAGCAGATGGCACCTATAAGATACGGGTGCAAATTCAGCACGGCACGGCTATTCAGACGGCTATTGACAATGTAACCGTCCCAAGACCTCCGGCCAACCTACGCATTGGCTTTGCCGGCTCTACGGGGGGTAGCACCAACTACCACGAAATTCGGAACCTAGCGGTATTGCAGTCACCAGTGGCCACCGACGACCGGGCAGGCACCCGGTACGACCAGCCGGTTACGTTCAGCGCCATTGCCAACGACCTATTCCAGTACAGCACATTCAAGCTGGGCGGTGTCGATCTGGATCCTTCCACTGCTGGTATTCAGTCTACCTATACTGTGGCTGGCAAAGGGACCTTCACCGCAAACGACGAGGGGCAAGTGACTTTCACCCCCAGCGGCACCTTTTCGGGCATTGTTACGATTCCGTATACGGTGCAAGACCTGGCAGGCAGCAACGCTAGCCCCATCTATCAGTCGAACCCGGCCAACATAACGGTGGTGGTATCTGGCGCCGATGTAGCCACTACCATCAGTGGCCCCACGGCCGCCAATCCGGGTGCTTCGGTTACGTATACCGTTTCTACCGTGAACATCGGTCAGGAAGCGGCCCTGAACGTAGTGCCTACGCTGCAGTTGCCAACCTCGGCAACTAATATTGTGATGCCTGCTAACGCTACCCGAAGCGCTTCCAACCTGATTACGTTTCCGGCCATTGCCAGCCTGGAAAGCAGCGCCCCCCCGGTGGCGCATACCGTTACATTCACGATGCCCAACAGCGGCAGCGTGACCGGAACAGCCACTTATACTGCTTCTACCCCCGACCCCAACCTCGACAATAACTCGTCAACTCTCACTACGAATATTATAGGCATCAGCAACGTAACCAGTGGCTGCGCTGCTCCCGGCCAGGATGGTGCTGTAACGCTTACAAGCACCTCCGAGCCCAACACTTACTATCCGGGTCTGAGCGTTGCAACCGATAAGAAAAGCATTGTGCTGGGTACTGTGCGCAATGCTACTGGCCTGCCCATCACGGCTGGCGACCTGCTCCTAGTAATACAAATGCAGGGAGCAGATATTAATACGAGCAACACTACCGCGTATGGCTCAGGCGCAACCGGCAACGGCGGTTCCGGCAATCTGTCGTCTAACTACTCTGCTGGTCAGTATGAGTATGCCATTGCCGCTAGTGATGTTGCCGCAGACGGCACTGTACGACTACAGGCCGCTCTAACGTACTCCTACAGCAATCAGAACTATTCTGACGCTACCGGCGGGCAGCGTCGTTTTCAGGTCATCCGCGTACCGCAGTATGCCTCCGTTATTGTTTCCGGTACTGTAACTGGTTTGCCCTGGAATGGTACCACAGGTGGCGTACTGATAGTTGATGTAGCCGGCCAAACAACATTCTCTACCGGCGCGGTGCTGGATATGAACGGCAAAGGTTTCCGCGGGGGGAGTGAAAAGCAATTTACAGGCGCCTCTGGCTATGCATCCAATGATTATCGTAATGTAGCTGTTACAGGTCTAGCTGGTGCACACGGTTCGAAGGGCGAAGGCCTTGCCGGCACACCGCGTTACGTTAATAACGCAGGCAGTTTGTTGGATACAGGTGTAGAAGGCTATTTCACTGGAAGTGTAGGAAGCGGTGCGCCTGGCAATGCAGGCGGTGGTGGCTCAGATGCTACACCGTTAACTAACCTAGGCAACACCGGCGGCGGCGGTGGCGGCAACGGTGGCAACGGCGGCAATGGTGGTAAATACAGCAGCGACGCTGCCTCTCTAGGAGGAGTAGGTGGGGCTAAAGGTGCTTCTGCTTCTGCCAACCGTTTATTTCTAGGTGGTGGCGGTGGCGCTGGCAGTAGCAATATGGCTGCTTCTACCATAGCCAGCGGTGCTACTGGCGGTGGCATCATCATTATACGGACCGGAATGGTTAGCGGAGCAGGTACGCTTCGGGCTAACGGCAATGATGCCGCTACGAACAGCACCGGATCTGGCGGTGGCGGTGGCGGTGCAGGTGGTACGGTCATGGTAGTAGCTCGCACGACGACAAACATGAGCAATATCGTAGTTTCCACAAATGGCGGTAAGGGAGGCAGCGCAACAGCTGCCACTACCAGTCGTGGCGGCGGCGGCGGCGGCGGCGGCGGCCTGATCTATGCTAACAACGCTCTGTCTCTCGTCTCTTCCAGCCAAGGCGGTACAGGTGGTGACACAAGAGTTCTTGGCCTTGCTAATGCAAAGGGAACAGATGGTGCACCGGGAACTATCAGCGCCGCTACTACTACCAGTATTCCGACCGGTATATCCAGTACCACCGACTGCTTGCCCATCCTCACGGCTTCGCTGGCCACGTCCACACCGCAGCTCACCCGCAGCAGCACTAGTGTTAAACCAGCTACGTACATTATCACAGTAACCAACTCGGGCGGCCAAGCCAACAATGTATCGGCGATGGTAACGATGGGTAACGGCACCAGCCGTACTACTGGTGGTTCTGAGGCCGGCACAGCCAACGGTTTGATCAAATACAAAGCCGGTAGCGCAGTCGTAAAACTTACGGCGGCCGATGGTACTGTCACTCAGCTGTTGGCAGTGGCCCGACGCGGGCAGGCTGCTTCTGCGCAATACACACAGCCTACTGCCGATTCTTCTACGCCCACGTTCAGCAATATCACGATGCCCGCGGGCTCTACCCTCACCATTTCGTACGTAGCCGAGGTGGCTTCCTCCGCGGTGAATAATACGCCTTACCAATCGGGCGTGAAAGTGATATACCCCGACCCTACTCGCACGAGCGATGCCAACTGGGCCTCTCCGGGAATTATGTATACGGCTATGCCAACCACTGCCGTACCCGGCAACAACTACGTGAGCACCAGCTCGATGGCCGAAGACATCATTATTACGCAGCCCCTACCCGTCGAGCTGAAGCAGTTCAGCGTAGCTGTTATTCGCCAAGATGCACAGCTGACGTGGAGCACGGCCTCGGAAAAGAAAAACGACCGGTTTGAGGTGGAACGCTCGTTGGATGGGCAGGTATTTGAGCGGATTGGTACAGTGAAGGGCGCAGGCTACAGCGCGCAGACGCAAACCTACCACTACCTCGATGCAAACGCTGCTCGCCTGAGTGTGGGACACCCTCTGTACTACCGCCTACGCCAGGTGGATATGGATGGCACCGACGCCTACAGCCCCGTACGGGCCATCCAGTTTGATGCGGCGCAGGAGGCCACTGTCAGCGTGTACCCTAACCCTACCCAAACGCAGGCCACACTGGAGCTAACCAGCCTACCAGCCGGCAGCTACCAGGTACGGATTCTGGACCTGACGGGTCGTGTGCTGCGCGAGCAGACACTGGCGGGCCAGCAACTGCACCAATTGTCTGTAGCAGAACTGCCAATGGGCACCTACTTGGTGCAGGTGCGCGGCGCCAATACCAACCTGACGCTACCGTTGTTGCGGAACTAGTCTACCCTGCACGCAGGTTGAAAAGCGGTCCGGCACCTTGCCGGACCGCTTTTTTTGTGCATTTTGGCCCGTTTCTACCCTGCTGAAGGGTAGGGCGCTTTTATTTTCTCTGTTTTTTGTTCCGATGGATTCTCCCCAACCCGAGTTCATGCGCGAAGCCATTCGCCTTTCTATTGAAAAAATGCAGGCCGGTCACGGTGGCCCGTTTGGTGCCGTGGTGGTAAAAGACGGGCAGATTATTGCCCGCGGTTTCAACCAGGTAACTAGCACCAACGACCCTACCTGCCATGCCGAGGTAGACGCCATCCGGAAAGCCTGCACGGCGCTGGGCACGCACCAACTCGACGGTTGTGATTTGTACACCTCCTGCGAGCCGTGCCCCATGTGCCTGGGTGCCATCTACTGGGCCCGCCCGCGGCGGGTATTCTATGGCAATACCAAGCAGGATGCCGCCGCCATCGGCTTCGACGACCACTTTATCTACGATGAAATTGAGCGGCCATTGGCTGAGCGTAGCATTCCGATGGAGCAAGTGCTACCCGAAGAAGCCATAGAAGGATTCAAGGCATGGCAGCGGCACGAAAGCCGTACTTCATACTAACCGCACGTAATTGCATAGCTGGAGATGAATATGATTTATTCTGTTTTATCTCCGGCTATAAATCGTGTTTTAACCTCATATAATACAATATAACAAGCCTTTATGGCTTTCTAATTGATACATACTGGTCTGTACGTTCTATCTACCGACCAGCTTGAAAACTTATTTATTTTATCTTTTCCTACTGTGCTTTACGTGCCGAGCCCTGGCGCAGCAAGGCAGTTGGACACCCGCTAATGCGGATTTGTCTTATCCGCGCACGCTACTGAAAGCCGCTGAGCTCCCCGCCGTGCAAAGGTCCTTAACGCTGCCGGCAAACCAGGCACTCTATACCGGGCTGTTCAATAGCATCAACACCCCACCACCTACGGATACGACCAGCACCAGCGGCCGGCGCAGCCGGGCTACGTTTGCTAAAAACACGGCCTTTGCGCTGCTACTCAACCGGCACCCGGCGTCTGCTGGGGGGCTGGAGCCACTACCGGCCAACCAGCGCGCTACCCTGCTCACCAACGCCACTACCTTGCTGGCTACCCTCAACTTTCAGGTATCGGCCTGGCCATCATACACTGACTGGCAATGGCGCTCCAAGGAGCTGATAGACTACCTGATAGCGTATGATTTGCTGCGCGGAGCCGGCGTGCCGGAAATGGAACTGACCATTGGTCGCGCTAAGCTTCAGAAGTTTGCCGGCAACCTGCACCGGCAGTCAGTGGCTTCTATCTTCGGCTTCACGTTTTATAGCACTGTCAAGAACAACCATACGCTGATGACGGCGGCGGCATTGGGCATGGCGGCCGTGGTGCTCAATGATGCCACCAGCACCACCGCCAGCCAGCAACCCGCTACCTGGATTGCCACCGGACTGTATAACATCGACAATGTACTGTGGCAAGACGCGCAACGGCAGTCGGACCCAACGGCGGTGGCGGGCTATGCTGAGGGGCCATATTATTTCAAGTACGCGTTTCTGAATTGCCTGCCTTTTTTTCGGGCGATGGGGCATTTTTTGCCGGCCGGCTCCCTACCCTATACCTTCAACGGCACCACGCGCAACATCCCCAACCCCTACTACGACCCGCGCTACGACCGTCTTTACCAATGGATATCGGCTATCCTGATGCCCGATGGCCGCTTTCCAGCGTTGGAAGACTCCTATGTGGATATGGGCATGCCCGAGTTGGCCCTTACCGGCAACCCGGCCTACGCGCGTCCGCTGCACCTGAGTAAGCTGGCGCCTACCCAACTAAACTCGCTAACGGCCCAGCTCCGCGACGTGACCGTAGACATGCGCGCTGCCTACCTCGCCGCCAACGTAGCCCCTACCCCTGGTCCATCGGGCACCCTTACATCTTTACCACAAAGCGGCAACCTCATCTTCCGCTCCGGCTCCGACTCACTGGCTTCCTACCTCCACCTTTATGGCAAAAGCCAGCAGGCCCGTACCACCTCCGGCGGCCACCGCCATACCGATGCGGGCAGCTTTGTGCTGCACGCCTACGGGCAGTTGCTGGCCCTGGACGCCGGCTACCTTAGCTTCGACCGCCGCAATGAGGTAAAAGAAGCCACCAACCACAACATGGTGCTGGTGGATAACGCTGGCCCGGCCTCGGATGCCACCAGCGCTGTGGGCACCGTGCAACGCGCTTTCCAAACCGAAAACCTCAGCTACGGCGAAGTGCAGTCTACCTACGCCGGGACCACGATTACGCGCAAAACGCTGTTTGTGCGCAACAGCTACTACCTACTGGCCGATTTTGTGCAGTCCAACGCGCCGCACGCCTATACGTGGCAGCTGCACGGCTATGGGCTGGAAAATGGCACCACCGCCACAGGCACCTTCCAAAGCACCCTCGGGTCCCATGAAGGCACCTGGTCTAAAAACGGTGTGCAACTGCTGGCTCACGTAACGGCTACGGCCGGCGCTACCAATTACGCTACCACTACCAGCGCCCACGAACTCACCTACAATACCCCTGAAAACCACACTACCCTGCTCGTACGCAAAGAAGGTAGCGCCCAAACGCAGTTTCTGGCAGCGCTTTACCCATACACCGCCGAGCCTACCCTCAGCCCCAGCACCACCAGCACGTCCACTACCGCCGCGCTGGCCCTCACCTCTACCTTCCAGGATGTAGTGTTTGCGCAGGCCGATACAGTGTTGACGCAGGACGAAAGCGATTTGCTTCCCCAAGCTGTTAGTGCCGATGGCCTTCTGACTTTTTATTCGCTGGATAAAGCCAATCGATTTGCGCAACTCTTTCTCCAACAAGGCACTACCATACGCTACGGCTCCACACCTGTGCTGACTTCGTCGCGGCGAGCCGATATCAGCTGGCAGCGTTTGAGTAGCAGTTTATACAGTGGCTACGTTAGCCGTGCCACCACCCTTATGCTGCCACTTCCCACAGCACCTCAAACCGTGACGGGCACAGGTGTAGCAGCGTATCAATACGATGCGGCCGCGCAGCAGCTCCGCATTACCCTGACGGAAGCCACCGACTTTCGGGTGGCGGCTACACCCGGCACGCCCCTACCCGTGGTACTGGCCAGCTTTGAAGCGCAACGCCAACCAGCAGCCGTACAACTGCGCTGGCAAACAGCCTCTGAAAGCCAGAACCGCGGCTTCGCTGTGCAACGCTCCACCGATGGCGTGACCTTTACCACTGTGGGATTTGCGGCCGGCGCGGGCGCAGCACACCGCTACGCCTACCACGATGCCACGGCCCCGCAAGCGCTGACGTATTACCGCTTGCAACAGCAAGACCATAATAGCACGGCTAGCCACTCACCGGTAGTGGCTGTGGCGGCTTCCGCTGCTACCCTATCGGTCGCCCCCGTTCCTGCGCAGGATTTTCTGACAGTTTCCTACCCCCATTCACCAATTGAAATCCGCCTGACGCTGTTCGATCAGCACGGCCGAACCATATTACAGCAGAGCTTCCGCCAGCAAACCCAGCTCAACGTTTCGGCCCTGGCAAATGGCTTGTATATACTGCGCGCCACTGACGCCGCCGGACAGCCGATAGGACAGGCGCAACGGGTGGTTGTTGCGCATTAAACAAACATAGCAGAAAACACAACGGCCCGCATCCAGTACTGGATGCGGGCCGTTGTGTGTGCAGCGGGCTTGTTAGAACTTGCCGCCTTTACCCATGCCACCCATCATGCGGGCCATTTGGGCCATACCGCCTTTGGTTTGGCTCATTTTGTTCATGGTGCGCATCATTTTGCGCATGTCCTCAAACTGCTTCATCAGGTTGTTTACCTGCTGGATGTCGGTGCCGCTACCTTTGGCCAGGCGACGACGGCGCGAACCGTTTAGCAGCTCGGGCTGGGCGCGCTCCTTGGGCGTCATGCTTTTGATGATGGCTTCGATAGGCTTGAACGCGTCATCGTCAATATCCACGTCCTTGATGGCTTTGCTCATACCCGGAATCATGCCTACCAGGTCCTTCAAGTTGCCCATCTTCTTGATCTGCTCCAGCTGCGAGAGGAAGTCGTCGAAGTTGAACTGGTTCTTGCGGATTTTCTGGTTGATGCGCTTGGCTTCGTCCTCATCGAACTGCTGCTGGGCGCGTTCTACCAGCGAAATCACGTCGCCCATGCCCAGGATACGCTGGGCCATACGGTCGGGGTAGAACAGGTCGAGGGCCTCCATCTTCTCACCCGTCGAGATGAACTTGATGGGCTTCTCCACCACGGCCCGGATCGAGAGGGCAGCGCCGCCGCGCGAGTCACCGTCGAGTTTGGTGAGCACCACGCCGTCAAAGTTCAGGCGGTCGTTGAAGGTTTTGGCGGTGTTCACGGCGTCCTGGCCGGTCATGGAGTCCACCACAAACAGGGTTTCGGAGGGGTTGATGGCCCGCTTCACCTGCTCAATCTCGCGCATCATCTGCTCATCTACGGCCAAGCGGCCGGCGGTGTCGATGATGACTACCTTTTTGTTGTTCTGCTTGGCGTAGGCAATGGCGTTCTGCGAAATCTCAACGGGATTCTTATTCTCCACTTCGCTGTATACCTCTACCCCAATCTGCTCGCCCAGCACCTTTAGCTGGTCGATGGCGGCGGGGCGGTACACGTCGCAGGCCACCAGCAGCACGTTGCGGTTCTGCTTCTTGATGTGGTTGGCCAGCTTGCCGGCAAACGTGGTTTTGCCCGACCCTTGCAAACCCGAGAGCAGTACCACGGCCGGTTCACCCTTAATCACGATGTCCTGCTTCTCGCCGCCCATCAGCTCGGTCAGCTCGTCATAGACAATCTTAGTCATCAGCTGACCCGGCGACACGCTGATGAGCACGTCGCGGCCCATGGCCTCGTCCTTAATTTTATCGGTTACTTCCTTGGCTACCTTATAGTTCACGTCGGCATCCACCAGGGCACGGCGGATTTCCTTCACGGTAGAAGCAACGTTGATTTCCGTGATGCTACCCTGACCTTTCAGGGTTTTAAACGCACGGTCGAGTTTGGTGGAGAGATTATCGAACATCGGTTGATGTAGTGTTTTTCAATGAGGTGAGGGGCTACGCGGCTGGCTATATAGTATTCACTGGCACAGCCCGCTACCCTACTCGTATGGCGGGACGCCTTTTCTTTATCATCAGTGTACTGCAGAACGAGCCCACAGAAAGTTTACAAAATTAGCCAGAAAACCCCGGAAAGCCGCGGCTGCGTACCTTCGCGCCTCCATTTGAA
This sequence comes from Hymenobacter aerilatus, assembly GCF_022921095.1. Lineage (NCBI taxonomy): Bacteria > Pseudomonadati > Bacteroidota > Cytophagia > Cytophagales > Hymenobacteraceae > Hymenobacter > Hymenobacter aerilatus. Next base: position 2,419,992 of record NZ_CP095053.1, read on the forward strand.
TTATGCCGTGCCCGTGTCTGCCCTGCGTCCGCTTCGTTTGCTTGTGATTACGTACTACTGGCCGCCTTCGGGTGGGGCCGGCGTGCAGCGGAGTCTGAAGTTTGTGAAGCACCTACCGGCGCTGGGCGTAGAGCCTACCGTGGTGACCGTGGACCCCGAGCGCGGCGCCTACCCCGTGCTGGATGAGTCGCTGCTGGCGGAAGTGCCGGCCGGCGTGCGCGTGCTGCGCACCGATACGTCGGAGCCGTTTGGCAGCTACAAAAAAATCACGCGGCGGGAGCAGATTCCGTATGGCGGCTTTGCCAACGAGAGCAAAACGAGTTTCACGCAACGCCTGTTCAAATTTGTGCGGGGCAACTTCTTCCTACCTGACCCGCGCCGGGGCTGGAACCGCCATGCCCTGCGCGCGGCAGCACAGCTGCTGGCCCAGGGCGAGCAGTTCGACGCGGTACTCACCAGCTCGCCTCCCCACTCCACCCAGCTTATTGGTCTGGAGCTGAAAAAGCGTTACGGTTTGCGCTGGGTGGCCGACATGCGCGACCCGTGGACGGATATTTATTATCAACAGGAGCTGCACCAAACAGCACCCGCCCGCTGGCTCGACGCCCGCTACGAGCGCCAAGTGCTGGAGCAGGCCGATATCGTACTGACTACCAGCCCTGATACGCGCTGCCTGTTGCTGGGCAAATCGAAAAAGCTGACTCCGAGCAAGTTCCACGTCATTCCCAACGGCTACGACGAAAGCGACTTCCGCCAACTTTCTACCCCCCCTCCCGACGCGCTGCTTATTACCCATACCGGTACTATTTCGGAAACCTACCACGTGCAGGAGCTGCTGCGCGCCGTGGCCGCGTGCGCGCAGCAGTATCCGACGGTGCCCTTGCGGCTGCGCTTTGTGGGCAAGGTGTCGGAGGGGGTGCGGCAGCAGGTAGCCGTGGCAGGCCTAGCCGACCGCACGGAGTTCCTGCCCTTTGTGCCGCACCACGAGTCGGTGGGGTACCTGCTGCGCAGCACGGCCCTACTGATGGCCATTCCCGACGTGCCGAACAACCTAGGCATTTTGCCGGGCAAAATCTTTGAATACTTGGCGGCCCGCAAGCCCATCCTCTGCGTGGGCCCAGCCGGCTCCGACGCCGACGAGATTCTGCGCCAGTGCGGTGCGGGCCAAGCATTTCCTTACCTCGATTACACCGCCATGCTGGCCTACCTGGAAACACTGGTGGCGCAGTGGCAAACCAATTCTAATCTGGATTTGCCGGGCAACGCGCACACCCGCTATTCTCGCCGCGCCCTCACCGAGCAGCTGGTGAAGCTATTGTAAGGACGCTTGGCCGACACTCTTACCGTAAGCTTGCGGGCAAATAGCTCAATAACTGCGCTTTCCAATCGCGCCAGCCGGAGCGGGCTAGCTTCCTACCCTGCCACTCGCTGATGGCCGTGGCCAGGCCCTGGGCCAGGGTGCGGTAGTGCGCCCGCTGGTAGTGACGCAGGTTGTTGGTGACGTCGGCGGGGGTATGGATGAAGTCGCGCACGTCGATGAGGTAGCAGTTCTCGGCTTCGGCCACAAACTCGGCCAGCACCTGGTTCATCTGCTGATGCCGGGCTTTGGCGCCAGTTTCGCTGGAACCGGGCACGTCTATTTCGGCCCCATTAAGAAAGAAAATCGGGACAGTGGCAGGCACTTGGGCACGCAGCCAGCGCAGGTTTTGCCGAAAATCAGCTGGTGTTTCCTGACCGATACATGTAAACTCCTGCTGAAATTGGCGCAGAAAGGTCTCATCCATCCCCTTGAATTTTCGGCGGGCATGTTTGGCAGCTTGGGTAACGGGGTCCTGCGCCGTTAAGTCGTAATACCCCCCAAAAGGCACCACTATTCCTGAGTTGTTTTCGCGGTACAGCTCTTGGGTATAATCCATCAATGGGCTGTATATCAGCGCGTCGTACTTGCCATCCCACAACTTGGTATCGAAGGCTTCAGCCCCCAGGAAGGGTAGACGCGACAAGCGTTGCCGCTCTGATGCCGATAATTCCCTACCCTGGCGCAGTAGCTCCAAGTGCTCTACGTGCACGGGTATCTGGTTTTCATTCACGTAGTTGAATTCCTCGGTAATTTCCAGCTGAAACGCTTGCAAGAACGGCGTGAGCTGGCCCAGGTCGCAGCCGCCTTTCAGCAGCACCCGCAGGCGCGCAGCGGTATTGCCAGGCGTAGCCGGAGCGGATTGCTCTTGGCTTGGCGTTACGATGGTAATCCAGTCGGGGCGGTCGGTTTGGTTGAGGTCGGTGGCTACCTCGCCTTGCACCTCCAGACGTAGAAAACCCAAATGAGCGTAAGTAAACTGCTCGACACCCAAATGCAGGATACGGCAGGAAAACACGAACTGTATCAGATGGTTACTATCCAGCCCCACCGCATATACCCCCACCAAGCCATAGTCGCCGAACTGGTCGCGCACACGCACGGTGCCCCAGCGCACGGCTGGGTTCTGAAAGCTGACGTGCAGCTCCTCTTTAGTGACGAGCTGCTTGGTGAAATTCAGTTGGTTGGAGCGGTTGATAAGTTCTTCTATGCGGTCCAGATCGGGCAGCACCGCCGCGCCTTCCCGAAACTCGATCTGCACCTGCGCGTCGCGCAAAAAGGCCAGATTGTCGTGGTAGGTGGCACGGGCCTGCTGCTGGCGCTCCAGCAGCTTGTACTGCTCCAGGCGCGAGAAGGTAGGGTCGGGCTTACCGGCGGCGCGAAGCTGGGGCGCCAGCTGAGGTAGGTCAATGGGGTCGGCTACTTGCAGGGTAGGGTTGTAGTAGAGTGCCTCGGCACGATTTACGGGGTTGTCGTCGAGGAACAGCGCATTGGGAGCCCGCAGCTGCATATCTTCCAGCAACTGCTTGATAATGGCGCCTTTGGGCTGCCAACTCACCCGCAGAAATACAAACAGGTCGCGAATGCCCAGCTCCGTCAGCTTGGCTTCTACGGGGGCCAGATCGTTTTTGGAAACCACCGTGTGCACTAGGCCGCGGGCAGCCGTATCACGCACCAGCGCCAGGTTTTCCTCTACGGCTTCTACCGCGCCCTCCGAGAGCGTACCACGCCAAAACGTATCGTCCAAATCCCAGATAATGAGTTTAATAGGCTCCGGCATAGCAGTCTTCGTTGTTCGTATTCGGTTTTCGGCGGTATAGGGCCTACCCTTGTAACCGGCAAAGCTACTGAGTGTCCCGCGAAACGGGCAGCTTGTCATTTCGAGCGCAGCGAGAAATCTGGGTTACGGACTGGAGAACATACGCACTTATATGGCAGCCGCTGAGAATTGTAAAGATGCTCATGCTGTGTCCAGCTTAACACAAGTCGGCCAGATTTCTCCCGTTGGTCGAAATGACAGGCAAACGGCCACACACTTTCCCCCATCAACGAACAACTGCGTACTTTTGCCCTTCTATCAATTCCTTATGGCCCTCGATCTTAATCATAAATCGGTGCTGCTGACAGGCGGTACCGGCTCGTTCGGCAAGCAATTCGTACGCACCGTACTGGAAAAATTCCCACAGGTGCGGCGTCTCATCGTCTTCTCGCGCGATGAGCTGAAGCAGTACGAAATGGCGCAAACCTTCCCTACCGCACAGTACCCGGCCATGCGCTATTTCATTGGCGATGTGCGCGATGCGGCGCGTTTGCAACGGGCCTGCGAGGGGGTAGATATCATTGTACACGCCGCCGCCCTTAAGCAGGTGCCGGCCGCCGAGTACAACCCCATGGAGTGCATCAAGACCAACATCTTCGGGGCTGAAAACGTGATAAACGCGGCCCTGGACTGCGGCGTGAAAGATGTGGTAGCCCTCAGTACCGACAAAGCCGCCGCGCCCATCAACCTCTACGGCGCCACCAAGTTGTGCTCCGACAAGCTGTTTGTAGCGGCCAACAACATGAAGGGCAGCCGGGATTTGCGCTTTTCGGTGGTGCGCTACGGCAACGTAATTGGCTCACGTGGGTCGGTGGTACCGTTCTTTTTGCAGCAGCGCCACACCGGCGTGCTGCCCATCACTCACCCCGACATGACGCGCTTCAATATCTCCCTCGACGAGGGCGTAGACCTGGTGCTGTACGCGCTGGAGCACGCTTGGGGCGGCGAGATTTTCGTACCCAAGATTCCTTCTTACAAGATTACGGAGGTGGCCGAGGCCATCGGTCCCAATTGCCGTCAGGAAATTGTGGGCATTCGGCCGGGCGAGAAGCTGCACGAGGAAATGATAACCGAAACCGACTCCCTGAGCACGGTGGAACTACCGAAATACTACGTTATTCTGCCCTTCACGCCCATCTGGGACGTCGATAAATTCATTCAGCACTTCCACGGCCAGCGCGTGCCCGTGGGCTTTCACTACGACTCGGCTAACAACGAAGAGTGGCTATCGGCGGAGCAGATTCGAGAGGAAATCCGCCAGCACGTGGATGCTAGTTTTGAAGCGGTTTAGAATGGTTGAACAGCTAAATTCGTCTGTCATCCTGAGCTTGCGAAGTACCTTCTCACGCTAGGCGGACTTCGTACCAACGACTCATTCACATGTGAGAAGGTACTTCGCTTCGCTCAGGATGACAGGTTTGTAATCAACCACTTCTACCCTCACCCCCTATGCCTACCCCTCCCATCCCCTACGGCCGCCAGCACATCACCGACGACGACATTCGGGCGGTGACGGAAACGCTGCGCTCCGACTACCTCACGCAGGGGCCGAAGGTGGCGGAGTTTGAGCAGGCTTTTGCTGAGTATATCGGAGTGCGCTACGCCGTGGCCGTCAGCAACGGTACGGCAGCCCTGCACCTGGCGGCGCTGGCGCTGGGCGTGCAGCCCGGCCAGCGCGTGATTACCACGCCCATTACGTTTGCCGCCTCAGCTAACTGTGTGCGCTACTGCGGGGGCGAAGTGTATTTTGCCGACATCGACCCGGCAACGGCGCTGATTGACCTTGCTGCCGTGCGTCGGCTACTCGAAGCCCACCCAAAAGGCCATTTTCACGGCTTGATTCCGGTGGATTTTGCGGGCCTGGCCGTGAATCTGGAGCAAGCACGCCAACTCTGCGACGAGTTTGGGCTGTGGCTGCTGGAGGATGCAGCGCACTCGCCGGGTGGGTTCTTCGTGGATAGCCAGGGTAGGGAACAGCGCTGCGGCAACGGCCAGTTTGCCGATCTGGCCATCTTCTCGTTTCACCCTGTCAAGCACATTGCCATGGGCGAGGGCGGCCTCATCACCACCAACGACAAGGCGCTCTACGACCAACTCTTGCTGTTGCGCACCCACGGCATCACCAAAGACGCCGACCTATTGGAGCAGAACGACGGCGGCTGGTACTACGAGATGCAGACGCTGGGTTTTAACTACCGCCTACCCGACATGCTGGCCACCTTAGGCCTCAGTCAGCTCCACCGCGCCGATGCTGGCCTGGCCCGCCGCCGGGCACTGGCCGCGCAGTACGATGCCGCATTCAGCCAGACAGCAGGCGTGCAAACGGTGGCGCCCGGCCGCACTGGCCACGCCTACCACCTGTATATTATTGAGGTAGAAGATCGTAAGGGCTTATACGACTACCTGCGCGAGCGGCAGATTTTTGCGCAAGTACACTACATTCCGGTGCATCTGATGCCCTACTACCGCGCCCTGGGCTGGCAGCCTGGCGACTTCCCCCACGCCGAGGCCTACTACGCGCACTGCCTCAGCCTGCCCATGTTCCCTACCCTCACCGACGAGCAGCAGCAGTATGTAATAGACTGCGTGCGAACCTTTGTAGCAGGGTAGTTTTATAGAAACGATGTTTTTGGCCTATGACTCTCGCACCTCCCAACATCGGTATCATCTCCCAGGCCCGCATGACCAGCACGCGCCTACCCGGCAAAGTGCTGCTCCCCGTTGCGGGGCAGCCGCTGCTACACTACCATGTGCAGCGCCTGCGCCAGAGCGAGCTACCGCTGTATCTGGCCACCACCACTAATTGGGAGGATGACCGGCTGGCGGATTTTGCGGCGGCCCACAACATACCCTGCACCCGCGGCGACGAGCACGACGTGCTGGGCCGCTACCACCAGTGCGCGCAGGAGCACGGCCTCGACGTGATTGTGCGCGTCACCTCCGATTGCCCCCTCATCGACGGGCCGCTACTGGCCTCGTGCGTGCGCGAGTACGTTCGCTTGGCCAATCCCTACCTCTACCTTTCCAACGTGCTGCGCCGCACCTATCCGCGGGGGTTCGATTTCGAAATCTTTTCGCGCCAATTATTGGAGGAGGCCTACCAACGCGCCACCCTACCCAGCGACCGGGAACACGTGACGCCCTACATTCACCAGAACCGCTCGGGGCAGGTGCACTTCCGCCACTCCAGCCGCGTACCCGACCGCAGCCACTACCGCCTCACCGTGGATACGACTGAGGATTTTGAGCTGGTAAAAACGCTAATTGAACAGCACAGCGCCGACCAGCTCGACGCAGATGCATTAATTCAGCTGCTGGATGAGCACCCCGAGCTGGTGAATATAAACGCGCACGTGGAGCAGAAGAAAGTGTAATGAACTACTGCTAGACCGTCATGCTGAGCGCAGTCGAAGCATCTCACGTGCTAATGCTGGATAGTAATTCTGGGGCATTAAATTACCGGGAGTACACGAGATGCTTCGACTGCGCTCAGCATGACGTTCAACCCCAACCCAATTCACAATTTTTAATTCTTAATTTTTAATTATTTGAACCCTCGTCTGCTACTTCGTGCCGATGGCAATCCGCGCATTGGCCTGGGCCATGTGATGCGCTTACTGGCCTTAGCCGAAATCCTACGTGACCGGTTCAAGAGCGTATTTGTGATACAGGAGCCTGACGCGGCTGTGCGCGACCTGCTGCTGACCACATGCGACGAGGTAATGGAGATGCCCCCCATGCCCGCCGGCGGCGAACCGGCCTGGCTGCGCCAACATGCCCTGCGCCCCACCGATGTGCTGGTGCTTGATGGTTATGATTTCGAGCTGACTTACCAGCAGGCTGTGCGCCCGGCTGTGCACCGGCTGGTGTGCCTAGATGATCTGCACGCGTTTCCTTCCCTAGCCGACCTAGTGCTGAACCCGGCTGGAGGTGTCACCAAAGCTGATTACGAGCTGCGCCAGCCCGGCGCCCGTCTGCTGGCCGGCCCGGCCTACGCGCCGCTGCGCACTGCGTTTCGGGATGCCGCCGCCTTACCTCCCACAACGGCCGATACCGGCACGGTACTGCTTTGCCTAGGCGGCGCCGACCCTACTCACCAAACCCAGCGCGCCGCCACGCGACTGCTATTGTTACCCACCGTACGCCAGGTGCACGTGGTAGTGGGCAGCGCCTACGACCAGTGGGAAAGCCTGCAACAGTGGGCCGATGACCAACCCCGCCTGTTGCTGCACCGCAACCTGCCCGCCCCCGCACTGCGCGACCTGATGCGGCAGTGCGGCACGGCGGTTTGCTCGCCCAGCACCATCAGCTACGAGTATTGCGCAGCTGGCGGTGGCCTATTGTTTTTGCTGCCTACCGCCACTAATCAGCACGACCTCGACCGGTACCTGCGCGGCGCGGGTCTGGCCCTCCCTTACCTCAGCGTGGGCAACGTCCTCACCTCGCCCGAAGCCGAACGCATTGCCGAGCAGCTGCGCGAGGCCCAGCACCAGCACTTCGATGGTTTGGCCCCCCAACGGTTGCGACAGGAGTTTGCGGCCTTGCTGCTCCCTACCCTGCCGCTCCGCCTGCGCCCCGTAGTAGCCTCCGACTCCGACCAACTCCTGGCCTGGGCCAACGAGCCGGCCGTGCGGCAGTATTCCTTCATCCCTACCCCCATCGAGCGTGCCGACCATGAACGGTGGTTTGCCAACCGCCTCCACGACAAAGACTCGCTGCTGCTGCTGGCCGAGGACGAAACCACCCACGAGCCGGCCGGCCTGATCCGGTTTATGGTAGACGAGAGTACAGCGCTACTGAGCTATTTGCTGGCGGCAACGCACCGCGGCCGGGGGCTGGCGGCGGGGTTGCTGGTGGCCGGCGTGCGGGCCTTGCAGCAACAGTTTCCGGAGGTACGGCGGGTAGAAGGGCAGGTGCTGGCTGCCAATGTGGCCTCCGTGCGGGCGTTTGAGCGGGCGGGATTTGTACAGCAAACTGCTACGAATACTTCAGCTGAAAATTATACTTTTATCTGGCATATATCTTGAATCCAATTTATTATTTCATTTTACGCTAGCATCTAACGTGATTATTTCTACTGTACTAGATAATTCTGATCGGGCTAAACAGGCCATCATGTTACTGTGGGCTACTGCTTTTCTACTTGCTTTCTTCACGTTACTCAGCCTGCTGGTTCCGGCAGATGCGGAGGACGGCCTACTAGATGTAGTTCAAGGTATCGTGGCTCTCGTTCTACTGGGACTTTCAATTATAACAGCCGTTTATTTCATTCGCTGGTTTCGCAGAGCATATGCTAATTTAAAAAGGGCTGGGCGCCGCATACAACATGATGATGGGTGGGCTGCAGGGGCGTGGTTTGTTCCATTCCTAAATCTATTTCGCCCCTATTCTATAATGAAGGAAGTATGGGATGGCACCTTTCAGTTGGCTTACGCTCAACAACCGTCCCACCCACTACTACGCTGGTGGTGGATAATTTTTGTACTTACCAGCACTCTAGGACGAGTCGCCAGCTCCTCATCGCGTCACGCTGAAACTGCGCAACAGCTTGAGACAGCAGCTATGTATGATGCTGTTCACACCGTCTTTATCATCGTATTCATCGCACTTACGATTGCCTGCATCAAACGCATTGCGGTAGCCGAAGATCAGCTCCTGCTGCGCCAGCACGTAGACGCCATCGGCGGGCCGGCGCCTGAACCAACGAGCTACTACCCCGACGAGGAAACGCTGGCTTACTAACGCCCGTGGTGCGGCCGATTCGGGCGGGCTTCGTTACTTTGTAGTATGCCTACCATCACCCTCGGTGGCCGCGCCATCGGCCCCGACCACCCGCCGTTTATCATTGCCGAACTCAGCGGCAACCACAACCAGAGCCTGGAGCGCGGCCTGGCTATTGTAGACGCCGTGGCCGCGGCCGGCGCGCACGCCATCAAGCTGCAAACCTATACCGCCGATACCATGACGCTACCCGGCGCCTACCGCATCGACGACCCCAACTCCCTGTGGTACGGCCGCGAACTGCATGAGCTGTACCAGGAGGCATACACGCCCTGGGACTGGCACCAGCCGCTATTTGAGCGCGCTAAACAGCACGGCATGCTGGCGTTCAGCTCGCCGTTTGACGAGTCAGCCGTAGATTTTCTGGAAACGCTCGATGTGCCGGCCTACAAAATTGCTTCCTTCGAGAATATCGACTGGCCCTTACTGCGCCGCGTGGCGGCCACCGGCAAGCCCGTGATTATGAGCACCGGCGCCAGCACCCTGGCCGAAGTAGCCGAAGCCGAGCAGGTGCTCCGCGCCGCCGGCTGCCGGGAGCTAGTACTGCTGAAGTGCACCAGCACCTATCCCGCCACGCCCCTCAACACCAATCTGCGCACCATCCCGCACCTGGCGCAGCTGTTCCCGGCCTCGCCCATCGGCCTTTCTGACCATACGGCCGGGGTAGGCGCGGCCGTGGCGGCTGTAGCGCTAGGTGCCTGCGTAGTAGAAAAGCACGTGACCCTGCGCCGCGCCGATGGCGGGGTAGACTCCGCCTTTTCGCTGGAGCCGGAAGAGGTAGCCACGCTGGTGACGGAAACCGAGCGGGCCTGGCAGGCGCTGGGGCAAATACAATACGGCGTGCAACGCGCCGAGGAAAAATCACGCCTCTACAAACGCTCCCTCTACGTAGCCCAGGACATTGCCGCTGGCGAGGTCTTCACCCCCGATAACCTGCGCGTGGTGCGCCCCGGCCTAGGCCTACCCCCCCGTTACTACGACCAACTTTTGGGCAAGCCCGCCCGGCAAAACTTAGCCGCCGGCACCGCCCTCACGTGGGAGATGCTGTAAGGCCATCCTTTCGACAGCAGATAGAAATCTCGCGTGTTTATTGCCTGTCATGCTGAGCGCAGCCGAAGCATCTCGCCCGTGAGTAATCCCTACCGATTGGGGGTACCGCTGCACGCGAGATGCTTCGACAAGCTCAGCATGACGGTCTTATTTTGTGTTTCAGTCTACTTCTGATGCCCTCCCCTACCCTTCGCCTGCGCGACATCCTGCAACTGCGATTTTCGCCGCTGTTTGCCGGCTTGCCAGCGCGCACGTTAGAAGGTATTTCGCCGCATAGTCCGTGGAAGCGGCTGGCGAAAGTGGCTGGCTACGCGGCTGTGCGGCTGGTAGGCAACGTGTTCCGACCCATTCGCAACGCGGAAGATTTACATGGCAAGGTGTGGCTGTATGTGGTAAGTCAGAACAACTACGAAGCCCTGCATTTTTTGCGTGAATCTTTATCTGACACAGTGCTCGTGGCCGGGCAAAGCAAGCAGATTGGCCGCTACAACCAACAGGTAAACCGGCTTTCGTTGCGGCGAAAGCTGCTCTACTACGGGCAGTTCCCAGTGGCGCTGCTTGGCTTATGGAAAACGGAAGGCCGGCTGGCGTGGCGGTTTTTCGACTTGGTTTTCAATGCTATTGGCTATTACGAGGTGTACCGCCGGGCGCTACGTCACTACCGCCCCCGCGCCGTAATATTTGCCAACGACCACAACGACGACGCCCGCGCTCTGCTGCTGGCCTGCCGCGCCGAGGGCGTCCCCACGGCCTACGTGCAGCACGCCAGCGTGAGCACCAGCTTTCCACCCCTCGGCTTTGATTTGAGCCTCCTTGAAGGTCAGGACGCGCTGGACAAATACCGCCAGTGCGGCCCCGTGTGGGGCCGAGTAGACCTGGTGGGCATGCCAAAAGCCGATGCGTTTCTTGCTCAAAAAAATCAGCAGCCTACCGTGCAATGCGTGGGCATCGCCATCAACCTGCTCGACGAAACGCCTGCCGTATTTGAGGCGGTAACGTATTTGCTGCGCGAGTTTCCTGCCCTTCGCTTCACCTTTCGCCCCCACCCCGGCGACCAGCGCGACTTCACTTCGTTGCGGCAGCAACACCCTACCCTGCGCGTTTCAGATGCCCGCCAGGAAAGCGTTTTCGAGTTTTTGCAGCAGCAAGATGCCCTGGTAGCCGCCGACACCTCTACCCACTTGGAGGCTATCCTGCTCAACGTAGCCAGTATCTACTACCGCTTCGGTACCCACGCCGGCACCGACGATTACTATGGCTACGTAGCGCACGGCCTAGTGCCCCGTGCCCATTCGTTGCCCGAGCTGGGGGCGTTGCTGCGTACCTATCAGCAACACAAGCCGCTAGACTTATACCAACGTGCGGCCTACTACAACGCTACCCTCGGCACCCCCGACGAAGGCCACAGTCAGCAACGCGCCGTGCGCTTGTTGCGGGAGTGGTTGGGTGATTATCCTTCCGCGCTGCGCTCGGAAGGATAATCACCTAGCTGCCCAGTAGCACAGCCCCGCTACCAGTGCGCCCACCAGTGTGTTGAGGAAATTGACCGCGTTGTTGCTCAGGCGCTGCTGCCGCTCCAGAGTAGCACCCAGTACCGAATCGGTGAGGTTGCCGATGGTGCCGGCCAGCACCAGCCAGCCAAACTCCTTTCCCCAACCGAAGCTCAGGCTGTATAACCCCGCGATGAGGGCGCTACCCGCTACCCCGCACAAGGTCCCTTCCAGGCTCACTACGCCATTCAGGCCGCGGGTATCGGGCCGGAGTGTGAGAATGTTGTAGTAGCGCCGGCCGTAGACGTTGCCCAGCTCCGAGGCCAGGGTATCGGCGGTGGCGGCGGCGAAGCTCCCGGCCAGCAGCAGTTGCAATGTGGTGGCCTGGGTAGGAAACAGCCAAGTGCCCACCCCAGCCAGGGCGGCCACGCCGGCATTGGCCACCACCTGGCCAGCTGTGCGCCGGCCTTTGTTTTCCTCTGCTACTCCCAACCGGCGCTTTTCCGCCAGCTGCCAGCCCGAAGCCGCAGAGCCCAGCACAAAAAATGCCGCCAGCATGCTCAACCCGCCGAATCCGCCGCCCAGGTAGATGAGGGCACCCAGCAATCCGCCCACAAGGGCAGCGGCGGGCGTCAGCTTGCCGGCCCGCACACTGTAGAGCATCCCGGCGCCAAGCAGAAACAAAACGATACCAAGTCGTAGGAGCATGCTGACTGGGGTAAGAAATATGCGTGGGCGGCGCCACGGCTTTGAAAAGCAGCAATATTAGCCACTAGATCCAAATCTCCCTAGGTGCTTACACGCCGTACCACTCCGCCCATTGCTTAATGAGAGCTACGCGCTCTTGAATGTACCGGGGCGTGAAGAAGAAATTAGACCAATCATCGAAATTCTCGGCGGCGAAACCCAGGTAGAAAATCCAGAACATGACGCCGAGGTAGGGAATGGCCGCCAGCTCCGCTTCGGAAAGTGGGCGTACCTCGCGGTAGCTGGCCACAAAGACCGCAAACGCCCGCTCCGCTTCGGCCGGTGGCACCCCTTTGTAGTATCGGTCCAGAAAGAAGTGCACGAAGAAGGTCATCACGTCATTCACCAGGTAGCCCTGTCCGGCGAAGTCGAAGTCGAAAAACGTGAGAGAATCCTGAGCGTCGAAGTGAAAGTTTTTGGGCAGGAAATCGTACTGGCAATAGCCGTAGCTGAAGGCGTGGAGGTCGAATTCGGCGAGTTTACTTTCCGCAGTGGCTGCCAGTTCGCGAAGGTAGGCCAGGCCTTCGGGGTAGGCTTTGAATGACGGTTCCAGCACCTGCAAGGGTCTGGTGAGCGTAGTAGCTACGTTGTAAACGGAGCGTGGGTAGGGCAGTTGCAGACCAGCTGTACAATTGTGCACACGTGCCATTTCGCGGCCCACCATACGCAGCTGCGCGTCGCTCAGGGTATATACGTTGCTCCCTTCGGCATAGGCAAACAGCACGCCGTGGCGGGCACCCTCGGCCGCCGCGAAGTGCTGCACGTATTCGCCCGCCGCATCGGCCAGCGGTGCGGCTACGCGGGCGCCGTTGTCGCGTAACTGCGTCAGCAAGGCCACTTCGCCCCGAATCTCGTCCAGGGAGCGGTGCGCCTCGCGGTATATCTTCAGGATGTACTTCGCGGCGGCGCCCTCTAGCACGTACGTGTCGCTAACGCCGCGTAGCAGGTACCGGCACGTCAGGCCCGTGAAACCATATGCCTGCTCAATGTATGGACGTAAGGCTGCGGCAGACAGGGTAGAATACTGAGTAGGGAAAAGGCTCATAAGCGGTAGTTTGCAGAAAATACAGCCGCAAAAATGCAGTATCCGACCAATCAATAGTCGGCACGCAGTAAAAAAAGCAGCCCTACCCCTCCTACTTGCGTCGGTGATGCGTAGTTTGCTTTCTTAGCTGCGCTCCTATGACATCACACCTACTTTCTCGCTTGGGCCTGACTGCGGCCGCTTTCCTGCTTCCTACCCTACCCCTGTTAGCCCAAACTCCACAGCCGCAGTCGGCTTACGCTGAGCCGGCCGTATCACCGGACCACCAGGAGCTGGCCTTCGTGTCGGGTGGCGACATCTGGACGGTGCCGGTAGCCGGTGGCGAGGCTCGTCTGCTGGTGGCCCACCCGGCCACCGAGGGGCGGCCGCTCTACTCGCCAGATGGCACCCAACTGGCTTTCACCTCCACCCGCACCGGCAACGGCGACGTGTACGTGCTCACGCTCGCCACCGGCGCCCTGCGCCGCCTGACGTTCGACGACGCCCCGGAGCAGTTGGATGCGTGGTCGGCCGATGGCAAGTGGCTCTACTTCTCCTCCACCAGCCACGACATTGCCTCCATGAACGACATTTACCGGGTGCGCCTCACCGGCGGCACGCCTATGCCGGTAAGTGCCGACCACTACGCCAACGAGTTCTTTGCGGCTCCCTCGCCCGACGGTACTACCCTGGCCTTCGCAGCCCGCGGCATTGCCGATCGCCAATGGTGGCGGCACGGCCACAGCCACTTAGACGAGGCCGAAATCTGGCTACGACGTGAGCAAAATGGCACGCCTACTTACACGGCCCTCACGCAGGGCGGTGCCAAGGACCTGTGGCCTATGTGGGCAGCCGGCGGGCAGCAGCTGTTTTTCGTATCGGACCGCAACGGGGCCGAAAACATTTGGCGGATGGACGCCAACGGCAGCAATCCTACCCCCTCACCAGCTTCAAGGAAGGAAGGGTGCTGTGGCCGACTATTTCTGTTGATGGTCAACTGATTGTATTTGAGCGCGACTTCAAAATTTGGTCGATGGACACCCGTAACGGGCAGGTGCGCGAGGTGAACATCCGGCGACGGGGCGCACCGGCGGGCAACGTGGTGGAGCGCCAGCGCTTCACGGACCGCTTGCAGGAGCTGGCCCTCTCGCCTGATGGCAAGAAGGTAGCGTTTATCATTCATGGTGAAGTATTTGCCGCATCAGCGGCCGAGGGTGGCGAGGCGGTCCGCATCACCACCACACCCGGAGCCGAGTCGGATGTGTCGTGGTTGCCCGATAGCCGCGGGCTGGTGTACGTGGGCGAGCGAAACGGTACGGCCCACGTGTATCGCTACGACATCGGCACCGGCCAGGAAACCGCCCTCACCAGCGCCCCCGCCAACGATGCCGCCCCGCGCCTCTCACCCGATGGCCGCCAGCTAGCCTATGAGCACGACGCCAAGGAATTGCGCGTACTCGACCTCACCACCAAAAAGGAAAAGGTAATAGCCTCCGCCAGCTTCGACCGGCCGCCCCTGCATGCCGACCGATCCTTCACCTGGTCGCCTGATGGCAAGTGGCTGGCCTTCATGCCGAACCGGGGTAGGCGCTTCACCAACGTATCGGTAGTGCCGGCAGCGGGCGGCGAGGCCCGGCCGGTGAGCTTTGTGGCGAATGCCAACAGCACGGCTGTGTCGTGGAGTCCCGATGGTAAGTATATCCTGTTCGACACGGGTCAGCGCACTGAGGATGCACAGATTGCCCGCATCGATTTGCAACTGCGCACCCCGCGCTTCCGCGAGGACCAGTTCCGCGACTTGTTCCGTGACCCGGCGCCGTCCGTCCCTACCCCCACCGACAAAAACACGGCCCCTACCCTGAAGCCAGCTGCTCCCGCTGGCCCTGACAGAGCCGCTACGGCTGCTCTGCTCGACTCGACCGGCACCAAGGGCAAAGCCAAAACCAGCCCGCTGAAAGGCCCTGTCAGCATCAATTTCACGGATATTCGGCGGCGCTTAAGCTTGCTACCTATTGGCCTGAACGTAGGCGCCCACCGCATCAGCCCCGACGGCAAGTGGCTAGTGGTCACGGGCTACGCGGCTAATCAGTCGAACCTCTACCTATACTCGCTGGATGAGCTGGGCAAGGAAGGCAGCGTGGCCCGGCAGCTGACCTCTACCACCGGCAGCAAGCGTGAGGCGCAGTTTTCGCCCGACAGCAAGAAGATCTACTACCTCGACCAAGGCAAAATTCAGGTAGTGCCTGTGGAAGCCGGCGGCAAGGCGCAGCCCCTGGCCGTGTCGGCCGAAATGGAAGTGGATTTCGATCAGGAAAAGCTGGCCGTGTTCGATCAGGCGTGGAGCTACCTGCACGACCACTTTGCTGATGCCAAGTTCAACGGGGTGGACTGGACCGCCGAGCGCGCCCGCTACGCCCCGCTCATTGCCGGCGCCGAAACGCCCGATGAGGCCCGCCGCCTCACCAACCTGATGATTGGCGAGCTGAATGCCTCCCACCTGGGCCTGAACCCCGGCGGCTCGGGTAGCAGCGGCATTGCGCCCGCCACCGGCCGGCTGGGCCTGCACTTCGATGCAGCAGAGTATGAGCAGCACGGCCGCTTGCGTGTGACGGAAGTCCTACCCCTCAGCGCGGGTGCCTTGGCCGGCATTCGCCCCGGCGAGATACTGGAAGCCGTTGACGGTGTGCCGATTACTGCCACCACTAATCTGGAAGACCTGCTGCAATACAAGGTAAACCGCCGCGTGACATTGCGCTTGGCGGGTGCGGCTACCCCTACCCTCACTACCTCGGGTAAGCGCGGCAAGAAGCAAAAGGCTACCGTTGCGCCAGCCCGCGCGGCTACCCGCGAAGTGGTGGTGCGCCCACTCAGCCGCGACACCGAGAAGGGCCTCGCTTACCGGCAGTGGGTGGAGGAGCGCCGCGCCTACGTGGACAAAGTCAGCGGCGGGCGGCTGGGCTACGTGCACATGTACGATATGTCGGCCAACTCCCTGGCACAACTCTACCTTGACCTGGACACCGAAAACCTGGGCCGCGACGGCGTGGTGGTGGACGTGCGCAACAACAACGGCGGCTTCGTGAACGTGTATGCCATAGACGTTCTGACGCGCCGCAGCTACCTCACCATGACGCGCCGCGACCAGGATGGCCCCATGCCGGCCCGCGCCTCCCTGGGTCAGCGCACCGTGGAGCAGCCTACCATTCTGGTCACCAACCAGCACTCCTTATCTGATGCTGAAGACTTTAGCGAGGGCTACCGTGCCCTAAAGTTGGGCAAAGTGGTAGGTGAGCCGACCGGCGGCTGGATCATCTTCACCTACAACGTGTCGTTGCTCGACGGCTCCAGCCTGCGCCTACCCAACACCACCATCCGCGCCGCCCGCGACGGCCAAATTATGGAGATGAACCCGCGCCCCGTAGACGTAGCCGTGAAGCGTCCCATCGGCGAGAGCTACACCGGCCGCGATGTGCAGCTGGATACAGCCGTAAAAGAGCTGCTGGAGCAGTTAGGTAGTAAGACGGGTAGCACGGGCGGGCAGTGAGATTGTGTTAAAAGCGTTTGTCATCCTGAGCTTGCGAAGGACCTTATGCCCGCAGAACGAGTCGTTAAAACGTTTGTCGTTCTGCCATGAGAAGGTCCTTCGCAAGCTCAAGATGACAGGCGTACTTGAGGTGAAAGATTGGTTTCTAATACATTTACCTGATGCCTACTGCGCCCACCTGGCCACTTTCTTACGCAGTTCCTACCTCTGATGAGGCGCGCATCGCCTATGTACTGCGGCACCTGCGCATGGCTTACCCTACGCTGCCAGATATTCGGATTGGCTACGCAGGCACTCATCCGCAACTTGTAGTACAAGAGGCGTCTAATGGCTTCTTCGAGCAGCAACAACCCTACCCTATCGCGCCCAACTACCGCAAGTGGTTGGGTCGGCAGATTCCTTTTTTCTTCGACCCACATCCCGAAAAGCCATTACTCGAGCTACTGCCCGATGGCCGCGCCGTTATTCACGCGGATATTATTTCGGCGGCCTTCTATCTGCTCAGCGGCTGGCAGGAATACTACTCTGAGGAGCGTGACCTGCACGGCCGCTTTCCCTACGCAGCCAGCGTGCAGAAGCAGTACGACTTCGTGACAATACCTGTGGTCAATTACTACTTCGACGTGCTGAAAATAGCTGTAGAGCATGTCACGGGCCATTCCGTTCCTCCGCGCCGTTGGAGTGGTGCCCCCTTCGCTGCCTGCATCACCCACGATGTCGACAACCTGTATAGCGCCTGGAAAGCGCCTGCCAAAGCCGCTTTGCAGCGCCGCGATTGGTTGGGTTTCGGGCGGCAGCTGTGGCGGCACTTTACCCAGAAAGACGCCTGGAATAACCTGGAAGAAGTGCAGCAAGCCGTGGCATCGTATGGAGCCAAAAGCACATTTTTCTTCCTCACCGAACACCGTAAAGCTCCCGACGGCACTCCCAACGCCGACTATCGTCTACCTCGCATCTGGCCACGACTAGCTGCCCGGCTGCACAATGCAGAAATTGGACTGCATGCCAGCCTCGGCACTGCTACCCACGCCGGCCGGTTGAGCCTCGACTGGCAGCAATTACCACCGCGGACAGGCGCCATTCGCTTTCATTATCTAAGCTGGGAACCTCGTATCACCCCTACGTTTCTCAGCACATACAATTTCGATTATGATTCGACGCTGGGTTTCGCCGAGCATTTTGGTTTTCGTAATTCGTATTGCCTACCCTTCTACCCTTTTAATTTTACCGCCGATTCTTTCGAGCATGACCCACCGCAAATCAAACTTTTTTCGGTGGGTTCGCAACCTCATGATTATACGACACTAAACTCTAAAAATTCCATTCAAACATCTCGCTTCCTCGAAATTCCGCTCAACGTGATGGACACCACGCTCCACCACCCGCGCTACCTCCAGCTGGCCCCCGACGAGGTCCTACCTGCACTGCTCCCGATGCTTCTGGAAATCGAGATGTTTGGTGGTGTATGCACGGTGCTGTGGCACAACCAGAACTTCGACCCAGCCAACACCTACAACGGCCCGCGCCAGTTCCACGACCTGATGCGCTACCTTCGCAGCCGGAATGCCGCGTTTCTAACGGGTACAGAGGTGAGTAGTGAAATGAAGAAATAGTGCGTTTGATGTTTTGCCGATGCTAGCAAAACAATCAACCTAACTACTACTATCAGCATCATCCGAACGCCGAAGTCACCATTTCACCATTTCACCATTTCACCGCTTTGGGTATCGTTCGGCGGCAGGGGCTGCGTAATACTATCATTTCCTACTTCGGGCTGGGGCTGGGGTTCGTGAACACTACGTTTCTGCTGCCACGGTTTCTGGAGCCGGGGCAGCTGGGCCTCACGCAGGTGCTGGTGAGCATTGCTACCATCTACGCGCAGCTCTCGGCCTTTGGGTTTGCCAGCGCGGGCATCCGATTCTTCCCCTACTTCCGCGACGCCGAGCGGCGTCACCACGGCTTTTTGCCGCTCTTGCTGGGGGTGCCATTGCTGGGTTTTGGGTTGATGACGGCGTTATTCTTTCTGGGCAAGCCGCTGCTACTCAGCCTTTATACCGAACAAGCTGCCATAGCTGCCTATTACCCCTGGATAGCCGTACTGGCCCTGTTCACGCTGCTTTATTCCTTGCAGGATGCCTACCTGAAGGGGTTGTATCACACGGCCTTCTCGTCGTTTTTGCAGGAAGTGCTGCTACGCGTGTTGATTGCGGGCGTAGCGTTGTTGTTTGGGATGGGCTACCTCACCTTTCCACAGTTCGTGCTGGCCTACCTGGGTGTGAATAGTGGCCTTACCCTACTGCTAGCGGCCTACCTAGCCTACATCGGAGAGCTGCATTTGCGCCCCACGCGGGCAGTGCTACGGGTGCGGCCCGTGCGCGAGTTGCTGAGCTTTGGGGCATTTGCCCTGCTGTCCAACATTTCCGGCACCGTTATTACTACCATTGATGCGTTGATGCTGGGCTCCAAGGAAAGCCTGGCGGCGGCGGGTATCTACGCCATTGCCAGCAACATCAGCATTGCGCTGGTTATTCCCTCGCGGGCGCTCAACAAGATTGCCTTTCCCTTGCTGGCTGACTATTGGAAAGACCAGGACCTGCCCCGCATGGCCGATTTCTACCGCCGCACCACGCGCTTGCTCACGGTGCTGGGCTGCTGGCTGGCACTGGGCATCGGCCTGAACCTGGATTTTATCTACCATCTGATTCACCGGCCAGCCTACGCGGCGGGCACGGTAGCGGTGCTGCTGCTGCTGGCAGGCCGCTTATTCGACAGCATTACGGGCCTGAATGGCTTAATTGTCGTCACCTCCCCACGCTACCGCTACGATTTGATTTTCAACGCGTCGCTGGCTCTTGCCACGGTCGGCTTGAATCTGCTGTTGATTCCGCGGTTTGGTCTGACGGGTGCGGCGCTGGCGGCGCTGCTGGCGCTGGCGAGCATCAACCTGGCCCGCACGTGGTTTGTGTGGCACAGCTACCAGATGCACCCCTTTACGTGGCGCATTGCGGGCGTGCTGCTGGCGGCCGCCGTGGCTGGCACAGCTGCCTGGCTGGTGCCGTTTGTGCACTCCTACCTTGTGTCCATGCTGCTGCGTTCTGCGGTGCTTACGGGGCTCTATGGGGGGTTGCTCCTAACGTTTGGGCTGGTGCCGGAGGCTCAACCATGGCTGCGCAAGCTACGCGGCCGCTAAGTGGGCAGTGTGGCTTTGCAGCCCTCGTCGCTTCCAGTCTCCCAGTAGTATTCGGCTCTAGAATTACTCGCTCTCAGGCTTGAAATGATGTTCTTCTGTCCCGTTCGTTTCTTATTCGGATGGGCACTTACTACCTTCGCCCTACCCTTTCACCTCATCAGCTGCTCATGTCTGCTACCACGCCTACCCCGCAAGAACTAGAGAAACAAGCCGCCGCCACCGCTGCGTTGCGCTGGGTGCGCGACGGCATGCTGGTAGGCCTAGGTACGGGTAGCACGGCGGCGCCGTTCATTCGGGCATTAGGTGAGGCAGTACGCACCGGACACCTGCGCGTGCAGGCCACAGCTACTTCCGAAGCTAGCGACGCGCTGGCCCGCGAGGTAGGCATCCCCATGGTACCTCCTCAGCGCGGCATGCGCTTTGATCTGACTGTAGATGGTGCCGATGAGCTGGACTCGCATTTGCGCCTCATTAAAGGCGGCGGCGGGGCGCTGCTACGCGAAAAAGTGCTGGCTACGGCCTCCAACTATCTTCTGATTGTGGCCGATTCGTCGAAGGCGGTGCCGCAGTTGGGCAAGTTTCCGCTGCCCCTGGAGGTGGTACCGTTTGCCCTACCCTGGGTGATGGATGCGGTGGCCGAGCTGGGCGCCAACCCCGTAGTACGCGTCAGCAAGACGGATGCCGCGCAGCAGGTGCTTTCCGATCAGGGCAACTTACTGGTTGACTGCCATTTCGGGCAGATTAACGATCCGGCACAACTTGCCACGCAATTGAAAACTATTCCGGGACTGGTAGAGCACGGGTTGTTTTTGGGTCTGGCCAACGCTGCGCTGGTAGCCCACGGCGAGCAGGTACAGGTGTTGCAAGCCGGCATGGCCCCCATGCCGGTAGCGGCGTATACCGACTTTCCGCGTTAGAAAATAAGTCCGCCGAAGCGGGCTGCCTTGTACCCTCACACGCCACCGACCGCAAGGCCGGGCGGCTTTGTTATGGCAAGCTGCTTGTTGCTTTGCAGCGGTATGTATAGCAGTTGTAGAGCACCCTCCGGCTAACTGCACATCTTTCTCGAGAGCTCCGGATAGGAACGTTGCGCAGCGAGCATTTTGGGAAATCGAAATTTCACCTCGCGCAGCCAGGCATACGCCGACTCTACATCGTCGAACATTACCACCACTGGCCCATCTATCTGATACAGCGCAATATTAATCCAGGACTGCGTATCGATGGTAGGCGGGTACGTCCAGGCCAGGTATTCGATGGGTGACAGCTTCATACGTGGCAAGCACTCCGTTGCCAACCACGATGCCACCTCCGGCGACAAACCAGTGACGCTGGTATTGTCGTTGAGCACGCGTGCGTAGCTTTTCTGGCGGAAACACTGCGCTACGGCTGCGCAACTCTCCTGCACCAAACAGAGGGTCAGGTTGCCTTGCCAATCCAGGTATAGCCAGTCATTCTTAGCATCATGAAAAACAGATAAGACTGGTGTAGTAGCGAGTAGCTGTAGATGCATAGAGTGACGTTAGGGGTAGGAAGAGCAGTGGTGCAGAGGGCGGCCATACGGTTTAGGACGATTTTGCCACACTCGCTTTTTAGAGGCAAAGCAAAAGATAGGCCTTTAATCCAACACAACTAGCTATTGAAACATAATAAGGCGACTATTTATCAGAATAAAACAAGCCGTATGTGCTTTTATCCCTTTTGATTAGCACCTCCGTTTTTGATTCATTCCGATACAAACAACAAAATTTTATACCAATTATAAATCCGTAGACAAACTCCCTTCGTAAGTATACGCCTCAGAAAAAGCATTCCCGTGGCGCAGCATATATCAACCGTACAAAACCTGTTTCAGCCAGAAATTTATTTAGAAGCCATCCTGCGTCAGCAGGCGCAACAACTGGCAGGACGCCCGGGCTGGCCCAGCACAGTAGCCGCTGTGTACCAGTGCCTTCTCGACCAGATCGAAGCCGACGTGCTGGCTGGACCGTGCCTGCACTAATCAGCTAGTAGCTTTTCTGGACTTTGTAGCCAGCGCAGCCGGTAGCACTGGCGGGCTGTACGGCCTAGCTGCTCCAGAAGCTGGTAGTTGGCCACCGCGCCCACAGCTGCCCCTACCACCGGGAGCAGCTGCGCTAGCTTGGCCAGATCAATATAGTCCCGGTACTCCTGCTGAAAGGTGCGCCAGTCGAACTCAGCTGCTGTGGGAGGCAGTGTTTTGGCGTACGCCTCCCAGTTAGCCAGCCGCTGATACACGGCGTTGCGCGTGTGCTGGCTGGAAAACGTGAGCTGAAAAATATAGAGCAGGTAGAGCCGCTCGGGGTAGGCGCGCACGTCGTGCCCGTATAGCGCCGCTATATCAAACAACAGCTTCAGTTTAATACCCAACAGCAACGGAAAATCGGCTAGGCCCAGCAGGAACCCGCCCGCGCCCGTGGCTGCGCCCTCCACGGTAGCGGCGCGGCGATAGTACCGAATGCGCCTGTCTACCTGCGCTTCCCGCTCCTCCAAAGACGCAGCCAGCAACGGGCGACGCGTGATGTAGGAAGAGCCGACCAGCACGCCGCGCACCATGTGCTTAATGGTAGCCGTCACGACCTGGTGCACGCGCTCGGGCAGCAGGCCGTTCAGCCGGGTTTGCACACGATATGTTAGCCGGTTTAGCCAAGAGGGCGGCCGTTGCATCCGTTTCTGCCACGCTTGCAGCTCGGCGTAGGCTTGCTGTTCGTAGGAAGTCATCGTTATACCGCCTTGCGTTGCTATTTCTCGGGCTGTATACGTGTTGTGGTTCGTTGGAGGCGTCTTATCCTCGCAACCGATAGATACGCTCTATCATCTCGACCACCTTTACACCGTCCGAAGCATTGGTCACGGCATCAGTCGGATGCCGCACTGCCTGCACTATATCTTCAATCACGTGCACATGATTGGCGGCGCTGCCCTGGTAGGCGCCATACTGATTGGCCGGGTTGGTGGGGGGTAGTACGGGTAGCTGGTAATCGCGCAGGTGGCAGGAGACTACCTGGTCTAGGTACTGCCCACCCAGGCGCAGGCTACCGTGCTCGGCTACCACCGTCAGGGAGCTTTCCAGGTTCTGGTCCCACACGGCCGTGCTGTACTGCAACGTACCAGCACCGCCGCGCACCAACTCAAACGTCACCAGTCCTGAATCCTCAAACTCCGTGATTTTCTGATGGTTGAAATCATAGAAACGAGCCGTTATGTTGGTGATGTCACCGAACACCCAGTACAGCAGGTCGATGAAGTGGCTGAACTGCGTGAATAGCGTGCCGCCGTCCTGCATGTGCGTGCCACGCCAGCTGCCCGGCCGGTAGTAGCGGGCATCGCGGTTCCAGAAGCAATTGATTTGCACTAGGTATATCTGCCCAAGGCGGCCTTCCTCATAGATTTGCTTCAGCCAGCGGGCTGGGGGCGAGTAGCGATTCTGCATCACCCCAAAGGCCAGACGCCCTACCCTGGCGGCGGCGTCTACCACGGCCTGGGCATCGGCGGCGCGCAGGGCCAGCGGCTTTTCTATTACCACGTGCAGCCCATGGTGCAAACCAGCCAAGGCCTGCGGCGCGTGCAGATGGTTGGGAGTGGCCACAGTTAACACATCAGCAGCTGGACCAGCCGCCAGATAGGCAGCCAATGACATAAAAAACGGCACGTCGGGAAACTCAGCCGCCAAAGAAGCCGCTATTGCCGGATCGGTGTCAATAAGCGCTACCAGTTGTGCGCCGGCTTGGCGAGCAACCAACGCCGCGTGGCGGCGGCCGATGTGCCCCACCCCACACACAGCGAAGCGGACGGCGGCAAGAGATTCAGCCAACGAGGTTCGGAAAAGAAACGAAAGAGCCGCAAGCTGCAAAAAAACACGAGGTTTTGCAGCCTGCGGCTCTGTATCTCTAGTAGTATTGGCAACGGGTGCAACGGTCTCAGTTATGCTGATGCCAGACACCTATCCTGCGCAACGGCTGCTTAGAGTATTTTTTGCAGTTCCAGGAAGTTGCTGTTGCTCACGTTTTTGCCCGTACAGCCGAGCTTCTGGGCTTCTTTCTGAATATTGGTGATGCGCGAGCCAGGGTTGGGGTGCGTGCTCAAAAATTCGGGTGTACTGCCGCCGCCTTGCTTCTCGGCTTTGATGAAAAAACCCGCCGCCCCATCGCAAGAGTAGTAGCGCGTGCCGTTGAGGTAGATGGTAGAATACTTATCGGCCTCCGTCTCGAAGCCCCGGCTAAAGCGCAATTGCCCCAAACCAGCGGCAATCTGTGCCAGCTGACCTGGATTTTTGCCTAACAAAATATTGGATAGCAAGCTGATACCGAACTGCTGCTGCAATTGCTGAATGCTGTGACGACGGTCGGCGTGTGCAATTTCGTGGCCCAGCACGCCCGCTAACTGGTTTTCGTTGTCCAGGAATTTAATCAACCCTGAAAATACGTAGATGTGGCCGCCGGGGGTAGCAAAGGCGTTCTGCGTGGCGTCGTCTTTGATGATCTGCACATCCCACGGAAACTGCTTGCGGTACTTAAGGTTGCCGTTGTCGAGTACCCGGTTCACTACGCCATCCAGCAACTGGTAGGCACGCTTGTTTTTACTGCGTTCCAGCAGCTGGCCTTTGGCGCGGTAGGTAGAATCGGTTTGCTGGGCAACCTGGGCACCTAGCGCAATGTCCTGCTGTACGGGCAACAGAATAAAGCCCTGCTTAGGCTGATTGACAGCGGCCACGGCTACTGCTGAAATGATAGAGAGGGGCAACCAGAGCTTAAGAAAAGAGCGGCGCATACTGAAGTAGAAAAGAGGAATAAAGACAGATGAGTAGTACGAAGCAAAGAAAAAATGGTGCCAGCTCCACTCAAATCGTTCTACTTACACCTCGTCTTCACCACATCTCACATTGCCAGCACGATATAGCCCAGGTAGAAAATCGGTAACAAACTGCCTAAAAAAGCCACTACCCCCAGACTGTTATCGGTTTTCCGGCCATGCGTCGCCGTACCAGTGCTATCTGCCAACTCAGAAAAGGTAGCGCACACGGAATGAGCAGTAATGCCACCATAACCATTACTAAACTCATGTCGCAACGAGGCTCGCTGCTGCGCGACGCACTTGCTAAAACTCGATTATAGAGTACACACAGCCATAGTATTGCCGTCATCAATGCCGCCAACGTGCCTAGCAGAAGAATTCCTTACTGATAGCGCCACCACGATTGCCGGATCATTTTTATGCTTAATCCGGCAATTCCTCAACAAGTAACCCTAGTCGTATCGTTTGGGCGATATAGCTTACCTGCTCGTCTGTTAGGGTAGGGTGCACGGGTAGGGCTAGCACCGTGCGGCAGAGCTGCTCAGCCACCGGAAACTGCCCCAGCTGGTAGCCCAGGTAAGCATACGCCGGCTGCTGGTGCACCGGTAGCGGATAGTACACCACCGTAGGCACGCCGTGCTGGTGGAGGTAGGCCTGCAGTTGGTCACGGCGAGTTTCGGCGGGTAGGGTAATAACGTACTGATGAAACGTGTGCGTGCTCTGCGGGTCACGAGCGGGCAGCTTCACGCTTGCTATGCCCTCCAAGAGCGCATCGTAGCGGGCCGCGATGCGCTGACGGGCGGCAGTCCAGGCAGCAAGGTAGGGCAGCTTCACGCGCAACAGTGCCGCTTGCAGGGTGTCGAGGCGGGAGTTGAGGCCGATGTGCTGATGGTGGTACTTCTGCGTCTGGCCGTGGTTGGCCAGCTGCCGCAGCCGCTCGGCCCGCGCCGCATCGTAGGTAAATAACGCGCCTCCATCGCCGAAGCCGCCAAGGTTTTTGCTAGGGAAAAACGATGTGGTCCCTACCTCCCCCACCGTGCCAGCCGGCCGCACCTGTCCGTTTCCGAAGGTATACCGTGCGCCTAGGGCCTGGGCGTTGTCTTCTACCAAGGCTACCGCATGTTGGTCGGCCAGTGCCTGCAAAGCTTCCAGATTGGCGCACTGCCCAAACAGATGCACCGCCACGATGGCGCCTGTTTGGGGCGTGAGGGCTGCTGCTACGGCCGCCGGGTCCAACATACATGTATCGGGTAGCACGTCGGCCACCACTGGGCGTAGGCCCAGCACGGCGGCGGCCTCCAGGGTGGCCACGTAGGTGAAGGCTGGCACAATCACCTCCGTGCCTGGTAGCAGTTGCAGGCTCATCAGGGCTAGCTGTAGGGCGTCGGTGCCGTTGGCGCAGGGCACTACCACGGCGCCGGCTAGCTCCTGACTCAGCTCGTGGGCAAAGGCAGCTACCTCAGCTCCTTGGATAAAATCGCCCGCTGCTAGCACTTGCTGGCATGCGGCGAGCAAGGCCGGTTGCAGCGGGGCGTGCTGGCCCGCAAGGTCCACGAAGTGAATTGGAAACATAAGTAGCAAGTTAGTGAGGATCAGCTAGCCCCGCTACGCTTACGGTTTAGCTTACGCGCAACCCTGGCCGCTCTATCGGCGTTAAAAATAGCTAATCCCATCTGGTTTAGGGCCCTACCAAGCCTTACGCCGCAACCCTCACTCCCATGCTAAAAAGAACTTTCTCCGCCTCTGCTCTTGCCGCCAGCCTACTGTTGGGCGGCCTCACGTTCACGCAGGTAAGCTGCACCGAAAATCAGCAGAAAGAAGTGTCGCAGGAAAGCGACCAAGCCTACAATGACTTCAAAAGCTTCGTTGACGAAACGGAGATGAAAGCCAAAGACGTAGCCAACGAAACCGAAGCCGATTACGAGCGCGAAACGGCCCAATTGAAAGCCGATTACGACGCCAAGGTAGCCGCTGTAGACCGCTACGCCGACAGTTACGACGACCAGCGCAAGCAGGAACTCGACCAGCTACGCAGCCGCTACACCACGGCCTCAGATGCCCGTACTGCTACCTGGACCAGCCGCCCCGCCGTAGCGGCCGACGGCACTGCCACGGTACCCGCCGACGGTACAACCGTTAAAATGGGTAAATTCTACAAGCCCATCTCTTCGGAAATTGCCGTAATGACCCCACAGAACGCGCGGGAAAAGTACAATGCTTTCGTGAACATGGTAGACCGCAACAAGTCTAGCTATGACATAGACGACTGGAACAACATCAACGCCGACTGGCGCGCCATGGACGCCCGGTACGACCAAATCAAAGACCAGATTTCGTCAGCTGACAAACGTCAGATTGCTGAGGAAAAAGGTAAGTATGCGGCCTTTAAGTCAGTAGATAAAACCAAGATTCGCGCGGAGCAAGGTGCTAATGCAGTAGCCAACACAGCTGAAGACGTGGCACAAGGTGCCAAAGAAACAGGTAAGGACATTGGGAAAGGCGCAGCCAAAGTAGGCAAAGACATTGGTCAAGGAGCCGCTAAAGCGGGCAAAGCTGTAGGTGGTGCTGTGAAGGGCGTGTTTGATGGAAAAGACAAAAACAATGAATAATCTACCTGGCATTTAGTTAAAAGGGCCGCCTGCTTATGCAGGCGGCCCTTTTTTATGCGCTCTTTTTCCTACCCTGGCTAACTCCCGTAGCAGCCAATACAGCTTCAATAGATCGAAGTACGCCAAGCGGGGCGTGGCTGAGCATAGGTTGGCATGCAGATGAGGACGTAAGCGCCTGAGCAAGCCACTGGCTAGCTTGCTCAGCCCCAGTTGTTTCAGGCGCAGCGCTGTACGTATCAGTTTGCTATCGGCCCCTACCCCCTCCTTGCGGTAGAGCAGCACTAGATTATGCACTGCCGCCCGCGACTTGCGTAGAAACACAGGCGCTGGGTCTAGGCCGTCGTGTACCACCGGGTTGTCGAGGTGATGCAACAGCACGCCGGCTTGGGCCAGCTGCCAGCCCAGCTTGCTGTCCTCGTGACCGTAACGGGTCAGCGTCTCATCAAACCTAAACCGCTGGAATACCTCAGCCCGAATGAGCAGATTATTCAGCATGAGCTGGGAGGCGGGCAATTGGCGACGGCGAGCGGCGGGTAGGGCCTCGCGCTGCTGAGCATACTGCCAGCGCAGGCGTAAGGAGGGCTCAGTGGGCGGACTACCAACATACGTGATACCACCCACCACCACCGGCGCCAGCGTGCGAGCAGCAGCGTAGCGAGCCAGAAAGTGGGCATCGGGTAGTAAGCTGTCGTTGTCGAGCATTAGCAGCCACTCATAGCGGGCGGCGGCGGCTAGCTGGTTTCGGATGGCGGCACGACCTACATTGCGCGGCAGCTCGGCATAATGCACATTGGGCAACAGCGCCAGCGGACGGTTCTCTAGCTGAAATTCAGTTTGCGAGGCGTCGTCCAGCAGGCAGATTTCCGTGGGGCCTTCCCAATCGGACAACTGCGCGCGCAGCTGCTGCACTAGCAGTGCCACACCCCGGTTGTATACCGGAATCAGAATAGACAGCCCGGGCGTCAAACAGAAAGTAAGAAGTGTGAAATAGAATCCTCTGCGCTACTTACTCTCCTACCCTAAAACTAGCCGCTGTAGAGTCTAGTAATTGCCCATCTTGGCAGCGCAGCACACGGCGCGGATACTGCTGGATAAGCTGGTAGTTGTGCGTAGCCATCAGCACGGCCGTGCCCGCGTTGTTGATTTCTACGAATAGGCGCATAATGCTGTCGGCCACGTCGGGGTCGAGGTTGCCGGTGGGTTCGTCGGCCAGCAATAGTAGGGGCTCATTGAGTAGGGCACGGGCAATCACCACGCGCTGCTGCTCGCCCCCAGAAAGCTGGTGAGGCATTTTGCCGGCCGCGTTGGCCAGCCCTACCCGCATCAGCACCTCCGAAATACGCTGCTTCTTGCGGGCCTTGCCCTTCCAGCCGGTAGCATTCAGCACGAACAGCAGATTATCAGCCACCGAGCGGTCGAAGAGCAACTGAAAGTCCTGAAAGATAATACCCAGCTTACGGCGTAGATAGGGCACTTTGCCAGTGGCCAGCTTCTGCAGCGGGTAATCAACCACAGTAGCCACACCGCCGCCCAGCGGTAGGTCGGCGTAGAGGGTTTTCAGCAGGGAGCTTTTGCCCGACCCGGTGCGGCCTACCAAGTAGGCAAACTCCCCTTTGCCCAGCGTGAAGGTCACGCGCTGCAGCACCGTATTAACGTCCTGCATAATATAGGCATCGTGAAGCTCAACTACGTGCATAGGATATTTTTTGGGGTCTTAGGGACCGAAGGACTGGTTTTTGGGAAATTAAGTAACGGGTTGTAAGAGAATTGAGGGGGCAGTTTTGGGAGTTGGGCGCTTGCTAGTGAACGTCAACCAAAGCCTTTATTCCTCAAGACCCCACTCTATACCTCCAGCTTTTGCAGCTTGCCAAACGAGAGGCCTTCGATAACGGCAGCCAGCGGCTCTTCTTTGCCGGCCAGACCGTAGCGGTGCAGGTCTTTGAGAGGGCGGTCGGCACGGAAATAGGCAATGAGGACAAATTGCTCGTCGCGTAGCTGAATATAATCCGGAATTTTTGCCTTGCCTTTTACTTTGATGATATACATACGGAAAGTAGCTGAATGGCGGAAGCTCGCTGTGCGGCGGTAGTCCTACGTTACCTGCTCGGCGGGGGTTCGAGGCGCCGGAAATGAAAACTGCCCCAAAGCTACCGGTTTGCGTGGTATGGCGCTACGGGCGTTGGGGCAAGGGCAAAAAAAAGCGAGCCAAAATCGCACCGCTCAACCGCCTACCCTTGCTACCTTCCGGTCCTGGGGGAGTTCAGCAGGAGCTGGTCGTTCTGACTCGCCGGTGCAAAGATACGCACGCTATTTGGTTTTGCTGCGCCACAAGGCAATATTTTCTACGCAACAGGACCTGTTAGCGCGCATCAGCCTGATTGTCACGCCGAAAAAAACACTACTCGCAGTTAGTGGCTCTTGCCTTTGCCGTTCCACTCCTTATACGCTTTCTTGCCTTGCTTACGCAACTGCCGCTTGTACTTGTCGATGGGAGCTAGCGAAACGACAGCATCGCCGGTCTGGGGTACATCGGCCTGATTTTCTTCATAGCCGGCGCAGTTCACAATCAATACAGGCTGGGCTTGCCGGGTAGTTAGCAAAAACATGCCCTCCTTATTGGTTATCGCCGTATTATCGCGCTGGTCGCCGCGCACCAGCACGGTGGCCCCGGCCAGCGGCGCGCCGGCAATGGTGGTTACCTTGCCTGTGAGGGTGCGAGGCAGCGCGGCGGTTGGACTAGTTTGCGCCAGTGCCGACGTAGCGCCGATGCTGCCGAGCAGGAGCAGTAAAAAAAAGATAAAACAAGCCGGGCGGTAAATTGAATGGAGGCAGGAGCGCATGCGAATTATGAGTAATCGAGTAGCACAATAAGCTGAAGATAAATGCATTATTCCCGTTTTAGAAATAATACTTACCTGTTTATGCTCAGCTCACTTATTTTCTAATCAGTTACCAAATTCTGCGCCAGCTATACAATCGTTTCGTTCTGCACCGTACCTTTGAGCCCATGCCCGAACAGATTCTGATCCTCGATTTTGGCTCCCAGTACACGCAGCTCATTGCCCGGCGCATCCGCGAGTTGAACGTCTACTGCGAGATTCATCCCTACACCCACGCCCCGCTCCTCACCGAGGATATCCGGGGCGTTGTGCTTTCTGGCTCGCCCTGCTCCGTGCGCGAAGCCGACGCCCCCAACCCCGACCTGAGCGCCTACCTGGGCCAGGTGCCGGTGCTGGGCGTGTGCTATGGCGCCCAGCTGCTGGCCCACCAGAACGGCGGCGAGGTGCTGCCCGCTACCATCCGTGAGTACGGCCGCGCCCGCCTCGCGCATATCAACCAGCACCACCCGCTGCTACACGGCCTGGAGCCCGGCTCGCAAGTGTGGATGTCGCACGGCGACACCATCAAAACCCTACCCGAGGGCTTCTTGGCTATTGCTGGTACCCCCGACGTACAGGTGGCGGCCTACGAAATTGAAGGCCAGTCGACCTACGGTATTCAGTTTCACCCCGAGGTGACGCACTCCACCGACGGCAAGCAGCTGATGCGCAACTTTGTGGTGGACATTTGCGGCTGCGCGCAGGACTGGACGCCTGAGCACTTCGTGGATTCAATGGTAACGGCCCTGCAACACACCATTGGCGACACAGACCAAGTAATTCTGGGCTTGTCTGGTGGGGTAGACTCCTCGGTAGCGGCGCTGCTGCTGCACCGCGCCATTGGACCGCGCCTGCACGGTATTTTCGTGGACAATGGCTTGCTGCGCAAGGATGAATACGAAGGCGTGCTGGAAGCCTATAAAGTGCTGGGCTTGAACGTGCGCGGTGTGAATGCCTCGCAGGAGTTCTACGCGGCCCTGGCCGGCCTCACCGACCCCGAGCAGAAGCGCAAGGCCATCGGCCGCACGTTTATTGAGGTGTTCGACCGCGAGGCACAGAAGGTAGAAGGCGCCCGGTGGTTGGCCCAAGGCACCATCTACCCCGACGTAATCGAGTCGGTGTCGGTGAAGGGGCCGGCCGTGACCATTAAGAGCCACCACAATGTGGGTGGCTTGCCGGAGAAGATGAACCTGAAGATTGTGGAGCCGTTGCGGGCCTTGTTCAAAGACGAGGTGCGCGAGGTAGGCGACGCACTAGGTCTTCCCCACAACATCCTACACCGCCACCCCTTCCCCGGCCCTGGCCTAGGCATCCGCATTCTGGGCGACATCACGGCTCAGAAAGTAGACATCCTGCAACGCGCCGACGCCATTTTCATCGATGGACTGAAAGCGCACGGTCTCTACGACCAAGTATGGCAGGCCGGCGTAATGCTTCTTCCCGTGCAAAGCGTGGGCGTGATGGGCGACGAGCGCACCTACGAGCAGGTAGTAGCCCTGCGCGCCGTAACCAGCGTAGACGGCATGACGGCCGACTGGGCCCACCTCCCCTACGACTTCCTGGCCGAGGTCAGCAACAAAATCATCAACCAAGTGCGCGGTATCAACCGCGTGGTATATGACATCAGCTCCAAGCCACCGGCTACCATTGAGTGGGAATAGAGCAAATTTTAAAGTGTTACATGTTGAGTTTTAAATAACGAGAGGCCGCTGGTACACTACCAGCGGCCTCTCGTCATCTTAACAGACACCTTTCTACTTTTCTCCTACTTCCAGCAATGCATGACCGCTATAGTCATAGGATATGGTGTCCTGTTTTTCGCTACGCCGGAGGCTTTGCAAAAACAAATGCAAGCGGGTTTTGCCAGTGGCGGCACGTAGGTGTAGGAGTTGGTCTAAACTGACGGCTTCATTTTCGGCCTTGAACCCATGAATACGTGTCAGCGAATCAGCAAAAGCACCTGGCGAGAGAGTGAGCCGTATCTGCCAGCGGTGGTTTACCTGTTGTTCTAGCAGAAGCTGCCGGCCATAAGCGCCAGCACGCAGGCGAAAGACACCTGCCCGCGTAGTGACACTGGTGAGCGTGCTATCTTTCTTGTTGTATTGATAATGCTCTACGTTTCCAAGCCAATAGCGACCCTCTCCCAAATCAAAGTCCTCAGCGCCATTGAAGAAGTTGGCCGTGCGTTCATCGTCGGCGGCCGTAGCGTACCGGCTAACCCGCTGGATATCACTCACGGCAAAAGGCTGTTCCTGTTGCCACTGCCGCTGCTTCCATTCTTCCTGTTTTTGTAATGAATCGGGCAAAGCAAGAGAAGCCGTAAAAAACGGCTGTAGCTGCCTAGTAGCATCCCGGTCGGTGAAAAACTCGAAGATGGAGGTAATACGCTGCCGGACTTGCAACGGCAGCTTCGGCACGCGCTGCCCGGCACCGTCGAGCTTGCCGCCTTTCAGCAGCCCGTATTCCGTGCTGATTTCGCGTAGCTGTTTCAGCTGGCTGCGCTGGGCCACGGCAAATGCGCTCCACGGCCCGGCCGCTGACAACAAGGCCACCACCGCCAGCGAGGCAGGAATCCAGATGATGCCCTGCCCGCGCCGCACCAAGAAGTATACGGCCATGCAGAACAGCCACGCCGCCAGCACCAGCACAAAATACCGCTCCTCGGTGATGCCGTAGTCGCGGATGCGGGTACCGATGGCTACGGCCAGTAGTCCCAGCAACGGAAACAACGCCCGGTAGAACCAGCGCGCAAATGTGCGGATCCAGGTATTTTCGGCGGCGTGGCGGATGGGGTGAATCAGCAACAAGGCGAAAATACCGGCCACCGAAAACGCCAGAATTAGGATGGACACCCAGCCTTTAGGGAGCTCCCACTGTACCAGAATGCGGCCCAGGTAGGCGTATAGGATAACTAAGTACAACACCACCAGCGGCAGCAACACAAACTGCGTGAACAGCTTCAGCGCCTTCGGGTAGGGGGCTGCTTGTTCCAACTGTTCAAAATCGGAGGGCACGCCAGCCAGAAAAAACCACGTATTGAATACCGTGGCTAGCGTCACGAACAAATAGCCGAAGAGGTGCTCATCCAGCTTGACATCGAATAGATTATCAATAGCTACCAGCGCCAGCGCGCACCCTGCAAAGAGCACCCCGGAGTAGATACCGGCTAAAAGAATACGCAGGAACAGCGTTTCGTTGTAGCGCCAGAAACCGGGCGTATCGGCTGAGCGGCGCAGCTCGGGCAGGTAGGGGCCGGCGGCCACAGCCAGGTGCATGCCCAGCAGCAGCAGCGCCAGCCGCATACCCCACTCTAGATTGGGCTGTGTGGGCGCCAGTGCGTACCACAGCACCAGCAATGCCAGCACCACGGCCTGCGCACCCCAGCGTCCTGCCGGCTGCCAGCGCCATCGCTCGGTGGCCAAGGCTACGGCCAGCGTACTCGAGAGTCCCAACCCCGCTGCAGAGAGGGTAGGAAAAAGCCAGTCCAGCTGTTGCTGTGCTTTGTTATCCAGATGAATGACGTAGATGCCTACCCCGCACAGCACAAACGCACAAAGTAAGGTGAGTGGAAAGCGACGTACCACCCGCGCTGCTTCGGCAGCCAGGTGCTGGAGGGAGGGTAGCTTCACGAGGTAGTAATAAGGATAGTGACTATGCAATATAGTCGTTGCTCAAACGACAGAATATTATTTTTTGCAGGTACCCGATAGTAGTCAGTCGCTCCGCCCTACAGTTCTCAGGCGGTATCACGACGTAGTAGATACTATGTAGCAAGGAGCGTCATGCCCTACGCTATAGTCCGTGTAAAAATTCGTAAACAAAATTTTACATTTCAATTTATAGGCATACAATTACCTTGTAAATCAAATACTTAAATCCACTACATCCTCTTTTCCGATTGCATATGAAAATTACTAGCCTACTCTTGCTTTGCCTACCAGCAACTACCTCGTTCGGCCAGAATGTGGTGATAAAAGGAATAGATAAATCACACGCACGCACTCATGCTTATATCGCTTTGCATGATGCGTTCTTTGACCCTATTTACTCACGTGATACTCAACTAGAGAGTGTTTACAAGAATGACAGCACCTTTACGATTACCGTTCCTATTGCACAGCAACCTATCATTGCCACCTACGGCGTGAATGGAATGCAAATGTTTGAACCGACTTGTGTACTAACGCCAGGCGCTGATATCACCCTTATTTTACCGGCGAAAAAAGGTGCTTCTCCACTAGCCTTTGCGGGGAAGAATGCGGCGAGCTTCCGCTACTGGTACGAAGTAGACCAACTGGCAGCAGACACGCACATCTATGAAAAGCTGCAAACAGCCAAGAGTTGGCCGGACTACAAACAGCGACTTGACCACTATACAAAGCAGTTGGATAGCCTAGCAGCAGTGCATATCCGCCCCGGTGAGCCACTTTTTCTGCGACAGTTAGTACAAGCCGAGCGCCTTGGTCATTCCTATATGCTGGCTTCTACCCCCCTTTCTTCACATTTGAACGAGGTCGATATTCCGACAATGCAATCTTCCGCTCTGGATTTCAAACTGCTGAATCAAGATGCATTGGTGGGCTCCCAGCTTTATACTGTTGGCGTGTTTAACCTAATTCGGATGACGGATGGTAACCGGCAGGCAAGAAACGCCTCCAATTTTGCTGGGAACGTCCGTTTCATTCAGCGGCACTTTACGGGTCGCATGAGAGACTTCCTATTAGGTAAGCTGGTTGCAGACTACGCGCAAGCCAAAACAAGAATCAACGAACAAGATGCCTTGCTTCCTCTACTACAACAGGCAGTAACAGCGGTACAAGCACCCACATATAAGGCCTGGGCCCAATTCAGCCAACAGTACTACGAACAGGTCAATCAGCCTTTTCCCGCATTTGTATTACAAAGCCCTGTACTAACGTTGGATAGCGCAATTACAACGCTTGGCCAAGTGCTCACCAAATACCGAGGCAAGCCCGTCGTTCTTGATTTTTGGGCTAATTGGTGCGGCCCCTGTAAGCAGGAATTCCGTGAAGGGGCTCAGGAAGTGACTGAGTGGAGACAGAAGGGGTACCAGTTCATCTACCTTTCTATTGATAAGGCACAAGATTATAGCAAGATGAAAGCAGATGCTCAGCAATACCGCCTCACCGAACACGCTTACCTAATTAGCAACGACAAACAAGCGCCGCTTTACACCTATCTGAAACTACACTCCATTCCGCGCTATGTGTTGCTTGATAAAAATGGCGTGGTAAAGGCTCTTGATTTACCCAAACCTAGTAACGCACAGCCCTTCAATGAAATCCTAATGCAGCATCAGTAAGTACGATGTGCGCACAAAAAACGGCTGCCCTACCTTGTCGCTTACAGCACAAGGTAGGGCAGCCGTTTTTTGTGCACTACTCTACTTCTTCGTCTCTACCGGCCATTGATAAGTAAACTTATCATTGATTGGAGCGCCGAAGTAATTCACATTCAGCAGATCCAGGCGCTTCTTGTGCACGTCGAGGCGGCGGTTGAAGTCAGCATACTCCTTGTCTTTTTTGGGCGTCCAGCCTACCTCGGCCAGGGCTACGGCGCGAGGGAACACCATGTACTCCACATACTCCGGAATAATCATGTACTCGGTCCAAACGTTGCCCTGCACGCCGATGATGTGCTTGGCCTGCGCGGTGGTCAAGCTATCGGGCACGGGCTCGTAGGAGTAGGCCTTTTCGGTAGTAAGCAGGCCGCCGATGGTGATAGGCTGGGTTTTGGGGTCAGCCTGGTACTTATCGAGGTAGCAGAAGTCGCCGGGCGTCATGATGGCGTCGTGGTTTTGGCGGGCAGCGGCTAGGCCGCCCTCGGTGCCGCGCCAGCTCATCACAGTGGCGTTGGGCGAAA
Organism: Hymenobacter aerilatus; assembly: GCF_022921095.1. NCBI lineage: Bacteria > Pseudomonadati > Bacteroidota > Cytophagia > Cytophagales > Hymenobacteraceae > Hymenobacter > Hymenobacter aerilatus. The sequence goes on from NZ_CP095053.1 coordinate 2,456,177, forward strand.
GGCCACCTTCCAGGATTTCGTCCCAGCCAATCATGCGGCGGCCCTTGCTGGTGATGAACTTATCGATGCGACGGATGAAGTAGCTCTGCAATTCGTGCTCGTCCTTGAGGCCCTCCTTGCGCATCAGCTCCTGGCAGAAGCGGCTTTCCTTCCACTGTACCTTGGGGCACTCGTCGCCGCCGATGTGGATGTACTTGCTGGGGAACAGGTCCATCACCTCGGTCAACACGTCTTCTTCAAACTGAAACGTCTGCTCGCGCGGAAACAGCACGTCCTCGAATACCCCCCATTTGCCGGTCACGGGCACAATCTTGTCGGGGTTGCTGCCCAAGGCGGGGTAGCCCGCCAGCACCGACATGGCGTGGCCGGGCATCTCAATTTCCGGCACCACAGTTACGAAACGCTTCTGGGCGTAGGCCACTACGTCGCGAATTTCGTCTTGGGTGTAGAAGCCGCCGTAGGGCTTGTTATCAAACTTGTTGTCGGCGTAGCGGCCCACCATGGTGTGGTCCCGCTTCGAGCCAATTTGCGTCAGCAGCGGGTATTTCTTGATTTCGATGCGCCAGCCTTGGTCGTCGGTGAGGTGCCAGTGGAAGGTATTCTGCTTGTGCAGCGCAATCAAGTCGATGTACTTCTTCACGAAGTCTACCGAAAAGAAATGGCGGCTCACATCAAGGTGCATGCCGCGGTAGGCAAAGCGTGGCTGGTCTTCGATGGTGCAGCAGGGCACGGCCCACGTTACGCCCGCCACGGGGGTAGGGCTGAACACCTCTACCGGCATCAGCTGCAACAACGACTGCATGCCGTAGAAAAGGCCCTGCGGCTCGCTGGCTGTGATGGTCACCTGCTTGGGCGTTACGCGCAGCTCGTAGCCTTCGGCACCCAGTTTGTTTTTCTTGTTGAGCGCGAAGAAGATACCTTGCTTAGCGGGGCGTTTGCCAGTAGCAATACTAGGCCGACGACCGGTAGCCGTACCCAATTGTTCGGCCAGTAGCTCGGCTACCTGGCGCATCTGCGCATCCGTTTCAGATACGGTAATGGTAAGGTTGGCAGGCAGTGCAAAGGTGCCGGACTGCTCGCGCAAGTGCGTGGGTTTGGGAATGATGGCGTAGCGCGCCGACTGGGCACAGCTGAGCTGCGCCGAAAACAGTACCGCGAGCAGTAGCAAGAGAGAAAGTCGCATAGATTAGGTAGCGGTTGAGGAAAAGAGCGCTCTAGTATACAGCCTTTTGCCGACACTACCCAGTTTTGCCCCTACCCTAGCAGCGCTTCTACCTCCAGCAACAGGCCCGTATTTTCCAGAATTTCGTGCAGCTGCTCCAGCTCCTGCCAACTGAGCACCAGCGCCATACGCTCGGTGGGGGTGCGCAGAGCAATGCAGCGGGCCTCCGGGTCGCGGTAGGCGGAATGGTTGCGCTCGTGCTCTTCTTCAATAAAGCGCCGAAACTCCTGAAATTCTGCCGTGGTGGCTACCAGCGCCAGGTTGCCAAAGCACAAATGCAGGTGCCGGGTGCGCGGGCACCGTAGACAATAGCCAAACGAGTTGTGATGAAAGAACTGCGCCATACACGAAAAAGAAAAGTCAAAAGACATAGACTACCGTAGCAATCAAATCTATTTAGATTTTTTCTAAATAAAAACTCTTCCTTTTCAAGCTCAACATTTGTCAGGCGTCCACTCCTGCTTTTTTTGCGTACAGTTGCACAATGCTGGCCTTCATTAAGGCCGCTTTCTGCCCGCTCGTCTTTATGAAATTCTCCACCCTCTGGCGGCTGTTGGCTGCTGGCTTTGTGCTGCTCTTGCTGTTGCTGCTGGGGGGCGTGTGGCTGCTGGGGTCTACGTACGGGCGCGAACAGGCCAAGAAGCTGCTGCGCCATCGGGTGAGCGAAAACACGGATTTGGTGGTGTCGCAGTTTGAGGTGGATTTTTCGCCTCTGCGCGACTTTCCGCACTTCACCATCTCAGTGCGCAACTTTGGGCTGACTGATACGGCGCACCAGCAGCTGGTGCCCGTGCTGCGGGTAGGCCGCGCCGATGCCCGCCTGGAGCTGGGCCAAATTCTGCGCGGCAAAGTACGCGTGACGCGGCTACAGCTCACCGATGTATTTTTTCATCAACAGGTTGATTCGCTGGGCCAGCAGTGGGGCCTGCGCGGCAAGCGGCGCCACGAGGCCGGCTCTGGCCCGCCCCTCAACTTCCGGCTAGACTCTTTGGTGATCCGGCATCTGCATCTTTCTACCCGCAACGACTACAAGCACAGCACCTTTGCGGCCGAGGTGAACCAGGCGCGTCTTTCGGCGGTGGTGTATGATGGGCAAGCCCGCCTGCGCGGCACCTTGGCCGGGCAGTTGCTGTACTTGCGCACGCGAGGCAACACACTGTTTGCAGGAGAGCCGGTGCGGGCCCAGGTGCGCTACCGCTACGATTTCCGGCAGCGCCAGGGCAAGCTCTGGCACACCTACGCTACCCTCAACGGCGACACGGTGCGCGTGGGCGGCACCCACACCGCCGCTACCGACCGCGAAACCGGCTCCCGCCTCAACCTACGCATGGCCGGCGAGCAGCCACTATTGGATGTACTGCGCACCGCCCTACCTCCCAACCTGCACGCCTACCTGGCCGACGCCCGCAGCCCCAGCAAGGCGCGCATCCGTTACACCATTCAGGGTCTGAGCGGCCCTACTTCCCGCCCCCACAACGTACTTACCTTTCGGCTGCGCAATGCTCGCGTGGTGTGGCCTGACTCGGGTAGGGCCATCCGGCGCTGGGACTTGCTGGGGCGCCTCGACAACGGACCGGCCCACGCCCCTGCTACCACTACCCTCACGCTACCCCGCTGCCGCATCTACTCCACAGCAGGGCAGCTGGATGCCGCGCTTACGCTCCGCAACTTTGTGCGGCCCTACCTGGTGGGCCGGGTGCGTGGCCAGACTGAGCTGCGCAGCCTAGCTACCATTGTAGCACCGGGCCTGTGGCAGGCGCAACAAGGCACGGCTAGTCTAGATCTGCACCTGCGCGGTCTGCTTCCTACGGGTCCTAACCCGGCCCGCGCCCTACCCGCCATGCGTATGCACGGCACGGTGGGCCTGCACAATGCCGCCTTCACGGTGCCTACCCGCCACGCGCACATCACCAACCTGAACGTGCAGCTGGGCTTGCAAGACAGTCTCTGGACCCTGCGCAATCTGTCGGGGCAGCTGGCAGGCATGCGCTTTCGGGCCAATGCGCGCACGGTCTATCTGCTGGATTACCTCACTGACCAGCATCCTACCACGACCATTACGGGCCGTTTTGCGGTGGAGGAGCTGCACGTGCCGCGCCTCCGCTACCTGTTGGCCCGGCCGGCGCAGCAGCGCATAAAAGCTGCGGGCCAGGGCAATGCCGCCAAAGCCATGACCCGCTACGCCAACCTATTCCCGACGGGCCTGCACCTGGACGTGCTGCTGCGCTGCAAGCAGCTCACGCTGCCCACTGACACCCTCCACGAGCTGGCCGTGCAGGTGCGCCACGATGGGCAGCGCGTGCGGCTGACTCACCTGGCGGGCCGGGTGTGGGGTGGGCAGGTGAGCGGGCAGGCGAGCTGGCCCACCGATACCACCGGCAAAATCAGGCCCGTAGATGCACAACTGGCGTTGCGCTTTGGCACTATTAATTACCGCCAGCTGCTCACGCGCCTGAGTCGCCCGCCGGGAAAACAGCGCGCCGCCCGCCGCGCCGCTGGTGCCGACCCCGACCCTTCGTTACGCGAGCTGCTGTTGGAATCGAGCGGGCAGCTCACGTGCACCATAGACCGAGTGAATTTGCTCACGGGTGAAAGTCTGCGCAATCTGCGGCTGCGTTTCGACAAGCAGGGCCCGAGCCTGCGCGTGCCCTACCTCACCTTCCGGACCAGTGACGGAGGCGCCGGCCGGGCGCAGGCCCACGCCGACATTGAGGACTTACGTCTTACCTCAGCCCACGCCGATGTTGATTTCACCTACAGCACGCTCAACATTCAGCGGCTATTGCGGCTGCTGGCCGGCCTCAACCCACCCGATAACTTGTTTGCACCCCGTACGCCGGCCGCTCGGGCAGCGCGGCGGGCGGAGCCAACTTGGGGCGTATCGCCGCTGTTTGATGGCACCATCACTGCCCAGGTGTGCGTGTACGCCGACCGGGTGCGCTATGCCGTGTTGCAGGGCACGCAGTTTCGGCTGCGCTCTACCCTGGCGGCAGGCTCGGCCCGACTGGAGGAGTGCACGCTGCAAGCCTTTGGGGGCGACGTAGCCCTGCGCGGCCGCTTGCGCACCGATGCTGAGGCCGGACACCACCCCCTGCACGTGCAAACCCGCCTCCGCAACGTGCAGCTTCCGGCCCTGGCCGAAGTAGCCGAAGTCCTGAACCTAAATGTCTTGAGCAGCGCCAACGTGCGCGGCACCATGCAGTGCGAAGCCGACCTGCGCACCGACCTCGACGAGGAATTCCTACCCCATCTCAGCCAAACTCTGGGCTACCTCAAGACCAACATTCAGAACCTGGAGCTATTGAACGTGGTGGTACTGCAGGATGCCCTCAAGCTCATCAGCAGGGAGCGGGCCGGGCACCTCTACTTCGAGCCCGTGAAGGCCGAGTTTTTCCTGGATCGGGGCCGTATTCTGATACCCCACCTGCCTTTGCATAGCAACCTTACCAGCATGTCGGTGAGCGGGACGTACTCGCTCAATGGGCCGGCTAACCTGTACGTGGGGATGAATCCGTTTCAGGCGCTTTTCGGCAACAACCAGAAGCGCGTGGCGCGCATTCAGGCGGGCAAGCGGGTGCGGGCGGTGCGGCAGCTATTGTATATCAACCTGCACCGCGAGCAGCCCGGCCCTTTCAAGGTAGGCTTGTTCAAGAAAAAAGAGCAGCGGGAGCAACAACATAATATCAGGCAGGAATACCGCACTCTCCTGCGCCAGCAGCCGCTGGACACCACGATGCGGCTCTTGCAGTAGAAGCTTCTATGCAACGTTTCCTATTGATTTTATCTCCACTAGCTATTCAACTCTCATTTATTTACTATTCTTATGATCAGGCATTTTCATCTTGTAGGCGCTGGGCTAGTGTTGCTGTTGCCCACGTCTACGCTGGCGCAAACTGCGCCAGCAGCCAAGCCTTCCTACATACGCTTGGGGGTAGGCACTGCGAACGATGTGAGCGGCTACTACCGCTCCACACGCCTGGCGCTGGAGTACGCCCCTACCCTGTCCCAGCATTTTGGAGCGGCAGGCCGGATAGTAGGCGTTTTCGGAAAGCCTGACAACAAGTTGGAGCGACAACTACCCAACCAGGATTACAAAGCTGGCTTTGTAGAAGCAGAAGGGATTTACTACCCCTTCGGCACCGACAAGCGCATAGTATTTGGAATCGGTGCTGGTGGCTTTGCGGGCTATTATCAAAAGGATAGCTATTCCTACTTACAGGCTACATCAGGTCAGGTAAATGCATACGAATTGTATTCCTACCGAGGCCCCTATGCGGGCTACCTGTTCTCCCTCAATCTCGACGCGGCTGTAGATGCCCGTCAGTTATGGCGCGTGGGCGCGAAAGCCACCGTGCAAAATGGCCTGAACGGCGGCACAACGTTTACCTATAATCTGACGCTGGCCCGCCGTCTATGACCCTGCCTAGGTTTCCGGCAGTGGTCTGACACGCGCCACCAGCCTCTTTCAACGTCAAAAGCATACTCCCCGCTACTGTTTGTACAAATACAAGCGACAGCGGGGAGTATGCTTTTGGGGCTTTTTGAAGTAATCCGTTAAAAATCGGTCATTTCGTCGCCGCTGCGCAACTGCCCTAACTGGCGCACCGTGAGGTAGCCCAACAGCAGAAATACGCCGTAGAGCAGCGTAACGCCCCAGGTACCCAAGTGGGCAAAAGGATGCAGGATACGGCTCACAATATCGTAGAAAAGCAAGAGCGGATTGGTCACCACATCCCAGCTGTTGAAGCGCAGGTAGCGGCCCAGATACACACCAAAGCTACTCAGCAGCAGGGCCGTGGTGGCAAAGCCCCAGCCCGCGGCCGTACCCAGGCGGCGCTGCACCAGCAGTTGCATATCCAGCAGGGAGGCGTAGGCCAGCATCAGGCCATTCCAGGCGCAGGAGAGCAGCAGCGCTAGGTCGTACCAATAGGGCACGCCAGCGCGGGGGGTGAGGTGAAACAGGTCGGTGAGAATGTAGGGAGCATTGGGGAAAAACAGCAGCCACACCGCCCCTACCGGCAGCAGCACCCGCGCCCGCAGGGGCCGGTCGGTGAGGCCCAGCAACGCGCTCAGGCCAAACGGGATGAAGGCCAGAAACAGGTTCCAGAGCAAAAACACGAACGTCAGCTCCCGGGTATATACCACGCGGCAGACAATCAGCAGAAAGCTGAGCGCCAAGGAGATACCCAGCAACAAAATCAATCCGAGGCGACGGCGCAGAAACGGTACCGGGGCGTGTAGAGTAGTTGTCGACATAACGCAGAGACGGCGCCGCAGCCACGGCACCGCGGCCGGCCACCCGCCGGCTTGTTTCTCCGAAGATACAACGCCCGGCTCTAAAACCCGACGTAGCACCGGCCCGACTTCTGTAATACCTTTGCGCCCGCTTCTGCCGTACACTTCGGCTGACCCTCTCCCGTTTCCTCGCTTTCTGCCCTTTTGCTATGCGGCCTTTTTCTTTCGTTCGACTGCTGTGCGTGCTGAGCAGCGCTGTAGTGTTGCCCGTCACTGTGCCCGCGGTCTGGGCAACTCCTGTGCAGACGCCTACCCCTGCCACTCCTGAGCAGAACACCCGCTACCAGAACGGCAAGCTCTTGCTCGACCAGGGTAGCTACCCGCTAGCCATGAAGGAGCTGGAGCCCCTTACGCCGCCGGCTGCGCGTTTTGAGCGGGCACCCGAGGCCGCCTACCTCTACGCCGTAGCCGCTACCCGCCTGAAAAAGTGGGCCGAAGCCGAGCAGATGCTCAACCTGCTCCGCACCGAATACCCTACGTCGGCGCTGGTGCCCGAGGCCTTGTATCTACAGGGCCAGGTGTCGTTTGAGCAAGGCGAGCCCGACAATGCCCTGCGCTCCTTGCAGCAGCTACCTGCCGGCAAGCTAGCCGCCGAGCGCGAGGCCATGGAAACCAACTACCTCTCGCGCCTCAACGACCGCGCCCTGTTCCAGACACTGTTGCAGCGCTACCCACAAAACGCTACCCTTGGCCGCGTGTACGCCGATAAGCTGCTCGGCGGCTGGTACACGCCCGCCGACAAGGCCACCCTCACGCGGCTAGTGGAGCAGTTCAAGCTAGATCCTACCCGCTACGCGCCCCGCCAGGTAGGCGCCGCCAAGAAAAACAGCTACAACGTTGCGGTGTTGTTGCCTTTTGAATTCACTGATGCTGCCCAGGCCCGCCGCACGCAGTTCGTCACGGACTTGTACGCCGGCATGCGCCTGGCCCAGGATTCGTTGCAGCGGGAAGGCCGTCCGGTGCAGGTATTTGCCTACGATACCGGCTCCGACACCTTGCAGCTCAAGCGGGTGCTGGCCCTACCCGAGCTGGCTTCTATGGATCTGATTATCGGGCCGATCTATAAATCGGGTAGCAAGATCCTGGCCCGCTATGCCCAGCAAAAGCAAATTATTACGGTCAATCCGTTGTCGCAGGATGGGGCGCTGGTAGAAAACAACGCCTGGCACTACCTCTACGAGCCCAGCTCCACTACGCAAGGTCAGCAGGCGGCTCGCTTTGCGCTGGGCACCTTCACCAACCGTACCGCTGCCATTCTGTACGACAACACCAGCGACGATGCCGCCTTCGCCCAGGCCTATAAGGAAGCTTACGAGGCTCAGGGCGGTAAGGTGAAGCTTATGCGCCGCGCCGTAGGCACCAGCACCGACTCAGTATTTGCGCAGGGCTTCGTGGGCTTCGATCTGAAATCGGTAGGGCATTTGGTAGTGGCCTCTACGGGCCGGCGGGCGGGGCCATACACCTTCAAGCGCTTGCAGGCGCAGAAGGTAACGCTGCCCATCATCACCTACGCGGCCTGGCTGGACAACCCTAGCGTTAGCCTCAACCAACTCGACGCCCGCGACGTGTACATGCTCTACCCCCACTACCTCGACCCAGGTGCCATGGGCGTACGCCGCTTCCGCCAGCTCTATACCCAGCAGTACAACCTGCCGCCGTCGGTGTTTGCGGATATGGGCTTCGAGATGCTGTATTACTTTGCCCAGCGTCTGCACGATTACGGTCCGGCTTTTCAGCAGCAATTGTCTGATTCAGGCCCCGTTTCAGGCGCTTTGTTCCAGGGCATTGGCTACCCCGGCGGAGCGCACAGCAACCAGTACGTGCCCATTGTGAAGCTGGAGCGCATGACGGTGGAAGTACAGAACCCCGTGGGGCAGCAGTAATTTTTCAATTTGTCAGCCTGTTGCTATCTGTCATCCTGAGCTTGCGAAGGACCTTATTACGACTGAACGAGTCGATATTACGCTTGCCTTTCCAACGTGATAAGGTCCTTCGCAAGCTCAGGATGACAGATGAAAAAGACGACCTTTTTCCTACCCTTCCCGCATCTTTCCAGCCTGTTGGCTGTTCTTTTCTTTTGCCACTACACAGGCTTCGGCCTTTTTTGACTCTATGCTTTCTTCTGATTCAATCATTGCCCCTACCCTCACGCACACCCAAAGCGCGGCTCTCTTTGAGCAGGCCAAGCAGCACATCCCCGGCGGCGTAAACTCGCCGGTGCGGGCGTTCCGGGCAGTGGGCGGCCATCCGGTGTTTATGCAGTCGGCGCAGGGCGCGTGGCTGACGGACGTAGACGGCAACCGGTATATGGATTTCATCAATTCCTGGGGCCCCATGATTCTGGGTCACGCGCCGGAAGTGGTACTCCGGGCCGTGCAGGAAGCCCTACCCCACTCACTGTCGTTTGGGGCGCCTACCCGCCGCGAAGTGGAAATGGCCGAGTTGATCAAGGAGATGGTGCCCAGCATCGAGAAAGTACGGCTGGTGAACTCGGGCACCGAGGCCACCATGTCGGCCATTCGGGTGGCGCGGGGCTACACCGGCCGCTCCAAGATTCTAAAGTTTGAGGGCTGCTACCACGGCCACGGCGACTCCTTCCTGATTGCAGCCGGCTCGGGCGCTCTCACCCTGGGCACCCCCGACTCGCCCGGCGTGACCAGCGGCGTGGCCCAGGACACCCTCACGGTACCTTACAACGACCTGGAAGCCGCTCGCCAGGCCATTGAAGCTAACCCCGAGCAGATTGCTGCTCTCATTCTGGAGCCGGTAGTTGGCAACATGGGCTTGGTAGCGCCTACCGAGGGCTACCTGCAGGGCCTGCGCGACCTGTGCACCCAACACGGCATTGTGCTCATTTTTGATGAGGTGATGACTGGTTTCCGCCTGGCCCCTGGCGGCGCGCAGCAGCGCTATGGCATCGTGCCGGACATGACCACGCTGGGCAAAATCATTGGGGGCGGCATGCCGGTGGGCGCCTACGGTGGCCGTCAGGACATTATGGATCAAGTGGCGCCGGCTGGCAAAGTGTACCAGGCGGGCACCCTTTCCGGCAACCCCATTGCCACGGCCGCCGGTCTGGCCCAATTGCGCTACCTGCAAAGCCACCCTGAGGTGTATGAGCAGCTAGAGCGCACCACCACCCGCCTCGCCGACGGCACCCGCCAGATTGCCGCCGAGCTAGGTCTGAATTACACCGTAAATCAGGTAGGCTCCATGTTCAGCTTGTTCTTCACCGACCAGCCCGTTACGGACCTCGAAACCGCTAAGCAAGCTAATTTGGAAGCCTTCGGGCGCTACTTCCGTGCCATGCTTAACCGTGGTATCTACCTGGCCCCATCGCAGTTTGAGGCGCTGTTCGTGTCGACCTCTATCACCGATGAACTAGTGGAGCAGTATCTCACCACCTGCCGCGAGTCGTTGCGCGAAGCGCACGGGATGTAGGAGGTTGAAGTTGTGAATTGACAATACGTCTGTCATCCTGAGCTTGCGAAGGACCTTATCACGCCAGAACGGCTATCGTAACAACGACTCATTCTAACGTGATGAGGTCTTTCGCCGCCGCTTGATGCGCGGAATGCTCAGGATGACAGACGTACTTTTATTCACCACTTCACAAACTCACAATTTCACCATTTCACCACTCACCATTTCCCTACCTTTGCGGCAAATCTGCGCCGCCATGTTTCAAGTTCGCTTTTTGCTTTGGGTTGTATTGCTGATAGGATGGGCACCAGTGGCAGGGTGGGCACAAACCGAAACGCCCGCTGTAGCCAACAAGCGCCTGTTTGACCGCACCGTGGATGAGCTGAACTTCCGTACCATGGAAACGGTCTACGATAAGACCTTCACGCGGCGGAAGTTTCCGGTGTCGTTGCGCACGCAGCAGCAACGCAAGCAGTTCGACGACTTCAACGGCAATACAGACCTGAAGAAGCTGTTTTTGAATTACAACGACCTATCGGAGCGCTTCAAGAGCCGTTTTGGCAAGGGCCGCACGGATTTGGCGGAGTTCGAGCGTCAGCTCAATGGTCTGCTCATCGACAAGAATTTCGAGTTCTTTATCAGCGTTATCCCGCGCGATGAGCGTATTGCTCTCATTCGGGCCGAGCAGCGTATCATCAAGCAAGCCACGGCCCAGTTCAACGCCTCGCAGGACCCAACACCGGATGAGTTGGCCACCGACGCGGCCACTGTGCCGCCGGCTGATGGCACCGCCCTACCCTCCGGCGATGCCGCTGAGCTGGAGGACGTAGCTCCCCAGCCGGAAGTGGTGGTACCCAATTCGGGCGGCCCTATCATCCGCTCCGCCGACGTTCCCAGCACGCATGATTGGTTTGACTACCTCACGCTAGCCCTGGCCTTGGGCAGCTCTTTGGGCCTGCTCTACGTGCTCACCAGCGTGCTGCCCGAAATGCGCGCCCGTCTCAACGAGCTAGACCCTACCCACGCTACCCGCTCCTCCGACCCGCTCCCCTCCGACCGCTACGAGGACGAATAATCTTTAATTAATAATTAAAAATCAAGAATTAAGAAGACGCTTACTCCTTGCTTTTTCAACGAGTATTTGATCGTCTTTACACGCTTCATTTTTAGTTATTAATTCTTAATTTTTAATTGAAAACATGATTCTCACCGATCAGCAGATTCTCGCCGAAATTGAGCGGGGCAATATTGTTATTGAACCGTTTGAGCGGGGCTGCCTCGGCACCAACTCCTACGATGTGCACCTGGGCCGCTACCTGGCCACGTACAAGGACAGCGTATTGGATGCCCGTAAACACAATGAAATCAGCACGTTTGAGATTCCGAAAGAAGGCTTTGTGCTGGAGCCCGGTGTGTTGTACCTGGGCGTGACGGAAGAGTACACCGAGAGCCACGCGCACGTGCCCTTTCTGGAAGGCAAGAGCAGCGTAGGACGTCTGGGCATCGATATTCATGCCACGGCCGGCAAGGGCGACATTGGCTTCTGCAACACCTGGACGCTGGAAATCAGCGTCTCGATGCCTGTGCGTGTGTACCACGGCATGCCCGTGGGGCAGCTGATTTACTTTGCGGTGCAAGGCGACGTGCAGACGTTCTACAACCGCAAAGCCAACGCTAAGTATAACGACCGCACCGACAAACCAGTGGAGTCGATGATGTGGAAGAACAGCTTCTAATTCGGATACCAGCGACAAAACGTCCTATCGACCATTCTGCCCCTTGAGTAGAATGGTCGATAGGACGTTCCGGTTTAATATCTCAGCTAAACTACTTTGTGCCTGTCTGCGTTAGAAAGAACGCGCTGGTGGGTAGTGCCTTAGCGGCACCAGCCGGCAACTGATGTTGAACTGCTCCTACTTTATATCCATGAAAAAGCAATTTGCTACCGTTGTGCTTGCTCTTGTAGCAGCTCTTGGCGCGCAGGCGCAGCAGGTTTCCACGGTTATTCCCCGCGACAAAACGCAGAGTACGCCCCGCCTGAACTCCCAGGAAATCAAGGCCGACCGTCTTTCCGCGCAAATGGCCCGCGACCTGCGCCTGAATGGCTATCAATCCGGCCGGGTACAGGCCATCAATGCCGAGCAGGCTAAAAAAATGGCCACCATCGCGCAGCAAAACGCTGGCAACCAAAAAGCTATTGATCAGCAGTGTGATGAAGTGTGCCGGCAGCGCGATGACGCGTTGCGCAGTGTGCTCAGCAATGAACAATACACCAGCTATTACAGTCAGCGCTCTGCCTACAACAAAGTAGCAAAGGACTTCGCTCTGCAAAATGCCGACGCGCAGTTTGTGAAGTCGGTGCGCGACCCTGCGCCGGTCAGCTCCAATGGTGCTACTATTGGCCCAGCCAAAAACACCGCCGACCCGCGCCCAGCGGCTACCCGTGCCCGCGGCGCCACCAAGGCCGACGGCAGCCGTTAGTCTGTCGTTTTCTTACGCAAAAGGCCCCGCTACGCAGTGTAGCGGGGCCTTTTGCGTAAGCGCGGAGCAATATGGGCTATTTGGCTTTGCGCTCCTCTTCCTCGATGTGGTCCATCAACTCGCGGCACACCTCGCGGATGCGACGGGCCATCTTGTCGTCGCTGGTGGCCGTTTGCAGGCTCTCGGCCATGGCGCCCATGGTATCCACGTAGAAACGCTTCATTTCGTCTACGGGCATATCCTTGGTCCACAGGTCAATCTTCATGGTACCGCGCTCGTCCCGGTCCCACAGGGCAATATTGATGGCCTTGGCAAAATGAATGTTTGGCCCCGCATCGGTGGCCTGCCAGCTGATGGCCTCGGGCACCTTCTGGTCGTCGAGGGCGATGCTAAAGTTGATTTCAGATTTCTTCATAGTGAATGGGTAAATGGTTGAATGGCCAAATAGTTTTCAATTCAACCACTCAAAAGAAAAAGCAAATTGATTTGACACGAAAAATGGTTAGCCGCAAGCACGACCAACCATTTCACAAACAAACAATTCAGCCCTTATACATAGTTGTTCAACATCACGGGCATCACCAGCATCAGGATGTTTTCGTTGTCATCCGGGGTGGTGGGCATCAGCAGGCCGGCGCGGTTGGGCGTGCTCAGCTCCAAGGTAATTTCCTCAGAATCGATATTCGACAGCATCTCTTGCAGGAAGCGGGCATTGAAACCGATTTCCATGTCCTCGCCATCGTACTGGCAGGCCAGCACTTCTTTGGCCTCGTTGGAGAAGTCTAGGTCCTCGGCCGAAACCGTCAGCTCGGAGCCAGCCAAACGCAGGCGCACCTGGTGAGTGGTCTTGTTGGAGTAAATGCTGATGCGCTTCACCGTGTTCAAAATCTCCTGCCGACCAATGATGAGGCGGTTGGGGTTGCTTACGGGAATTACATTTTCGTAATCGGGGTAGCGCTCATCAATCAGGCGGCACACTAGGCGCATCTGGTTGAAGCTAAAGAATGCGTTGGAGGTATTGAACTCCACCGTCACGGGCGTAGCCTCGGAAGGTAGGGCGCCTTTCAGCAGATTGAATGCCTTGCGCGGAATGATGATGTTGGCAGTCTGACCCGCGCCCACATCGGAGCGACGGTAGCGCAGCAAGCGGTGACCATCGGTGGCTACGAAGGTCACTTGGTTGTCGGCCAACTGCACCAGGATGCCGGTCATGGCCGGGCGCAGCTCGTCGGTGCTTACGGCGAAAATGGTCTTGTTGATAGCGCGCGCCAGCGACGACGACGGAATCTCTACCGGCGCCGAGCCTTTCACAACGGGCACACGGGGGAAGTCGGTAGCATTTTCGCCGGCCAGCTTGTAGCGACCGTTGGCCGAGGCAATCTCAATGGTATAAGTTTCCTCGTCCAGCGTGAAGGTCACGGGCTGGTCAGGTAGGTTCTTGAGCGTGTCAAGCAGGATGCGCGCCGGAGCCGCAATACGGCCGCTTTCGCGGGCCTCCACGGGCAGCTCCGTTATCATCGACGTTTCCAGATCGGAGGCCGTAATCGTCAGCTTGCCGTCCTCAATTTCGAAGAGAAAGTTCTCCAGAATAGGCACCACAGGGTTGTTCGTGACTACACCGTTGATGCTCTGAAGCTGCTTGAGCAAGGCAGAAGACGAAACGATAAATTTCATATGGGCGGGGCGTTGAGGCTTGGTGAAGTAGAGAGCAAAGATAGGAAACCGCTACCGGGTTTTCTACCTCCGGAACGTCATTTCAGGTAGCACCTCTTTCGCTATAGAGCGTCATTCCGAGCTTGCCGAGGAATCTTGCGTGCTGATGCTAGATAGTAGAGTATCATGCTGAGCGCAGGCGCAGCCGCAGCCGAAGCATCTCTACCGCTTCGGCAGATAGTAAATGATTACGCACGGGCGAGATGCTTCGACTACGGCTGCGCCTGCGCTCAGCATGACGTCGTTCTTCCACCCTATCCTACTCTGCCCTACCCTACCGCTTGTTCACATCTACCGTCTGGTAGCCCACGAGCAAATCGGCGCGGGCGCCGGGTGGGCGGTAGTAGACCAGCAGATCATACTGATTTTCGGTTTCCTGGTGCGAGCCTTCCCACATCACGCTGTTGGGTCCCTGGGGAGTTTGGGTGGCGTAGGTATAGTTGTAGTAACCCTGCTTGAGGAGCACGGTTTTGGTGTAAAGTTGGGCCGCGGCATCGTAGGTGAGCCGGAACTCGTCGCGCAGCTGCCAGTCGGTAAGCTGGCCCAGCACATACACCGGGCCGGGCGCGGCTTGCTCGGCGTGCAATTGGAACGTGACATTGGCGTAGTCGGCGTTGGTCTCGCCGTTGCCGTACTCACGGCTCTCAAACAGACGCTGCCCGTTGATGTCGGGATACTGCGTGTAAGCCTCGCCGACGCGGCTGGCATCGGGGTTGAGCAGCACGGCTTTTGGCACCGACTGTTGATCGAGCTTTAGCATGCCTACCCCCAGCACCTGCAAGGAGCGCATATCAAACGGCCGAAACTCGCTGAGGCCCGGAAACGCGTTTTCGAAGTTGAAATACTGATACTCTAGCCGCTGCTCGGCTTCGCGCACGAAGGTAGGGCGCAGGTTGTACTTGGCATTGTCCCACCGGAAGTTCTGGCGCAGAATCACCTTCAGCTCCTGCGAGGGGTTGACGATGGGGTAGCCCGCGTAGCTAATGCCGAAATTGAGCTGTTGTAGGGTATAGCGCTCGGCCCCCGCCGCAATAGGGCCAGGCTGCAAAAACAGCTGTACGTTGGTGTCATACACTAGCAAGCGGCGCGAAAGCAAGGGCGTGTTGCCGGGACCCTGCACCACCAGTAAGTAGTTGCCGCTGAGCTTCACGCGCGGTACTTGCAGCTTGTAGTGGAAGTAGGGTACGCGGGTACCCACCGACGAGCGGTAATCCGTAATCAGCTGTTCATTGATCTGGTCCAGAAACTGAATATCCGTCAGAATCGACGGTTTCCAGTCCACGTCGCAGTGAATGAGCTTGGCTGTGAGGCGCTGGCTCTGGCTGCCTAGCACATCAAACTCCAGCAAGATGGGTAGGCCCTGCGCCAGGGGCACAATGGGTGGCTGGAAGATGTCGGTATTGCCGCTGGTGCCCACGTAGCACTGCACCGAACGAACGTTGGGGTCGTAGATGTAGTCCTGGTAACGCAGGGTTTTGTCGGCGTAATACTCCGGCGCGGTTTGCTGGCCGGGGGTAGGCGCGGCCTGGCGGGCGGTGTCGGTGCTGGTAATAGGCGTGCCCAGCGGTACGCAGGCAGCAGCCAGGAGTAGGGAAAGCAGAATCGGGGAAAGACGCATAGTGCGAAGGTAACGCGAAGCGGGCGGTTGGCAGTACAGTTAACTCTTACCGTGTAATGTTACACAGTGGCACACGTACGCGGCGGCAAGGGCAAGAAGGACCGTGACCTGCCTTTGCCCGAAAGTCTGCTATTACTGCTACGCGAACAGTTTCGGCAGTTCCGGCCCGTTGTATACTTGTTTGAGGGGCAGTTACCCGGCGAACCATATAGCGAGCGTAGCTTGCAGCTCATGGTGAAGCAAGCGGCCGAGCGGGCCAGTATCCGCCGGCCCGATTACCTTGCACATACTGCGACACTACTACACAACGCACTTGCTGGGAGAGGGCGCTGATATTCGGCGTTATCTGAACCTGCTAGGGCACAGCAGCAGTAAAACAACTGAACTACACACCCTCATAACTTCAAAATCCTGCCTGGTTTCATCGCTCGATTCCCTTAATTTGTAATTTGAGTAGTGATGAAAAAACCTTCTACTGGTATGCTATTCGCTATTAACCCTTCTTATGATGACAGACACTCGCTATTGGATTCTTTGTCATTAATAATTTTGGCACATTATAGTCAATTTAAAAAATAATAAATGATAACAGCTATTAAAGTAATATTTATCATATATACCTCCTGGTTTTTTGCAAACACGGCTTGGTATGTTGCCTTTGAGAATGATTTTATATACAAATCAAATATGACATTCGACGAAACAGTAAAAGCTTTTAGAAGAATAAAAGTTAGAGAGAAGCATCTCACGCCCCCTGGTACGTCAATCGATGGCAACGATATTTTACCTAAAGACACTTTAAAGCGGGCATTAGAGTACCATATTAACTACTATGATACCCTTGAAAAATCTATATATCATGTAATGATTTACCAAAATGGTTTTAATCAAAAACATACGCAGAAAAATACTTACGTAAGTTTCCATTATTTACAGTACTCGGATGGACAGAACATACCTTATGTTCGTAAAGGTTTAAGAATTAGGCATAATAAAATTCTAAAGAACCGATTTGAAAACTTAGTAATTGACAGAGTAAGAGCAGACTTAAACAGTCTTAATCATCAAGCCGTTTACAAGAACCGCATAAAGAGAGTAATACATTTCATTCAATAAAAAATAGGCTATAATGATAGTTAAATGTCAGCATTAACTCATGACCTCACTATCCGCTTAGCTCAACCATTAAAAATACCCTTTAAAAGCCCCGCCCGAAGTACAGAGCTTCCGTCGGGGCTTTTCACATTTTACTGATTACACTACATCTCCGCCAACATTTCCCACTGGTCATTCAGCTGAGCTAACTTTTTTTCATGTGCTCAGACTTGAGGGTGGCGGCTTTTATCACAAAATTCAGATGTTATCTTAACAAGACCTCTACCGTCGCATCGTTCCTTAATGCCCGCTGTAGCACTACCTTGCCTTGGTGGACGACCTTCACCTGGAGCTTATCTTTGATTCTGCGCAGGTCAACATCAAAGGTCGTGTTAAACGCTTTTACTTGGCTGATAGTTAGATGGTCCCACGCAGTTGGCAAGTTTGGGCGCAGGGTGAAAGCATTGAACCCTGTTGGTTCGAGGCCTAGTATGCCTTCGGTGAAGATTCGGCAATACAAGGCGCTTTCGGCGGATAGGTGCGCCATGCCGTTCTCCGGCCAGGCTTCTACGGCATAGGGCACCCGAAAACCGGTTAACCGCGTGGTGGAATAGGATAGTAAGCGCTCCAAGGCTCGGTCTGCCGCGCCTGCCTTAAACGCACCCCGAAACGCATACAGGCTTCCTCGGTCCCAAAATACTTGCGGGGAATCAGTCCCTGGTGTGCGCTCCGTCAGGACACCGTTGGCCGACCACAACTTATCGAACAAGGCATCCAGCGTGCCGGCTTTGCGTTGGTTTAATCCTACCACCAAGGGTAGGCATATCCAGCTGCGCAACGTCGTATTCTCTTTGTAGTATTTATACGTGTGCAAGCCGTCCATCTCAGCGCCAAAATGCTTTTCAATAGCTGTTGCTACTCGCTGTGCACGTTGTTGATAGGTTGTGCGCAGGGCGGCGGGCTTCTGCATAGCTTTCACTAACCGGGCCGCTTGGATCAGCGCCCCGTAATATAAGGAAGAGGTGGAAAGATTGGCTGAGCCAGAAGGAAAACGGCCTTCCAGCTCGTCGCTTTCCGATGCCACAATGCCCTCCGACGTGGTTCGCTTATGACAGTAGTCCAGGCACCACGTAATCAAGGGCCATAGCTCCTCGGCTTTTTTCTTATCGCCTGAGGCGAGCAGAAAGTGCGTGGCGCCAAACGCAATCATGGCCGCGTCGCCGCGGTCACGCTCCCCGAAGGGAAACGTGACATCCATTTCGAACGAAGCCCAGATTTTGCCCCCATCTTTTGGCAGGTTGCGCTGAAAGATGCGGTAGGCGTTCATGGCGGCCTGTACGCCAGTTTGATACCCCAGATACGGAAAGAGGGGGCCACTGTACTCAGCCTGGTCATTAGCCCAGATCCCGACGTAATAATTGCCGCCACCCGGGGAATGAACTAGCCCGTAGCGGGAACGAAAAATACTTTCCGCAGCCCTTATCTTGGAGAAATAGAACAAGGTGTTAATGACCTTGTCTGGCGAGTGCAGGCGTAGATTAGTGGCGATACTATCCAGGAACGTATCGCGGCTTTGTTCGACTGCGGCTACAGAAACAGGTGGCTCTGCTTCGTCGTTTAGCGTTGCTAGGAAGTAAATACCAAAGTCATACTGCTTCCCGGGTTGTAAGGTGATGTTGCGCTGGGCATCGGTGAAGACCCTGCGGTGGTACGTTCCGTGCCAGCCGGCCTCTTCCTGCTTGAGTTCGGTGGCCCCAATTCCTAAAGTACAGGGCGTCTTGCCAGTATTAACCAAGGTCCACTTCTCCACCAGGCACCGGTCTTGCATCGAAGGAAAAAAAGAACGGACAACGGTTAGGCCATCTCTCTCCTTGAAATAAAAGCTGATTTTGCCGTTGATCCTGACGGAATCTAACGCACCGGTCTCATACTTCTTGTCCGCCAGGGTGAGTACGGGTAAGAGGTCATCGGTGTAGGTATCGCGCAGATAGGCGCGGTAAAGAGACTCGTTTGATTTGGTGTATTTGCGCAGTTGCGGAAAGAGAATATCACGGGCAATGCGCAGTTGCTTCTCCTTGGTGACCTCGTAGCGGATAATCCCGGAGACTTGCGTGCCCGACAGTTCAATATTGTCGTTGTGGGAGAGTCTTGTTTCACGGGTCAGGTCCCAGGTGATGCTATTGTCTGCGTTCGGACGCCAGAATAGCTCCTTTTGGTTTTTGAAATCTTGCGCTTGACTTTGGGTGACAAGACCAGTAGCTAGAACGAATAGGATGGTTAGGTAGGCTTTCGTACTCATTAGATACTTTATAGCAGAAAACGGCATAGGTACGTAATTCTATGTACTGCCTCAAGATACTAATAGAAGATTCAGTGCTGCCCAAGCTTTGCTTATCTGGTAGCCCCACAAGCTTCCCCACATCCTGTTCACATAAACCAGCACCTTGGTACGCAGTCAACAGCGAAAAGAATACACCAACAGCGGTGGTTGCGGACAACAAAAAAGCTCCGCTTGTTGACGGAGCTTTTCGCTATACGGTGAAGTTGGGCGGCCTTAGCGAACAAAAAAGCCTTTTGCGAGCCAGGCAGCAACGTTCTGCGAACGGACGAAGCGAGTCTCTACGTGTCCCCAGGCGTCTACTTGGTACATGATTGTTTTACCGGCCTCTCGGGCGTGTAGTGCCGCAAGGTGTTCTGCCGAAGACAGCGGTGGCGTAGGCGATTCGGCGGGTTTGCGTACCCGGGTACGCTTAGATGAGTCAGACATACTGAAACAACTTAAGCATCATGTAAAGGTTTGTGCATCACTCGAATTATATCGAAGCTGTTTAGGAAGTCAACAGTGAATCTCTCTACTTTTTAAACAGCCTCGATACCCAGTTCTTGGCAAATCAACCTCACTAAAACCAAAAAGCCCCACCCGAAGCACAGCGCTTCGGGTGGGGCTTTTTGATTATACTAGCTACACTACATTTCCGCCAGCATTTCCCAACGACCATTTAGCTAAACCGTTTCTTTTGAAACTACGGGGGCATACCAGCGCAGTACCGGCACCAGCGTTATAACAGCCAAAGGCGAGAGGATGAAATGAATGATCTGGCTGCTCAGGGCGTAGGCGGCGGGTAGGGCCAGCAGTTTGCCTACCAGCAAGAGTAATATCCCGCTTCCCCCTGCCACTGCATAAAACAGCACCGCCATACGCCACTGCTGCGCGCTCACCAGCAGCAGCCGCACCAGGGCCAGGCAGGCGGCCAGGTACAGCACAGCGTATAGCCCGGCAACGGGCACACTGCGCGAGCGGTTCATGAGGTGCTGGGCGGCATCATCGTGTTGTACGGCTGAGCCGATGCCAGCACTGGCCAGCAGCCGCTCCCATACGGGTGTTAGTGTGGCGTAGAACTCCTCGGTGTACCACGTGAGGCCGAACAGAAACAGTACCAGCAGCAGTACGCCGCTCCAACGCAATAGCATCTGCGGCGCGAAAAGGCGCATGGCTGGGCCTGGCAGTGCAGAGTAGGAAGCAACCTCAGGCATAGGCGTAGGTGGTTTCGGGCTGGGTAGGCGCGGGCTTGCGAGCAGCCAGGCGCGTGGCCCACCACATCCACAACCCGAAGATGAAGGCGTAGACAATAAATGTGAAGGTGTAGTGATGGTTGAAATCCACTGACTCGTGCGCGTAGTATTGGTTGATGCCTAGGGCAGCGATACGCAACACATTGATGCCATAAATGAGCGCGTTGCCGAGCGGAATAAACCACAGCTTACGCCGTAGCGGGCCAGGAAAGGCCAGCACAAAGCCCGTGAACAGCGCGTACAGCACCAAGCCGTCGCAGGGGGCGCTTACGACTACTGCTGGCACTCCATTCAGAAAGAGGACGTTGGATTGCGCATCGGGCACCATTGCCTGGTAGCCTACTACGCGCAGCACGACCGCACCTGCCGCTGCTAGGTTGTGCATCAGCACAGCATCGAGCCGACCATCCAAAGCCAGCGACTGTTCATAGCCGAAAAACCAGAGCAGATAGAGAATAATGGCAATACTACCTGCGCGTAGAAGAGGGTGCAGCCGGGACATATACTAAACGCTATATAGTAAGCAAAAGCAGCTTTTCGGGGTGATTCCGTTGTGTGACAGAACCACCCCAAAAAGCTGCCGGCGACTTTTTACTTGTTTTTGCGGATGCGACGCACCATGTAGGCGGCACCACCGGCGAGCAATAGTGAAGCACCACCATCAATGGGTGCGTGGGTAGGCGGGGGCAATCCTGTACGGGCAGGGGCAGCAAAATGTCACTTGCCTGAGCTGGAGCTGCGGCGCGAGTTAGCAAAAACGCCGTGATGGCAAAACGCAGAGTATTGGTAAAGATTTTCATGAAGAAAATAAGATAAGGTGAACAGAAAAAGTCAGGCTATGCTACCTCTACCGGACGTCAACGGCTGGGATAACAAGACCAAATGTATAGATCAAATTATACTATTCACATATTTTTCTAAATATATTTTTTAAATAAGCCTATTTAATCACTCAATAGTTAAAAAATCGGTCAATATATGCTACGGACATCGGTATCGACAGCGGTGCTCCTGTCCGCTTCTTGCTATGTTTCATATTGTATTCTAACCGTAGCGGAATCCGCATTAGGCAACTCGTATAGTCAGCGTAGAAAGCAAGCACAGGCTACCAATGGCTGTACCTGTAAACCGCAGAAGGCGGGTAGGCAAGAAAGGAAGAGCTCTTCCTTTCTTGCCTACCCGCCTTCTGCGGTTACTATATTGACCACTGCCCTACTTGACCACCGAAGCAGCTGCAGTAGCTGCTAAATACTTTCCAGCTCGTCTACGCGCTCTGCTAGCTGCTCCCAGCGGGTATTGGTCTTATCCAGCTCCTTTTTCACCTGCTCAAACTTCACTGTGGCGTCTTTCAGCTGTGCGGCGTTGTTGTAGATGGTAGGGTCGGCAAGCTGCTTTTCGTAGATGGCCAACTCCTTTTCCAGCTCCGTAACGCGGGATTCTACCTCCTTTAGCTCTTTCGACGCTTTCGTTAGTTCCTGCCGGGCTGTGTCGCGCTCCGTGGTGGAGAGCTGCTTTTTCTCTTCCTTGGGTGCGGGCTTGGGAGCCGAGGGCGAGGGTAGGCCGGCCTTTTTGGCTTCCTTCTCGCGGTCTTCCTGCCACTGCTCGTACTCGGCGTAGGTGCCGGGGTACTCCTTCAGCTGGTAGTCTTCGATGTACCAGATTTTGGTGGCCACGTTTTCCACAAAGAAACGGTCGTGGCTGATGACGATGAACGTGCCCTCGAACTGGTCTAGCGCCTGAATCAGGATGTTCACCGACTGCATGTCCAAGTGGTTGGTCGGTTCGTCGAGGAGTAAGAAGTTGGCTTCCGAAATCAGGGTTTTGGCCAGGGCCACGCGGCTTTTTTCACCACCGCTCAGCACCTTGATTTTCTTGAATACTTGGTCGCCGGTGAACAGGAAGGAGCCCAGCACGGTGCGCAGCTCCATTTCGTTGCGCTTCGAGCCCGCCTCTATCATCTCCTGCAAAATCTCGTTTTCGATGCGCAGGCTTTCCAGCTGGTGCTGGGCGTAGAAGGCCATAATCACGTTGTGGCCCAGCTGGTGGTTGCCGTTGGTAGGCGCTTCGGTGCCGGCTACCAGGCGCATCAGGGTAGACTTACCCTTACCGTTGGCCCCAATTAGCGCAATTTTGTCGCCGCGCTCGATGTGCACGTTGGTGTCGCGGAAGATGATTTTTTGGTCGTACTTCTTGGTCACGTGCTCCATGCGCAGGATATGGCGGCCAGGCTGCACCGAGAAACGGAACGAGAAATTGACCTTGGCCGCCTCGGGTGCTACGTCCTCAATGCGGTCCATCTTGTCGAGGGCCTTTTGGCGGCTTTGCGCCTGCTTGGCTTTACTGGCTTTGGCCTTGAAGCGCTCAATAAAGCGCTCCGCCTGCCGGATGGCGGCCTGCTGGTTCTCAAAAGCGCCCTTCTGAATCTCGTTGCGTTCCTCCTTCTCTACCATGTAGTAGGAGTAGTTGCCAGCGTAGGGTACCAACTTGCCACCCGTCACCTCTACCGTAGTATTGGTGGTGCGGTCCAGAAACTCGCGGTCGTGCGATACAATAATCACGGCGCCCTCGTAGCCAGCTAGGTAGTTCTCAATCCACTTGATAGAGGGTAGGTCCAAGTGGTTGGTTGGTTCGTCGAGCAGCAGCAGGGAGGGTTGTTGCAGCAGGATTTTCGCCAGCATCACGCGCATACGCCAGCCACCCGAAAACAGCTTCAGAGGCTTTTGCAGCTCCTCCGTCGTGAAGCCCAACCCCTCCAGAATTTCCTCGGTTCGGGCCTGCATGGTGTAGCCGCCCAGCGCCTCGAAGCGCTCCTGCAAATCGGCCAGCTTATCTACCAGGTCGTCGGTGTAGTTGGTTTCGAACTCCAGCAGCGTCTCGTCGATCTGCTTTTGCAGGTCCAACGCCTCGCCAAACGCCTGCATAGCCACAATGAGGATGGGCTCGTGCGAGTCGTAGCTCAGCAAATCCTGGTTCAGGAAGCCCAGCGTCACGTCCTTGCTCATGCTGATGCTGCCGCCGTCGGGCTTGTACTCGCCTACCAACAGGCGCAGCAGCGTCGATTTGCCTTGCCCGTTCAGCCCAATCAGGCCGATTTTGTCTTTGGGCTTAATGTGGAGGTTGGCCCCGTCGTAGAGCGTGCGCGAGCCGAAGTGAAAGTCTAAGTCGTTGATGGAAATCATTTCCTACTTTGCTATAAGCTACAAAGGTAAGGAACTATAGGCGCTAGTGTAAACGCAATATGTATTCAATCCACTATCTATGCTATCTGAAGATTTTTGCACTCGCCTCGAACAGGCTCTGACTACAGCCTTTTGTAATTCACTTGACAGAAGTCTTCGGGGCTACTTTTGCGATGGGATTTTGGCCCCTGAATGGAAGAAGGATTACGTACCTGCTAGCGTTAAGCATACAAAACAAATCGTAACACGTGCGTGGATTGATGAAGGACGACGCAGAGGCAGCAACTCATCTACTCAACGGTTGTATCAGTTGATATTATTACTTGGTAAGCAAACATATGATGACT
Organism: Hymenobacter aerilatus; assembly: GCF_022921095.1. Lineage (NCBI taxonomy): Bacteria > Pseudomonadati > Bacteroidota > Cytophagia > Cytophagales > Hymenobacteraceae > Hymenobacter > Hymenobacter aerilatus. The sequence goes on from NZ_CP095053.1 coordinate 2,480,123, forward strand.
ATATGAAAAAAGGCCAACTCACACAGAGGGCCCCTGTAACTAGTGAAAGAGTATTTATTGATACGGCAACAGCAATTATTACAGTTCAACTTTTATAATGATGAATGAGTCAACTCCTATCCTACTCATTCTGGATATTGACGAAACATTATTACATGCTTCGCACATACCTCTTGGCCGGCCAGCAGATTTTGAAGTATTTGGTTACTACATCTACCTGCGCCCACACCTGACTGAGTTTCTGCTCGGCTGCAGTCAGCATTTCAGATTAGCGGTTTGGTCATCGGCATCGGATGATTACGTAGCTGAAATTATCCGGCGCATTGTACCTAATACTGTTCCGCTAGAATTTGCGTGGGGGCGCAGCCGCTGTACTTATTGTTTCAACAATATAGCGTTTGAACAAGTTGGTTATGCTGATTTTCAGAGTCATTACAATTACGTAAAAGTACTCAAGAAACTCAAGCGACGCGGTTATTCTCTCGACCGAGTAGTAATTGTGGACGATACCCCATCCAAATCCCAGCGCAACTACGGCAATGCTATTTATCCAACAGAATACATTGGTAAACCAGATGACAGAGAGTTGCTACAATTGCTACAGTATCTCGTGCGGATTAAAGATGTTCCTAACGTAAGAATTGTGGAAAAACGTCATTGGCGCGATGTCGTTGCCAACATGTAGTAATATAACCATCACAAGTTTTTACTCTTCCCATCTGTCATTTCAGCAGTATAATTTCGTCACATCTTAGGTGAAACACTGTTGCGCAGCTTACATCAGCATTGCTGCTGATGCTATATCTTCGCCGCATGGCCCCTACCCTTTCGCTAGCTCCTGCCGCCCCCGCCGACATTCCTGCGCTGGAACGCCTCGTCAACCATGCCTACCGCGGCGACGCCTCCCGCCAAGGCTGGACCACTGAGGCCGACCTACTCGATGGCACCCGCGTGGATGCGGCCGAGCTGCACCGGATGCTGGCGGCGCCTGGCGCTACCCTCCTTGTGGGCCGCAACGAGCAGGGCGAACCGGTGGCGTGTGCCTACCTGCACGTGCAGCCGCCACAGCTGTACTTAGGCATGCTTTCGGTGCAGCCTACCTTGCAGGCCCAGGGGGTGGGCCGGCTGCTGTTGCAGGCTGCCGAGCAGCATGCCCGCCAGTACGGCTGCCACCGGATAAAAATCACCGTCATCAGTGACCGAACCGAACTGCTAGCCTGGTATGAGCGCCACGGCTACCAGCGCACCGGCGCCACCGAGGCCTTCCCCACCGACCCGCGCTTTGGGGTGCCACGCAAGCCACTGGCGCTGCTAGTACTAACGAAATCTCTTGGGTAGGGCGCCGAAGTTCTCGTTGCAAAATCCACCCTCAGCACATGGAGTAGGTCCTCACAAAAGAGCAAGCAAATGCAGGTTTTTTCGTGTGGTTGTCGGTTTACACACTAGCTGGGCGTATTGTTGTATTTCATTTACCAACAATTTCAGTGGCTATATCTTTTTCCTTTACCCTACCCCGTGTCTGCCTGGTAGTATTGAGCTTGCTGTGTGGATGCCTACGACCGGCGTACGCACAGGTACTACCTGATTCGCTGAGCACTGTAGGGCGCGACAGCCTCTACATTGCCGAAACAGAAGCTACAGGCCCCGATAAGGTGCTGCACGCCGAGCCGCTCTATATTGACCTGATTCGGGACTTGGGTGCCCGCAAGGGCGAGCGGGAGTGGAACGTAGGCTTGGGCCTCACCGACAACACCGACTACGACGAACACACCCTACTGGTAGAGTATGAGTGGGCACCCGTAAATCGGTTAGGGCTGGAAGTGGAAGTGCCCCTGACGTTTTACTCCGGCAACCGGACACCCGGCAGCCCACGACCTAACCACCAACTCAGTGGCTTCAAAACAGCCATTCAGTATTCGTTTTTCGTCTCGGAAAAATTGAAGACCTCTATGGCCATAGGCTATATCAATGAGCTGACTGCAAACGACTTGAACCGCCTAAACGAAAAGCCTATAACAGGAAATGTGTACAGCCCTTTTTTCGTAGCTGCCAAGCGCTGGGGCAACTCGTTTCACACCCTCATCTATACAGGCCCTATTGCAGAGCAGCATTTTGCCACGGGCCATACCGAATGGTTTTACCAGCACAATACCAGCTTCCACTACCTAATTCCGGGCACGCGCAACTTCTTAGGATTGGAAATTAATCAGCTGTGGGGGCAAGACGATTTTGATACGGTATTGCGCCCGCAGATGCGGGTAAGCCTAGCCGACAATCTGCTGATTGGCATCGTAGGCGGCATTCCAATCGACCGCGAAACCGAGCGGCTGAGTACTTTCTTACGCCTGATCTACGAGCCAGGCCACCGAGGTCCCCGGTAGCCCCTACCCTACCCAAATCCTTTTGCCGCCAGACCCGCTTCCTCTATAATCGAAACGGCCTCAGCAACTTGCTGAGGCCGTTTCGGCTTATTATCGATGCACTAGACTGCGCCTACCATAGGCTGGTATTGGTGATACCCGGCGGCAGCGGCGGATGCTCCGTGAAGCCCAGCACGCACCAGCCGGCTTCTACCCCAAAGGCGCCGCCATGCAGCACGTAGCTGATCCAGCGGGTAGTAGCGCGGCCGGTGTACTGTTCGCTTTCGGGCTCGAACTCGCGCAATAATACTGCGTCGCCTACCTGAAAGTTTCGGTCATTCTGGCGTACGTCGAAGGGCTTGGTGTGGGCTTCTACGGCCGTAAAGCACGAAGGCCAGATTTTAAGTTCGTGCGTTTGGTAGGTAGCTGGTACCGTTTGGGTAGGGAAGGTTGCTATAGATGTCATGATGAAAAGTCAATTAGAGTAAGACATGGATTCTTATTAGAACCCGTTCAAGCGCGAAAGGTGAGCGTGCTTGTCACGTATTCACTTAAACATAACATGCGCCACGGGCAATTTGTGCAAACGCTCCGTCTAACTCCTCACCATCTTCTTCCCTACCCAGCCAGCGGACTCCGAAACTGCGGAGCCTTACGCTGCTTGCTGGCTTGCTCGTAGGCATAGGCCAGCGGCAACAGCGCCGCCTCTTGCCAGGCCCCAGCCACAAACGACAGTCCCACCGGCAAGCCGTGCGCCTGGCCCATGGGCACCGTGATGTGCGGGTAGCCAGCCATGGCGGCCGGCGACGAGAAGCCGGGACCGGGCCAGTAGTCGCCATTCACAAGGTCAATGCAGGGCGCGGGGGCATTGGTGATACCCACGATAGCATCGAGCCGGTGGGTTTGCAAAGCAGAATCAAGGGCACGGCGGGCACCCTCGTGCGACTTGCGCAGGGCGGCTTGGTACTTGGTGCTGGCGAGGCCATCGGTTTTCTCGGCCTGCTCCAGAATTTCCTGCTGGAAGTAGGGCATGGCTTTATCGGCGTGCTGGGTGTTGAAGGCAATAACGTCGGTCAGCGTTTTCACGGCGGCGTTGGCCGTGGCGAGGTACTTGTTCAGGCCATCTTTGAACTCGTAGAGCAATACATCGTATTCGGCGCCACCGAGAGGGTCGGTTTCCTTCAGCAGCTCAATCTCGACGATGGTAGCTCCTTGTGCCTTCAGCAGTTCCACGGCCTGGCGGAACAGTGGCACAGCGTCGTTGTTGCCGGTGAGGTGGGCTTTTTCTACCCCCAGGCGCTTGCCTTGCAGGCCATTGGCATCCAGGAACTTGGTATAGTCGGGGTGCAGATGGCCGGCGCTGGCCTGGGTGGCGGCGTCTTGGGCATCGGGGCCAGCCAGGGCGCCCAGCAGCACGGCCGCGTCGCGCACGGTGCGGGCCATAGGGCCGGCCGTATCCTGGGTAGCCGAAATGGGGATGATGCCCGTGCGGCTCCACAGCCCTACCGTAGGCTTGATGCCTACCACCCCGCTGCACGACGACGGCGACACAATGGACCCATCTGTCTCAGTTCCAATAGCAATAGCGCACAAATTGGCCGATACCGCCGCACCCGACCCCGACGATGAGCCGCTGGGCGTGCGGTCCAGCACGTGCGGATTCTTGGTTTGGCCGCCGCGGCTGCTCCAGCCGCTGGTGCTGCGCGAGGAGCGAAAATTAGCCCATTCGCTTAGGTTGGTTTTGCCGAGCAACACAGCCCCCGCCTCGCGCAACTTCTTCACAATGAAGGCATCTTGTGCAGCTTTATGCACGCTGAGCGCCAACGAACCAGCAGTGGTCTGCATCTGGTCACCGGTATCGATGTTGTCTTTGATGAGCACCGGCACACCGTGCAACGGCCCGCGCACCTTGCCCGCCTTGCGCTCCTGGTCCAGCTGGTCGGCCAGACGCAGGGCGTCGGGGTTCAGCTCAATCACGCTACGTAGGGTAGGGCCGCTTTGGTCGATGGCTTTGATGCGCTGCTGGTACAGTTCCACAAGGCTGCGGGCGGTGCGCTGGCCGCTTTGCAGCTGCTGTTGCAACTCACTCAGCGTAGCTTCGTGCAGCTCGAAGGCATCGGCCGCAGTGGGCGCCGTGGCGGCGGTCTGAGTGGCTGGCGACTTGGAGTCGCAGGCGGGCAGGGAAAAGGTAGAAAGGGCCAGCCCGGTCAGGCCGCCGTTGCGCAGGAATAGTCGTCGGTTCATTGGCTGCATTTTCCGCGTAAGATACGGGCCGAACCGTGGTTTCCTACCCTGGCACCGGGGCAGCTTTGGGGCGGTTGCGTTGGCATTTCTCGCCGCAGTACTTCACTTCCTCCCAGCTGTTACGCCACTTTTTGCGGTACTCGAAGGGGCGCCCGCAGGTGAGGCAGATTTTGGTAGGTAGATTACCCTTGGTGAGCTTGGCGGGGAGGTGGCTGGCAGCAGGCATAGCACGGGTGGCAAGTGAACCGATAGACACACCTTCAAACGGCGTGGGCAGCCGAAAGGTGCGCGGCTTATAACCCTACCCGGTAGCTCCTCCGTAGTGCGTTGATACAACCACCTCATCCTCACCGTCTATGTCTGCTCTCACTACCTTCCGGCGCCCTACCCTACCCCTGTTCTCGCTGGCGTTGCTGGGCCTGCTGGCCACCAGCTGCAAAGAAGATTCCAACGTTACTCCCGATGCACCCGATACCATCACCTTCACGCAATCGGCCCTCTACCCCGAGGGCGTACAGTACGACGCTACCAACAACCGCTTTCTGGTCAGCTCCCAGACGCGCGGCACCGTGGGTCAGGTGAAGGATGACGGCACGTACAGCGCCTTTGCGGAAGATGCGCAGCTAGTTTCGACCATTGGCATGCACGTAGACGATGCCCGCAACCGCGTACTGGTGGCCGTGTCGGACCCGGGTTACAACACGGCCCGCACCACCGAGGCTACCAGACGCAAGCTGGCCGCGGTGGCCATCTTCAACCGCGATACTGGTCAGCGCATTGCCTATGTGAACCTGGGTGCCCTGCGCCCCAACGCAGCCGGCCACTTCGCCAACGATATTGCCGTGGATGGTCAAGGCAATGCCTACGTGACGGACAGCTTCGCACCCATTATCTATAAAATAGACGCTCAAGGCACGCCCACCGTCTTCCTCGAAAACGCCCAATTGGGGGCGCCCGCCGGTTCTTTCGGTCTCAATGGCATTGTATATCACCCCGATGGCTACCTGCTGGTAGCGAAATCGGATGAAGGTGCGCTGTTTAAAGTGCCGCTCAACAACCCGGCGTCTTTCGCCAAAGTGACGACCAGCGTGAATCTACGCGGGGCTGATGGTCTGCTGCTCTACAACAATACTACGTTGCAAGCCGTGGCCAACAACCAAAGCACCGTATACCGCCTCACCTCGTCCGACAATTGGACCTCCACCACATCTACTGGCACCTTCACCACGCCGGCCGTGTACCCCACTACCCTCGCCCGCCGCGGCTCCGATACCTATGTTCTCTACTCCCACCTGAACGCGCTGCAAGCGAATCAGCAGCCGCCCGTATCAGACTTCACGATTCAGGAAGTGGATTTTTAAAGTAGCCTTTGGTTCTACAACACGATGTATGTTGTCCGTTCAGTAGTTTGCTAAGATATCTGCTACTAGCAAACTACTGAACGGAATAGCCGACTTACACCGTGGTGGTTACCGGCCGGCGCAGCCACAACACCACCAGCAGCAATAGTAGCAGCACAATAGCTGGCAAACCGCCCGCCAGCCCACCAGGAATTTTGGTTGCGTGCATAATGATGGCGCCAATCATGATGAAAACCAACCCTAACGCTGCGGGCCGAACAAAGCGTGGTATCAACAGCCCTATGCCTCCCAGCACTTCGGCGGCGGCCACAACATAGGCCAATGCGCCCGGTAAGCCCAGACCGCCAAACATGCCAACTGTACCTGGTAGGTCCATGAATTTTCTTGCTCCAGAAGCAATAAAAGCCAAGGCTAGTAAACCTTGCAGAACCCAGGCAATGATGTTACGAGCAGATGCGGACATGATGGAAAATGGTTGTGGAGTTAAAAATAGGACCGAACGTAGCAATAAGCTCTTTCTGCTATAATAGTAAGCATTGTTCGACTAAAAGACTACTACCCATCAATAGGAGAGACTATCCTGTTACCAGAGTTGACTGAAAACTCTAAGTCACTGAGCACAGCTTACTTGTATACCGGCTTATCCTGTTGCTCGCTGAGCTTTTTGCTGAGCAGGGCGGGCACGCCGGCGCTGTTGAACATGCCACTCACAATGCCTTGCCGCCATAGCGTGAAGACCGACACGCGCAGGTCGCGGGCGGAGGTCATGTTGCCTACCTGAAGCTTGCCCTTGCGCGGGTTATCGTCGCGCAGAAACAGGCCGTTGACGAGCGTCGTTTTCAGGCGGGAGCCGAGCGTTTTGTGGTCGGCACCGCCTTGTTGACTGAGGATGGTCAGCTTGAGGTTGGAGTAGTTGGCCCACATGGGTCCGGTTACCCGCTGGCGGTCGGCTTGTAGCTGAAAGCGAATATTATGCACCAGCCCGCTGCGGAAAACCAGCTGCTTGGTAGGCACCGTCATCGGATTCAACATCGACAGCTGCCCCTCACTGAACGTACCCGTGATGCTGTGCCGCCCGTTGGGGTCGAGTAGATTGGCCCTGAGCGTAGCTTGTAACCGGCAGCGGTTTTGCAGCCACGCCGTGGCGTGCACCACCGCCGGGTGCGCCGCCGACATTCGGTGCGGGTCGTTGGAGAAATTGTCGATGGTACCCGACACTCGGTTAATCGTTAGCTCACCGGGTTTGGGGTTTTGCGGGGCGCGGTAGATGGTATACAGCGTACCATTCTGCACGTTGATGCGCCGTATGTCCAGCGTGAAGCCTAAGTGGCGCAGCGCCTCGGGCGTGGCCACTGAGTGCGCCGGATTGAGGGCAAAACGGCCGTCGCTGCGGGTCTGCACGCGGGGTTGCCGGATGGTCAGCGTCTGCATAGCCAGGCGATGCTGATTGGTGAGGGCTGCGTATTGCACAGCCGTGGCGCGCAGCTGTGGAATAAGTAGCGTGACGTGCGGGGCCTGGTGGTGCTTGCGCCGAGAAAGCTCCGCTACGGACACCAGCGGCCGCAGCCGGAGGTTGTTGACTTCCAATAAACCTCCCCGCGTGGCTAGATGCGCACTTTGGCAGGCCAGCTCGTAGAAAGGCGGATCGAGGCGGGCCATAACCACGCCGGTACGTACATCCCACTGTCGGGCATACAGCACCCGCTGCTGGTCCTGCGCCCCCACCGAATCGATTCGCAGCTGGCTACCCTGCACCGCAATGCGTTGTGACCGGGGCTGCTCCTCTAATCCGCGTATTCGGGCCGAGGCGTTGGCCAGCAGCAGATGCTCCAACTGTACCCTATCAAACCACGGCGCCAGCAGCCGATGAATGGGTGGCGGTGGCACGCGCGGGGCCGTCATGTCGAGGTCGCAAGCCAGCAATAACAGCGTATCGGCCCGAAACCGATGGCGCGCCAGATCCGCTGTATGTAGGCCCGAGAGCAACAGCCGAGGCAGTTGCAGCGCCACGCGGGCATTGCGGCTGCGCACCTCGCTCAGCGGCTGCTGGGGCCGCACCACCACCGAATCAACCACCAGCGTGCCTGGCCGCGATGCAAACCACACCCTACGCAGTGCCAGGCGGTGCTGGGCCGCAGCTGCTTTCAAGTGAAATAGTTGCCCCTGCATAGCGGCGGCGTAGCCTACCCGTTGCGAGTCGGCAGCCCCGGCGGCACTCAACAGAATATCCTGCGCCGAGAAAGTGGCCTGTTTCCAGCCCACTGCCGTGGCACTATCTGGCTGGTAGGTGGCGCGCACGTGGCGAAGGGCCAGATAGCCAAGCCGCAGCCCTTGCAAACGCATGGGGAGGCGTTGGTGGAGTGGCTGGGATTGCCGGGCCGTGGGCAGCTTGCCTTGCAGACGAAGATGGAGAGAATCGAGTACCAGACTATCGACGGGAACTGTACCGCGCTGTAGTAGCTGCCACAGCCCTACCCCTGTTAGGCGGGCATGGCCTAGCCGAAGTTGCAGGGGCGGTAGCGCAGCCGTATCGGTGATAGAAGGCCCTACCGTACGCAGTTGTACGCCGCGCACATATAGGCTCTGGTCCCACAAGCTGGTATGAAGCTCGGCAATGTGCAACTGGTAGCGGCCGTGGGTGCTTTGGGCTACTTGCTTTTCTAGATACTGCCGCAGCCAGGGGTCGAGGGCCAGAAAGGCTACGCCCAGCAGCGCTCCTACCCCCAGCACTGCCCAATACCACCAGCGCCACGTGGGCCGTGCGGGTGGCGAGACAACTTGAGTAGTAGAAGCTGACAACACGAAATAATGAAAAAAGAAATAATACTCCTGTAACGTATAACGGAAGTGCAGCGGTTGTCGCCGCGTTGCTTTTTAGCTGCTTCTGCGGCGTTTACGTACTGTCAGACAATTGCCCAGTTACGCACCCAGCCCTATCTTGCTGGCCGTAGCCTACCCTTTTCGCCTTATACTCATTCTTGCATGCTCGCTATTACCTCGCTGCTCAGCCCCAAATACGCAGCGCATATCAACAAGATTATCAAGAGCCTAGAGGAAAAGTTTGGGCTCGACGATGTGCAGGCTACCCCCGACCCGCACATCACCTACCAGTTGGCCGGGGTGCGCCAGCTGTCGGCCCTGAAAGAAGTGTTGCAGGATGTGGCCTGTACCACTCATTCGTTTCCGGCCTTTACCACCGGATTGGGCGTGTTTCCGGGACCCAACCCCGTCATTTATATTCCAGTGCTACGCTCCAACGAGCTGAATGCCCTGCACCAGCGCATTTTGCGAGCCACTGCTCCCTTGTGCCTGCAAACCGATAAATACAGTGCCCCTGACTGCTGGCTACCGCATATTTCCCTAGCCCTGCACGACACCACCCCCGAGCTGCTGGGCCCCGTGCTGCAATACCTCAATGAGCAAACGTTCAATCTGAAAATCAGCATCAACAACCTGGCTATTCTGCGCCAGGAGGGCGAGCTGTTTGTGCGGGAGAAGGTATTTAAGTTTGAAAGCGCTACGCTTGATGAGGTTGCCCCTATATTGGAGGCACCCATGCCGCGCCTGTAAATTTCTGGGGGTAGGGCGCGGCATTTTGCGCCCCACGACCGACCTTTGCCGCTCAACCACTCCCACTACCTGATGACATTCTACTCTGTCGTACTACTGCTGCACAACTGGACGCGCTGGCTCGTCCTTATCTTTGGTCTCATTGCCATCTTCCGCGCGTTTGGCGGCTGGCAGGGCCGTAAGCCCTACACCGGCGCCGATAATGGCATGGCGGCGGCCTTCGTAGGCTCCATGCACTTGCAGTTGCTGTTGGGCGTGCTGCTGTACTTCTTTTTAAGCCCTGTTGGGCTGTCGATGATGAAGGCCATGGGCGGCGCGGCCATGAAGGATCCGCAAGCCCGTTTTTGGGGGGTAGAGCACATTACGGCCATGATCTTGGCCTGGGCTGCCGCGCAAATCGGGCGCAGCAAATCCAAGAAAATCAGCGACGCCGTACTCAAGCACAAGACTGCCTTTATCTGGTTTACCATTGCGCTGGTGCTGGTGCTCATTATGATTCCGTGGGGCATCTGGAACCCTGCCCGCCCACTAATTCGCCCGTAACCTAGCGCACGGATTTTTGCGGATTGGACGGATTAATCGGATTTTGTAGACGATTATTCTCCGAGCGAAATACAGAAGGCTTGCCAATTGGCAAGCCTTCTTTGTGCATTCGAGTTGGGGTAGGCAAACAACAAGGCTTGCTGCTACCACGCTACGCCTACCCGAAACCCAAGTGGGAAATAGTAGCCGCTGGCGCCGTAGTCGCTCATGCCGCTGTTGTAGTGGCTGCCTGGTACAGTAGCGCGTGCGTGCGCTTGGCGCATGCCAACGCCCATGTATACGTCTACAAACACCGGCAAGGTGGGTAGGAACAGCTGGCCGCCCACCACAGCCGTGGCGCCATACCGATTGATGGTTTCCTTTTGGTCGCGGGCGCGGTATTCGTAGTACGTCAGGCCATTGGCGGCTACTTCCGGCTGCCAGCTCGACGCCCGAAACGCTAGCTCGAAATGCTGGTAGTGCGGCCCGTAACTGACGTAGAATCCTTCCTGGGGCGTTGTTCGCTCGCTGAGGTAGATGCGGTGCTGCACGGCCAGGCCGTAGCCGCGCACCATATCGCGTCCCTCGGTCAGATCGGAGGTGACGTTCTGCACCTTGCCGCGGTAGAACTGAGGCGTGAGTACCAACGCGTGCCGATGCGCCGGTCCCCACAGCCTTTCTGCGCTGATGTGGTAGCCACTCGCCATCAGCGGAACCAGATCAAACTTCACGCTATATGTCCTGACCGGCGGCACCGGCAGTTGGGCCTTCGCGGTGGGTAGGCTGCCGCATACCATGCCCCACCCTACCAGCCAGCGCGTGAGTATACCAGGGCGCATCAGTTGCTGGGCGTAATGGAAAGTTTGCTGAGCGGCGTGAGCGTGCCGTTGCGGTAACGGTACTGGTAGAGCCCACCAGGCCCTATAGCCAGCAGCTGCCCCCGGTGCGGAATTACATCCGAAACGTTTACATCGAAGGTTTGCAAGGTCTTCAGATCCGGTGTATGCTGCGTGCTGAACAGTTTCAGCTGGTCTTTGTCGCACACAAACAGCAGCGCGCTATCCACGCCCAGCCCTAGCGGGTGCTGCATGGGGTAGGTGCGAGCCAGGCGGGGTTGATTGAGGTTGGTGAGGTCAATGACCTGGAGCTGGTCGGGGCCGCCGCCGCAGGTGCGGCCGCTGCGCAGGGTCACGTAGGCAAACCGCTCGTCTACCACCACTGGGTCGCAGCTCACCACGTGCTCGTAAAACGCTAGTTGCTTGGGCTGTGCGGGCACAGAGGCATCAAAAATATACATACCCTGCTGAGTGCCCAGAAAGAGGTAGGGCGCCCGTGGGTAGATGGTTTCAATGCCCATGCTCAGGGGTACCACTTGCCCACGGGTAGGGGCAGCAGGGGTAGCCAGGTCGAACAGGCGCAGGCTTTGGTTGTCCACCACGTATAGCGTATTGTTGAGCACCGTGAAGCGCGCTAGCGACCCACCTTTGCCATCGTTGGCGGCCAGGTCGGCGCTGGCGGGATTCATGTCGCTGTTGGCGCTACACGCGCCCAGGCCCAAGGCCAGCAGCACACTGCAAAAGCGGATAAAAGTTGTAGAAAGTAGGCGCATATGTTATTAATAATAAATAGTTTATAGTTTTTGCCAGCCTATCACCACCGCGTCGGCGGGGCGGTTTGGGGCCTGATATTCAGCGGGAACGTCTCCGGCTTCGGGCATGGGCAGTTCCGGCACGGCGTCCTTCACGCGGTGTACTAGCCGGGCCTTCTGCATATCAGACATATCGAACGTGAGCAGGTCGGAGCCACTGTCGGCGTACAGCATATTGCCCTTCATGGCCACATCCACATTGCCCGGAATGCGCAGAAACGCCACCGGCTGCGGATTAGCGGGGTCGATGTTATTAATAATGTGCACGCCCTCGTACCGCTCGTTGATCAGAAGGTACGGGTCGCGGAGGTAGATTTTGCCAGTATTGTGCATGGCCTGCGGCGGCAGTACGGCCACAGCCTGCTCCAGCTGAATGCGCGGCATCAGCAGGGGCTTGTAGCGCGGCAGTGGCACCCTATCTACAGGGTCTATCATGGGGCAGGCAGTTAGGCTGAGCAGCAGCGCACCGCCTAACAGGCCAGTGTAGAGTTTGTGCATATAAGGGAAGTATAGTGTAGTAGCTATTCTGTGGAGCCCCAGCACGTCCTCGATGGTTGCATCTGGCGTTAAATAAAATAAAGCCAGATGGTTAGCCTACCTATACAACAAGAAAAAAGGCGTTGCTGAGCATAGCGGTCAATCCGCCACGCCCAACAACACCTTACAAAATTGCCGCCTACTCGGCTTATGCCACCCGAACGATAATCGTCCACAAAATCCGACCAATCCGCAGGAATCCGAGCGAATCTGTGGTCCTAGATAGCCTGACCGCCGGTCACCTCAATGCGCTGGGCATCAATCCAAGCGGCTTCGTCGGTGCACAAAAAGGCGACTACCGGCCCAATATCAGTGGGTAAGCCTACCCTACCCATCGCCGTGAGGCTGGCAATGTGGGCGTTTACTCCCTTGTTGTCGCGGGTGCGGCCACCGCCAAAATCGGTTTCAATGGCACCGGGGGCCACTATATTGGCCCGAATGCGGCGGCTGGCCAGCTCCTTCGCCTGGTATTTGGTAAGGGTTTCCGTGGCCGCCTTCATGCTGGCGTAGGTAGCGGAGTTGGGGTAGATAATGCGCGTCAGCCCCGAGGAGATGTTGATGATGCCGCCACCGTCGTTCATCAGCGCCAACGCCTTCTGCGTGAGAAAGAACGGGCCTTTGAAGTGAATATTCAGCATGTCGTCGAACTGCTGCTCCGTGACCTCAGGGTAGGGCTGGTAGAGGCCCGTACCGGCGTTGTTGATCAGGAAGTCGAACCGCTCGGTGCCGAAGGTGCTGCCTAGTGTCGCTTTCACTTGCTCCAAGAACGCGTCGAAGCTGCTTACGTTGGAAGCATCGAGCTGTAGAGCAGCAGCTTTATGGCCCTGGCCCTGAATTTCGGCTACCACGGCTTCAGCTTCTTCTTTTTTGCTGTGGTAGGTCAGCAATACGTCTAGGCCTTTCTGGGCTAGGTTCAGGGCCATGTCTTTGCCAAGGCCGCGGCTGCCGCCGGTTACGAGGGCTATTTTGGGAGTGCTCATCGAAAATAGAAAGTAGTGCGTTAGGTGAATGACACGGCAAAAGTCGGGGTAGGCCGGCGCTCTGCTCTGGTGAGTAGTTCAGATTAACTAGTGACTGTTTCCGAAGTTTCTACCCGTTGCCCGGCCCATAATTCCTCGCGGTACTGCCGGGGCGTGCAGCCCACAAAGCGCTTGAAAAACTTGGTGAAGTTGGACGGGTCATACGTAAGCTGGGCAGCCACGTCGGCCACCGACCGCCCCGCATCGGCCAGCAATTCCTTGGACACTGCTACCAGCTTGCGCTCATAAATGGCGCAGGGTGCCTCCCCAGTGGTTAGCTTAAGCGTGTTGCTGAGGTGGGTAGGATGAATACACAGTTGCCCAGCAAAATCCCGGATTTCCAGCGCCTCGGTGGCTCTACCCGCCGCCAAGTCATCAACGTGAGCGTGCACGAGGCGAGTGAAATCGGCTGTTATTTCGTGCTGGCGAGCCAGAATTTTCTTCGGAACAAGCGGTGGCATAGCAATCAACTGGATGAATAGCGCACTACGGAGCAGCTAGTATTCACCCAACCTGCAACAGCCACTTAATGTTGGTGCGCCGCGCTGGCCCGCTGCGTTACTTCAAACTGCCGCACCTCTCCCTGCTGCCAAGCATCGGCGCCGGGTAGCACGTCGGGTGCCGGAATGTCGGCCCGCTGCCGGCGCTTTTCGGCCGTCGAAATTTTCATGCGTCGGTCGCGCTGGCCTACCATAGCCGTGTCAATCTGGCCATCCTGCGTGAACCCCATCATCAGCTGTGGGCCACCGTAGGGCAGTTCCTTGTCGCGGTCGGTGTGCCAGGTATGAATGGTTTTGCCGTAGGTGCTCACTATTTGCTCCATCAACTCGTGCTCGGCCGCATCGGGTAGGCCCGGCGCCACCAGCGTCCCCGATTTCACCTCGTGGCGGTGGCTGTGCCAGAGCTTCTTTTCCTCATCGGGCAGCTTTTCAAACAAGCGCCGCGACACAATGTATTCTACCCCCATAATCTTGGCCGAGGCAGTATTGCCATCAAAAATCACAGCCTGAATGACATCTTCATTGAGCTTCGTGCAGAAGTGGTGCGCTTCCATCTGCCCGCGCATATTGCCATTGTAGAAGTGGAAGCCATCGAGGTAGATATTCATGTTGCGCAATGGCTCTTTGCCCTGCAATACGTCGGCGCCTGCTTCAAGCACCTTGGTTTTGGTTGATTTTTCGGCGCCGGGCGTCTGCACTGGCGAGCGGGTGTTTTGGTCACCGCAGGCAGATAGGAACAGGCTTAGCAACAAGGCGCAGCCGGGGGAGTAGAAGCGGTTTGCTTTCATCGGGTAGGGAGATAGGTACTTCCCTACCCTACGCGTTACCGAAGGCTCTGTTATGGCCGAGCTGCACGTGTATGCTCCGTATAGTTTTATCATCTTTATTTGATTTACGTAGGTTTGTGTATGCTAAAGCCCCTGAGCCTCGAAGACTTTTACCAGCAGAAAATACACTGGCTGCCCGATAACCTGAAGCAGGACATCGGCCACTTCAACGTGTTTCGGCTCGATGACTTTGTGGGACCGAACGCCTGCCACTTGCCCTACAGCCGCAAGGACTTCTATAAGATTACGCTCGTCACGGGCCGCAGCAACTACCACTTCGCCGACAAAACCATCGAAATCAGGGGCAACGCGCTGCTGTTTGCCAACCCGCTAGTGCCCTACGACTGGGAGCCGCTCGACGACCAGCAGTCCGGTTTCTTTTGCATTTTCACGGAGGCTTTTTTGCAGCGCTACCTGGCGGCGGGCGCCATGGAGCTACCTATGTTTAAGCCTGGCGGCCAGCCGTTGTACGCGCTTACTGATGAGCAGCTGCCTAACATCACGCAGCTCTTCAAGAAGATGGCTGCGGAGCTGGATTCCGACTATGCTTTCAAATACGACCTACTGCGTAACTACGTGTTTGAACTAATACACAGCGCCCTTAAGCTTCAGCCCGCTACTACCCTCTACAAGGAGAGCAACGCGGCTACGCGCATTGCTTCGCTGTTCACGGAGCTGCTGGAGCGTCAATTTCCCATCGAGACGCCGGGCCAACAGGTACGCCTGCGCAGTGCCCATGCCTTCGCCGGGCAGCTAGCAGTGCACGTCAACCACCTCAACCGTGCGCTGAAAGAAGTGACTGGCAAAACCACCACCCAGCTCATTGCCGACCGCCTTTTGCAGGAGGCCCACGCCCTGCTCCGGCACACCGCCTGGAACGTGGCCGAAATCAGCTATTGCCTGGGCTTCGAGGAACCGGCGCACTTCAACAACTTCTTCCGCAAGCGGGCCGGCACCACGCCTACCGCCGTGCGCGTTGTTTGATTTTCGCAAGCAATGGTTTGAACCGGGCAAGCTGCCCGCCCCACGGCCGCTCTACCTTTGCAGTGTACCAAACACGCAACTATGAGCAATTCGAAAATTTGGTTTGTCACGGGTGCCTCGCAGGGCCTTGGGCTGGCGCTGGTGCAACACCTGCTGCAAGCGGGGCACCGCGTGGCGGCTACGTCGCGCCACCCCGATACTCTTATCCAGCTTCTCGGCAACGCTTCCGAAACTTTCCTACCCTTGCACATGGACCTCAGCAACGAGACCAGTGTGCAACAGGCCATCGAGCAGGCTGTTAACACTTTCGGCGGTCTGGAGGTAGTCGTCAATAATGCCGGCTACGGCATTGGGGGCAGCGTAGAAGAGCTGAGCGATGCCGAAACCCGCCAATCGTTTGAGGTGAATGTGTTCGGGGTATTGCGCGTCATTCGGCACGCGCTGCCGCACATGCGCGCCGCCCGCGCCGGGCACATTATCACTATTTCGTCGATTGCGGCGCTAGCCGGCACTGCGGGCTGGTCAGTGTATTCGGCCGCCAAAGCGGCCGTGAGTGCTATGTCGGAAGGGCTGGCGCAGGACGTGGCCCCGTTCGGCATCCGGGTAACGGCCGTGGAGCCCGGTGGTTTCCGCACCAATTTTCTCACTCCCGAATCGTTGGTGTTTGCTGCCCAGCCCCTCGCAGACTACCAGACGGTGCGCGACACACACGCCCGGTACCTGGCCCTGAACGGCATCCAGGCCGGCGACCCAGCGAAGGCAGCAGTAGCCATTGAGCAGCTAGCTGCCGAGCCTACCCCGCCCGTGCACCTACTGCTGGGGCAGGATGCCTACCGCCGGGCTACCCAACAGCTACAGGCCCGTTTGCAGGAAACGGAGGCCTGGAAGGCCGTAACGGTTTCCACTGACTTCGCGCAGTAACCAACGCCAAGTTAAGAAAACATGATTTTTTGGCTTCCGATACGGTAAACTGCCGTTTGGTGCGTCTTTATAAGAGTAGCCCGCTGGCCTACCCTCCCTCACACCTCACCTACTGCTTGCATGCTTTATCTATTCGGAAGTCTAGCCCTTAGTGACTCATTGTCTTACAACGAAACGCTTCAACCACATGACTTCTCAGCAAAACAAAAACATTTGGTTTGTGACCGGCGCCTCGAAGGGGCTGGGTCTGACCTTGGTGCAGCACCTGCTGGCCCGCGGCTATGCGGTGGCTGCCACCTCCCGCAACCTGACCGAACTCCAACAGAACGTGCCGCCTAACGAAGACCGTTTTCTACCCCTGCACATGGACCTCGCCAACGAGGCCAGCGTACGCCAGGCCATCGAGCAGACAATTAAGACGTTTGGCCGCCTGGACGTGGTGGTCAACAATGCCGGCTACGGCCAAGTAGGCGCCCTGGAAGAACTCTCCGACAAAGAAGCCCGCCGCAATTTCGACGTGAACGTGTTTGGGCTGCTGCACGTGCTGCGGCATGCTACCCCTCACCTGCGCCAGCAGGGTGCGGGCCGCGTGTTCAATATTTCCTCCGTCGGCGGTTTCATGGGCGACTTTCCCGGTTGGGGTATCTACTGCGCCACCAAGTTTGCCGTAGCAGGCCTCACCGAATCGTACGCGGCCGAGGTGCAGGAGTTTGGCGTGCAGGCCAGCGTGGTGTACCCTGGCTATTTCCGCACCGATTTTCTAACCGCAGGCTCGTTGGGCACGCCCCGGCAGCCGCTGGCCGCCTACCAAGCCGTGCGCGACTCTCAGCAGCAGCACGAGCAGCAGATCAACGGCAACCAGCCCGGCGACCCGGAAAAAGCCGCCGCCGTGCTGCGCGAGTTGAGTGAAGCCCCTCAGCAGCCCGTACACGTTTTTCTGGGCGAAGATGCCTACCAGATGGCCGACCAGAAAATAGCTACCGTGCAGCAACAGATGCAGCAGTGGCAACACCTGGCCGCGGCTACCAATCTATCCGTTGAGGCTTAAAACGTTAAGCAGCCGCTGAAGCTAGCCTTGCAAACCGTCCAAAAGGCGACGAGACGCATCCTGGCTGAACGATTTTGTACACACGGCGCGGACGATGAGATGCCAGGATGCGTCTTGTCACCTTTCGGGTAGCCCGGAACATAACATAAACAGTTTACAAGGTAGTAGGTTGTTTCAGACTCAAAGGCCCGCAGTTATCCGCGGGCCTTTTTTTGTGGCAGACAACCAATCTTTTTTAAATCAGTTTCTCCCTATATATCTGCCCGGTTTTTGCGGCTTTTGATTCTCCCAAATTGTCCATTACTCTTCTTGTTCTTTGCGCACAGCTACGCTTCTTCTCCTGACCTTTTTTATATCTGCAACTGCCTTTTGCCAAAGCACTTACCGCCGTGTAGTCGCTAAACCCGGCGACGGCGTGCATACGTTGCTCTACCGCCACGGCCTTACCCCCAGCCAGCACGGCCGGCAGTTTCGGGAGCTGAATAAAAAGAATCTGACGAGCCGCAATGGCCTGATTGTAGGCCGCACTTACCTCCTACCCCGCAAAACGGCTACCCCTGCCAAGGCCACCAGCAAGGCGCGGGCCAGCACTGCGCCGGCAACTACTGCCAGCCGCACCGCTATTTCACCACGTGCCCTGTATGGCCCCAAATATGGCCCGGCGCCCGTGCGCGACCATCTCCTGCGCGGTGCGGTGTACTACCTCTCGCCCGGCCACGGTGGCCCCGATCCCGGCGCCATCGGCACGTACGGCACCAGCAAACTAGCGGAGGATGAATACGCTTACGACATCACCCTGCGTCTGGCCCGCGTGCTGATGGCCCACGACGCTACCGTATATATGATGGTGCAAGACCCCAACGATGGCATCCGCGACGAGAGTGTGCTGAAGATGGACAACGACGAAGTCACCTACCCCAACCAGGTGATTCCGCTGAACCAGTTGGCCCGGTTGCGCCAGCGCATTACGCAGGTAAACAAGCTCCACGCCCGCCACAAGGGGGCCTACCAGCGCCTGCTCTGCCTGCATGTGGATAGCCGCAGCGCCGGCCAGAACATCGACGTATTTTTCTACCACCATGCCAACAGCAAAGCGGGTCTCAACCTTGCTAAGAACATTCACAAGGTCTTCACGGCCCGTTACAAACGTGCCCAGCCCAATCGGGCCACCTACTCCGGCAACGTGTCTATCCGCAGCACGCTATATGAAGTGCGCACCAGCCACGCCCCCGCCGTGTTTATGGAGCTTGGCAACATCCGCAACGCCAAAGACCAGCGCCGCTTTCTGGTTCCCGACAACCGCCAGGCCCTGGCCAACTGGATCTGCGACGGGTTGATAGCCGATTACCGCGGGCGCAAATAAGGTAGCCCCAACTCTTCACGGGTTCATCAACAGAAAAAACAGGTTGTGGTACAAAATGCCCTGCTCGCCATCGTGGATGCCATCCAGTCCGGCGTCTTCCATCAGAGCTTCCACCTCCTCATAGTCCTGCAAGAAGTCGATTTCCACGTCTTCCGAATCGGCTGGTTGCGTGTGCACCAGGTAGCGACGCTTCGGTTCTAGCGTGATAAATAGCTTCTGGTACCGGGTTTGGGCAATGAGCAGCGCCTCATACGTATCCACGGTTTCCTCGTCTATGTGAACGAAGACGGTTGTCTTTTCGCTTTCGGGCGTGTGGTGCAGGAAGCTGGCAAGGTCGAGAGGCATAGTGCAGAGGGTAGCCATATGGTGCTATTTCGAAGGTAAGTGTTTCAAACTGGTTTGTGCTTACTGAAAAATGCAGCGTTCTACCTCACTACAACTGTTGGCTGCTTCACCCTGTTAAATTTCAAAAAGAAACCCCGACTCAGGCCGGGGTTTCTTTTTAGAGGGGTAGCGGTATCAGATATTAAGCTTCACTAGTTTCATACCCAACTGATTTTTCTTTTTGTAGTAATCGGCTATCATCACGTAACCGGGCTTTGCCGGATACAGGTAAGAGTAGTTAGCTGCACTGGCCATATTAATCTTGTCTTCCAAGTACTGCCCGTTGTCGCCGAAAGCAATGTTGCCGATAACACGCTTAGTGCCTTCCCCTTTTTCCTTATCAAAATTGATATATACCACGTTGAATTGCGTACTAGCGTCGTTGCGCTGCATAAACTGGTAGTCAAAATCACCCTGCGACTTGATGACGTGCCCTAACAAACCGGCGCTCATCAGGCCAGAACCGGGAGGAAGGGTAGCATTGGATGGGTCTTTCTGATAAAACTTAACCTTTGAAAGCTTTGCCTCCGAATCGAGTTCGAAAACCAGCATATTCCCGATTTTTCCTTTCGAAACGCTAACCTTGCCACCCATAGCCCGCAGTGCAATACCCATTCCGTCGCCCACAATCTTGAACTGCTCGGCCACGATGTACATCTTGCCGTTAGCCCCCTTCACAATAGATTGGGTATAGTTCACGTAGTTATCTTCCATGCTGGCCTTTGCTTCGGCGGGCATAAGGGCCATCACCTCTTTTTGCCAACCGTAGTTTTTGGTACTCACTGCTTTGCCCGCTTCGGAGAAGCGTTTGATGAAAAAGCCCTGACTTTTGTTTACAAAAGGCTTATCATCAAGCTTGTAATATTCGCCAACGGCTACAAACTCACGCTTTTCTGCGTCGAAGGTAAACGAGCTAAGCGAAAGCTGCTCGGTCTTGCTTGTTTCTACCGGCACGTCCAGCACTTTCTTTCCTGTAGCTGCATTAATGGCTATCATGGAGGAGCTTATTTGCTTCGATAACATGCCATCTTTCCGCATCATAATGCCCAGGATGTATTTATCAGTTGCTTCCGTAAGGCTGACCATCTCGTAGAGTTTCGACTTTTCATCGGAGGCCAAGCGCCATTTTGCCTTGGCATTATCGTCGTACATCACGAGGGCGTAGCCTTTAGCCATACCAGTGTAGCTGTTGCGCACAAACCCATGACCAGGCACCGGAAAAAGATCCATTTTACCCGATACACTGCTGGCTTCTCCGTCCTGTTTTATCTGGTTTTGGATGATCATCTTGTCGACTTTCGACAAGTCCTCGATTACTTTACTTCCTAGCTTTTTCAGGCTGGTATCGTAGGTTTCAATTTCCAATGTTTCGTCCTTCAGATTGCAGAAGTAGAAGGCGAAGGCAGTACCGTTGAAGCTGTTTTTTAGCAGCGTAAATCGGTTGGCAGGCTTTTGAATCGTGATGTTGGATACTTTGCCTAAGTCTTGATCATAGAAGTCAAGTATATAATTATCGGTTTTCCGGTCGGCTTTGTCGCCCCGACCAAACATTAGATACCCTTTCACTTCGTTGCCAGCATAAATTGGTGACAGCGCCGAGCGGGTCATATTCTCGATGCCATCAAGCGTTTTGGTTTGCGCGAAAGCCGCCGACGTTGCCAGCGCAAAGCAGGCCGTCAGAGCTGCCCGTTTAATACATAACATAAAACAAAGGGTAAGAAGTGAGGAATAAGCTGTTCTGAAAAAAGTGGAAGAGTAGAAGTTGTCAGCGATGCGCGGCTGCTGTTTTCGGCCGCGGCGCCGAAAACAGCAGCTTATCGAATTTGCCTCCCGCATATTGCTTTTGGTACTGCACTTTGAGAGCTGCCGCCGCTGTCGTCTCGGTGGCTAGCGCACGAGCCGCATAGCAGGCGGCTAGGTCGTATTCGTCAGTGGGAGCAGTTGCATCCAGCCCGGTCTTCTCTGCGAAGCAGGTACTTATGCCTCCAAAATCATCGAGTCGGAGGTCGTATAAACTCAGCAGTAGCTTATTAAAGCTGGCAGGGTTTTGCTCTGATCTATTGGATACTACTTCGGTATAGGTATGCTGCTGCAAATGCTGTCGTAAGGCGTACAAGCTTAGCAACACTACTGAGCGCAGGTAGGTATTCTGCGGCTGCTGAGGCAGAAGTTGTAATGCTTCAAACAGGGCGTGGTCGTAGCAGTCGTAGTCAAACCAGCTCTGCACAACCTCCAGCCGACTAATTTGGCGAATACGTGCAAACGCTGGCGAACTAACAGGCTGTGGGCCTTCGGCTACCCGACCTTGCGCTAGTGTTGACATGAAACGCATCCGCTTTGCACAATCGGGGTGCGACTTAAGGGTATCCGTTGTTTGCAGGGCTGTTTTCTCTGCTGCCTTCACCGTAAAGATGGACTGTGGCTTCGTGGGAGCGGCCTCAAACAATTTGGGGAAAGCAGTGCAGCTAAAGTAGGCTGATAGTGCTAATGGCGCCGTTGTTTCTGGCTCGTCAATGTTATCCAGGAGCTGCAAGGCCCGGTAGGCTTGTGTGGCATCGTAGCCAGTATGGGTTAGCAACACGTACCCGAGCGAATCGGCTTGCTTCTCGTGGCGGCGACTGTGGTAGTTGTTGTTGAGAGTAAAGCCTAATGCCAGTGCTTTGATTTTAGAGCTGATGTTATACTCTGAGTTAATAATGCGACGAAACTCTCGCTTTAGCTCCTGGCTGTGCAGGGTAGTAAGTTGCTCCTGCATGCTACTCTCCATATGTCGACACGCCACGTGAGCTAACTCATGACATAAAATAAAGGCCAGTTGATCTTCATTTTCCAGTCGGGGTAGCAGGCCAACGTTCAGCATCACGATACCACTACCTACGGCATGAGCGTTGGGCTCAGGGTTTCGGGTGAGTATTAGCTTTGCGGAAGCAGGCAACTGCGAGTTAGCCTGCACGATGCGGCTAAACACCTGCTGCACATATGGTTCTAGCTCTGAATCAAGCAAAGCCGAATAGCGAATGGAATTGAAAACGTCCTCGGATGCTTCTTGTACTACCTTCTGATAATGTTCGCGGTACTCTTTCGAACCGCCTTTTGGCAGTGTAAAATGTGCTTTTACTGCACTACGATGTAGAACTGCTAGTTTATAAACCCGAGCTGTATCCTTGGAATAGTAGGGTAAATACGGTTTCTCTTGCGCAAGACCCGAATAGGTAGATGCTACATACAGCAACAATAAACACAACATTCGCAGCATGAAAATGCTATATCAGTATTCTAGCTTATATTATTTACAAAATCACTCACAAGCTAAACTCATGCCATTTATATTAATAAAATCATATTATAAAAAACGCCTGCCCTTGTAGACACGTCGTGAATATGGTAGGCTAGTTAAACTTACCAGAAGCCCAGATAGCATGCTTATTCTTTCATCCACCCACCTACAAAGAAATGCCCGACGCTGAAGCTCAGCGGCGGGCATTTCTATAACAATAACAACAATCCAATTACTGCCCCAGCACCATCGCAAATACCAGCGGCGCTACAATCGTCGCGTCCGATTCGATAATGTACTTGGGCGTATCCTGGCCCAGCTTGCCCCAGGTGATTTTCTCGTTCGGTACAGCGCCGGAGTAAGAACCGTAGCTGGTAGTCGAATCTGAAATCTGGCAGAAGTAGCCCCACAGCGGCACCGAAGTACGCTGCAAATCCTGGTGCAGCATAGGCACCACGCAAATGGGGAAGTCGCCGGCAATGCCGCCGCCAATCTGGAAGAAGCCTACCTTGCTTTCCTCGGTGGCTTGCTGGGTGTACCACTCGGCCAAGTAGATCATGTACTCGATGCCGGTGCGCACGGTGTGTACGTTCTTCACATCGCCGCTGATAACGTGACCAGCGAAGATGTTGCCCAGGGTAGAGTCTTCCCAGCCGGGGCAGATGATAGGCAAGTTTTTCTCGGCGGCGGCCAGCATCCAGGAGTCTTTGGGGTCAATCTGGTAGTACTGCTCCAGCTCGCCCGACTTCAGAATCTGGTAGAAAAACTCGTGCGGGAAGTACCGTTCGCCGGCCTTGTCGGCCTTCTCCCAGAACTTCAGCACCGAGTGCTCGAGGCGGCGCATGGCTTCTTCCTCGGGGATGCAAGTGTCGGTCACGCGGTTCATGTGGCGCTCCAGCAGGGCCTGCTCGTCGGCGGGGGTCAGGTCGCGGTAGTTGGGCACGCGCTCATAGAAGTCATGTGCTACTAAGTTGAAGATATCCTCCTCCAGGTTAGCGCCGGTGCAGCTGATAATCTGCACTTTATCCTGCCGAATCAGCTCAGCTAATTGAATACCCATTTCGGCGGTGCTCATGGCGCCGGCCAGCGTAATCATCATCTTACCACCCTCGGCGAGGTGCTTGTTATAGCCTTCAGCGGCATCAATCAGAGCCGCAGCGTTGAAGTGGCGGTAGTGGTGCTTAAGGAAGTTAGTAACGTTCATTGAGTCGTGTGTTCTGTACTTATGGATGTCAATGTTCTATCAAAAAAGAGGCTGGAATCGTTCAATCAAGATATCCTATATTGAAGATTCTGCCCAGTGTGCTATTGTGGCTAGGTTGTTCACAACAACAGCCTAAGACTAAAGCTGAGCAGCAGCGCTCTGTTTTAGAATATACTCTAGCAGCTGCTCCGGGTTGAGGTCAACGCCGCTTAGATTGATGGATAAAGGCGTAAAGCCCAATGCTGCATTTGCTCCCGCCAGCTTCCGTTTCAGAGGAGGCAATCGGCTCACATAGGCCTGTTCATCCCGCACGTATAAGCAAACAAAGTTTTCCCGGTTTACGGATTGTACGTATGCTCCCGTGATATCGGTCCAGAGAATGATACCTACGCCCAGGGTACGATCCAGGATGCCTTCATCCGTAATCTGCAGCCGTGGGCGAGTATCGAAAAACTGCCACCCTCCTACGGCCGCACAGGCCCCGAAGAAGACAATGGTTATGAGCCCCATACCCCAATTGCCTTTAGTCACAATCATAAATATTCCCATTGCTACAAACGCCAACCCACCCAGGGTTAGTAGCGCATGACGCTTGCGCGAGTTGTAGTAAATCAGGTTCTCCGTCATGTGCGCAACGTAGGGTTGGCTTAGCTGGGCTCCTCGATAATGAGGTTGTGGTTGGTGTAGATGCAAATGTCAGCGGCGATGTGCAAGGCTTCTTCTACCATCTGGCGGGCCGTGAGATGAGGGGCGTGCTTCTTGAGGGCCAACGCGGCGGCCTGGGCAAACATAGAGCCCGAGCCAATAGCGGCTACGTCGTTGTCGGGTTCCAGCACATCACCAGAGCCAGCAATGATGAGCAGCTCGTCTTTGTCTACTACAATCATCATGGCTTCGAGCTTGCGCAGATACTGGTCTTTGCGCCAGTCTTTGGCCAGCTCAATGGCAGCGCGCTTGAGGTTGCCACCGTAGCCTTCCAGCTTTTCCTCAAACTTGTCGAGCAGGCTGAAGGCATCGGCCGTGGAGCCGGCAAAGCCCGTCACGATTTTTCCGCCCTGAAGCTTACGGATTTTGCGCACGTTGTTTTTGGCCACGTGCTTGTCCATGGTAGCCTGACCGTCGGCACCGATGGCAATCTGCCCGTTGTGGCGCACACCGAGGACAGTGGTTGATCTTATCTTGGTCATTAGGTACTAGTTAAAAAGCTGTCATCCTGAGCGGAGCGAAGGACCTTCTCACGGCAGAACGAAAATCGTATTAACGACTCGTTCTTGTGTAAGAAGATCCTTCGCTCTGCTCAGGATGACAAAGAGGGAATTATATTTAGATCAGCATCCGTAGGGGGTCTTCCAGCAGGCTCTTCACCGTTTGCAGGAAGGCCGCGCCGGCTGCGCCGTCTACTACGCGGTGGTCACAGCTCAGCGTCACTTTCATCACGTTGCCGATAACCAGCGCACCATCCTTCACCACAGCAGTTTGCTTGATGCCTCCCACGGCCAGGATGCAGGCATCTGGCGGGTTGATGATGGCCGTAAACTCGTCGATGCCAAACATGCCCAGGTTGCTGATGGTGAAGGTACTACCCTCCCACTCGGCGGGTTGCAGCTTCTTGTTCTTGGCTTTGCCGGCCAGCTCCTTCACCTCGGTAGCAATCTGCGACATGCCTTTGCCGTCGGCATTGCGCACCACGGGCACTAGCAGGCCTTCGTCTACAGCCACGGCTACCCCGATGTTCACTACCTTGTTCTGGCGGATTTTGTCACCCAGCCACGAGGAGTTGATAACGGGGTGCTGCTTGAGCGCTACGGCGCATGCTTTGATCACCATGTCGTTGAAGCTGAGCTTCACCGGCGACAACTCGTTGAGCTTCACGCGGGTTTCCATGGCCTTGTCCATCAGAATTTCCATCGTGAGATAGAAATGCGGGGCCGTGAACAGGCTCTCCGACAGGCGACGGGCAATCACCTTGCGCATCTGCGACACGGGCGTGTCAGTGTAAGTGCCTTCGGCGGCAGCGGGGGCTGGTGCCGGGGTAGGCGCCGGTGCAGCTTTGGGAGCCTCAGGGGCGGGAGCAGCGGCCGGGGCAGCCTGGGGTGCAGCAGCGGGCTGGGCAGCAGGAGCAGCAGCGGGTTGCGCGGCGGCACCAGGCTGGAAGTTTTCAACGTCGCGCTGAATGATGCGGCCGTTGTCGCCACTACCCTTCACCTGGCTCAGGTCGATGCCTTTGTCTTTGGCAATGCTCTTGGCCAGCGGCGAGGCAAAAATGCGGCCGCCGTTGGCGTTGGCCGTTTGCGGTACTTCGGGGGTAGGCGCGGCGTTGGCGTCGGCCGGGCCTTCGGACTTCACGTCTGCAGCAGGCTGGACCGATTCGGCTTCTCCACCCGATTTGCCACTAATGAGGGCTTCCACATCAGCACCTTCTTCGCCGATAACGGCCAGTACGCCGTCCACCGGAATGGCTTCGCCTTCTTTCGGCCCGATGTACAGCAGCGTGCCGTCTTCGTAGTTATCCAGCTCCATGGTAGCCTTATCGGTTTCCACTTCGGCCAGCACGTCGCCGGACTTCACCTTGTCGCCTACCTTTTTCAGCCAGGCGGCAATGGTGCCTTCGGTCATGGTGTCGCTCATCTTCGGCATCCGAATCACGGTGGCCTTTTTGCCGTTGCCGGCAGGAGCTGCCGGGGCAGCAGGCTTGGCGGCTTCGGGAGCCGGAGCGGGTTTGGGTTCTTCCTTCGGCGCCTCGGCAGCGGGAGCCGGTGCAGCTTCAGCAGCCGGAGCGCTTCCGCCGGATTCGCCGTTCAGCAGACCCGAAATATCTTCGCCTTCTTTGCCGATAATGGCCAGCACGCCATCAACGGGCACGCTTTCGCCTTCTTTCGGACCTATGTAGAGGAGGGTACCGTCGTCGTAGTTTTCCAGCTCCATCGTGGCCTTATCGGTTTCGACTTCGGCCAGGACGTCGCCGGACTTCACTGTATCGCCTACCTTCTTGAGCCACGCGGCAATGACGCCTTCCGTCATGGTGTCGCTCATTTTAGGCATTTTGATGATTTCAGCCATCTGCTTTTTGTGCTTGGGTTGGAACGCCAAATTTAGCCCGAATTTCCGGGCAGGCAAGTAATAGATTAAGATGCGAGGCGCAATCTAAGGATTACGTCTGCGCTATTGGCACGTCCTGCTGAGCTGGTCGAAGTACCTCGCGTGCTTTACCAGACCGTCCTGCGGAGCGAAGTCGAAGCATCTCTACCGTGAGTAATCAATTACTATTCTAGCGAAGCACACGAGATGCTTCGACTTCGCTCCGCAGGACGGTCTGTGGTACCGGCTTACGCCAAGTGCGCAATATCCATGAAGTTGCGGGCCGTGAACATGGAGCCGGTGTAGTCCAGCAGGTACAGGCACAGGTTGTGGTGCTCGAAGGCATCCATACAGCTGAGGGGGTAGCCCAGCAGCTGGCAGAGCAGCACGCGCATGGCGCGGCCGTGCATGCATACTAGTATGGTTTCTTCCTCGGGGCGCGACAAAATCAGGTCGATAACCGGGCGCTGGCGAGCGGCTACGTCCTCGGGGCTTTCGCCGCCTATCATGGGGATGCTGGTGTTGCCAAGGCGCCACTGCTGCAGTACGTGGTGGTATTCCTCATCCTCCTCGGCCGTGATGCGAGTGCCTTCGCGGGCGCCCCAACTGATTTCGTTGAGGCCTGCATACTGCTCGTGAGGTAGGCCCAAATCCAGAAACGCCTGCACCGACTGGTGGGTGCGCTGCAACGTGGAGGTGTATACCTTATCGAACGGTACATGGCCATAGGCTGCGAAAAATTGTGCCGCCTGCCGCCGCCCTACCTCGTTCAGGCTGGAGTCGACGCCGCTGCCTTGCACAATGCCGCGCACGTTCAAATCGGTCTGGCCGTGCCGGATCAGGTAGATTTTTTTGACGCTCACTTTCCCGCTAGCTTTGCTGAATTCTCCCGAAAGTACGGATTTCAGGGCCGAAATCCGCGTTGCGCTGTTATCAATATATGACGAATTCTCCCGTTGATCTGGCTGAGCTGAACGCCTGGAGCCGCAATACCCTCGGCGAACATCTTGGCATTGAGCTGACTGAGGTAGGCGACCGGCTGCTGGTGGGCCGCATGCCCGTAGACCACCGCACACACCAGCCGATGGGCCTCCTACACGGCGGCGCCTCCGTGGCTCTGGCCGAAACGCTGGGCAGCATCGGCGCCATGTTGCAGGTAGACCGCACCAAGCAAGCGTGCGTGGGGCTGGAAATCAACGCCAATCACATCAAAGGGGTGCGTGAGGGCTACGTGGTAGGCCGTGCCACGGCTCTGCACGTGGGCCGCACCACGCAGGTGTGGGAAATTCGCATCACCCACGAGGAAACCGGCGCGCTGGTGTGCATCAGCCGTATCACAATGGCGGTGATTGATTTACCGAAGAAATAAGTATTAAGTCTGTCATCCTGAGCAGCGCAAAGGGCCTTCTCACGGTAGAACGAGTCGTTAGTGCGCTTGTCGTGCAAACGTGAGAAGGTCCTTCGCTGCGCTCAGGATGACAAACGATTGACCTTTATACTAATTAGAAAAACATGCAGCAACTTGCCTGGAACCCGGAGCTGCCGACGGCTATGCGGCTGCGGCAGTTGGTGGCTCTGGCCCTCACGTCGGGTAGGCCGGTGGCGCTGTGGCGCCTACCCGGTGCTGCGCACGCCCGGCTGTGCCTTACGCTGAAGGCCGATACAGCGCTGACGGGTTTGCCGCCGGTATTGGAGCCCAGCGCACCCGCGGGCTTTGCCTTTTTTCCGTTCTGGGATTCTGACCACAACCCGCCGCTGTTCCTGCCCGCCGATCTGTTTTTCGATCTGGCTACCCCCGGTACGATTCAGGTGAGTGCGGCGGCGGCAGTTCGCTTGCCGGAGCTGCGGCAGCGCTTTGCCGCCCTACCCCCCACGGCCCCGTTGCCTTGGCATATGAGTCCGCAACCCGTTCCCAAAGCAGCCACGCAGACGGAGTACGAGTCGTTTGTGGCGGCTGGGGTGGCGGCTATTGAGCAGGGCACGGTGCAAAAGGTGGTATCCAGCCGGGCGGTGCGGCGGCCATTGCCGGACGGGTTTGATGCGCTGGCAGCATTTAAGGACTTGCAGCAGCGCTACCCCAACGCCTTCGTGTCGTTGGTGAGTGCGCCGGGGGTCGGCACCTGGCTAGGTGCCACGCCCGAAGTGCTGGCTGAAATTACCGAAGACTCCGTGTTTCGGACGATGGCGCTGGCCGGCACCCAGCCGGCGCAGCCAGGGGTAGCACCCGCCGCCTCGTTGTGGACGGCGAAGGAGATGGAGGAGCATGCCATGGTAGCGCGATACATCGTCAACTGTTTCAAGCAATTGCGCTTGCGCGAGTACGACGAGCGTGGTCCGCGCGTGGCGGCAGCCGGCAACCTGCTGCACCTGCGCACCGATTTCGCCGTGCAGCTCAACCAGGTGCCTTTCCCGAACCTAGGCACTGATATGCTGCGCTTGCTCCACCCTACCCCCGCCGTGGCCGGTATGCCCAAGCAGCCCGCCCTCGACTTCCTACGCCGCCACGAGCACTACGACCGCGCCTATTACGCCGGCTTCCTCGGCCCTGTAAACCTTCCCGAAACCGGCTCTTCGCGCTTGTTTGTGAACCTGCGGTGTTTGCAGCTGCGTCCCCAGGAAGCCATCCTCTACGCCGGTACCGGCCTCACCGCCGACTCCGACCCCGCCCGCGAGTGGCAGGAAACGGAGCTGAAACTTCAGACGATTGGGGCGGTTTTGGAGTAGGACAGTCCATTTTCTCCCTGTCATCCTGAGCGGAGCGAAGGACCTTTTCACGCTAGACAGTAACTATCTAACGCCTGTTGTTCCTACGTGAGAAGGTCCTTCGCTCCGCTCAGGATGACAGACGATCATTAGCAACGAATACCAAGCTTCTATGTCCCTCCAAGCCATTCACAACATCCCCGAGATCTGCGCCCAATTGGGCATCACTGATGCGGTGCTGTCGCCCGGCTCGCGGTGTGCGCCGCTGACCATTGCTTTTGCCCGCCACCCCGGCGTGCAGGTGCGCACAGTGCCCGATGAGCGCGCGGCGGCGTTTATTGGTTTGGGCTTGGCGCAGGCGCAGCGGCGGGCGGTGGCGCTGGTATGTACGTCTGGTACGGCGGGGCTAAACTATGCGCCGGCTGTGGCCGAAGCCTATTTTCAGCAGATTCCGCTGGTGGTCTTCACTGCCGACCGCCCCCCGGAATGGATTGATCAGCTCGACGGCCAGACCATCCGGCAAACAGATTTGTACGGCGCCCACGCCAAAGGTTCGTTCACCCTACCTGTGGACACCACGCACCCCGACGCGGAGTGGCACGC
The DNA here is from genome assembly GCF_022921095.1 of Hymenobacter aerilatus. Lineage (NCBI taxonomy): Bacteria > Pseudomonadati > Bacteroidota > Cytophagia > Cytophagales > Hymenobacteraceae > Hymenobacter > Hymenobacter aerilatus. The sequence continues at coordinate 2,510,276 of NZ_CP095053.1, forward strand.
GGCGCGCATTGTGAGTGAGGCCATCAACCTGGCGCAACGGGCACCCGCCGGACCGGTGCAGGTGAATGTGCCGCTGCGGGAGCCGTTCTACCCCAAAGCGGGCGAGGAGCTTACGTTTGGGCCGGTGAAGGTGACCCGAGAGGAAATGAGCGTACCGGCATTACCGCCAAGCCAGTTGGCCGCTCTACGCGACACCATCCGCGACGCCGAGCGTGTACTGGTGGTAGCCGGGCAGCACCAGTGGGAGCCTGCGTTGCAACAAGCGCTGCAACAGTTTGCCACAACGTTTGATGTACCCGTAGTGGGCGACACCATTGCCAATCTACCCTCCGCGATAGGCCGGCAAGATGCATTTTTGGCTGCCCAGAATCCGACTCTGAAAGAGTCGCTACGGCCTACCCTATTACTTACTTTCGGCCAGTCGTTGATTTCAAAAGCGTTGAAATTATACCTGCGCAATACGCCAATTACGCAGCATTGGCACATACAAGCCGCAGGCGAAGTAGCTGATACCTATCGTGCCCTCACCCAAGTAATTCGCTTGGAGCCAGTTGATTTTTTCGCTGCCTTGGCTTCAGCTGATACCGCAGATGGTATAAGCGTCTCCGAGTCTGCTAATCCAAGCTCGATTCCTGGCGCGACTACCATGCGTCCGCCGTTTCCTGCTGATGCCACTCGCGTAGCTCACCCTACCCCCCTAGCAGTTGACGCTGTATCATCTTCTTACGCAACCACCTGGCAACAAGCAGAAACACAAGCTACTAGCTTCCTAACTACCTTTTTCCAGCAACCCAATCAGCCGTTCAACGAATTCACGGCCATCCAACAGACCCTACAACTCCTCCCCGAGTATACAGCGCTGCACCTCGCCAATAGCATGGCGGTACGCTATGCCAACATCATCGGTCTACCCCATGGTAGGGCGGTGGAGGTGTTTGCCAACCGCGGCACCAGCGGCATCGACGGGTGCACCAGCACGGCGGTGGGCGCAGCGCTGGCCCAGCCGGAACGGCCGGTAGTGCTGCTTACTGGCGACGTGGCGTTTTTCTACGACCGCAACGCTTTCTGGCACAATTACCCTACCCCCAACCTGCGCGTGGTGCTGCTGAACAACCATGCGGGCGGTATTTTCCGGCTGATTGACGGGCCACGTCAGCAACCAGAGTTGGAGGAGTTCTTCGAGACGCGCCAGCCGCTACGGGCCGAGAATACGGCGCGGGATTTTGGGCTGCGCTACTTCGCGGTTTCGTCTTTCACAGAACTCGAATCGGCTTTACCCGTTTTCTTTGCAGCGGAAGGCGGTGCGGCACTGCTGGAAATCACCACCGACAGCCAAACCAACGCCGCCTTTTTTGAACACTACCGCAACTCTGTAAAGACTGCTTTCTAAAACATCATCTCTCCCGCGGGTCGAAATGATGCTTTATCTTATCTAATCAACACCCACTTGTATGTCTGAACAACTCGACTGGAAACCCATCAAAGAATTCCAGGAAATTCTCTTCACAGAAGCGGAGGGCATTGCCAAAATCTCCATCAATCGTCCGCAGGTGCACAATGCTTTCACGCCGCTCACGGTGCAGGAGATGATTGAGGCCATGGACATTTGCCGCAACCGCACCGATTTGGGCGTAATTATCCTCACGGGCGAGGGCGGCAAAGCGTTCTGCTCGGGTGGCGACCAGAGCGTACGGGGCCACGGCGGCTACGTAGGCGACGATACCGTGCCTCGCCTGAACGTATTGGACCTGCAAAAGCAGATTCGCTCCATCCCAAAACCTGTAATTGCCATGGTGGCCGGTTGGGCCATCGGGGGCGGGCATGTGCTGCACGTGGTCTGCGACCTGACCATTGCCGCCGACAACGCCCGCTTCGGGCAGACTGGCCCTAAGGTTGGCTCCTTCGATGGCGGTTTTGGGGCATCCTACCTGGCGCGCATTGTGGGGCAGAAGAAGGCCCGCGAAATCTGGTACCTCTGCGACCAGTACGACGCCCAGGAAGCCCTCGATATGGGTCTCGTGAACAAGGTAGTGCCGCTGGATAAGCTAGAGGAAACCACCGTAGCGTGGTGCCGCAAGATTCTGCAAAAGAGCCCCCTAGCGCTACGTATGCTCAAGTCGTCGTTCAATGCTGAGCTGGATGGGCAGGCTGGCATTCAGGAGCTTGCTGGCAACGCTACGTTGCTCTACTACCTCTCCGAAGAAGCTAAGGAAGGCAAGAACGCCTTCATCGAAAAGCGTCAGCCCGACTTCTCGAAATACCCCAAGTTCCCGTAACACGCCGGCACAGAGGGCACGTAAGAGTGGACTTCTACCCTTTTCTGAGGGTGGAAGTCCATTTTTTATTTCTGATATGCGCCTTTCCTACCTAATACTATCCGCTACCCTCACCGCAGGCTTCTTCAGCTGCACTACCTCCACTGAGCCTTCTGCTACTTCCCCTGATCTGGTAACACCCCCTACCCCCGATTCTTCCGTTATACCTCATCCGAACCCCGCGATAAGTCAGAATAAGCCGGTAACACTGGTGGGCCGAACGTTCCGCATTCACTCGATTGCAACAAGGGCCAACAACGCCGACGGCACGGCGCCTTTGTTTGCTATATATCTACATCCCAATGGGCTACGCGATAGTGTACTGGCGGCGCAGGACACCGAGCCGTCGGAGCTTGAACCAGACCGAAAAGCCAAGCTGGGCGTACCGAAAACGGCCGTTATTCTGTTTCAGACCTATTACGCAGGGGCAGGCTACTATTACTATGCCGCGGCAGAGGACAATCTACTACGCATCTATCGGAAGCAGCTAGAAGAAGCTACCTCTAACAACGCGCACTCACCGTTGCCGCAATGGCAGTTATTCAAGACTTTCGCCTTTTTCGCCGATGGCGTGCAGCAAGAATCAGTGGTGCCGTAAGGCAAGTTTTACCTCTTCTTTTCACCGCCGGAATAGCTTATCAACTACCTCTTGCACACCCTGCTGTAGCACTTACACCGCTACCTTCAACTCAAGGGTAGCGGGTTGCTTTTGCAGTAGTTGACCAGCCTCCCTTCATGCTACCTTCAGAATCTCTGGTGTCAGTTTGCACTCTTTGCGCTAGCTGATCGGCAGAACAACACAGCAAGAAGCACATTGCATACCTGTAGTATATTACACTGCAAATCAAATCTTTATCACCTTAAAATCTAGCTTACTGCTTCATCTGCCTGAAAAATTAGCGCCGATTTGAATGCTGCCAGTGGCTTGCAGGCCATGCAGCTGAACGCTACCCCAGGAGAATGAAGCTAACGAACGTCCTTTTTTTCTGTCTTTGCTGTGTCAGCCAATCCGTCGTCGCTCAGATTAGCCCGCCGGGTTTGGGGCAGGCCCACACTGCCGAGTGGCTGGCGGTAGGGATTCGGCAGGACCTCAATTCGCTCAAAAAGTGGCAATCCATGTCGTACGTTGGGCTGGGTCGCAAAAGCAACCCAACCGATTATAATCCGCTGGATAAATCATCCATTCTAGTTCTGAATCAGGAGTTTTACTATCGATTCCACAAACACTGGCAAAGCTCCTTTGCCCTGAGCTACCGCCGTCAGGACGCCTACGCCGAACGCTACCCCTACGACCACGAGGACCCACCCTTCGAGCAGGAGTTTAGAGCCTACAGCCGTTTTTCGTACGTGCTGGAAAACGCTCGCCTCAAGTTTGTACCCACGTTTCGGCAGGAATTCCGCAAGTTCTATACCCCTACCTTCACGAAGGAAGCTGAATCGTTTCAGTTTCGCTCCCGCGTGCGGCTGCAACTGACCCTCAACCTGGATGCAGCCAAAGTGCACCGCCTCATCGTCAGCTCCGAACAGTTGTTTTCGGCTAGTAAGCTGTCGGCGCCAAACCGGTGGACGGGCCTAGCCTACCAGGAAAGCCGGTTCGTGGGCTATTATTCGCTGGCGCCCACATCGTTGCCGTTTATTTTTGACATTGGGTATATGGCTAATCGACTGGGCACTACCTCGCCCAACTACGTGCACTACCTCGCCCTGGACGTCATCTGGAAAAACCCTTTCGGCCACCGAAGCCGGCAACGGACTCATGTGGGTAATCTGGAGTAGCCGGGCCTACCCCATCTAAAACTCTTGCGCATCGTAGCAACGCAATCTACTGGTTGCAGTAAGCAGCCGGTTGGTGTTTGCGGCGGCTCTTACAATGGTGCGCTCCCTACCCTTCGTGGACGACTCACGCTAAATGAAGACCCTGCTTCTGTACTGGTCTATTGCCACCCTCACCAGCGAGCGGGCCAGCATCCAGGACCCGAAGGTGCGTGAGCTGACCGATAGTAGTCTCAAAACGCAGAAGCGTGAGATGCAGCAGCGACTACAGCAGGAAAAAGCGCGGCAAATCATCCATTCCCTTTCAGCTGCGCGTGGCACGCCGAATTACGTAGCGCCCACGGGCAGCCTACGCCGCATTCTGCCGTATGATGCTGTATGCCTGCCATCCGTCGCATTCGCCTTATGCATATTCTGCAATACCTGGTGCTGGCCGGGCTGATGCTGACGCTGGTGTTGCTGACAGGGCAGCCGCGGCACTCCGCGGACACCAAGCAAACAACTACTCTTGTGGTGGTGCTATTGCTGGTGCTGCTAGTGCTGGTGGTAGGGGGTATTTATCTGCTGTTTCGGCGGATGCGGCCCAATCTGCGCCGTCCTGAGGCCGAGAATCTGCGCATCTATCAGAGCGTGGTGCTGCTGCGCAACAGCTTTCTGTCATTAGTGAGCTTGCCGCCCCTTCTACTCTACCACCTCACGGGCGAATGGGTGAACCTGCTGTCCTTTGGAGCGCTGCTGGTAGTACTGTGCGTGCTTACCTTGCCAACCGAGCGGAAGTTTCGGCGCTGGCTGCTCACATGATATTGGTCTCAGTGTAGCGCCGCCGTGTAATTTGATGCCTTTTAGCCGGGAGCTTCGTATGCGGTAGCAGTTGTATGGTTCAACCACGTGTTTTATTTGCGCCCTACCCTGTCTATGGCTACCCCTTCACTCCTCCCCGACTCGCTCCTGCTCAATGGCCGTACGTTTCGCTATGCCGATATCCAGCAATATCCCGCCAACTCGCCTACTGAGCTGAATGGCTACGAGGCTCGCGTGCTGGATTTTTGCCGGCAGTGGCTGAACGGGGCACTGGAATTTGAGTTGCAAACGTCGGGCTCTACGGGTCAGCCCCAGCCCGTGCGCATGACGCGGCGGCAGCTGACCGCCAGCGCCGCCCGCACCGGCGACTATTTCGACCTCGGCCCCGACACCCCCCTACTGGCCTGCTTGAACTGTGAGTTTGTAGGGGGCCTCATGATGCTGGTGCGTGGGTTTGAGCGCCATATGCACATTACCATTGTAGAGCCCCAGGCCGACCCTTTGGTGTTGCTACCCGCCAATGCTTCCATTGCCTTTGCTTCCTTTGTGCCCTTGCAGCTGCGCACCCTACTAGAGACCGGCCGGGCCGAGCAGCTCAACCAAATGAAGCTTATTCTGGTAGGCGGCGCCCCTACCGATGCCGCGCTTACCCAGCAGATTGCCCAGCTTACGGTGCCCGTGTACCTCACCTACGGCATGACCGAAACGGCCTCGCACATTGCCTTGCGCCACCTCAACGGCCCCGAGGCCTCGCCTTACTATCGCGTGCTGCCGGGCATCCACGTAGAGCAGGACGAGCGGGGCTGCTTGGCCATCCGGGCCGATGTCACCAACGATCAGCTCATCGTTACCAATGACCAAGTGCGCCTCCTGGATCAGCACACTTTCGAGTGGCTGGGTAGGGCTGACTTTGTGATAAACAGTGGGGGTGTGAAGGTGCAGGCCGAAAAAGTGGAGCTGGTGCTGGAAGTGGCTCTGGCCGAACTAGAGGTGTCGCGCCGCGCTTTCGTAACCGGCCTGCCCGACGAGCGCCTGGGCGAGCAAGTGACGGCCGTGCTGGAGGGCCACCCCCTACTCCCCGCGCAGCAGGACCAGCTGATAGGCTTGCTAGAGGAGCGGCTGAGCAAGTACGAACGCCCGCGCCGCTTGCTGTTCGTGCCGCAGTTCCAAACCACTGCATCTGGCAAGCTCGACCGGCGCAAGACGTTGAGCGAATTAGCACACATACCGGGGTAACTCAACACTAGCCTACCAGTATAAGAGGTACCGCCAGCACACCACCGGAAGCTACGCTGCCTACCCCTTTCCTACTGCATGTCTATTTTCAACTACAACCACGTTCTGCTTCTGCTTGGCATTGCTATTCTGGCGGTGGCTTGGCTTCCTTCCTTACTCGAAAAATACCCGCTTTCATATCCTATTCTGTTTGTGGCCTTGGGCACTGGGGCTTACTCAATACCGGCTCTCGGCCTACCCGACCCTAGTCCCTTGCACCACAGCAGCCTAGCTACCCACCTTATCGAGTTGTGCGTGATTGTGGCGCTGACCGGTACGGGACTGAAAATTGACCGGGCCTTTTCGTTCCGCAAATGGCGCATCCCACTGCTACTGATTGTGGTTCTGATGGTTATTACTGTGGTCAGCGTTGCGCTGGCGGCATGGTGGCTGCTTGCCGTGGCACCAGCCACCGCTATGCTAGTAGCTGGCGTGCTGGCTCCCACCGACCCCGTGCTGGCCGGCGATGTGCAGGTAGGCGACCCAGGCGAAGGCCGCGAGGACAACGTGCGCTTTGCTCTCACAGCCGAGGCTGGCCTGAACGACGGTTTCGCTTTTCCTTTCATTTATCTGGCCCTGGCGCTTCTTCCGGCTGCCATTCCTCTGTCGGAGCGGCTGGTACACTGGCTGTGGTTTGATGTTGCCTATCGAGTAATAGTTGGTTCGCTATCGGGCTGGTTGGCAGGCAAGCTGTTGGGCTACCTTATTTTTAAACTTCCCAAGCGTTTGAAGCTCAAAGCCTCAGCATATGGCTTTGTAGCGCTGGCTGTTACCCTCTGCACCTATGGCCTCACCGAAATGGCACACGGCTACGGCTTTCTGGCAGTATTTGTGGCGGCCATTACCCTGCGCGGCCGCGAGAAGGTACACGAGTATCATCACCAAATGCACGCTTTTACGGACCAGCTAGAGCGCCTGCTGATTGTGATAACGCTGGTACTATTTGGGGGGAATATTGCCCAGGGACTTCTCTCTACCCTCACGTGGCAGCAAGTGGCCCTGGCGTTGCTCTTGCTACTCGTGATACGCCCACTGGGCAGCATGCTCACGCTCGTTGGCTCGCGCATCACAATGCCCGAGCGCTGGGCTATTTCGTTTTTTGGAATTCGCGGCATCGGGTCGTTTTTCTACTTGGCGTTTGCGCTGGAGAAAGGCAGATTTCAACAGCCCGAACAGCTGCTTACCCTCACCGGCTTTGTGGTGCTGCTGTCGGTTGTGCTGCACGGCGTGCTGGCTACTCCCGTTATGACCTGGCTCGACCGCCGGGCCGGGCGCGCCTAGCGCCGCTACTCCTTTAGCAGCCCGCTTTGGGACAGCAGCCGCTCCCGGCCGCGCACAATCTGATACAAATCGCCCAAAAACAGCTTGACGCGCCCAATCAGAATGATTCCGCTTAGCTCCCGCTCCTCCTTTTGATTCAAGAAAAGCATCTGCCGATAACCAGCCCCGGCCCCTACCCCTATCCACCGAAACACGCGCATGTGTCCTACCACGGAAGGCTCTACCATCCAGATGTGGTCGATGGGCGACTGTTGCCGGTCGCCGTTGGGTAGGCGGAAGCTGGAAAAAACGGTGCCGTAGCCAAACTGCGTGGGCGTGCTCACCTCCCAGCGCGGCGTGCCAACGAGCACATACTCACCGTACACCGTCACGTAGCGAAAGCGCAGTTCACTGTCGGTGCCAACTGGCAGGCCGGGCGGCACCTTGATGCGGGCGGGCACCCCGCCGCTCAGAAAGTACCCCCCCAGGCCCGCCCGCAGCCGGCCGCGCCACTCCACGCCTACCTTCATGCCATAGATGCCCACCAGCTTGCCATTGAGGGGCGAGAAGCGCTGATCGAGCTGCACCACCACCCTGCGGTGCCGCTCCTGGCTGCTGTCGGGCGAGGCTACGCCCAGGCCCCTGCGGGCGGCAGCGGGCCGGGCAGCCAGCACTACCAGCAATAGCAAAAGCAGATGAGTAAAGTAGTTCACGCCCTCGAAATACGCGGCGAAACGACATGAGTTAAGTTTCCGGCCCACGGTTCACCTGTTTTTTTCGCCGCTTCACCCTCGCCACCCACTGCTTCGCCTCGATTTGGGCCACTGCCAGAGGCCGTTGCGCCGAATTTTAAACTCACTAACTCACCACTTCTGGCTATGTCTGACGCTTCCTTACCTACTTCTTTGTTCACCTTGGCCAGTAACATAGCCTTGGGAGGCTGGCTGCTGCTGGTATTAGCACCCCAGTGGCGCATTACGCACCGGGTGGTGGTGAGTGGGGCGTTGCCGCTGGTGCTAGCCGCCATGTATGCAGCGTGCATTGGCTATCACTACCTGAGCCCGCACGGCAGTGAAGGCGGCTTCGGCTCGCTGACCGAGGTAACTGCTCTGTTCCGCGACCCATGGGCGCTGCTGGCCGGCTGGGTACACTACCTCTGCTTCGATCTGGCTGTTGGTGCCTGGGAGCTTCGCGATGCCCAACGGCGCGGCCTGCCTCACTTGCTGGTGGTTCCTACCCTGGTGCTCACCTTTCTACTAGGGCCGGTAGGGCTGTTGCTCTACGCGGGCCTACGCCGGTTCTACCCCGCGCCTACCGTAGTGGCCTGATATCCATTCCTCCACATACTACCCTCATGAAAACGATCTTCGCTCCTGTTCCCGCTATTCGCCCTGCAGTCTTCCGTCTAGGTGCTCATTGGCGTCGGCCGGCTTGGCTGCGCCTGCTGCACGACTCCTACCCCCTGCTTACCTGGGTAGGCTGGCTACACGTGGCGGTAGTGGCTGGCGCCGTCATCCTCTGGCCGCTCGACCACCGTACCGTGACGGATCTGAACGTGTGGATCAAACCATTAAAATTCGGGGCTTCGGGGGTGCTCTACCTCTGGACGCTTGGCTGGCTCCTAGCCGATTTGCCCGCCTCGACGCAAGCCAACGTCCGGCACATTAGCCGCCTGGCGGGCATCACCATGGCCGGCGAAATTATCCTGATTTGCATGCAGGCCGCGCGGGGTACTACGTCTCATTTCAATCTGAGCAGCCCCTTCAACGGAGCGGTGTTTGCCACCATGGGCGTGCTGATTATGGTGAATACGGCGGCCATCGTGTGGGCTTTGCGGCTCACGTTCCGGTACCGGCCCGCGGGGTCGGAGGCGTGGGTGTGGGGCATCCGGCTGGGACTGGGGCTGTTTCTGGTGGGCAGCCTGGTAGGCGGCGCCATGAGCAGCCGCACGGCGCACACCGTGGGCGCGGCCGATGGGGGCGCGGGCCTACCCCTTCTGGGCTGGAGCACCCGTGCCGGCGACCTGCGCACCGCCCACTTTCTGGGTTTGCATGCCCTACAGGCCCTACCCCTGGCCGGCTGGCTGCTGGAGCGCACGGCGCCCCGCCTGCGCACTGGCTTGCAAACCGGCGCCATGTGCCTGATAGCGCTGGGCTACGCGGGTGCCATGGGCTGGCTGTACTGGCAGGCTATCGGCGGGCTGCCGCTGCTGGCTCGGCCGTAATTGCGTTATTTGGTCAGCCACTGCGCCCCGATACCTGCCGGGGCGCGCCTGTATGTCTCTATGAACGACCAACGCCTGCGCCTGCTGGGCATTCCACTGCTGGCGCTGCTGATTACACTGCTGGGCGACGACCCGCATCGGTTCAACTCGTGGCCGCACTTTTTTGTAAACTGGAGCATTTCGCTGCTTTTCACCACGGTGCTGTGGCTGGGCAACCGCCTGCTGTGGGACCTCCTGCTGCGGCGCTTTCCGGGCGTAGAGCACACGGCCCGCCGCCTGTGGTGGCTGGTTGTGCTATGCGTGCTGTATACCAGTGTGGCCTCGGTGGCCATCCTGTTGCTGCTGCATCTGCTGCTACCAGCCTTCTTTCCCCTCGAGGCCCGTGTGTTGCTGGTGCAGGTAGCCTTCAACCTGATTCCGACCACCGTAGTGCAGCTGATTTACGAAAGCCGCCATTTCTTTGAGCAGTGGCTGTGGAATGTGCGCCGGGCCGAGCAGCTGCAAAGCGCCGGAGTGCAAAGCCAGCTGGAAGCGTTGCGCAATCAGCTGGATCCGCATTTTCTGTTCAACTCCCTGAATACGCTATCGGCCCTGATTGAGCCCGACAACGAGCCGGCCCAGCAGTTTGTGGAGCAGCTCGCCGATGTGTACCGCTACGTGCTCCTGAGCCGCGACCAGGCCACCGTGCCCCTGCGCGAGGAGCTGACTTTTGTGGAAACCTACGTGGCGCTGCACAAGGCCCGCTTCCGCGACAATCTGCACGTAGCCTACCACATACCCGAGGCGGCATTAGCGCAGCACGTGGCCCCCCTCAGCGTGCAGCTGCTGGTAGAAAACGCCCTAAAACACAACGTGGCCTCGCAGGAGCAGCCGCTGCTACTCACTATTGCCTACGACCCGACTACCAACTACCTCACGGTGCAAAACCCCATCCGGCCCCGCACGGCCGGACTGCGTCCGCATACCCAGGTAGGGCTCGCCAACGTGCGCAAGCGCTACGAACTGTTGCAAGCTCCTCAACCGGTGCAGGTAGAAACCCACGATGGACTGTTTACGGTGCGGCTCCCGGTGCTACCCGCTACCAAAGCAACGCCCCCAACCACTACTCGCTGACGCTCTGAGTGGCTACCAGCTCCGCATCCAGTAACGTATTGGCCACTAATATGTTGCCCTCACTGGCTTGCACCAGGCTGGTGCCAGCCGGCATAGTCGGCGGATGGCATACCACCAAAGAGGTATGCCGGCGGCGCAGCCGGGCAGCGTAGCGCGTGAGCACCAACAGCATATCGGAGGATAGCACGGATAGTCCGCTGCAATCAAGCCAGATCTGGCCTTTGCCGCTGCGACTTGCCTGCCGCAGCGCATTGCACAGCAGCCCTGTATCGGTTGCCGCAGGTGCCGACTCAACCAAAATGACCAGATAGCTATTCGGCAGAACTTCGCGGTATACCTGCATGGGGCTGACGTTGGAAGGTGATATCAGGGGAGCGGTGCATTTATTGCCGTAGATAACCCAGCACAGACGGAATTATTGTGTGTACCCCGTCTGCCTGCCGGATTGACGGCCTTGCCTTGCGCTGCCTGATGTTGCTCCCAAAATAACGACTTTACCTTAATATAGTTGCATTAAATTATTGATTTTCAAAGTATTACTATAGCAAGCAAGTTGCACTATAACACTATACAACAAGAAAACAGGCAAGTAGTATATTATTCAATCAGCCCATTGCTGAGGGCGTATTTTATCAACGAAGCAGTATTCTTGGCCTGGGTTTTTTCCATCATGTTCTGCCGATGGGTTTCGATGGTGCGCTTACTGTTGTAGAGTTTATCAGCTATTTCGCTGGTAGTAAGGCCTTCTGAGATAAGCTTGAGTACCTCCAGCTCGCGGCGCGACAAAATCGATTCTTTCTTTGCTGGTTCGCTGGGGAGTACGGCCGGCGCAACGCCTGTACCTTGCAGCTTATACAACAGCTGAAAAGCCAGCTCTGAGCACAAAAACTGGCGCCCCGCAGCCACCGAGCGAATACCGAAGATTATTTCCTCTTTGCCAGCATTTTTCAGGATATATCCCGAGGCCCCGGCTTCCATCATGCGGCTGATATAGGCCTCATGGTCCAGCATCGATAAGATTAGCACCTGCGTTTGCGGGTAGAGCGCGCGCACGTGGCGTATGGCTTCTTCTCCACCCATAATGGGCATATTAATATCCATGAGCACTACATCGGCTGGCATGGTAGCCAGCTTGTCTAGCAGTTCCTGCCCATGGCCGGCCTGGTCTACTATTTCAATATCGGGCTCCTGTTGCAGCAGAAAGCTGATGCCATCCCGAATAATGGCATGGTCATCAACGAGTATTGTACGAATCATCCTGATGTTGTGGAAAGGGCAGAAAGTATAGTACTTTCATGTACGTGTTGGGCGCAATTTGGGCTATTTACGCTACACTATTTTCTTCCCGGTGTTCCTCTGTTTGATACCCCCCAGGACTTCCTCTGCATGACTGTTCTGCTTCTCGAAGATGAGTATCCGGCTGCCGAGCGTCTGCAACGGCTACTGCTGCAGGCGGCGCCTGGGGCGCAGGTCTTGGCTGTGCTCGACAGCGTGGCCGGCGCCCTTGCCTGGCTGGCGGCTCATCCTGCGCCCGACCTTATCCTGTCGGACGTTCAGCTGGCCGATGGGCTGAGCTTTGCGCTGTTTGAGCAACTGGTAGTGCGCGCCCCGGTTATCTTCACCACGGCCTACGACCAATATGCCATCCGGGCGTTTCGGGCCAATAGCATCGACTACCTACTCAAGCCCGTGAAGCTACAGGAACTGCAAGCGGCCCTCACCAAGCTGCGCCAGTGGCCTACCCTCCCCGACCCGGCGCAGCGCCTAGAGCGCCTGCTGGAAACACTGGCCGCGCCTCAGCAAACCTATAAAACCCGGTTTCTGGTGCGTAGCGGCGAGCAGCTACTCCCGTTGCCTACGGCGCAGGTAGCCTGGTTCCAGAGCCGCCACGAAACCACTACCCTCGTCACGCAGGAGGGCCAGCGCTTTGTAGTGGAGTACACGCTGGAGCAGTTGGAGCAATTGCTGAACCCGCAGGAGTTTTTCCGTCTCAATCGGCAGTTCATTGCCCAGCTACCGGCTGTGCAGCGTCTGCACGTCTATTTCAACGGCAAGCTCAAGCTCGATTTACACCCCGCCCCCAGTGAAGAAGTACTTGTGAGCCGGGAAAAAGCTACTGTGCTCAAGCAATGGTTAGAGCGATGAGGCGGTTAGATAGTGAGTAGAAATACGACTGTCATCTTGAGCGCAGCGAAGGACCTTCTTACGTCAGCACGATGCTCGCAACAACAACTTGTTCTAGCGTGAGAAGGTCCTTCGCTGCGCTCAGGATGACAGTCGTATTTCCACTCACTACTTACCATCTCACCTTTCTAGCCAGGCGCGGAAGGTGCTTACCCGCTCGCGGCTGACGAGTACGTCGCCCTCGGGGCTGGCGGGGGCGAGGGTTGTTTTCAGGCGGGAGTTGGTGTAGTGGATGATGTCCTGAATGGCGGCGTGGTGCACGAGGTAGGCGCGGTTGAGGCGGAAGAACTCGCGAGGGTTCAGGAGCTGCTCCAGTTGCTCCAGCGTCTGGTCTACCACCACGCGCCTACCCTCGCGGGTTTGCAGGAAGGTGGCCTTCTCAAAGCTGAAGAAATACGCCACCTGCGCCACCGGAATCACCTTGAGGTGCTCGCCTACCTTCACCACAAACTGCTGCTTGTACTGCGGCTGGGGTTGGAGCTGCTGCACCAGCTGTGTGAGCAGGGTAGCATCGAAGGCAGGGGCCGGGGCCGGCTGGCGGGCTTGCAGGCGGGCCACGGCGGCGGCCAGCTCGTCGGCATCAATGGGCTTTAGCAGGTAGTCGATGCTGTTGTGCTTGAAGGCGCGCAAGGCGTATTGGTCGTAGGCGGTGGTGAAGATAACCGGGCAGCGAACCTGCACGCGTTCAAACAGCTCAAAGCTCAGCCCATCGGCCAGCTGAATGTCTAGAAACAGCACGTCGGGGGCGGGTTGCGTGGCGCGCAGCAGCTCGGCGGCTTCCTCCACCGACTCGGCCGTGCCCACCACCTCGAGGGGCACTGGCTGCTTGCGGAGCAGGTCGGCGAGGCGGCGGGCGGCCAGGGGTTCGTCTTCAACCAGAATGGCACGCAGGGGGGTAGACATAGGAGACAAGTGTTATACAGATGTTTTTTTCGGTAAGAACCGTGCGGCGTTCCTACGAATCAGGAGGGAGCCTACTGTGGCCGTGAGTACAGTAGCCACCAGTACCATGGGCCAAAAGCGTTGCGAGGGTAGTGTCCGGGTAAGCGTTTCGGCCCAAAATGCGGCGTAGAGCCCTACCACCGACCAGTTCATGAAATAGTAGTGCCAGTGCAGCGCATTCTTCACGCGCCACCACATGGGCAGTATGCCCCCGGTCAGGACAGTTAGACTAACGATGGATAAGGCGTGAAACGGCCCAAACGTACCAAAGAGATGGTAGATCATGAAGGCGGTGGCGTTCAGCACCAGCATACATGCTACGTATGCATAGCCTAGGCGCTTGTGTGTGTGCCCTCCCTTACGATTTAGCAGCACCATCGCGCCTGTGAGCATAGCCAGCAGTGCCGACAGCAAATGAATGAGTCCGGTAGCAGAGTGAAACATAATAACATACGAGGTTAGGTGTTCAACACATAGGGAGCAGGGGTGCGGCGCTTTATGCACCCAGCATGCTCCTACCCCAGGGTCAGCAGCGGCAGCGCTACCACAAACTCGGTGGCCGTACGCTCAATGCGCACCGGCTGCTCGGTCAGGAAGCCGTAGCGCGCCTGCAAATTCCGCAGCCCCAGCCCGGTCGACTCGGCGGCGGCCACGGTGCGCGGGCGCAGGGTGTTGGCTACGCGCAGCTCGCGGGCAGCAGGGTCTATTTCCACCGTGATGTGTAGCGGGTTGCGCTGGCTGGTGGCATTGTGCTTGAAGGCGTTTTCGAGCAACAGCTGCACGGCCAGCGGTGGCACCAGCAGCGTATCTGCGCTGGCATCTGGCTGCTTTATCTCTACCTGAATGCCTTCGCCCAGGCGGGTGCGCTGCAAGTGCAGGTAAGACTCCACAAAAGCCAGCTCTTCGGTGAGCGGCACAACTTCCTGCTCCTGGCTATCGAGCACGTAGCGGTATACCTGAGCCAGCTGCCGGATGAAGCGCGTGGCACGGGCCGGGTCGTTTTCCTCTACCAGCACCGTCAGGGCGTTCAGCGAGTTGAACAAGAAGTGCGGGTCTACCTGCCGGCGCAGCGAGTCGAGGCGGGCGACGGCGCTTTCTTTTTCCAACCGCTGGGTGCGGATAGCCGCCTCGCGCCAGCCCAGCAAAAACGACCGGCTATGAATAAACAAGGACACCACCGTCGTCGTCACCAGAGGCAGAATAAACTGCCCCCACACGCGCGGCTCCAGTAGCTCGCGCAACGGCCGATGGTGGTAGAGCACCCGAAATCCGCCGTTCACCAGCACAATCACCAGCAACGACAGCACCGTGGAAAGCCCTACTGTGAGCAAAAACCGGCGGAGTGGCTCCTGGCGCCAGTCGGCTTTGCGGTTCAGCCAGGCGGCGGGGTAGCCATTGGCCAGCCACAGACCAACCGTGTAGCAAACGTTGTAGCCGAACGTTAGCCGGAAGTCCTCACTATTGATTGCGCACCCAGGGCAGAACAAAAAGGTAAGCCCCACCGACAACAGCAGCATAAGTCCCAGCAGCTGCCACCAGCGCAACGCATTGGCGTAGTGCTTTTTGAAGGTAGGAACTTCGGCCTTCGTGTGGGCTCTCATGGCTACAGAAATCATAACAGCAAAAAAAGTGTGTGGAAGTTACAGAAAAGCCGGTGGCAGCCAACCCGGAGCACGGCACACTACTTGGCAGCGGCCAGGGCGGTATTGCAGGTTTTGAGGCGGCTCAGTAGCTGCCCTTTGCCCCAATCGGGTGCAATAGCCGACGTCGGCTGAAACGCATCGAATTTCACCTTGGCCTCTTCATACAAAGGCTTGGCTACTTCCGGACCGCCGCCAAACATCTTGGGCGTGAAGAAGGCATTGTTGGCACCGATGAGGTAGGGCCGTGGGTTGTTGGGATTCAGCTTTTTAGCCTGCGCAATGGCCTCGTTCACCATGCCCGAATACTTCATGGAGCGCAGCATGGGCGACACGCCCAGTCGGGCCTGGTAGAGGTAGGCCTGCAATGCCAGCAACTCCGACTCGTCGCCGCCCAGCTTGCGGGCCTGCGCCAGGGCGGCCTCGGCCTGGTCGAGCGTCTTGTCTTTCATGTCGCCTTCTTCCTGACTTTGGAATACGTTGATCAGCAGCGCATAAGCCTGGTAATAGCGCGGCAACCAGTCCTGGGGCGCTACGGTAGCGGCGCGCTCAAACTTAGCGGCGCTGGCCTTCAGGGCAGCGGGGTCGCCAGTTTGCATCAGCTCCTGAATGGTGGCCGCCATCAAGTCCTGGTAGCCGGCCGGGGCCGTTTGGGTAGTGGCCGAAGCCGGTTTCGTTTGAGCCGATGTCGAAAGAGAAGCGGTGGCCAGGGCGAGCAGGAAGAACACCTTTTTCATTGTGGTAAGTGGTTGTGTGGATGTATCATCCAAAAGTCAGCAACCCCGACAATTGATGAAATTTCCTGCGTCTAAAGCGTCAGATAAGCCGGATGAAGTGTAGAAATCTTCTGATGGTATGATGGGCGCCTGGTGTAGTTCGGCTTGCCGGGCGCAATGCCCTTAGCCAAGCAACCCTACCCTGTTAGGCGCGTTTGCGGAAGATGCACAGCCGCCTTTTGGCTGTCCTACCCACTCGTCTCACTTTCTTTCCAATGAAAAAACTAATCAACAAAACAGCCCTCATCACCGGCTCCGATTCGGGAATTGGCCAGGCCACGGCCATCTTATTTGCCCAGGAGGGCGCCAACGTGGTAGTGGTGTACCACACCGATGCCGATGGGGCCGAGCACACGCGCCAGCAGGTGACGCAAGCCGGCCAGCGCGCTCTAGTGGTGCAGGCCGACGTGAGCGATGCCCAACAAGCTGAGCAACTTTTCAAGCAGACGCTGCTGGAGTTTGGTTCCGTGGATATTCTGGTGAACAACGCCGGCGTGAGCGGGGCGCACAAACCCGTGGTGGAGATGCAGCCCGAAGAGTTTGAGAAAACCATTCGCACCGATTTATTTGGGCCATTTTACCTAGCACGGCTGTTTGCCCAGCACCGCAAGCAGCGCGGCGGCAAGGGCAAGATTGTCAACGTCACGTCTATTCACGAGGAGGTAGTATCACCCGGCACGGCCGACTATTGCGCGGCCAAGGGCGGCCTACGCAACCTCACGCGCACGCTGGCCCTTGAACTGGCTGAAGACGGTATCAACGTCAACAACCTCGCCCCCGGCATGATCCTGACGCCCATGAACCAAAAAGCTCTCGACGACCCGCAAAAGCGTGAGGAGGGCGAGCAGCGCATCCCCATGAAACGGGCCGGCCAACCCGAGGAAATCGCCAAACTAGCCCTGTTTCTTTCCTCCGCTGATTCGGATTACGTGACGGGTTCTACTTACGTGATGGATGGCGGTTTCATGCGCATGGTGGCGCAAGGCGCGTAATGAGGGGAGGGGAGGAAGGTGTGAAGGTAAGAAGGGTAAGAAGGGTGTCATCCTGAGCGCAGCGAAGGACCTTCTCACGTCTGAACGACAAGCGTAATAAAGACTCGCCCTCACGTGAGAAGGTCCTTCGCTGCGCTCAGGATGACACCCTTCCTACTCTCCTCTACCTTCCCTACCCTCCTACCCTACCTTAATCCTCCGGCGCCGTGTGCAAATCCACCGGGCGGTTTTTGTTGATGGAAATCAGAAGGTACACGAACACCATGCGGCGGGCCGAGGGGAGCAGTGGCACGGCGGTGTAGCGGCCAGTAGCGGCGTCGGGCGTGCTGGCGTAGCGGTAGCCGAACACGTTCTGGCGGCCCAGGATATTGGAGCAACTCACATGAATGATGGCGAGGTTCTTATGGATTTGGGTGAGGTAGCTTAGGTTCAGACTCAGGTCTTGGAAGCTGGGTAGGCGGCCCGCGTTATAGCCTGTGCCTGTGGCAGCATCGTAGCGGTTGGGGTCGAAGTAGGCACGGGGGCTGCCGTAGCTGTAGGTGGCCCCGAATAGCGTGTGCCACTTATCTACCCAGTACTTACCCACCACCGAGAGATTGTGACGCGCCGCGTAGGTAGGCACTGCCCGTACTGGGTCGAAGCGCTGTTGGCGGCGGGTGTCGAGCAGGCTGTAGCTCACCCAGTAATCGAAGTTGCGCAAGGTGGTTTTGTCACGCCAGAGCACATCCAGGCCGCGGGCGTAGCCGGTGCCGGTGCTGCGGTAAGTAGCGGGGCTGGGCAGTTGGTAAGCCAGCGTGGCCGGGTTGAATGCGCCGGGCAGGTCGTAGCGCACTAGGTTGGCGTAGCGCTTGTCGTAGGCTTCGAGACGCAGCAGCCGGCGGTGCGCTTCGTACTGATACGTGAGCTGGTAATGGCGGGCACGCTCGAAACGCAGGGGCTCCGGGGCGTACTGCCCCAATCGCATGGCATCGTTGGTGGGCGTTTGGTAGAAGTAGCCCCAAGCGCCGGATAACTGGCTGTGTGGGTTGATTTGATAGGCCAGTGCCGCCCGCGGTGCGGCGTTCCAGCGGCCCAGCACCGCCGAGTATTCGGCCCGCGCTCCTACCCTGCCAGCTACCTTGTTGGAGAAGGCAATTTCCGACTCGGCAAAGCCCGCAGCCCGGCGTTCCGTGAAAGCCAGTGCCCGCGTCATGTCGCTTTCCCGAGCTTGATAGTGAAATTGATACCGCTGCGCCAATACTTCTGCGCCCAGCTTTAGGTTCCAGTAGGCACTGGCCGAGTCGTTGGTAACCACGGCCCTACCCACCACCGACTGCTCCAATTCCTGCACGCGCTGCTGGTCGGGTTGGATATGCTGGTTGTCGCGGGTGGCGGCAGCACCGGTTTGCAGACTCCAACCGCGGGCCAAGGGGGTGCGCCAGGTGGCATTGAGGTAGGCGTTGGTGTTGCGCAGGTCTACGGGCTGCCGACCATCAGCGTAGTCGGCGTTGGGTGTGAGTACGGCCATGTGCTGCTGCTGAAACGTTCCGTAGAGTTTCAGCATGCCCATCTCGCCGGTGCGTTGCCGGGCCGCTACCGAGCCACTGGCCGCTTGCAACGTGCGCAGAATCTGCTGGGGTACCAGCCCAAAGTAGGGTCGCATGTTCATGTAATCGGCCGTCACGGCTACCGACGACCGTTCCCACCGCTGCTGCCGGGCCAGCGTCAGCCCACCTAACGACAGCGCCGAAATGCCCGTTTGCGTCTCATCGGCCAAATCCACCGACCGCAGCGCCACCACCGCCGACAACGCCTGCCCGTACTCTGCCGAGTAGCCGCCCGTGCTGAACATCGTGCCCTTGAACAAAGTAGGCGCAAACCGCCCCCGCGCCGGCACGCCGCCCGGTGCGGCATTATAAGGGCTTTGCAGGGGTAGACCGTCGAGGTATTGTTTGGTTTCATAAGCCGCGCCGCCGCGCACAAACAGCTGGCCAGCCTCGCCATTGCGGGTAGTGCCGGGTAGGGTATTCAGGGCGCCGGCCACGTCGGCCTGGGCGCCGGCGGTGGTCTGCACGTCGCGGGCCGAGAAGGTGGTATTGCGCTTGTCGTCGCCGGCCTCGTAGGTACCAGCCGTTACGATTACGTCGCCTAGTTGATTGCGCACAGCCTTCAGCCGAAAGCTGAGTTGATGCGCTTTCCCATCCAGCACCACCGGTTGCTCCTGCGCCACATACCCCAGCAGCGAGGCTACCAGCGGCAGCGTGCCGCTTTGGGTAGTGGTGAACCGGAACCGGCCCAGTGTATCGGTGCTGGCCCCGTCGAAGGTGGTTTTCAAAAACACGTTCACGCCCGGCAGCGGCTGGCCGGCGGCATCGCGCACAGTGCCCGCAAGGGTAGTGGTCTGGGCCAGCAGGCGGCCGGCAGTAAGCAACAGGAGCAAAAGAGGTAGCAGTCGTTTCATCGGGGCAGCAGTGAAGTGATGCCCAAAAGTGCGCGGTGCCTACCGGGTAGGAAATTTGCTGTTACTGAAGTGTTGGATTAGGAGGATGAAGGGTAAGGGGAGGTAGGTAAAGCTATTTCTTATTCCCGGCGAAAATGCTTCTTGTCATCCTGAACGCAGTGAAGGACCTTCTTATGTTAGAACAATGTCGTGTAAACGACTCGTTCTAACATAAGAAGGTCCTTCACTGCGTTCAGGATGACAGATTCCTGTCAATGCTAAAACCGTGCGTACCGCCGCTTGCGCCACCAGGCCCTACCTAAGCCAAATGCGGCCAGTAGTGCCAGCGGCGCTGCCAGATTCAGCAGCTGCCAGCGTTGGCGCTGTTCGGCTACCTTCACCTTGTCCAGGGGGCGGAGGGTGATTTGCTTGCCACGAACGGCGATGAGGCCGGTTTCGTCGAGGAGGTAGTCCACGGCATTCAGCACCAGCTCGCGGTTGGCAAATTCGGTGTTGGCGAGGCGGTCGTAGCCGAGGCGGAAGGGGTTGCCGGTTTTGGGGTCCACGTCGTTGCGCACGAAGTCACCGTCAGGAATAACCAGCAGTTTGGCGGGCTTAGCCAGGGGTGACTTTTCGGGCTGAAACTGGGTGGTACCGGGCTGGGCGCGGTTGGCATAGAGCGAACGGAACTGCCCTTCCAGCAGGTAGCCTACTGGCTCGAAGCTCTGCTTATACAGCTTGGGGTCGGGAGGTAGGCGGGCGTCGTTGAGGTTGACGGGCACAGGCGCGGGCAGCACGCGGGTGTAACGTGAGGTGAACATGAGTGGCGTTTTGCGGATGCCCACGGCCTTCACCGTATCAATGCTGCTCACAAACTTGGTGTACACCGCGTCGAGGTTGCGGGTGATGGGGTGCTGGCTGAAGTTGTTGATGAGGGGGTAGAACTGCCAGGGCAGCGGCTCCACTTGCGGCTTGTCGCCCAGAGTGCCCGTCACCAGCGGAATCACGCCGGAGTTGAGGTCCAGCATGAGGTCGGGGTTGATGCGCACGCCGTACTTAAACAGCATGTCTTCCAGGTTCAGCTGCAAGGGAAACGAGAGCATGCCGCCGCGGTTGGCACTGTCGAGGTTCACGCGCATGGCATCCACGAAAAACAGTGTATTACCGCCTTGTGTGATGAACTGGTCGAGCTTGAACTTCTCTTCCTCGGTGTACGCCGTGGCAGGCTTGGCCACAATGATGGCGTCGAGCGGGCGCAGGTCGCGCACTTTGGTGAGGTTCACCCGGAATACGTCGTAGTTCTGGCGCAGGGAGCCAATCAGGTCGCCGGCTTCGGCGTTGTCCAGCTCACCGTGACCTTCCACGATGCCGATGCGCTTGCGCTGGCTAGGCTCCAGCCGCCGGATGGTGCTAGCTAATTCGTACTCCAAACCTTCAATACTTTGGTTGAGGCGCACGTCGGCGGGGGCGGCCTGGTTGCCACGCAGTAGCAACACTGGCAGCTCCTGTGCGCCCACCGACACGGTAGCCCACGGGAAGATGATTTTCTCGACCCGCTTGCCGTTCTCATTGGCGCCCAGGTTAGTAGGGCGCAGGCCTTTCTTGAGTAGAGTTTCGTAATACTGATTGCGCGCCTGCTCGGTGCCGGCCGCCGAGGGGTCCACAAACACGTAGTGCAGGTTGCTACCCCCATAGATCTGCATCTCGTTCAGTGTCTCGCGGGTGGCCTGCTGCAAGCGCCGGAACGCAGGCGGAAAGTCGCCATCCAGGTACACGGTGATGGTAACAGGCTGCTTCAAATTCTCCAGCAATTGCTTGGTTGCCGGCGACATAGAGTAGCGCTTCTCCTCCGTCAAATCGACACGAAAAAAGAACTGCTGGGCCAGGAAATTGAGCAGTAACAACGCGCCTATTACCACAAAGAACGTAGTTAGGTCGCGTCGCTTGCGGGAGGTAGCAGGGGTAGAAACAGATTCAGACGAAGCCATAAGCGGCGGATTGTAACTCAATTATGACTGTTATCCTGAGCTTGTGAAGGACCTTATGCCCGCAGAACAAATCGTTGGTACGAGCATCGTTCTGTTGTGAGAAAGTCCTTCACTGCGCTCAGGATGACATACTTATTTCACTTCTATTTCACTTACCCCTACCAATTTCTGCTCCGCAGCGCCAGTCGCGTAGCCCACAGCATCGCCACTATCATGCTCAGAAAATATAGCAGGTCGCGGGAGTCGATAAGGCCTTTGCTTAGGTCGCGATAATGGGCGGCAATGCCTAATTGGCTGATGTAGTAAGCCGTGCTACCCTCGAACACCGAAGCCAGCGAGTCGAAGCCCGTGTACACCAAGAAGCATCCTACCACAGCCACTAGAAAGGCAATAATTTGGTCGCGGGTAATAGCCGAGGCAAAGATGCCGATGGCCGCAAACACCGCCGCCAGCAGCCCTAGCCCCAGGTAGGAGCCTACCGTGGCCGCCGAATCGATGTTGCCCTCGGGGTTACCTAGCTGGTATACTGAATAGTAGTAAAGTAGGGTAGGCACCAGCGCCAGCAGTGCCAGCAGCAAGCACGCCAAGTATTTGCCGCCGATAATCTGCCCGTCGGTCAGTGGGCGCGTGAGCAGCAGCTCGATGGTGCCAGCCTTCTTCTCCTCCGCAAACGTGCGCATGGTGATGGCCGGAATCAGAAACAGGAAAATCCAGGGCGCGATGTTGAACAGCGTTTGCAGGTCGGCGTAGCCGTAGTCAAGCACTGAGCTATCTGGAAACACCCACACAAACAGCCCCGTAGCTACCAGGAACACGCCAATAACGACGTAGGCAACAGGTGAACTAAGGAAGGCGTTGAATTCTTTGCGGAGAATGGAATACATAAAAAACGGTTGTCATAACTTTTCTGTCATCCTGAGCCTGCGAAGGACCTTCTCACAGCAGAAAGGTTCGTTATTACGCCTATCGTTCTTCCGTGAGAAGATCCTTCGCAGGCTCAGGATGACAGAAAAGTAGACATATTACTTCGTCAAATTCTTAAACACCTGCTCCAGCGACTGTTCTTCCTGGCGCAGCCCTAGTAATATCCAGCCCTGCTCGGCTGCCAAACGCGAAATGCTGCCGCGCAGGTCGGGACCGGCGGCGTGGATGCGGTAGGTAGCGGGGGCCGCGTCGGCCTCCACGGCTAGGATGCCGGGTAGGGCGCGTAGCGGCGCAGGGTCGATGGGCTGCTCGAACTCAGCTCGGATGAGGGTTTCGCCTTTCGTGCCGGCGGCCAGGTCGGCTACGGGCGAGTCGGCTACCAGTTGGCCGCGGTTGATGATGACCACCCGGCTGCACAGAGCTGTGACTTCGGGCAGGATGTGGGTAGAGAAAATCACGGTCTTGTCCTCCCCTACCTCCCGAATGAGGGTGCGGATTTCGCCGATCTGGTTGGGGTCGAGGCCGGTGGTGGGCTCGTCGAGGATGAGCACGCCCGGGTCGTGGATAAGCGCCTGGGCCAGCCCTACCCGCTGCCGGTAGCCTTTGCTCAAAGCTCCGATTTGCTTGTTCTGCTCGCGCCCCAACCCTACCCTATCTACCATTTGCTGCACGCGTCGGCGTAGCTCACTCCCCTTCAGGCCGTGTACCGAGCCGATGAATTCGAGGTACTCGTGCACGTACATGTCCAGGTAGAGTGGGTTGTGCTCGGGCAGGTAGCCCACGCGGCGGCGCACCTCTAGAGGCTGCTCCGTCACGTCGAAGCCAGCTAGCTTCACGGTGCCGGCCGAGGGCGGTAGGTAGCCAGTGGCAATCTTCATGGTGGTAGACTTGCCCGCGCCATTTGGCCCCAGAAACCCCAGGATTTCACCTTTCCCCGCCGTGAAGCTGATGTTGTTCACGGCGTTTTGCGCGCCGTAGGTTTTTGTGAGTTTCTCGACCTCTACCATGTACGTTGTTGAATCTTACTCTTAGCCGTCATCCTGAGCAGAGCGAAGGACCTTCCCACGAGAGAACGATCTATTGAACGATAACCGTACCAACGACTTAGTTCGTACGTGAGAAGGTCCTTCGCTCTGCTCAGGATGACAAAACCATTTTGGCAGAACTTTATTTCGGCTGTGAAGGCCGCATCTGAATCTCCGAAATCATAGTGGCCTTGGGCGCTTCCAGCGCGTGGATGATGGCGTCGGCAATGTCTTCGGGCTGCATTTTGTGGGGGTTAGGCTCCTGGCCGGGCTCTGTGCCGCCGAAGTTGGTTTCCACCGAGCCGGGCATCACACACGTCACGCGCACGCCATCCTGGCGCACTTCCTTGAACAGCGCATCGGAGAAGCCACGCACGGCAAACTTGGTGGCGCAGTAGCCCGCCATACCCGCCGAGCCAGCGGTACCAGCCAATGAAGCCACGTTGATGATGTGGCCTTCACCTTGCTGCTTCATCCGCGGCAGCACAGCCTTGGTGCAGTAGAACACGCCATGCACGTTGGTATCAAACATAGCGTGCCACTCCTCCGACGGAAAGCCGTCGATAGCGCCCATGTTGCCAATACCGGCATTGTTGACGAGTATTTGCGCCGCGCCCAGCTTGTCAATAGTAGCGGAGTAGGCTTGCTGTACCGACTGCTCATCCTGCACATTGCACTCGAAAAAGTGAAAGTTCTCGTGCTGCAAACCGTCAGGAGCTGAGCGGCTCCAGCCAGCTACTACGGCGCCTTTTGCCAGCAGCGCTTCGGCTGTGGCCTTGCCAATGCCTTTGCTGCCTCCTGTGATTATCGCTACCTTGCCCCGTAAGTCCATATACCTGTGTTGATGTTTCAGATTGCGTTGCTGCCGCAAGTTAATCGCCCTATCCGGCTTTTATGCATCGGGATAGTCAGCAGCCTGCTTTTGTTGTTGATGGCCTGCGGCAGCGACAATGAAGCCGACTGCCTGAAAAGCACGGGCAGCATCACCACCGAACGCCGTGAGTTGCCCGCCTTTCGCCAGTTGTATATCTACGATAACCTCGAGGTAGTGTTGGTGCAAGACACGGCCATCTACGCCGAGGTGCGCACGGGCGAAAACCTGCAGGAGGAGATTAAGTTGGAGGTCACCAATCATCAACTTATTATGCGCAATACCAGTACCTGCAACTGGACGCGCCGCTACGATGTGCCCCGCGAAATCAGGCTGCACACGCCTTCCGTGCTCGACGTATTCCAGCGCGACCAAAGCACGCTGCGCATCCCTACCCCCTTTCAGGCCGACCAGTTCTTCTACCACTTCCTAGGCTCCGGCGACGCCGATCTTAATCTGCATGTGCAGTACCTGAACATGGACATGTACGAGCTAGGCGATGTGACCTTGCGTGGCACCGTGGCCAGTGATGCGGTAACGCTGCTAGGCGGCAGCGGTACCCTCCGCACCACCGATTTAACGGTCCGCAACCTTACGCTCCAAACCACTCGCGGCAGCATCGGCGACGCGCATGTGCGCGCTACTAATACGCTGGGCATCACCCATGCGGGCGCCGGCACCGTTTTCTACCGGGCCCCTACCCCCTACGTGGAGGTGACTGGTAGGGGCAATGTGGTGGCGGAGTAGTATGGTCCTGCTGAGTGGAGTCGAAGCAGGACGTTCCGATCAGAAGCTAGATGTCGCCCAGCTGCGGCCGGATCAGCAGCTCCTCTACCACGGCTTGCTCCGAGAGCTGATAGGTAGCAAATACGGCCTCGGCAAGGTCTTCGGGCTTGATGAACCGCTCGGGGGGTAGGCCGGCGCCGGCCCAGCTGTCGGTATAAGTGGCGCCGGGCAGCACGGCCGTTACGCGCACGTTGTGTTCCTTCAGTTCTTCGCGCAGGTTTTTGGTGAAGCCGTAGAGCGCGTGCTTAGCAATCCCATAGGAGCCCCCGTTGGGATAGGCCGTGAGGCTGGCCGTAGAGCAGATCGTGAAGATGTGCCCGTGGCGCTGCGCTATCAGGCCGGGCAGTAGGGCCTGCGTCACATCGTAGGCACTTAGCAGGTTCACGGCCAGCATCTGGCGCAGCTGCTGGCCGTCGGTGGGCTCGTCTTGCAGGCGGCCGGGGATGAAGGAACCCGTGTTGTGTACCAGCACCTCTATCCTACCCGGCAGCGCCCGTACAAACTCCCCAAACCGAACGGCGTCTGCGTGGTTGCTTAGGTCGGCGGGTAGGGTGTGCAGCACAGCACCCGGCGTGGCCTGCTGCACGGCGGCCGTTAGAGTGGCCAAGTCCTCGGCCGAGCGGGCACAGGTGACAACTGGATACCCAGCCTGCGCAAACCGTTCTACCAGGGCACGTCCTATTCCGCGGCTACCGCCGGTCACAACGATATTTTTTTGCATTCCTTTGTTTATATGTTGAGGTTTTACGTATGGTGCAACAGGCCTGCTTTCGCGTGTGCGTAGGCCCTGTTTTTTCGCAAGTTCCTGCTTTTCTCTTTCCGGACGCTTTTTATGGTAAAGACCTTCGGCTCTTTTCTACTCTTTCTCCAAAGCATGGTTTCCCGCGGCGAGCGGTTCAAAACGCTTTGGAACCGTACCATCGACGAAGCCATTCTTATTGGGGTCGATTCTGTGTTTATCGTGTCGCTGGTGAGTGCCTTTATTGGGGCCGTAACCTGCGTGCAGATTGCCTACAACCTAGTCAACCCGCTTATTCCGAAGGCTACTATTGGCTACATGGTGCGCGAAATGACCATTCTGGAGCTGGCCCCTACCATCACCAGCGTGGTGCTGGCGGGCAAGGTAGGCTCAAGCATTGCCGGCGGCCTGGGCACCATGCGCATCACCGAACAGATTGACGCGCTGGAAGTGATGGGCATCAACTCCTCTTCCTACTTGGTGTTGCCCCGCATTCTGGCCTCCCTACTGATGTTTCCGCTGCTGGTAGTTTTGGCCATGGGCCTGTCTATCATGGGCGGCTACATTGCAGGTACGCTGTCGGGCTCTATCTCGGCGCAGGAGTATATCGAGGGCATCCGTCAGGATTTCATTCCTTACAACATCGTGTTTGCCCTCATTAAATCGGTGGTATTTGCCTTCTTGATTTCGGCTATTTCGTCTTTCAAAGGCTTCAACACCCGCGGCGGCGCCTTGGAGGTAGGGGCAGCCAGCACCGGCGCTGTCACCAACTCCATTATTGCTATCCTGATAGCCGACTTTGTGCTGGCGGCTGTTCTGTTGTAATTGTTTTCGGAACCTGAGGGACCGAGAATCTGGGTTTACGTTTATTAGATAAAACAAAACGTTACCTCTTCTCTGAGTCTCCAGCCCCTCAGTCTCAGACACTAAGAAAGATGATCGAAATTCATAACGTTCAGAAGTCCTTCGATGGCAACGCCGTATTGAAGGGTATCAACTGCACTTTCGAAACGGGCAAGTGCAACCTCCTGCTAGGCGGCTCGGGCACCGGCAAATCGGTGTTGTTGCAGTGCATTGTGGGCCTGATGAAGCCGGATATTGGCAGCATTACCTTTGATGGCACTGTGTTCACCAACAACAAGGTGAATATCCGGCAGGAAATCCGCCGCAAAATCGGGATGCTGTTTCAAGGCTCGGCGCTGTTCGACTCCATGACGGTATTCGAGAATACCGAGTTTCCGCTGAAGATGCTGACGCCCGAGATGACCAAGGAGGAGCGCCGCGACCGAGTGGAATTTTGCCTGAAGCGGGTAGGGTTGGAAAATGCCGGCAACAAAATGCCTTCCGAAATATCGGGTGGTATGAAGAAGCGTGTAGGCATTGCCCGCGCTATTGCGCCCAACTGTACCTACCTGTTTTGCGACGAGCCCAACTCCGGCCTCGACCCACTCACCAGCCTTAAAATCGACGAGCTGATTCACGAAATCACGCACGAGTACAACATCACCACCGCCATCATCACCCACGATATGAACTCGGTGGTGGAAATCGGCGACCACATCATCTTTCTGCATAAAGGCTTAAAGCTGTGGGATGGTACCAAAGACACCATCCTCAACGCCGAAGTACCCGAGTTGAAAGAGTTTATCTTCAGCAGCAGCCTAGTGCGCGCCGCCAAGCGCGTAGACGAGCAGGAAGGCGGCTTGGAAAGCATCTCAGCAGAAGACCCCATGAATGCTCATTAGGTATGTTGCAGATACAACGTGCGTATGCGTTCAGACCACAACTCCGGCTGAAACCTGTGCATCACTAGCGAAATGACCAGCTCTAATTATCAGAGCTGGTCATTTCGCGTTTCTACTCGGTACTGTTGATAGAATTGGTTCTGAAAAACTGCCTGCGGATCGTATTTCTGTTTAAGCTGCAGAAACTCTTGAAACCGTGGGTAAGCGCGTTGCAATTGGGCAGGAGTAGCGTGCAAGCGGTAGGGTAAGTAATACGTACCGCCTAGCCGCTCAGCTTCCGTAATGAGTTTCCGCGTTAGAGCAATCATATCCGCTTCGGCAGCCGGGGTAAGGGCTTGATTGAAGAACAGCACGAACCCAAACACTTCCTCACGAGCGTAGGGTAGGAACGTGTCGTGGTCGGCGTATACGTTGCGTAAGGTTACGTTCAACAAATCTGCCTGGTGGCGGGGAATGCACCGCTGCAACACTCGTCGGAAATGATTGTAGTGGCGGGCTGGAATGAAGTACTCGTGCAAAATATCTGTCTGACCAGTCGAGCGGTTGAGGTAAAGCGCCGGGCTTTCATTCATAATTTGATTACGGCTGAATGTCTTTCCTACCTCATTCCGTGTGAATACCTGCTCCAAATCCCAACGTAGCTGTTTGCCGTAGGCATCACGCTTCGACCCCACAAATACGGCCCGCTTTAGGTTTGCCAGACCCGGTTCAGGAAGGTCAGCGTATGGCGATGCTGCTTGATGCACCACGAAAAAGTTTAGGGTTGATTCTTCCAAAAAATGCTCTTTCGTTACGTTAAGGCGCCCATAGGCCAACTGCACCCGCGGATTAGCATCCACATAACGACGATAGTTGACTAAGTACTCCTCCGCCGGACCAGCCACACGCTGGTAGGTGTACAGCGCATTGGGCACCGTGCGTAAGCGTGCGTCGATGATGATACCAAATAGCCCGTAGCCACCCAGCGTCAGCCTGAAAAGCTGCTGGTTTTGCTGGCGGCTACACGTCAGAAGTCGGCCGTCGGCCAGTAGCACCCGCATCGACTCAACAGTAGCCGCAATGGGTGGCTGATTGGGTTGCCAGCCATGACAGTTTACGCTTAGTGAGCCCCCAATGCTGAACGCATTATCTGATTGCATAGTCGCCACGGCTCGACCGTGACGGTTCAGGTAGGGAATTACATCCGCCCAGTGCGCACCGCTGCCTACCGTTAGCAGGTTCGAAACGGTATCTAGGTGCAAGTAGCGAAACGGCCGCATCACCAGCCGCATACCACCTGCTGCTACCGTGTGGCCTCCCATACTATGTTGTGCGCCGGCAATGGCTACTGGTAGGTGTCGTGCCCGCGCCGTATCCAGTAGCTGCCGCAGTTGCCGGAGCGCCGCCGCCGAATCGGCCGCCACAGCCACCGTTCGCATGGCTGTGGCATTGAGGCCGCTGACATCATTGGCTATACCTGGTTGCGGAGTGAGTGGTTGAGGTGCGTCTCGTGTGTATGCCTGCCAAAGGTGGTGCGCCGGACGCCCCCCCATGCCTAACAGGATACTGCACCCAGCCATTAGGCCAATTACAACATTTCTTTTCCAGCGCACAGCCATATGTCAGCCTACTTAAAGTATACCGACAAAAATCAGCATTCCGCAACGTGCTTTTTCTGATAAATATCATTTTCCATATACCCGCAGCTACTCCTTTAGCTACGGCTCCGCAACCGACTGAGCGTTTCCGGCGCCATGCCCAAATGTGAGGCAATGTGCTGCACAGACACCCGCTGAAACACCGTAGGAAAATCCTGTAGCAGCCGGGCATACCGCTCGGCTGCCGACAGTGCCCGAAGGTGACGGGCCCGCCATTCGCTCAGCACATAATAGCGCTCCGTGAGCACCCGGCCATGAAAATTAAACGCCGGAAAATTCTGGTAAAGCTGTTGCAGCTGCTCGTAGCTAAGGCTAAAGCCATGACTATTCTCCAATAACTCTAGGCACTCTTCGCCGGGTGTTTGGGTAAAAAAGCTAGCAATAGAAATTACAAAATCACCCTCTTGCATAAACCATGAAGACACCTCACGCCCTTGGCGCAAAGTGTAGCCGCGCACCAGCCCACTTTCCAGAAAATATACCCGTCGTGCTACCTGACCTGGTTCCAGTAGCCGATGCTGTGCCGGCCACCTTTCAGGCCGCACGCTGGCTTGCAGAGCAGCCGTGAGAGCCGCCCCAAGCGGCTGAATAGCTGCCAGCGTGGCTAGAAAGCGCGGAGAATTATTTTGCATCGAGCGCACTATTCACGGTTATTTACCCCCTACCACTGCTCGCGGCGGCGCAGCTCCGTAATGTGCGCTAGGTGGTGCCGCCCATGCCAGGCATATAGCACCAGGACCTGATCGAGCGTGAAGGTGCGCTGCGAGCCAGGGTGGTAGAACGTGCGCTGCCATTGTGCATCCGTAAGCTGCCGCAACAGGGTAGTCCAGCGAATGTGCAGCGCCTCCAGCAGCGCCAACGACACGGCAGGCTTAGTAGCAGCCGTGTCGGGCAGCTCGGCCCAGGCGTGCTCCTCGTAGGGGCTGATGGTAGGGGTATCTTCGGTGAGGGCCAACTTGAAGCGCACGTAGCTGTTCAGGTGGCTGTCGGGTAGGTGGTGCACTACCTGGCGCACCGTCCAGCCGCCGGGGCGGTAGGGCGTATCCAGCTGCGCTGGGCTAAGGCCGGCTACAGCCGCCCGCACTTGGTCGGGTAGTAGGGCTAGCTGCGCAATGTAAGCGATGCGGGCACCCTGAGCCAATGGCTGGGTAGGCAGTTCGGGCTGGCCAATGGGGTAGCGTAGGTCGGGAAGGTTGGCTGTCATAAGCGAAGATAAGTAAGGCACGAAAGGTAGTAGTCAAGCGGTAGTAATTAGTCTGCCCATATAAAACAAAAGCCTCTTCCTGAGAGGAAGAGGCTTTTGTTTTATAAAACTAGCTGCGTTATTCCTTGTTGCGTTTGTTTAGCTCGTCGCGGATTTTGGCAGCTTTCTCGTAATCTTCTTTTTCCAGAGCCTGGGCCAGCATTTTGGTCAGCTCGTCCAACGACACCTGCCCGCTGGGCTCACGGGGTTCTGGTGCAGGCTTGCTGCTGCTGGTGTTATCGTCATCATCGTCATCGTCGTCATCCGACTCCTCAGCGTTTTCGTCCAAATCGCTTAGGATGATGCCGGCCTCGCTCAGTACGCTTTCCACCGTATAAATCGGTACGCCGAAACGCAGACCGATAGCAATGGCGTCGCTCGGGCGGGCGTCTAGCTCGAAGGTAGTAGCCCCATCCGAGCACACAATTTTGGAGTAGAACACACCTTCTTTCAGGTCAGAGATTATGACTTCCAGAATGGCTACGTGTACCTGCTCGGCAAAGGACTTGAACAGGTCGTGCGTGAGCGGACGATTAGGATTTATTTTTTCAATCTGAATCGCGATACTCTGGGCCTCAAACATGCCAATGATGATGGGCAGCCGACGGTTGCCGGTCTTCTCCCCCAAAATCAGGGCAAACGACCCCGACTGGGATTGGCTGGATGAAAGTCCTAGTATCTCGAGCTGAATTTTTTTCACAGGAGAAAATATGTGCTGGTAGTGAGGTAAGTGCGCCTAACAGAATTGCAAGGAGCGTTTAGCCTAAAGCATAACGCTCATTATCAATTGTTTACGCCTTAACCTAGTTCCTTAACGGCTTGGGTTAGTTTCGGTAGTACGTCGAATACGTCGCCAACGATGCCATAATCGGCAGCTTTGAAGAACGGCGCTTCCGGATCTTTGTTGATAACCACAATCACCTTGGAGGAGTTTACGCCCGCCAAATGCTGAATAGCGCCCGAAATACCGCAGGCAATGTATAGGTTGGGCGAGATAGTGATGCCCGTTTGGCCCACGTGCTCGTGGTGGGGGCGCCAGTCTACGTCTGATACGGGCTTAGAGCAAGCCGTGGCAGCGCCTAGGGCCTTGGCCAAGTCCTCAATCAGATTCCAGTTTTCCGCACCTTTCATGCCGCGGCCACCCGATACTACCTTATCGGCTTCGGGCAGGAGCACGCCACCGGCCTGGTCCTGCATGATTACCTGCTTGGGCGCATCCGCAAAGTCGGCGTCGGTCAGGTTGGCCGAGAACTTCTCTACCGGTGCAGTCTTGCCAGCTTCGTGTTGGGCCTCGATGGAGTTTTTCTTGACAGCAATAATCTTGCGGTCGGTGGTGAGAGCCACATCGGCCAGGGCTTTGCCCGAGAAGGCGCCGCGCTTCACCACAAATTGTCCGCCTTCGGTGCGGGGCATTTCTACGGCGTTGGTCGCCAGGCTAGCCTTCAGGCGAATAGACAGGCGCGAGCCTACCGCCGCGCCAATGTTGGAGTTGGCCAGCACCAGTACCTGCGCACCTTCCTGCTCGGCAGCGGTGGCAATGAGCTTGGTATACGCACCATTCACGAAGTCTTTCAGGCGAGGCTCGGCATCGTACAGCACTTTGCTGATGCCCTGCTCGCCTAGCTTAGCCAGGTTGTCCTCAGTGGCTTCGCCCACGGCTACGGCCGTGGCCGTGGTGCCCAGCTGCTGGGCTACCTGGCTGGCGTAGGTAGCCACTTCCAGCGAAGATTTTTTCACTTCGCCTTTATCGCACTCTATAACAACTAATACAGACATGTTTTTGCGTTTTTGTCATCCTGAGTGGAGCGAAGGACCTTATCACGTCCGCGCCACTTGAAGTAGGAAAACCAACGAAAGCAGCCGTGATAAGGTGCTTCCTTCGTCAGCATGACAGTCAAACTAGATTACCTTGGCCTCGTTGCGCAGCAGTTTGATCAGCTCGCCGGCATTTTCGGCGGGGATGAGCTTCACACCTTGCTTCTTGGGGGGTAGGGCAAACTCGGTTACCTCCGTGCGGGGAGCGTCGCCGGTGGGCTCTACTACCTTCAGGGGCTTAGTACGGGCCGTCATGATACCGCGCATGTTAGGGATGCGGGGTTCGCACATAGGCTGCTGGCACGACGCCACGAAGGGCGTGTTCACCTCCACGATTTCCTTACCGCCTTCAATCTCACGCTCCAGGGTAGCCGTATTGCCACTCAGGTCCAGCTTCATAGCCGGCGCTACTGTGGGGATGCCCAGCAGTTCGCCTACCATGCCGTGCACCTGGAAGCCGTTGTAGTCGATGCTTTCTTTGCCCATCAGAATTACATCGTAGCCGCCATCTTTGGCTACGTTAGCAATCTGCTCGGCCACGAAGAAAGCATCCTTCGGCGCGGCGTTTACGCGTATAGCGTCGTCGGCGCCAATGGCCAGGGCTTTGCGGATGTTGGGTTCCGTATCGGCTTCGCCTACGTTGAGCACCGTCACGGTACCGCCGCCCTGGGCTTCCTTCAGCTCAATGGCGCGGGTTAGGGCGTATTCGTCCCAAGGATTTATCACAAACTGCACGCCGGCCTTGTTGAACTCTTTGTTGTCGGGCGTGAAGGTGATTTTAGTCGTCGTGTCGGGCACGTTGCTGATGCAAACGAGAAACTTCATTAGGCTGCGTTAGATAGACAAACAATACGGGAAAGCCCCTAATTTCGGGCGAAGATACAGAAAACTCCTACCCGATGGATAACACACCTAGCCGCCTTTCGCAACTCCTCGCTTTCTACGCCGACGACCCGAATGATGCCTTCACGATCTACGCGCTGGCCACCGAATACCGGGCGTCGGACCCGCAAAAAGCCATGGAATATTATCAAACGTTGCTGGATGAGCATCCCGAGTATGTGGGTACGTATTATCACGCCGGAAAGCTGCTGGCTCAACTAGAAAAGCCCGACGAAGCCGAAAAAGTTTTCCGCAAAGGCTTGCAAGTAAGCCGCAAGGCTGGCCAGATGCACGCCGCCAGTGAGTTGCAGCAAGCTCTCAACCAGCACTTGGGCTTAGACTATGAGGACGAGGTGTAAGGTTTTATTTCAGGAACCGAAGGCTGAGAACTAAATAGGGTCTGTCATCCTTCATCTGGCGTCCGCTTGCGAAGGATGACAGTACCTCCTCAGTCTCTACCTAACTATTCATACAGCCCGCCCCCTACCCTACTGAGAAACACCTATGAAAATCCTACTAGTCGAAGATGAGCCGAAGGTGTCCGCGTTTATCCGGCGGGGGCTGGAGGAGGAGCAGTACGAGGTGGAAGTAGCTTACGATGGCACCTTCGGACAGCGCTTGGCGCTTTCGCATGCCTACGACCTAATTATTCTGGATGTGATCCTACCCAACCAGAGCGGCCTGGATGTACTGAAGGCCATACGGCAGCAAGATCAGCAAGTGCCGGTGTTGATGCTCACGGCCCTGGGCACTACCACCGACAAGCTCCACGGCTTCGATGGTGGCGCGGATGACTACCTCGTGAAACCCTTTGATTTTGCGGAATTGCTGGCCCGCGTGAAAGTGCTGACGCGCCGCCGCGGGCAGACGACCAAAGGGGCCGTACTCACCCTAGCCGACCTCAACCTTGATACAGCTGCCAAAACCGTTACGCGCAGTGGCCAGCCCATCAAGCTCACAGCCCGCGAGTTCAACCTGTTGGAGCTATTCATGCGCAACCGCGGCCGGGTACTCAGCCGCGCCGAAATTGCCGAAAACTCTTGGGAAGAGTCCTTCGACTCCGGCTCCAACGTCATCGACGTGTACGTGAACTACCTGCGCAATAAGATCGACAAGAACTTTCCGACTAAGCTTATTCACACAGTAGTAGGCATGGGCTATGTGCTGCGCGAAGAGGGGTAGCAAAAAAGCGTTTGTCATCCTGAGCATTCCGCGCATCAAGCGGCGACGAAGGACCTTATGCCAGTTGAACGAGTCGTTGTTACGCCTGTCGTTCTTACGTGAGAAGGTCCTTCGCAAGCTCAGGATGACAAACGCTTTTTTCTATCTCACTTACTTCCCTACCCACACCTTCCCACCCTACCCCTCATGACCATCCGCAACCGTCTGACGCTCTTGTTTCTCAGCATGGTGGCCGTTATTCTGGCAGTAGCACTCACGGTGGCGTATGTACTGCAAGCCCGGTACTCGCAGCGCGAGTTTCGGCAGCGCCTGCGCGACCGGGCAGAGGTGACGGGCTATATTTTTTTGGAGCAAGACGAAATGCGGGCCGGGGCTTTTCGGTCGTTTCAGCAACGCTATTTGCAGGCGCTGAACAACGAGGTGCTCCAGATTTATGACTCCGACCACCGGGCGCGTTTTCTGGAAGAAGACGAAAGCGTGACGCTCTCCGATAAGCTGCTGGCCCGCATTGTGGTAGATGGCGAAATGTACTTTACCATTGGCCCGCGGCAGGCTATTGGGGTGTTCTACCACGACAACCAAGGCGACTATATTATAGTAGCGGCGGCCGAAAACAAGCTGGGTAAAGCTCGACTGCAAAACCTTGCCCTGATTTTGTCGCTGACGTTTGTAGGCAGCCTAGCCGTTATCTACGTGGCCGGGCGAATCTTTGCGGGGCGGGCGCTGGCCCCTATTGCGGCCGTAAACGACCAGGTAGACCGCATCACAGCCCGTGACCTGCACTTGCGGGTAGACGAAGGCCTGAGCCACGAGCAGGATGAAATTGCCCGCCTGGCCACCACCTTCAACCGCATGCTAACGCGCTTGGAAGACAGCTTTGAGGCGCAGCGCACGTTCGTCAGCAATGCCTCGCATGAGTTGCGCACTCCACTCACGGCCACCATCGGCGAGGTGCAGGTGCTCTTGAAGCGTGACCGGGAGCCGGCTGAGTACCGCGAGGCGCTGGCGTCGGTGCTGGCGGAGCTACAGCAACTAAAAACCCTGTTTAATGACTTGCTGGAGCTTACGCAGGCAGAAACCAGCAGCCTTCATACCGACGATATTCGCCTAGATGAGTTGCTGTGGGAAGCCCGGGAGGCCTTGCTGCCCGAGATGCGACGGCGCGTGCACATTCATCTGGAGGCCCTTCCCGCCGAGCCAGAAGCGCTGGAAATTAAAGGCAATCGTCAGCTGCTCACCCGCGCTCTAATCAATCTGCTGGACAACGCACTGAAGTACTCGGGCGAAGCGCCTGTGGAAGTCACGTTTCGCTACACCAGCGAGGCCATCCGGATCCAGATTCAGGACCAGGGTATTGGCATTGCCGAGAAAGACTTGGCCAACATCTTCCAGCCTTTCTTTCGGGCGGCCAATGCGCGGGGTGTTGTAGGGCATGGGGTAGGCTTACCCTTGGCACGTAAGATTATCGAGCTTCACCAAGGACAGTTGCACATCACTTCTGCGCTGCACCAAGGCACATCGGCGGAAGTAGCTTTCGTTGCTTAAAAGCGGTGAGCTACTCCGCTCACGGCGTGCGTTGCTGAGAAGCGCGGCGGCAGTTTTTGTTGTAGTTGACTATACCGGCAACCACAGCATTGTCAACGGAGCTGCTCCCCTAATTGGCCATCCACTACCTATTTTGTGATGTTGGCTAAAGTCAACATCACAACCATAAAAAAATAATATTCTTGCATTCTTCATGCTTTCATCATTTTTCCACAAAAAACAAGGACAAAAACTATCTATACGACTATATAACGTATTATTTTTCATTTCTAATCAGTTTCTAATGCACCTCTAATACGGCCCTAATACGGGCCGCGTACTCTTGCATATCCTATAATTCACTCCGGATATGCGACGCCTTTTTTCGCTTTTCTTGCTGCTGCTGACGATGGGTGGGGTAGCCCACGCTACAGCCCCTTTTCCCGCGGCGGCCGTGCCCGATACGGCTCAGCTAACCCTCGCCGAAGCCGAGCAGCGCTTCGCCCAAAACAACTTGCTACTGCTAGCCCAGCGCTACAACGTATCGGCGGCGCAGGCGCAAATCCTGCAGGCCCGGCTCTGGGACAACCCTACCCTCTCGCTAGAGCAAAATACGTATAACCCCAACACGCGGCGCGCTTTCGACGTGACCCAGCGGGGCGAGAGCATTGTGCAGGTGCAGCAGCTGTTTGCCATTGCCGGCCGCCGCAAAGCCGCCGCCAACGTGGCCCAACAGGGTGCCCTGGTAGAGCAGTACAACCTGGAAGACCTGCTGCGCAACCTCAACTACCAGGTGCGCACTACCTTCTTCGACCTGTACTACAAGCAACAGACTGTTGGCACCTATAACACTGAAATCAACTCGTTTCAGCGGACGCTGACTGCCTACCAAAACCAGTACGACAAGGGCAACATTGCCCTGAAAGAGGTGATTCGGTTGCGGGCCTTCCTATTTGATCTGCAAACAGAGCGGCAGGCCCTACTTTCCGAAATTGCCACGCAGGAGTCTGATTTGCGGATTTTGCTGCGCGAATCGTCGGGCACTTACTTCCGCCCTACCGTCAACAACGACCGGCTACAGGCGTTGTCGCTCACAGGGTTTTCGGAAGAGCAGCTGGCTGATACGGCTCAGGTAGCCCGCGCTGACTTACGTGCCCGTCAGGCTGATGTGGAGCAGCAAAACCAGAACCTGCGCCTGCAACGCGCCCTGGCGGCCCCCGATCTGGCTGTGGGCTACGTGTACGACCGCGCCGGCAGCTACATCCAGAACTACAACGCCGTGACGCTAGGCGTGGCCGTCCCAATTTTCAACCGCAACCAGGGCAATATCCGCACAGCGCAGGCCCAGATTGAGCAGAGCCGCGCCCAGCGCGACCAGCAGCTCCTCACGGTGCGCAACGACGTGCAGGAAGCCTGGCGCCAGGCCCAGCAAACCGACGCACTCTACCAAACGGCCACCCGCAACATCAGCGACTTCACCCGCCTGATTCAGGGCATCGAGCAGAGCTACGCCAAGCGCAACATCACCATCGTGGAGTTCCTGGACTTCTACGAGAGCTACAAGAACAACATTGTGCAGCTCAACCAATTACGCGCTGCTCGCCTGCGTGCTTTCGAATCGCTCAACTTCTCGGTAGGGCGCACTGTCTTCAACGCCGAGTAAGGCTGCCGATACTTTCAACAGAACAAACTAACCGCATACGATATGAACCGCTTTGCCACGTTGGCCTCTACCCTGGCCCTCCCGCTCGCCGTGGGTTTGGCGAGCTGCTCCACTCACACCGAAGCCGAACAGCCGCACAAAGCCGAGGCCGGCTTCTCGCTGTCGGATCAGATGTTGCAGGAGCTGAAGATTGATACGGTGCACGCCGAACCCGTGCGCGACGAGCTACTGCTGACGGGCCAGATTGCTTCCAACGGCGACAAAACCGTGAAAGTGTACCCGCTGGTAGGCGGCGTGGTAGAGCAGCTGTCGGTGGAGTTGGGCGACCACGTAACCAAGGGGCAGGTGCTGGCCGTGATTCGCAGCAGCGAAATTGCCGACCTGCAAAACCAGTCGTCTACGGCTGGCTCCGATCTGGACATTGCCCGCAAGAACCTGCAAGTGGCCGAGGACCAGTTTGCAGATGGCCTGGCCTCGGAGCGCGACGTGACCTTGGCGCGCCAGGAGCTGCGCAAGGCCCAGAGCAACGTGGGCAAGAGCCGCAAGCAGCTGAATGTCTACGGTGTATCGGCTGACGGCACCTACACGTTGCGTGCCCCCATTTCGGGCTTCATCACGGAGAAAAACGTGACCGACCACATGCAGTTCAACGCCGACAACGTGGGCAACCTATTCACGGTCAGCAACCTGGACGATGTGTGGATTATGGCCAACGTGTTTGAATCGGACATTGCCAAAGTGCACCAGGGCTACACGGCCCAGGTAACGACCCTCTCCTACCCCGACAAAGTGTTCACGGGCCGCATCGACAAGGTGTTCAACGTGCTCGACCCTGACTCGAAGGTGATGAAGGTGCGCGTGCGCCTCGATAATCCCGGCTACCTGCTCAAGCCCGAAATGTACGCCCAAATCAAGGTCGAAAACACCCAAAACGAGAAGATGCTGGCCGTGCCGGCCCAAAGCGTAGTGTTCGACAAGGACCGCAATTTCGTGATGGTGTTCAAGGACCGCAGCCACATTGAAACCCGTGAGGTGAAGGTAGCCAAAACGGTAGGCGACACCAGCTACGTGGAGTCGGGCCTGCAAGACGGCGAGCGAATCATCGCCCAGAATCAGCTGCTGGTGTACGACGAGTTAAATGATTGATTTTTAGCTAGTAGCTGATAGTTAGTAACTATTAGCTTTTGTGCTACGAATCATCGCCCTTACCTCTATAAAAAGCTATCAGCTACTAGCTGAAATCAAATGAACAAGTTCATCCAAGGCATTATTGCCTTTTCGTTGAAGAACCGCGGTTTCATCTTTTTGATGACGCTGCTGGCCATCGTGGCCGGGGTGGTGAGCTACCGGAACACGCCGATTGAGGCGTTTCCGGACGTCACGAACACCGAAATCACCATCATCACGCAGTGGCCTGGCCGCTCGGCCGAGGAGATTGAGAAGTTTGTGACGGCCCCGGTGGAAATTGCTCTGAATCCGGTGCAGAAGAAAACCAGCATCCGCTCGACCACGCTGTTTGGCTTGTCGGTGGTGAAGGTGATTTTCGATGATGGCGTGGACGATGCCTTTGCCCGTGTGCAGGTCAACAACATGCTACAAGATGTGGACCTGCCCGAAGGCGTGGACCCCGAGGTGCAGCCGCCCTACGGCCCTACCGGCGAGATTTTCCGCTATACGCTCGACAGCAAAAGCAAAACCGTGCGCGAGCTGAAAACCCTGCAAGACTGGGTGATTGAGCGCAATCTAAAAGCTGTGCCCGGCGTGGCCGATGTGAACAGCTTTGGCGGCGAGGTGAAGAGCTACGAAATCAGCGTGAACCCCAGCAAAATCCAGGACTTCGGCATCTCGCCGTTGGACCTGTACAACGCCATTCAGCGCAGCAACATCAACGTGGGCGGCGACGTGATAAACGCTGGCCAGCAGAACTTTGTGGTGCGCGGCATTGGCCTGCTCAACAACATCTCCGACATCAACAACACGGTCATTAAGAACGTGAATGGGGTAGGCATTCTGGTGAAGGACGTGGCCATTGTGCACGAGTCGGCCCTACCCAAACTGGGCAAGGTAGGCCGCAACTACGACGACAACATGGTGGAGGGCATTGTGGTGATGCGCAAGGGCGAAAACCCCTCGCAGGTGATTGCTGCCCTGAAGGCCAAGGTGACGGAGCTAAACGAGAAAATCCTACCCTCCGACGTGAAGATCAAGACCTTCTACGACCGGCAGCAGCTCATTGACTTCTCCACAGAAACCGTGATTCACAACTTGCTGGAAGGCATTATTCTGGTGACGGTTATCGTGTTCGTATTCATGGCCGACTGGCGCACCACGGTGATTGTGTCGGTGATTATTCCGCTGGCCTTGCTGTTCGCCTTCATCTGCCTGCGCTTGAAAGGTATGTCGGCCAACTTGCTCTCGATGGGTGCTATTGACTTCGGTATCATCATCGATGGGGCCGTGGTGATGGTGGAAGGACTCTTTGTGGCCCTCGACCACAAGGCTCATGAGGTAGGAATGGAGCGTTTCAACAAGCTCACGAAAATGGGCCTGATCAAGAAATCTGGCCGGGAGATGGGCAAGTCTATCTTCTTCGCCAAAGCCATCATCATCACCGCCCTCCTACCCATCTTCTCCTTTGAGAAGGTAGAAGGCAAGGTGTTCTCGCCACTAGCCTGGACGCTGGGTTTTGCGCTCCTCGGTGCGCTTATCTTCACGCTTACGCTGGTGCCGGTATTGGCTTCGATTCTGCTCAAAAAGAACGTGCGGGAGAAAGACAACTTCTTTGTGCGCGGCATCAACCGCGGAGCGCAACGCTTCTTTGCCTTCACCTACGCCCGCAAAACCATCAGCTTGCTGGTGGCGACGGTAGTGGTAGTAGTAGGTATGGGCGCCTTTCACTTCCTGGGCTCGGAGTTCCTACCCG
Organism: Hymenobacter aerilatus; assembly: GCF_022921095.1. Lineage (NCBI taxonomy): Bacteria > Pseudomonadati > Bacteroidota > Cytophagia > Cytophagales > Hymenobacteraceae > Hymenobacter > Hymenobacter aerilatus. The sequence continues at coordinate 2,550,937 of NZ_CP095053.1, forward strand.
AGCTGAACGAAGGTTCGATTTACGTGCGCGCTCAGTTGCCGCTGAGCATTTCGCTGGATGAAAGCAACAAGCTCTGTAACGAGATGCGGCGGGTGTTCCTGAGCTTCCCGCAGGTAGGCGATGTGGTGAGCCAGACAGGCCGTCCCAACGACGGCACCGACCCCACGGGCTTCTACAACAACGAGTTCCTGGTGCAGCTCAAGCATACGCCCGAGGTAGAGGCCGAGATGAAGCATAAGGACAAGCGCGAGGCCCTCATTGAGCACATGAAGGAGAAACTGGCCCGTTTCCCCGGCGTGGACTTCAACTTCTCCCAGCCCATTACCGACAACGTAGAGGAGGCCGCCTCGGGTGTGAAAGGCTCCATTGCCGTGAAAATCTACGGCACCGACCTAAAGCTGATGGAAGCCAAAGCCCGCCAGGTATACGACGTGCTGAAGGACATCAAAGGCATCGACGACCTGGGCGCGCTGCGCAATATCGGGCAGCCCGAGCTGCACGTGGAGCTGGACGAGCGGCGCATGGCCCAGTACGGCGTGAGCAAGGCCGACGCCAACGCGGTGCTGGAAATGGCTGTGGGCGGCAAGCAAGCCACGCAGATGTACGAGGGCGAACGGAAATTTCCCATCGTGGTGCGCTACGAGGAAGGCTTCCGCCAGTCGCCTACCCAGATTGCAGCCCTGATGGTGCCTATCATGAACGGCAACTCCGTACCGCTGTCGGAAATTGCTACCATTGGCAACGTGAACGGTCCTTCCCTCATCTACCGCGACGACAACAAGCGCTTTTCGGCCGTGAAGTTCTCTATCCGCGGCCGCGACATGGGTAGCACCATCGAGGAGGCCCAGCGCAAGGTAGACGCTGTGGTGAGCCTACCCAAGGGCTACAGCATGAATTGGACTGGCGACTTCGAAAACCAGCGCCGTGCCACCCAACGCCTCACGCAGGTAGTGCCCATCTCGCTGGCCCTCATCTTCTTCATCCTATTCATCTTATTCGGCAACCTGAAAGACGCCGGGCTGGTACTTCTGAACGTGCCGTTCGCCATCATTGGTGGCATTGCGGCGCTGCTCATCACGCACACCAACTTCTCTATCTCGGCCGGTATTGGCTTCATCGCCTTGTTTGGTATCTGTATTCAAAACGGCGTGATTCTGATTTCGGTGTTCAAGCAGAACATGTTGAAAAAGATGAGCCTTGACGACAGCATCCACGACGGCGTAACCTCCCGCGTGCGCCCCGTGGTGATGACGGCCCTCATGGCTACCATCGGCCTGATGCCGGCGGCCATCAGCACCGGCATTGGCTCCGAAACCTCGAAGCCGCTGGCTATTGTGGTAATCGGCGGCCTGATTACGGGCACCATCCTCACGCTGTTCATCTTCCCGCTGGTGTTTGAGCGCGCCTACCGCGCCGAGCACACACACTATGGCGACGACCCTACCCTGCGTCAGAACCACCGCAAGCCGGCGCTAGCTGGGGCGTAAGTAGCTTTTTTTATTCGGAACAACAGAAGCCCCAACGCCTTTTGGTGTTGGGGCTTCTGTTGTATTAGTACTCCTATACGCTTCAGTTGCCTCAACAGGTCCACGCATGACCCTACAACGAAATTCTATGAGCCACTGGGTGTTTCCGACGCTGCCGGGGTAGGCGACTATAAGCTGCCTCTCGTGACCGATGCACAAGCTCACGGCACTACCATCGACAGGTTCACAATGATTCGTGGCCTGCCACAGCCTCTTATCAGCTTGCCGTGAACCTAGCTGCTCCTACCAATTGAGACTGAACTGCGTGTAATAGAATTCCCAAGAAAGCAGCTTTTATTCAGTCAAAAACGCCATCAGCAACCCGGAAAAACATTCAGTATAACCGATGCAAATGAAATAGAACAGACCAGCTGTATGCTGAACATTAGGCTACTTGTTTTTGCTTTGAAAGGAGCTGCTAGCGGAACATCCATCGGGGAGCGGCGTAGGTTACTAAGGCTGCCAGGTTACTGACGGTGGCTTTTTCAACCCTTTTCAACCGCTTATGAAGCAAGAAAACGAACAGAAGGAACTGCATGTAAACAATGCCGACACGTTGCTGACCACTAATACAGGCGTGCGGGTTTCTGACACAGATAACTCGCTAAAAGCCGGCGAACGAGGTCCTACGCTGCTGGAAGATTTTCACTTCCGCGAGAAAATGACCCACTTCGACCACGAGCGAATTCCGGAGCGCGTAGTACACGCACGGGGCTCGGGCGCACATGGGTACTTCGAGCTATTTGAAGACATGAGCCGCTACACCAGCGCAGGCATTTTGCGGCACACAGGCAAACAAACGCCCGTGTTCGTGCGGTTTTCCACTGTCGTGGGCTTCCGTGGCTCGGCCGATACAGTGCGTGACGTACGCGGCTTTGCTGTGAAATTCTATACCGAAGAAGGCAACTGGGACTTGGTGGGCAATAACATGCCCGTGTTCTTTATTCAGGATTCCATCAAATTCCCTGACTTAGTACACGCTGCCAAACCCGAGCCGCACAACGAGATGCCGCAGGCTTCGGCCGCGCACGACTCGTTCTGGGACTTCATGTCTCTCACGCCCGAAAGCATGCATATGCTCTTCTGGGTGTTGTCGGACCGCGGTATTCCGCGCTCCTACCAGAATATGGAGGGCTTTGGGGTACACACGTTCCGGCTTGTAAACGAGCAGGGCGAAAGCCACTTCGTGAAGTTCCATTGGAAGCCGGTGGCCGGTATGGCCTCGCTAGTATGGGACGAAGCACAGAAAATTGCCGGCAAAAATCCTGATTACAACCGCCAGCAACTATGGGAAAGCATTGAAGAAGGCAACTTCCCAGAATATGAATTGGGCGTGCAGATTATCGAGGAGAAGGACGAGTTTATGTTTGACTTCGACATTCTGGATGCAACCAAGCTGTGGCCCGAAGAGCTGGTGCCGGTACGCATCATCGGCAAGATGACGCTGAATAGTAACCCCGACAACTTCTTCGCTGAAACCGAGCAGGTGGCCTTTCACCCCGGCCACGTTGTGCCCGGTATTGATGTAACCAACGACCCGCTGTTGCAGGGGCGCCTGTTTTCCTACGTCGACACGCAGCTTTTGCGCTTAGGAGGACCTAACTTCCAGGAGATTCCTATCAACCGGCCGCGGATGCAGGTGCACAACAACCAGCGCGACGGGTTTATGCGGCAGACCATCAACCAAGATCGGAAGAACCGCGCCAACTACTACCCCAACTCGCTGAACAATAATTCACCCCGCCCCGCCACCGCCGCCGAGGGGGGCTACGTGCACTACCAGGAGAAAGTGGAAGGCCACAAAATCCGGAAGCGCTCCGAGAGCTTCAACGACCACTACACGCAGGCCCGCCTGTTCTACAACAGCATGACGGCCCCAGAGCAGAAGCATATTGCGGAGGCATTCAACTTCGAGCTGGGCAAGGTAGAGCACCTGCACATTCGGGAGCGAATGGTGGAGCATATTGCACAGGTAGATGTGGCCCTAGCAGTGCAGGTGGCCCAGGAAATCGGAGTGGAATTCGATGAGGCATCTTGGAAAGCCAAGCTCAAGGATACTGCTCACAACGTGGCCGATAAGGTAGCCAGCGCTGTGAGCAGCAAAAAAAGCGTGACGGATTCGCCCGCGCTTAGCATGGAGAAAAACAAGAAGGAGCACATAAAGGGCCGCAAAGTGGCTGTACTGCTCGCCGAAGGTTTCAACCACGAAGCGTATCAGCATTTGCAGCAAACACTGCTAGCGAACGGAGCTGAGCTGGAAGTGGTGTCCACGATGCTGGGCGTGATCAAGGCAGCCGACGGACAGCAGGTAGAAGCAAAGAAAACATTCAATACCACTGCTTCGGTGCTTTACGATGCTGTATTTGTGCCCGGTGGCAAAGAGAGCGTACAAAAGCTGTTGAAGCTGGGCAAAGCGGTTCACTTTATTGAGGAAGCCTACCTGCACCATAAGCCTTTGGCAGCCAGCGGCGAGGGCGTCGACCTGTTCGCTGAATGCCGCCTTCGGGATGTAGCTCTCTCAGATGGCAGCACCCAAATGGATAAAGGTGTGGTAACCGCCCGCGATACCAACTGGCAAGACCTAACGGAAGCTTTCCGTCAAGCCATTGGGCAGCACCGCTTCTGGGAGCGAATGGTAGAAGCTATTCCAGGGTAGGAAGATTGCCTAGCCGCTTTAGTGATCTAGCCGGAGTAAGCAGGGAGACATCCTTTCCCTATCTGTTCCGACAGGATTAGTAAGTAAAAAACCTCAGTGCCGGAAGGCACTGAGGTTTTTACTTTTTGGTGGTAGTTATTCCCCGCTGGGCACGGGTAGGGCTGTGCCTACGGCCACGGGCGTGCCAAAATCGGGCATTCCGTCGCTTTTCCAGGTGAAGCTTTGCATGCGGGGCGTGCGGGAGTTGCTGCATCCCTGACCCGTCATCGGATTGGCATGGTAGACTATCCAATCCTGGGTACCGTCTTTCGATTTGAAGAAACCATTGTGACCGGGGCCGTAGGCCTGACTAGCGGCATTCTTGGAGAAGACCGGGGTAGCCGTTTTGGTCCAGGACTCGGGCTTAAGCGGGTCGGCGGTGCTAGAAGCTGTGAGCAGGCCTAGGGCGTAATCGTCGGTGCTACAGTGGCTGGCCGAGTACACAATGAATGTTTTATCACCGTGTTTCAGCGCCTCGGGGCCTTCATTCACAAAGGGGTAGCCGGTTTTCTCCCAGCCATAGGTAGGCTGCGAAATCTCCACCCGCTCGCCGGTGAGGGTGGTAGGGCTGCTCATTTTGGCAATGTACAGGCGCTGGGTTTCGTTTTCTACCCCGCTGCCAAAATCCTTGTGGCCCGACCATACGAAGTAGCGCTGGCCGTTTTGTTCCAGCACAGTGCCATCAATGGCCCACTTATCATCGGCGGTAGCTACTTTGCCAATCAGCGTCCAAGTGCCGGTGGTAGGGTCGGCAGCAGGGTTTTCCAGCACCCAGGTGCGGTGGCCGCCGCAGCAGTTGGGGTCGGCGCTGAAATACACGTACCACTTACCGTCGAAGAAGTAGATTTCCGGTGCCCAGATGTCGCGGTAGCTGCCGTTGGGCGTCCAGATTATCTTTTCCGGCGCCGTCCCTACCTCCGACATCTTCGCGGTTTTGCGCAGGCGCAAGTCGCCACCCGAGGTGCTCATGTAGTAATAGAAACCATCTTTCTGATATACCCACGGGTCGGGACCAGAATTGAGCAACGGGTTTCGAAAAGTAGCCGCGCCGGTGGTAGGCGGCGTAACAGGCGGGAGGATAGGCGGAGCAGGCGTAGGGTCCGACGACGAACCGCCTCCGCAGGCTAGGGCGCCCAGCAGGACAGCTGGCACCAGTAACCAGCGAGTAAGAATAGCTGCGAACATAAAAAAACAAGGAAGAAGGATTCATGAAAAAGCCGCCGCACCGATGGCAGGCGCGGCGGCTTTCTGTGGCCTTATTGCCAGCCTGGGTTTTGCGTCAGACCGGCCGCATCAATATCAACTTGCGGAATGGGTAGCAGATTGCTTTTGCCAATTACGAAGTTGTTGAAATCAGCATCCCGGGCTTTTAGTTGATCCAAGGTGCTCTGGTTATTTAGCAGATTCCAGCGCTTCAAATCAAACCAACGTAGTCCTTCACCGGTCAGTTCAGTTACGCGCTCGTGCATGATCTGCGTGCGTAGGCTGGCCTGGTCGAAGTTGGCACTGGTAAGCGGCGCCAGGGTAGCCCGGCTCCGCACGCGGTTGATCAACGGAATGGCGTTGGCCGTCTGGCCTTGCTCGTTCAGGGCCTCGGCTTGCAGCAGTAGTACGTCAGCAAAGCGCATCACCCGGTGATTAATGGGCGAATCGAAGTTCTCGAACGTCCGGTAATAATCCGTCTGGTACTTGCGCCAGTAGATACGGGCGCGGTTGCGCGCATCTGTTCTGTACCGGTTCAGAAAACCTACCCCATATACCAATGTGTCGCCATCAACTGGCAGATTGGTAGAGAATTGCCGCCGATTATAGAACACGGTAGCTGCTAAGCGCGGGTCGCGGGCACCACTCGTAGTTCCTTCTTTCAAGAATTCATTTACCACCCAGGGTCGCGCTTCACCATCTACAAAACCGCCGGCATTGGGGGCGCCGAAGAACTGAGAACGTTGCCCGCCCTCTGAGGAGGTAGCGTCGTCGCCGTCGTTGCCTCCTTGCCGGGCGTCGGAGAACTGTACCTCGAAGATGGATTCCGAATTGTTTTCCGTTGTGTGCCGGAAGTTATCGGTGTAGGTGTTGGTGAGCGAGTACTGGTTGGAACTGATGACCTCCGCAAACTGGGCCGAGGCATCGGCCCAGCGGCGGTTTTGCATGTAGGCCTTGCCCAGCAGAGTAGCCGCCGCGTTGCGGGTAGCGCGCCCAATATCATTACCCGAGTAGGACACGTCGAGGTCGGGCTTGGCGGCCAGCAGATCGGTATAAATCTGATTCCATACTGCCTCCTCGGTACCTTGGGGTGGGCGGTAGTCAAGGGTAGATGGCTCCAGCGCCAGCGGCACATTGCCGTAGAGCGATACCAAGTTGAAGTACAGCAACGCGCGCAGGAAGCGGGCCTCGGCAAGCACCCGCGCCTTCAGCTGGGCATTCATCTCAATGGCCGGCACATTGGCAATTACCTGGTTGCAGCGCCAGATGCCCCGGTACCCATCGCGCCACAGATTCTGCGACACCTCGAAATTGTAGTTCACCAGCGTGAACTTGGTGAAGTCGGCCAGCTCGCCCCAGGGGCTTTGGCTGAAGCCATCGTCGGAGCGCAGGTCGTAGGCAAAATTATACCAGCGGCGGTAGGTACCCAGCTGCTGTAGGCCACTATAGCAAGCATTCACGCCCTGCACGGCATCGTCGCTGGTGGCCCAGAAGGAGGCCGTGGTGGGCTGGTTGGGGTTTACCTGTTCCAGCAGATTGTCTTCGCAGGCGGTGGTCAGCAACAGGGTGCCGGCCAGCGCGGTTATTTTTACGAAAGGATATTTCATGATAAAGTAGAGGCGAATGGAATGAAACGACGCGCTTAGAAGCCCAGTTGGATGCCGGCCGTGTAGGAACGCACGATGGGGTAGGTACCATCGTCGATACCACGGGCCAAGCTGCCACCGCCCGGCGTTTCGGGGTCGTAGCCGCTGTATTTGGTGATGGTGAAGACGTTCTGGCCCGTCAGGTACACGCGCAGGCTGCCAATGCCTTTCACCTTACTCAGCGCCGTTTGGGGCACGTTGTAACCAATTTGCAGGTTCTTCAGGCGCAGGTAGGAGCCATTTTCCAGCCAGCGCGTAGAGTTCACGCGAGAGTTGTTGGCAGCCGACACGCCAGCCGCGCCGCCACCGCCCGCTTGCACAATGCGAGGCGTATTGGTGGGGTTTTCGGGCGTCCAGGGGTTGTAATCCGTACGGTAGTTGCTGTTGTCGTCGCCGCGGTCTACCCACCATTTGCCCACGTTAAGCACGTCATTGCCCTGCACACCCTGAAACAGAGCGGCAATGTCAAAATTCGCGTAGCCAGCATTCAGGTTCACGCCGTACTGAATTTTAGGAAACACCCGTCCTACATGTACGCGGTCGAGGTCGTTGATCGTGCCATCTCCGTTGATGTCGCGGTAACGCGCATCGCCCGGCGAGGCATTGGGCTGGGCGCTGGCCGCAATTTCGTCGGCCGTCTGAAACACCCCTTCGTACTGATACAGATAGAACGACCCGATTTCGTAACCTACCTCCGTGCGAGCCGCCCCGTTCGGACCAGCTTGGTAGATCTGGCCGTCGCCTCCTAGTTGCTTCACCCTATTGCGCAGGGTAGTAATATTGGCCGAAGCCCCGTAGGTAAAGGCGTTGCGCGTGTCAGCGTAGCCTAAGTTCAGCTCAAAGCCGCTGTTTTCCAGTCTTCCGATGCGCTGGTACGGGTCACCACCAGCGTTACCTAAAAAGATGGGGGGCACCGGGTTAACTAGCGCTTGGCGCGTTTGAGCAATGTAGTAATCGGCCGAGAGTGTCAGGCGGTCTTCCAGCAGCCCCAGGTCTACCCCAAAATTAGTGGTACGACGCTCCTCCCAGCCAATACGCAAGCTGGGTAGCTGAGTCTGAATCTTCCCATTAACAATGGTTTGGGTAGGCCCAAACGGGTAGTTCACGTTCGGGTTGATGTTGGCCGTGATGAGGTAGGAGCCGCCATAGGCACCACCGAGCAGGTCGTTGCCTAGAGAACCGTAGCTGGCCCGCACCTTCAGGTTGCTGATGCTGCTCACATTCTCAAAGAACCGCTCTTTGGAAATGCGCCATCCTAGCGAGGCAGCGTAGAAGTTGCCGTACTTGTTAGCCGGGTCGAAGCGGGAGGAACCGTCGCGGCGGTAGGCACCCGTCACGAGGTAGCGCTGGTCGTAGTCATAGGTTAGCTGACCGAAGTAAGAACGCTTCGTGAAGGTATACTGATTGCCTTGCACAGCCGGGTTCTGCGTACCAGCACTCAACGCCCAATAGTACTCAGGTCCGGTGCCATAGCCGTAGTTGATGCCACGCGTAAGGCTGTAATCAGTGCGCTGCTCGGAGTAGCCCGCCACAGCCGTCATGTTGTGCAGGCCGAAGCTTTTATCAAACGTCAGCGTATTTTCGGCTAGGCCGAAGAAGTTACTGCCTTGGTTTTCAGCAAAGCTCGACGGGTTCAGCGGGTCATTTTGCCGCCACTGGCCGTATTTGCGCTTGGCTTGGTCGTGGAACGCGTAGTAGTCCATGGCCAGGTTGAGGCGGTAACGCAGAAAATCGGTAAAGGCAAACTCACCGAACACGCTACCCTGCAAGTGGTTCTGGGTGTTAGTATCGTTCAGCAGGTTTTGCAGCGCAATGGGGTTGGTGCCGAAGGTGCTGGCGTTGGTATTGCCAAAGCCGTAGCCCCCGGGGTTGGCCGCATCGTACACGGGAATCACGGGTAGCATCCGCAGCACATCAATGAACGGCACCCCGTTGAGGCGAGTCTGATTGGCGCGCGTAAGCAGCAGGCTCTCCCCTACTTTCAGCTTGCCCTTTGTGAAGCCCGAGTTGATGCGCAGGCTGTACCGCTCAAACTTCGGCCCCTCGATAATGCCTTTCTGGTTGAAGTAGCCGGCCGAAATCAGGTAGTTGGACGTGGAAGTACCGCCCGAGAAGCCCAGGTCGTAGTTTTGTACCGAGCCGTGTTGTAACAGTTCTTTCTGCCAATCGGTATCTACCCCGTTGTCGTTTGCGGCAAATGGCTGCCGGGTTCGGCCGGCGTTGTCGTAAGATTGGTTGTTCAGTTCGCGCCAGCGGGCGGCTCCTACCAGGTCGTAGGTCCGGCCAATCACCTGTGGCCCACCCGAGGCACTCAGGTTGATTTTGGCCTCACCCGAGCGGCCGCGGCGGGTAGTGATGATAATAACCCCGTTGGCACCGCTGGCGCCGTAGGGGGCCAGCGAAGCTGCATCCTTCAGCACTTGTACTGACTCCACATCCTGCGGGTTGAAGTCACGGATATCATACGTCCACAGACCATCCACCACGTACAATGGGCTGCTACCGTTGTTGATAGAACCAATACCCCGGATATTCACGGTAGGATTTTGACCCGGCACGCCCGAGTTGGTCACCTGCACACCCGGCAAGCGCCCCTGAATGGCCTCCGTGACCGTGGCCACCGGTGCCCGGCGCACTTCCGTGCCGGTAGTCGTAGCCACGGAGCCCGTCACGTCCTCGCGCTTTTGCGTGAGGTAGCCTACCACCACTACATCGTTTAGCGTCTGGGCATCCGGCGCCAGCGAAACATCGATGCTCGTGCGGCCGTTCACGGCCACCTCTTGGCTGGTATAGCCCACAAACGAGAAAACGATGGTTGCATTCTCTGGCACTGTCAGAGTATAACGACCATCGGCGTCGGTCTGCGCACCATTGGTGGTGCCTTTCACTACCACGTTTACGCCTGGTAGGCCGACACCCTTCTCATCCACCACACGCCCCGCTACAGCTATATCAGCTACCTTGTTTAGGGCACTGTGCAAGGAAGCGGGCGTAGGTGCTGCTGCAGCCAGCGTCATTGGCACACAATAGAGCAGCGAGGGTAGCGCTATCTGATGTAGGTAACGTACATTTTTTTTCATGATTATTGAAAAGGGAAAGTGGGAACTGTTAGTTTGCAAACGTTTGCCTAGCAGGTTATAAAAGAATGCATTTGCAAACGTTTGCATATTCGTAGAATAAAAAAGCCCGTAGGCTTATAAGAGAGGTAGCTCGTAGAACACGTGATGGCGCTTATTGCTACCGCTACTGAAATATGATACAACTCAACACACCGCAAACACAGGTACAATGGTAGCATTTCAGCGTGCTAAAGTCAAGATTATACTTGAATAATTACATACTATCCCTACCACTACTCAACTGTAGCATGACTCAAAACTATAGGACAAAGCACATACAACGCCTTACCAACCAGTGCAAACTATTTTAAATAAATAAGACAAACGTTTGCGTAAATTTTGTTCTTTTGCACTTAGTATTCTGTTCTATTTCACTTCTTCGCACATGCTTTCTACCACCGTCGCAGCCGCATTCCGGCAACACTATCCTGCAACCCCCTTGCTGGTCCGGGCACCGGGCCGGGTCAATCTGATTGGGGAACACACCGATTACAACAACGGTTTTGTGCTGCCGGCGGCCATCGACAAAGAAATCTGTTTTGCGGTAGCACTGAACAATCAACCGGAAGCACGCCTCTACTCGGTGGACCAGGACGAGCATTATACGCTGAACTTGCAGGATGTGCAGCCAGGCAATACCCAGTGGGCCAACTACCTAAAAGGTGTGGTGGCAGGATTTCAGCAGCGGGGCGTTACAGTGCCGGGCTTCGACTGTGCGTTCGGCGGCAACGTACCCATCGGGGCCGGCTTGTCGTCGTCGGCGGCTGTGGAATGCGGGTTGGCTTTTGCTCTAAATGAGCTGCTCAATGCCGGCTTCAGTCGGATGGAGCTGGCCCTGATTGGGCAGCAGGCCGAGCACCAGTTTGCGGGCGTGCGCTCCGGCCTGATGGACCAGTTTGCCAGCCTGTTCGGCAAGGCCGACCATGTGGTGCGCCTCGATTGCCGCTCGCTGGACTATGAGTATTTCCCCTTCGACACGGCCACTTGCCACATTGTGCTCTGCAACTCCGGTGTGAAGCACTCCCTGGCCAGCTCGGAGTACAACACCCGCCGCCAAGAATGCGAGAAGGGTGTGCAGATCTTGCAGCAGTACTACCCTGAGGTGGAAAGCCTGCGCGACGCTACCCTGGATCAGCTGGACCAGCACCGCGAGGAGCTGGGCGACGTGGTATACCGCCGCTGCTCCTACGTGGTGCGCGAAAACCAGCGCGTAGAAATTGCCTGCCAGCACCTGACCCAAGGCGATTTAGCCGCGTTTGGACAGCAGATGTACGCCTCCCACGCTGGCCTGCGCGACGATTACGAAGTGAGCTGCCCTGAGCTAGATGTACTGGTAGAAATTGCCCGCGAAACGCCTGGCGTTCTGGGCTCTCGCATGATGGGTGGCGGATTTGGGGGCTGCACCATCAATTTGGTGCCTACTGAGTTGGTGGATAGCTTCTGCGAGCGGGCCGCCGCTGAATACCAGAGCCGCCTGGGTCTGCACCTGGAAACGTATAAAACCTCTATCGTGGCTGGCGTGGAGGCATTGCCAGCTGTAGCCACGTCGGGGCAGTAGCCGGCTACCTTTCCGACGGAAGCAGCATGGCCTGCGTATGCTTTCTAACACGTATTGGCGGCTACTTGGCGCCCGTTTTTCACTTTCAGACTTCTAACAGCACATGGCTGAGTTTAATTTCAACGACCATCCCCACCGTCGCTTCAACCCCTTGTTGGGGGAGTGGATGCTTGTTTCGCCCCAACGCTCGAAGCGGCCGTGGCAGGGCCAGCAGGAAGAGCCCGACACCGCTCAGCGCCCTACCTACGACCCTACTTGCTACCTGTGCCCTGGCAACGTGCGCGCCAATGGAGAGCATAACCCGCAGTATACGGGCACCTTCGTGTTCGACAACGACTTTGCCGCCCTGCAAGCCGACGTGCCCGCCGGCGACCTGAACGTAGAAGGCCTGCTGCAAGCCAAGGCCGAGTCGGGGGTAGGGCGCGTGATTTGCTTCTCGCCCCGCCACGACCTCACCCTACCCGAAATGAGCGTGGAGGCCATCCGCGGGGTAGTAGATGTGTGGGTGGAGCAGTTCCGCGAGCTGGGCGCCCAGCCCGACATCAACTACGTACAGATTTTTGAGAACAAAGGGTTCATCATGGGGTGCTCCAACCCCCACCCGCACGGCCAGATCTGGGCGCAACGCCACGTACCCGGCGACCCGGCCAAGGAAACAGTGCAGCAGGAAGTGTATTACAAGGAGCACGGCAAAACGCTGCTGGCCGACTACCTGGCCCTGGAGCTACGCACCAAAGAGCGGGTAGTGGTAGAGAATGAGCACTTTGTGGTGCTGGTACCCTTTTGGGCGGCTTGGCCCTACGAAACGCTGGTGCTACCGCGCCGTGTGGTGCAGGATATTACCCAACTGACCGACGAGGAGCGCACGGCCTTTGCCGACATCATCCGCCGCCTCACCATCCGCTACGACAACCTGTTCCAGACCTCGTTCCCCTACTCCGCCGGCCTGCATCAGCGCCCCACCGATGGCCAGGAGCACGAAAGTTGGCATCTGCACATGCACTTCTACCCCCCGCTGCTACGCTCGGCCACCGTGCGCAAGTTTATGGTAGGCTACGAACTGTTGGCTGAAGCCCAGCGCGACATCACCGCTGAGTATGCTGCCCAGCGCCTCCGCGAGCTACCAGAAGTTCATTATAAGGCTAGCTTGTAAAAGCAGAGTCAACACAAAATTGGCTGTCATCCTGAACGCAGTGAAGGACCTTCTCACGCGTGAACGATACTCGTAACAACGAATCGTTCACGCGTGAGAAGGTCCTTCACTGCGTTCAGGATGACGACTTCCTACCCTCCTACCTTCCGACTCACTTCTCCCCACTAGGCCGGGCCAGGGGCGTGCCCGTAGCTACCGGCACACCGAAATTGGGCGTGCCGTCGGTGTTCCAGGTGAAGCGCTGGGCGCGGGGTGAGCGGAACCCGCCGCAGCCCTGACCGGGCTGGTTGTTGGCATGGTAGAGAATCCAGTCCTGCTTGCCGTCCGGCGACTTGAAGAAGCTGTTGTGACCGGGCGCGTACACGCCGTTGGTGGGATTGGCCTGAAAGACTGGTTCGGGACTTTTTGTCCAGCTTTCGGGCTTGGTCAGGTCGCTTTTGGCGGAGGCCGTGAGCATCCCGAGTTTGTAGGAATCGGTCCAGCAGCCGCTGGCGGAGTAGATGAGGTAGAGCTTGTTGCCGTGGCTGAGCACCTCAGGGCCTTCGTTTACGTCTACATGGGGCGGGTTGCTGGTGGCACCCAGGTCGCCGTCCTTTTCCCAAGCATAGGTAGGGGTAGACACCAGCACGCGTGGGCCATCTACAGTCCACGGGTTTTTCAGGTGGGCCAGGTAGATGTTCTGGCGGCCGTTCACGTCGCCTTCCCACCCCGACCATACCATGTACAGTTCCTTGTTGTGCTCGAAGATGGAGCCGTCAATAGCCCACTTGTTGGTGGTATCGGTGAGTTGGCCTTTGTCGGTCCAGGTGCCTTGCAGGGGGTCGGGCGAGGCGTTTTCGAGCACCCAGAGGCGGTGCGTTTGGTTGGTGCCCGCATCGGCCGCATAGTACACATACCACTTGCCGCGCAGGTAGTGCAGCTCCGGCGCCCAGATTTCGCGGGAGTTGGGGCCGGTGGCAGGGGGCGTCCACACCACGCGCTTCTCAGCCGTACCTAACTGGCTTAGCGACTTAGTTTTCCAGAGCGTGATGTTGCGGCCCGTGGTGTGCGTGTAGTAATAATAGCCGTCGTGGTAGATGCTCCACGGATCGGCGCCGGAGGGTAGCAGCGGATTGGTGAAGGTAGCCTCCGGTGCCGTAGCCGCAGCAGTATCCGCGGGGGTGGTAGCAGCGGGGCGGGTACAGCCCCCTACCCCGCCTAGCAGCGCCACGCTGAGCAGCAAGCTGCTCAGCCACCGGGCAGGTGCTATGCTTCTGGTTGGAGGTAGTGTACGCGATGAAGTCAACAGCGTCATAGCTTATTTACTGTTCAGCTTTTTGATAAGGTCGGCTTCGTCCTGACGGTAGGGCGTGCCGTCTTTGCGGAACACTTCGTGGAACCACTCGATGGGCTCCGAGCCATCGGCCAGAGGCGTATCCCAGGCGTATTTGGTGTTGGTTTTGCCATCTACCAAGCCCCAGTTGATAGCACCCACGTTTTGCTTTTTCAGCATGGGCATGGTGGTGGCAAAGCGGCTGTTGCGCGGTCGGGCCATGTACTCGGTGCAGATTAGCGGCCGGCCGTTGGCTTTTAGCAGTTCCACCACGCGGCGGTGCCAGTCCTCGCTTTCGTAGTTGTGGTAGGTCACCACATCAGAATGACCAAGTTGATAGGTGTTCAGCTTCTCGAAGCCCCAGTTCCACAGGCCGACGCTCAGGGGCTGTGAGGGGTTTACCTCACGCGCCCAGGCAAAAGTATTGCGCAGCAGCGGCAGCGAGGTGTCGCCCTTGCCGGAGTTGCCAGGCTCGTTGTATAAGTCCCAGAGCAATATGCGCTTATCATTGGCGAAGGTGCGCAGCACATCCTGCACATAGGGTTTCAGGACCATGAAGGTAGCCGAGTCGCGCGAGGCCGGGTCGCCGGGGTCCTGCACCCAGCCGGAGTTGTGCACGCCGGTTTTGGGTGCCGGCTGTGTGCCCGGCTGCGACGTCTTGTTCCAGCAGTCATCAAAAAACACGAAGATGGTCTGGATGTGGTGCTTGTCGGCAATGGCCAAGTAGTCGTTCATGCGCTTTTTGAAGCCTGCCTGATCTTCTTTCCAGGCCACGCTGTGCAAAAACACCCGCATGGCGTTGAAACCGATGCCCTCGGCCCAACCTAGCTCTTTGTCAATCGTGGCGGGGTCGAAGGTAGCGGCCTGCCACATCTCCAGCTGGTTGATGGCCGTACTGGGCGTGAAATTGGCCCCGCTGATCCACGCGTGTTGCTTATACCAGGCATTGGCCTTTTCTGCCGACCAGCGCTGGCCAATGGTGGCCGCAGCCACGGCACGGCTCTTGGTTTTGGCTTTCGTTTTCTGCGCCTGCGCGCCAGTGGTCGTTAGTAGCGCCAACGACAAGTAGAGCAATAGTTTTTTCATAGGGAAAGTGGGAGTGGAAAAATGAAGTCGAAGTTGAGGTAGTGCTGTCATTTTGGACGCAGCGAGAAATCTGGCATGTGACGGCGAATACCAGATTCTCACTGCGTTCAAAATGACAGTCGGCTCCTACCCTACTTACTGGTGGGCCAGCGCAGAGACGTTTGCAACGAAACCGGAATGCCGAAATCGGGCGAGCCATCGGGGCGCCAGGTGAAGGGCTGCATGCGGGCGCTGCGGCCTTCGCACTTGCCGTCGGCCTGCTCTTTGGCGTGGTATACCAGCCAGTCCTGGCCGTCGGGCGATTTGGCAAAGCCGTTGTGCCCGGTGCCCCACACGCGGTTTTCAACTGAGGGTTTAAACACGGGCTGCGGCGCTTTCGTCCACGACTCGGCCCGGAGCGGATCGGCGCCTTTAGCGGCTGTCAGCATGCCC
Organism: Hymenobacter aerilatus; assembly: GCF_022921095.1. Taxonomy (NCBI): domain Bacteria; kingdom Pseudomonadati; phylum Bacteroidota; class Cytophagia; order Cytophagales; family Hymenobacteraceae; genus Hymenobacter; species Hymenobacter aerilatus. Next base: position 2,566,667 of record NZ_CP095053.1, read on the forward strand.
AGGCAGTAGTTGTCGTCCCAGCAAGCGCTGGCCGAATACACAATGAACAGCTGACCTTTTTTGCCGGCCAAAAACTCCGGCCCCTCCAGAATCTGCCTACCCCCACCTTTCTCCCAAGCGTGGGTAGGGCGGGCGATGATGGCTTCTTTGCCTTGCTCGATAGTCCAGGGATTTTGCAGGGGCGCAATGCACAGCACGCTCTGCGGCCCCACGTAGGCCGAGTAGAGGAAATACGGCTTGCCGTTGTGCTCGAACACAGAGCCATCAAGGCCGGTGTATTTCGTGTTTACCCTACCCTTGTCTACCCATTGGCCCTGAGTAGGGTCGGCCGAGGCGTTTTCCAGCACAAACACATAGCGATGGTCGTCGTCGGGGTGGCCTTTGTCGGCGGCGGTGTAGTAGAGGTACCACTTGCCGCGCAGGTAATGCAGTTCCGGCGCCCAAATTTGGGCGGAGTTGGGGCCGGTAGTAGGGGGAGTCCAGACTGTGATGGGCTGGGCGCTTCCTACCTCACTGAGCTTCTGGGTTTTCCAGAGGGCAATGCGGTTGCCGAGCGTGTTAGTATAATAGTAATAGCCGCCGCGCTGCGCTACCCACGGGTCGGGACCGTTCTTCTGTAGCGGATTGGAAAATGATTGTTGCGCCCAGGCACTTATCGGGAGTAGTGCTACCAGCAAACCAGTGGCTACACTGCGTGGCAGTAGCCGTTGTCGGTGAAAGCAAGCTTTCTTCCTGATCTGAGCATATGCAACTACTTCTTTCTGTCTTCGCGAAAATCTAATCATCATGCAAACGTTTGCCTTAATACGTAATGGAATGTCAGCGTATGTATCCTAATAGAGATTATCAGCTAGCCAGAAAATAGCAGTATGTTTCCTACTAGTCCTCTCTCCTGGTCAAAATCCAGCTTAATGTTATGCGAGTGCTACTGAGTAGAGGAATGGCAAGCTACTTGTCTAACGCCAATAATGCAAACGTTTGCATCTGATGCCAAAAAACTCTTACTTGCTCGCCCAGCATTTACCTTTCCCTTGCATCATGATTTCCCGCCGTCACTTCCTCCAACAATCTGCTGCTGGCTTAGCCGCACTGGCCTTGGCCAACCAACAGGCCCTGGCTGCCGCCCGCACCTATACCAACCCCGTCTACCCTGGCTCTTTCCCCGACCCTTTCGTGCTTCGCCACGGTAAGCGTTATTACGCATTTGGCACCACAGGCCAGAGCCGCACCACCGATGGACGCATTTTTACGCTGCTTACTTCGGATAATATGGTAGACTGGCGGCCCCAAGGCGGCGTCCTCCTACCCCCACCTGAGGCCGAAGGTGCCGATTTCTGGGCGCCGGAAGTGGTGGAGCACAACGGTACGTTTTATATGTACTACTCCAAGGGCGGCGGCGCCATTGCGTCGTCGGTGGGGCACCGGCTCTACGTGGCTACCAGCCCGAAGCCCGAAGGCCCCTACCAGCAGGTAGCCATGCTGGACGTGCCGGAAAGCAAGTTTACGATTGATGCCCACGCCTTTCGCGACACTGACGGGCAGTGGTATCTGTTCTACGCCCGCGACTTTACGGATACCGACAACGGTTACCGCCCCGGCACCGGCCTGGCCGTGGATAAGCTAGTAGGCATGACCAAGCTGGCCGGCCAGAGCCGTACCGTGATGCGCGCTCGCCACGACTGGACGGTGTTTGAGAAAAACCGCACCATGCCGCTCTACGACAACCGCACTTTTGCGGAGTGGCACACGCTGGAAGGCCCCTTTGTACGTCGGCATAATGGCAAATATTACTGCTTCTACAGCGGCGCTAATTTTCTTACGGACCGTTACGGGGTAGACTATTGCGTGGCTGATACCGTGATGGGCCCCTACCAGGATACGGGGTCCGATAAGGGCGCCCGTGTGCTACACTCTATCCCCGGCAAGGTGCGCGGCCCCGGCCACCACTCGCACACCATGAGCCCCGATGGCAAAACCGAGTACCTCGTGTACCACGCCTGGGACGAGGGGATGAAGGAACGGCAACTCTGCATCGACAAGCTGCTCTGGACGGCCCAGGGCCCCCGCTGCCAAGGTCCTACCTATACGCCCCAGCCGACACCGCGGTAGCCTTGCCATTGCTGTTGTGTGCTTCTATTTCGAATCTTTATCCGTAGGAACACGCAACAATTTGCGCAAATTTGCGGCAACTGTTGTGCTTTCTTACTCTAATATCTCCAGAACTTGGCCCGCGCAAAAGCCTCCATTACCGACCTGGCCGAACAGCTGGGCATTTCTGTTTCTACCGTATCTCGGGCGCTTAGCAACCATCCCAGCATCAGCGACGCTACCAAACAGCGGGTGTGGAAGCTGGCCAAGGAGCTGCATTACCAGCCCAACCACCTCGCAGCTGGCCTGCGCAAAGGCCGCAGCAAGCTGCTAGGCGTAATTGTGCCGCACATCGACGGGCACTTTTTTACGCTAGTAGTTAAGGGCATCGAAACGGTAGCAACCAAGGCCGGTTTCAACGTGCTTATCTGCCAGTCGAACGAAGACGTGGCTCATGAGCGTAAGAACATCGAAACGCTGCTGGGGGCGCAGGTAGAGGGTATTCTGGTGTCGTTGTCGCGCACCACGCGCGACTTTCGGCATTTCGAAAAGGTACAGCAGCAGCAGATTCCATTGGTGTTTTTTGACCGGGTGCTGGATGGTCCCGACGTGAGTGCCGTGGTGCTCGATGACCGCGCCGGGGGTTACCAGTCTACCAAGCACCTCATTCAGCAGGGCTACCGGCGCATTGCGCACTTCGGTGGTCCACAACACCTCAATATCTACAAGGATCGGCGCCAGGGCTACCTCGATGCCCTACGCGAGCACAACCTACCCGTGGAGGAGGAGCTGATCCATATCGGCAACATGAAGATGGAAGACGGCGCTGCTGGCATTGCCCACCTGCTCGCCCTACCCCATCCCCCCGACGCTGTATTTTCGGCCAGCGACTTTGCGGCCGTGGGCGCTCTGCAGGTGCTCAAGCAGCGCGGTCTGCGTGTCCCTCAGGATATGGCGCTGGCAGGTTTCAGCAACGAAACCTTCACCTCCCTCACCGAGCCCATGCTCACTACCATCGACCAACGCTGCGAGCAGATGGGCCAGGCCGCCGTGCGCCTGTTTCTGGAGATTCTGGCCGAGCCCACCGGCGACTTCTCGCCCCGCCGCGTGGTACTCCGACCCGATTTGCTGGTGCGCAGCTCTTCGCAGCCTGTGTAATGTCATTCTGGGCGTAGCGCAGATGGACACATCGCGGGCAACCTTCGCGGCACTTTTGTTTCCTTTGCGTCACAATTCCCCTTCCATCTACTTTTCTCTGATGAATAAAGCCTTCTTGCTGAGCCTGGGTCTGTTTCTGACTACCGCTGCGACTACGCAGGCGCAAACCCCGGCTACGGCTACCACTGTAGCCGAGGCCACTCCTTACCGTGCCACCGCCACCAAGCGCAACGATCTGGTGCACACCAAGCTCGACGTGCGCTTCGACTATAAAAAGCGCTACCTCTACGGCAAAGAATGGGTGACGCTGAAGCCCCACGCCTACCCTACCGACTCGCTCCAGCTCGATGCCAAGGGCATGGATATTCAGACTGTAGCGCTAGTAAATGGCAATGCCAATCAGCCGCTGAAATTCACCTACGACGAGGAGTTTCTGCGCATCAACCTGGGCAAAACTGTGCAACCGGGCACTGAGTACACGGTGTACATCGAGTACACGGCCAAGCCCGACGAGCTGAAAGTGAAGGGCTCGGCGGCCATTACCGATGCCAAAGGCTTGTACTTCATCAATCCCGACAGCTCGGTGGCTGGCAAACCGGTGCAGATCTGGACCCAGGGCGAGACGGAAGCCTCCTCGGCGTGGTTCCCTACCATCGACCGACCCAACCAGAAAACCACTTCGGAAATTTCGATGACGGTGCCCAGCAAGTACGTAACGCTGAGCAACGGCAAAATGACCGACAGCAAGCCTGCCGGCGCTGGCCTCCGCACCGACACCTGGAAGATGGAACTGCCCCACTCGCCCTACCTCTTCATGATGGCTGTGGGCGACTTCAAAATCACGCACGACACGTGGCGCGGCAAGCCGGTAGATTATTACCTGGAGCCCAAATACGCGCCCTACGCTAAGGCAATCTTCGGCAATACGCCCGAGATGCTGGAGTTCTTCTCGAACCGCTTGGGCGTGGAATACCCTTGGAATAAGTATGCCCAAGTAGTAGCCCGCGACTACGTGAGCGGCGCCATGGAAAATACCACCGCTACCCTACACGGCGAGGCGGTAGCTGGCACAGCCCGCGAAATGCTGGACCGCCCTTACGGCAGCAGTGAGTCGATTGTGGCGCACGAGCTGTTTCACCAGTGGTTTGGCGACTACGTAACGGCCGAAAGCTGGAGCAACCTGACCGTGAACGAGTCGTTTGCCGATTTCTCGGAAGGCCTATGGGCCGAGCACAAGTATGGCAAAGACGCCGCCGACGCCCACCGCTTTGGCTATATCCGGCGCTACCTCAGCGGCCCCGGCAATGCCCAGAAGGACCTCGTGCGCTTCCACTACGCCGACAAAGAAGACATGTTTGATGGCGTGACCTACCAAAAGGGCGGTGCTATTCTGGATATGCTGCGCACCTACCTCGGCGACGACGTCTTCTTCAAATCCCTCACCAAATATCTCACCGACAACAAGTTCGGCAACGGCGAAGCACACCAGCTACGCCTGGCCTTCGAGGCTATGTCGGGTAAGGATTTGAACTGGTTTTTCAACCAGTGGTACTTCGGCGCCGGCCATCCCGTAGTGACTATCGACTACGGCTGGGATGCAGCCACCAAACAGCAGAGTGTCACTATCAAGCAAACGCAGGAAGGGCAAAAGTTCATCCTACCCCTGGCTATTGATGTGTATGTGAAGGGTAAGGCCGAGCGCCATCAGGTGTTGATGACGGAAGGCACGCAAACGTTCCGTTTTGCTGCTGCTGGCCAGCCTGAGCTGGTGAACGTGGATGCCACCAAAATGACGCTCTGGCAGAAAACCGACAACAAGCCGTTTAGCGCCTATGTGTACCAATACCAGCACGCGCCCCTGTATCTCGACCGGCGCGAGGCGCTGGTAGCGGCCCAGTCGCGCCAGAAGGAAGATGCTGCCGCCCGCACCCTGTTGTTCTCGGCTCTCAACGACAAATTCTACGGTCTGCGCTTGGCCGCTGCCCAGTCTCTGGACCTGAAAAATGCTGATCTGCGCAAGAAAGCGCCCGCCCTGTTGCGCAAGCAGCTCAGCCAGGAAAAGGAAACTGCCGTGCAGGCCGCATTGCTCAGCAGCCTCGCTACCCTCAACGATAAGCGTGACCAGAATCTGTACGAAAAGTACCTTGACAACCAGTCGTACAATGTACAGGGGGCGGCCCTCAACGGCCTGAGCCTGACCAAGCCTGCCGTGGCCCTGAGCCGTGCCAAATCATTGGAGGCCGATAGCCGTGGGGCCCTCACGCAAGCCATTACCGAAGTGTATGCCAAATACGGCGACGCCAGCCAGTGGCCCTATATTCAGGCGCAGTTTGATGAAGCGGGTGCGCAACAACGCATCAACATGCTGGAAGCTTTGGATGAGGTAATGGTGCGCACCACCGATCCGGCCATCTTCAATGCGGCCCTCACCCGTGTGAAGGAGTTGGGCATCAAGTACAAGCAATACGGCATCGACCAAGCGGTACTGGGTTTGCTGGGTGATGTGCAGCAGCGTAAAACCGGCGCTACGGCTACCCAGGCCAAACAAGACCTTGAAAAAGCCGCGCAGGAAATCCAGCAAGCGCAGTAGGTGGTGAGTGGTGAAATGGTGAATTTGTGAAGTAAAAGCGCCTGTCATCCTGAGCTTGCGAAGGACCTTATCATGTCAGAACTACTTTCGTAACAACGAATTGTTCTTGCGTGAGAAGGTCCTTCGCAAGCTCAGGATGACAGGCGCTTTTACTTCACAAATTCACCATTCTATGAGAAGCTGAACTTTCCACGGCGCGGGCGTGTCGGGAGCTATGCGCACGACCATATTGCTGACGGCTACCGGCTTGCTTCTGCTTGCTGGTCCGGCCCGCACCCTGGCCCAGAACCTCCCCTCCGACCCTGTAGAAAATGCGGATACGCCTTTTATCCGCAACCTCCGCCCCGACCGTCCGGGCCAGACCGTTACGACCAGTATGCTGCATCCCGGCCAGGTGCAGGTGGAACTGGGGACTTTGCGTTACGCGCCGCCAGATGGCTTGGGCCCGCGCCGCACGTTGTCGTCGGCGCTGCTGCGGGTAGGCTTTTTCAACCACATAGAGCTTCGGGCTTCGCAAGGGTATTTAGCGAGCGTATCCGCTCCTACCCCTGTCGGCGATGCGCCATTGCCTACCCTACCCTCTTACTCCAGCGGCTTTGCCCCGCTCACAGTAGGAGCTAAGTTCCTCGCTTCCAGCAACCAAGATGCTCGCTCTCAGGTGGTACTGCTTACCGAGCTGACCCTACCCACCGGCGACGCATCCTACCCTAACCAAACCTACGAGCCGGCAGCCCGCTTGCTGGTATCGCAGCAGCTGGGCCAGCGCTACGGCCTGGAGGCCAACGTGGGCTTTCGGCAGCGCGGCTTCCGGGCCGAGGGCACCAGCCAAGGACACTACTTGGGCACCTTAGCGCTGAATGGAGCTATTCTGCCCACCATCGGCTTTTTCGCCGAAACGTATACTTTCTGGCAGCGCATCTATGGCTGGCAGCCGGGCCTCACGGGCGGCTTGTACTGGCGCCTCCTCCCTGGCCTGCGCCTTGATCTGAATGCCGGAAATACTTGGCGTGCAGGCCGTGCCGCCCCGCAGATAGGCGCTGGATTAAGCGTGCGGCTACCGAAATAGTGAAAAAGTGAAGAGGTAAATAACGAGTAAAGGGGGTATCATCTTGAGTGCAGCGAAGGACCTTCTTCATTCGAACGACGGTCGTACCAATGACTTAGTTCGTACGTGAGAAGGTCCTTCGCTGCACTCAGGATGACACCCCCTTTACTCGTTATCTTACCGTCTACTCCTTCGCTACACGTGTAGGGGTTTGCTGGCCCGATATAATGCCGGTGGCGCTGCGGGCAATAGCGTTAATGACAGCCGTCATATTCTTTAAATCCAGGCTCTCAATTTCATCATCGACGGAGTGGTAGAGCTTATCCGTCGGAATCTGGTCGGTGCTGATGGTATGGGCCGGTACGCCTAGTTTTGCTAGTGTAGCGTTGTCGGAGCGGTAGAATAGGTTTTGCTCGGGGTAGGGGTCGGGTTCGAAACGGAAGGGCGAACCTTGTAGGTTCTGTTGTAGCAGCGGGCCAAAGTTGCTGCGCTCATAGCCGGTGATGAAGGCCGTGTTGGGGCCAAACTTCGCTATTTTGCCAATCATCTCAATGTTGAACATAGCCACCACCTTCTCCGGGTCGAGTTGGCGAGAGAAATACTGCGAGCCGAACCCACCTATCTCCTCAGCCGTGAAAGCTGCAAACACCAGCGTACGGGCGTTTTTCTTCTGTTTCTTGTAGTACTCAGCCAGGGCTACCACGGCTGTAGTACCGCTGGCATCGTCGTCAGCGCCGTTGGCGATGGAGTCGCCGGCTACGGCTTTGATAATGCCCAGGTGGTCGTAGTGCGCCGAGAAGACCACCATTTCTGGGGCCAGTTTTTTGTCGCGGCCGGGTAGCACTCCTACCACATTGCGCATGGCTATCGGCCGGATAGTGGTAGCGCCCGTAACGGCATAGGTAGGCGCCTCACTATTTAACGGTGTAGTGGCCAGCAACATAACAACGGCATGTTCCGCTGGCTTCTGGCCTTTCACAGAGCCGCGGTTCAGCCCCAACAACCGCTTAAACGGCGCCTGATGGGTAGGGTCTACCACCACCACGGCGTCTTCGTGCAGGTCTAGCAGCGGCCGCACCACTTGGTACAGGTTGTCTTGAGCGCCGACCACAACGGTACGCACTCCGGCATCGGCATTGGTCCAGCTGACCTGCGGCCGGCCTGAAACCAGCACAATGTTATCTGCGGGCAGGTCTGCCCCATTTAGGGTAGCTGTGCGGGCGGTGGCTTGTGCCTCATAGGCCTCAAACTCCTGCAAAAATCCGCTTTGACCAGGCAACGGCTTTAGTCCGATGCGCTTGAATTCAGCCGCCAGAAACTGGCCGGCTTTCAGGTTGCCGGGGCCGGCGCTGGGGCGGCCGCCCATATCGTCGGCCGTAAGAGTGCGGGCCACGCGCTCCACGGTAGCCGCCGATACAGCCGGTTGCTTTTGGGCAGTAGATGAAAAGCCAATCAGCAAGCCAGCCGTTAAGAGAAGAAGGTGTTTCATGAAGCAAGCTTACTGCTTTGCACTAGGTTCTGCAACTGAGTGGTAGGTGAACTACAAAAGACGCAATATAATGCGCCTCTCCTTCCCTACCCAGCCGGATCCACTACCCGCATCAGCACCATCAGGTCAGCCTCCGATTTGCCCATGCTCCGGTTGCGGTCGGCTTCGCTTTTCAATTTGGACGTTAGCTCCGGCGCCGCGCTTTGCAACGCTTTCAGTGTGAGTTTGGTGATAGGAACTACTGTGCCATCGGGCCGGCACAGGTAGTATGTTTCCTTGGTCACTAGCTCGTCGTAGCGTTTGTCTTGGCTATAGGCGCCTTTGTAGCTGGCTTGCTCCATTTTCTTTTGGTACTGCTTGAGCACCGTATACTTGCCCTCATGCAGCACCTCCACAAACTCGCGGCCCTGCGCTGGATTCGGGGCTTCCGCGAAGCGCCGAAAGCGCCGCTCGGGGATAGAGCCACCGGCATCCGTCAGCACGAAGCTTTTCACGCGGTTTTCGTTCAGCAACATCGAGTCGGTGCGGGCAGGCTGACGGGCGTAGAGGAGCTGCTGCACCACATCGTATTTCAGCAACACAGGTTGCAGTTTCACATCGTGGTCGGTGGTGACGACGGCCGGCAGCCAGCGGGCAATGGCGTAGGGTGAACCTACCAGTCCCTGATAGCGCGTATCAACGGTATAACCCTGGCCCCCGCGCACAATAGAGTTGATGTTCTCCTGGGCCATCACGCCGCTGCCGCTCGTCGGCACCTGGCTCACCTGCGCCTTGCTTTGTTGCATTGCCAACCCCAACAAGACGGCCGCGACTCCGCCCCAACGAACTGCCCACTGTGTAGTTGCGTACTGCATAATGATTCTAATTTTTAAATAAAGAGAATGTTCCGACGTTGGCTCTAACGGTTCTGCTTTTCTGGCAGTATGCAGTGGTCTACCCCGTTTGTATACATAGATAAGCAGCTGCCCACAAAGTTTTATGTTTGCTGCTCATTCTTTGCTTTTTTCTTACTATTCCATGCGCATCCCTCTGCTTTTCACTACTATAACCACCGCGGCGTTGCTTGGCAGCTGCGCCACCCGCGAGCCGGCCGAAACCAACCAGACACCTGCTACCGCTGCAACGCCCCTCCGCGGCACGTACTGGGTGCTTCACCAACTAGGCAATTCAGCCGTGACTACTCCCGCAGACAGCCAGGAGCTATACCTTACCTTGAGTGCCGACAGCAGCAACAGCGCCCAAGGGCAAGCCGGCTGCAACCGCTTTCGGGGCCGCTTCACTCTCGCCGCCAACGATCAGCTGAGCTTCTCACCGCTCATGTCCACCAAAATGGCATGCCCGCGCTTGGCGTTGGAAAGCCGCTACATAAGCGCCCTCGAGGGCACTACCCGCTACCAACTCGCCGGCGACACGCTGCGCCTACTAGGTGCCCCCGCCGGTACGCAAGTGGTGGCACAATTTCATGCCGGTACAGCTCCAGAGTAAAGAGGTATTGAGTTAAAAAGCGTCTGTCATCCTGAGCGAAGGACCTTCGCTCAGGATGACAGACGCTTTTTAACTCAATACCTCTTACCCCAGCGTCAGCACCAAATCGTCGGCATTCACGAGGGTGCCTTCTTCCAGCGTTACGGCTTCCACGGTGGTATCGTCGGGGGCCGTGATGGTGGTTTCCATTTTCATGGCCTCGATGATGAACAGCGGCGCGTTGCGCTTCACTTCCTCACCAGGCTTCACCAGCACGCGCGACAACAACCCTTGCAGCGGCGCACCTACTTGGCGGGGGTTGGCTTTGTCGGCCTTGGCGTTTTGGACCTTCTTCACTTCCACCGACCGGTCGCGCACTTCCAGGTTGCGGGTTTCGCCATTGATGGAAAAGAACACGGTACGCTTGCCCTCGTCGTTGGCAATGCCCAAAGAGCGGAACTTCACAATGATGCTCTTGCCTCGGGCAATGTCGATGATGCTTTCCTCGCCGGGCTGCATACCGTAGAAAAACAGCCGTGTAGGCACCACCGACACGTCACCGTACTCCTGCACAAACGCCCAGTACTGCTCGAACACTTTAGGATAGAGCAAGTAGGAAAGCAAATCCGTAAACTCCACGCCCGGCCCAAATTTTTCCTGGAACGCCTTCCATTCCGCATCAAAGTCGATGGGTTCCAGATGGGCGTTCGGGCGGTCGGTGTACGGCTGCTGGTCTTTCAGGATGATTTCCTGCAACCCCTCGGGCCAGCCACCCTCGGGCTGCCCAATGTCGCCGCGGAACAGGCTTTGCACCGATTCGGGGAAGTTCAACGTCTGGCCTTTGTCCCACACGTCCTGAGTGGTCAGGTTGTTCGATACTAGGAACAGGGCCATATCGCCTACTACCTTCGAGGACGGTGTCACCTTCGTGATGTCGCCGAACAGCTGGTTCACGTCGGCAAACGTCTTTTTAATCAGCTCAAACTTATCGGCCAGGCCCAGAGCCGCGGCCTGCGGACGTAGGTTGGAATACTGCCCACCAGGAATTTCGTGCTGAAACACGTCGGCCGACCCAGCTTTCAGACCCGATTCAAACGGCTGGTAGTACGTGCGCACGCCTTCCCAATAGTTGCTGAACTCGTTGAGGCTCTGCTGATCAAACTCGCGGTGGCGGGGCGTGTGGCGCAACATTTCCACCGTGGCGTTGAAGTTGGGCTGCGAAGTGAGACCCGAAAGGCTACCCAAGGCTACATCAATCACATTTACGCCGGCCTCTACGGCCTTGAGGTAGGTAGCAGCTTGCAGGCTGCTGGTGTCGTGGGTGTGCAGGTGGATGGGTAGGCTCACGGTGTCGCGCAGGCCCGCAATTAGCTCCTGGGCAGCGTAGGGCTTCAAGAGGCCCGCCATGTCCTTGATGCAGAGGATATGGGCGCCAGCATCTTCAATTTGCTTGGCTAGGCGCAGGTAGTAGTCCAGGTTGTACTTCTTGTTCTGTGGGTCCAGCAGGTCGTTCGTGTAGCAGATGCTGGCCTCGGCCAGTCCTTGCGTTTTCTCGCGCACAAACCGGATGCAGCTCTCCATGCCCGGCATCCAGTTCAGCGAGTCGAAAATGCGGAACACGTCGATACCGGTTTCCCAGCTCTGTTGCACGAAGCGCTCTACCAGGTTGTCGGGGTAGGCCTTGTAGCCCACGCCGTTGGCACCCCGGATCAGCATTTGCAACAGAATGTTGGGCACGGCCTCACGCAGCTTGGCCAGGCGCTCCCAGGGGTCTTCGTGCAGAAAGCGTAGGGCTACATCGAAGGTGGCACCGCCCCAGCACTCCAGCGAAAACGCTTGGGGGTGCTGCTTGGCGAAGCGCTCGGCCACCTTCAGCATATCAAACGTGCGCATACGCGTGGCCAGCAGGCTCTGGTGGGCGTCGCGCAGGGTGGTATCGGTGTAGTGAATGAGGTTGTCCTCGCGCAGCCACTTGGCAAAGCCCTCCGGCCCCAGCTCGGTGAGGCGGTTTTTGGTACCGGGGGGATAGGGCGCGGTAGCGTCGTAGTGGGGCAGCTTGGGCTTGGGCATGTCGCGGGCCGGGTCCTGGGCACCGTGCACGTCGGGGTTGCCGTTCACGATGATGTCGCCTAAGAAGCTCAGCAGCTTAGTACCGCGGTCCTGACGCACCTCAAACTTAAACAGTTCGGGGTGGTCTTTGATAAAGTCAACCGTAGCGCTACCATTCTGGAAATCAGGGTGCGATACGATATTTTGCAAAAACTGAATATTGGTGCGCACGCCCCTAATCCGGAACTCCCACAGGGTGCGCAGCATCCGTTCGGCGGCCTCCTTAAGGGTAGGCGCCTGCGCCGACACCTTCACCAGCAGCGAGTCGAAAAACGGTAGAATCTTGGCGCCCTGGTACACCGAGCCCTGGTCGAGGCGAATACCAAAACCGCCCGCCGAACGGTAGGCCACGATGGTGCCATAATCGGGCTTGAAGTCGTTTTCGGGGGCCTCGGTGGTGAGGCGGCACTGCAAGGCAAAGCCCGTGATGCGGGGCCGCACCTGCGGATCGAGGTTGATTTCGGGGTCCTGCAAGTGGTAACCCGACGCGATATAGAGCTGGGTTTTGATGAGGTCGACGCCCGTCACCATCTCCGTGACGGTGTGCTCTACCTGAATGCGCGGGTTAACCTCAATGAAGTAAATCTCGCCCGCTTCCGGCTTCACCAAAAATTCCACTGTGCCCACGTTGTTGTAGTTCACAGCGCGGGCCAAGCGCAGGGCGTAGTCATAGAGCTGTTCGCGTAGTTCCTCAGCCAGGCCTAGCGCGGGCGCCACCTCTACTACCTTCTGAAAGCGGCGCTGCACGGAGCAGTCACGCTCATAGAGGTGCGTCACGCTGCCGTAAGCGTCGGCCACTACCTGCACCTCAATGTGCTTGGGCTGCTCCACAAACTTTTCCAGGAACACGGTATCGTCGCCGAAGGCTTTTAGAGCCTCGTTGCGGGCCTCGAAAAAGCCTTTTTCCAGCTGGTCATCGTCGCGGATGACGCGCATGCCCCTACCCCCGCCGCCCGAGGCAGCCTTCAGCATCACGGGGTAGCCGATACGGTTGGCCTCAGTCCGGGCCGTTTCAAAGTCGTTCAGTTCTTCTTCACTACTCTGAATAATGGGCACTTGCTCACGCAGGGCCACTTCCTTGGCGCGCACTTTGTCGCCAAGGGCTTCCATCACCTCGGGGCGCGGCCCTACGAAGATGATACCTTCCTCGCCGCAGCGCCGGGCCAGGGTAGCATTTTCGCTCAGGAAGCCGTAGCCGGGGTGGATGGCATCTACGCCGTTGTCCTTCGCTACGCGCAACAGGCCTTCAATATCAAGGTAGGGCTTCAGGGGGTCGTCGTCCTCGCCTATCTGGTAGGCCTCGTCGGCCTTGTAGCGGTGCAGAGAGTAGCGGTCCTCGAAGGTATACACGGCCACCGTAGTGATGCCTAGTTCAGTAGCAGCCCGCATCACGCGGATGGCAATTTCGCCCCGGTTAGCAACGAGGAGTTTGCGAATATTCATGAGTACGTACAGGTGTTTTTGGTCAGCGCGGGCTCAAACTAGGCAATAATTTAACAGAACACGCAGAAACACCCTGTTTTCCTATCAATATTTCAACGCAACGGGCATTTAGCGAGAATACTCTTTTCACCTAATTGAGTAAAAAATAGGCGTTGGGCTTGCATTGAATTATTTGCGCCGTATATTTGCACTACCGCTCCCGAAACGGAGCACTTATCAAGAAAGGCGGAGGGACAGGCCCGAAGATGCCTTAGCAACCGGTAGCAGGACTACAAGGTGCTAAATCCTGTTCTGACTCAGCTACGGCTGAATTGGAAGAAGATAAGTTACAAGATGCTCATCGACTGCAGACGATGCTAGCTCTTCTGACTTATCGGAAGAGCTTTTTTTTATGCCCTTCCGGTGAGAAATCTTGATGAAGTGTTTTGGCTGAAGGGATGCGTTTACGTCCATTTTTCAACGCAAACGTCATTCAACCATGCAAGCTGCAACCCGCCTCCTCCACTCTATTCCCGTTGATGAACTGACCGGCTCTATTGCCGTGCCGATCTACCAGACTTCCACCTTCGTGCAGGAAGCGCCCGGCGTAAATAAGGGCTACGACTACGCCCGCACCGGCAACCCTACCCGCTGTACACTGGAAAAGCTGGTAGCTACCCTCGAAAACGGCCACGCCGGCTACGCGTTTGCCAGCGGCCTGGCCGCCATTGATGCCGTGGTGAAACTACTCTCGGCCGGCGACCAGATTGTGGCCATTGATGATCTGTATGGCGGCGCTTTCCGCCTGTTTGAGCACGTGTATCGTCGTTTGGGCATCGATATCGTGTATTGTGATACGGCCAATCCGGCCAATGTAGCGGCGGCCATCACGCCCAAAACCAAACTGGTGTGGCTGGAATCACCTTCCAACCCTACCCTGAAAGTGTCGGACATTGCCACTATTGCCGACATTGCCCATGCCAACAACGCCTGGCTGTGCGTGGACAACACCTTCGCCTCGCCTATCCTGCAGCAGCCCCTCGACCTGGGCGCCGACATTGTGGTACACAGCGGCACTAAGTACCTGGGCGGCCACTCTGACCTGATTGCGGGCCTAGTAGTGGCTAAAACCGAAGAAATTGCGCTGCAACTGAAGTTTATTCAGAACGCATCGGGTGGTATTCTGGGGCCGTTTGATTCTTTTTTGGTGATTCGCGGACTGGAAACGCTCCCGCTGCGCATTGAGCGGCACAGCGCTTCGGCTCTGAAAGTTGCACAGTTCTTGCAAACTCGTCCCGAGGTAGCGGCTGTGTACTACCCTGGCCTGGAAGAGCACCCCAACCATGCTGTAGCGAAAAAGCAGCAGCCAAAAGGCTTTGGTGGCATCGTTGCCCTCAAGCTGAAAGAAGACACGCAGGAAGCCGCTATCAATTTGGTTACCAGCACCAAATACTTCAAACTAGCTGAAAGCCTGGGCGGAGCCAAGAGCCTGCTCTGCCACCCAGCCACCATGACACACAAATCGACGCCAGTAGACCAGCGTCGTGCGGCCGGCGTAGCCGATAGCCTGGTGCGCCTGTCAGTAGGCTTGGAAGATGCCGAAGACCTGATTGCCGACCTAG